>JAPLBF010000028.1 GCA_026392825.1 Actinomycetota bacterium
AACTGGGAAAGACCTCAAATTGCCCACCAGCTGCGCGATCAAGTGCGTATGAAGCACCCAACATGACACCGCCAACTAAATATAGGTTCCAAGCAAAAGAAGCAAAAACTGCGGTTATAAAAGTTTTGTTCCTCATTCAACTAGTCTCCTACAATCATTGGTTGCGCACCAGTGCATTGAATCAATTCGTAATACGTTGTTGGATAGACCGCATGGGGATGTCCAGCAGCAGCCCAAACAGCGTCGTAATCGTTTAACGCTTCATCAATAAGGATAATTTCTGGCTTAGAAATCCACCCCAGTGGGCTCACGCCTCCAACCGAATAACCAGATACTTCTTTCACATAATTTGCATCGGCTCGTCCCAGTTCTGGGATTCCTAAACTCTTCGCAACTAAATCTGTATCAACGCGATGGCGACCGCTAGTGATAATCAAGAGCGGATTGCCAGAAGGCAATTTGAAAATTAGCGAAGATGCGATTTGGCCGACTTCAATGCCAAGTCCATTTGCTGCATCAACGGCGGTTCGGGCAGTTTCTGAAAGAACGGTTACTTCTCCCTTTACTCCAAGATCTGAGGCGGCTTGAATAAAACGTTTTACCGCTGCCTTTTCTAAGATGCCTTCCATGGTTGCAGGATACCCTTGGCAAATGTCTAGCGGCACAATTGATCAAATTCATCGCGCGAAATTAGCGCGAAATTCTCTGTGGATCTCTTTCCTTTTGCTTGGAATAGTTTCTATGGGATGGGTCCCAAGGATCCCGGAAATCAAAGATGCTATCGGTCTTTCAAATGGCGCATTCGGATTTGTTTTATTGGGAAGTGCTTTTGGTTCGGTAACTGGTGCACAGCTTGCAGGCCGCTTAATGCATACCTACGGTTCGCAGCGCACAATTTTCTTTGGAGTATTTGTAATGCCCGCAGGATTGGCGGGGATGGCGCTTTCTACAAATGCAGTAACGCTATTTCTAACGCTTTATACAATGGGGCTCGGTTACGCACTTATAGATATGTGTTACAACTTTCAAGGCACCGTCATTGAAAAAATCTTGGGACGGCGCTATATGTCTTCCTTTCACGCAATGTGGAGCACTGGAGCATTTTTAACTACTGTTATTGGCGGATTGATTACTCGCCATGTTTCACCTCAAGCTAATTTGATTGCTATAGCCGTCGTATCAGTCTTTGCTTACTTAATCGCGACTTATTACTTACTTCCTTCAAGCATTGATGGACATAAAGGCGAAGAAGAACACGAATCAAAGATTCCGTTAATTGGTAAATCAGTTATGCCACTTTGGTTCTTGGGATTTGGATTAATGGCAAGCTTGATTGGTGAAGGAGCCGCAAGTGATTGGGGTGCAATTTTATTGCGGGATGAGATGGGATACGAGAAAGGAGTTTATGCATCTGCCTTTGCATCTTTTGCACTCGCCATGATCGTAAGCCGTTTCTTAGGAGATCGCGCTCTTGATCACTTTGGTCCAGCACGCCAGGTAAAACTTGGTGGTTATTTAGGTGGAAGTATCTGGGGGATTGCGATTGCGATAGCGATTCCAATGTCAGACTCTTATCCAATCCCTGCTTTGATAATTGTAAATATTGGTTTCATTGCTGCAGGTATGGGCATCGGGCCTATGTTTCCGGCGTTTATTCTGGCCGCTAGTAAAACGCCAGGGATGGCACCCGCGGTGGCAATTTCTAGAGTTGGAGTAATTGGAATCGCTGGGTTCTTCTTCGGGCCTTCAATCACAGGGCTAATCGCTGAGTATACAAACCTTACAGTTGGAATGGCATATCCGGTAGCGATGTTAGTTCTCGCCGGTTTTATGTCGCGTGCTATTAAGAATTAAAACCTCAAAAATAGGTTTTAAAGATAGTAAAGAGCGAAATCGTAAATAACAGATAGGCGAACCCTCGTCGCAAAAGTACCGGCGAAGTCTTATGGGACAACTGTGATGAGATCTGGGCAATGACAATGGCGGATGCGCCCATCAGAATCGGAATATGCCATTGCACATCGGCCCATTGCGAGCGATGGCCAACGAAAGCGGTTAGCGAGTTTACGGAGATAATCAAAAGTGAAGTTCCGGCGGCCACAATTTGCGGTGTTCCAAAGTAGAGAACAAGTACTGGGATGGCAAGGAATCCGCCACCGATACCAAAAAGTCCAGTCATCGTCCCGATAACCAATGACAAAAGAACCAATACCGGAAAGGGCATTCTTTTCTGCTCATCTAACTTTGGTGGCCGCAACATCGAAGCACCTGCCAAAATTAAGACGCCAGCAAAACCAGTTGTAATAACTGAATCTGGTATCTGGTCAACGATAGATGAAAAGCCTAAGTTGGTAATTGAACCGATACCCCAGATAACAAAGGCATCGCGATACAAGACTTGTTTCTTTCGAACCTTGGGAATCAAACCAGATAGCGCAGCAAGTAGCACGACTGCTAGCGCTGCGGTGGTTGATGGCTTAGGATCAAAGCCAAATATGTACATGAGAATCGGAACCGAAAGCATTGCCCCGCCAGCGCCAACTAAGCCGAGTGCGGCACCGATAAATCCACCGGCGATTAGCGCGAGTGCGGTCTCCATTTCTTTATACTCTCACCAAAATAGGAAATGGCCCCCCTTTCGGGAGGCCATTTCTCAGATTGTTAATTACTTGTTAAAGAAAGAGATGTTTCCGATATGTGGACCGAAAGCATCTGCTGAGATTGCACCGCTGTAGATAAGCGCGAAAATGATTAGTGAAGCGCCGGCAAGTGCGAGATCCTTATTGAAAGCGATCATTTCATTCTGCTTTGCAGTTGCATCTGTCTCTTTCCAGTAGTTATGGAAGATAACTGCGGCAAGTACCAAGGTGATTGCTAGCAATAGTGCACCGAGGTCTACCCAGAAACCGAGGGCGATGTAGATTCCACCGAGAAGGAAGAAGAGTCCGCTTACGATAACGCCGAGCTTTGCAGCAGGCAGTTTCTTGTACTTGGCATAACCGGTCATCATCTCGAGCTTGGCAAAGTGAGCGATTCCTGAAGTGATGAAGATTAAGGCGAAGAGAATTCGGCCTATTACGAGTACTGCGTCCATGGGTCTCCTTTTAAGTTAACTTTTATTTGTGCTTACAAGCGTCAGGGTAAGGGGTGATCTTTGACATTTCAACTACCTCAAGCGTGGCGTGGCGTGCGCCTTGCCAATGTCAGAGCCTTGGGCTACTTTTCGAACACTTGTTCGAATATCCACAGGAAGGCTTGAGGCGGTAAAAAATGTCAGTCCCAGAAGTTGCTCCAGCTCACGATGTCATCTCCGATGGAGCGGCCACACCTATTGAATTTACCTTTCGCGGCAAACGCTTTCGTATACACGCTGTTCTCTCGCGCTGGTGTGAAGCAGGTGGTTGGTGGAACCGAGTCAGCGATGGCATCTATCGCCCTGACGATGGAGCCCGCGCCTTATGGACCGTTGAAGCGGCGCCAATCGGTGCGTTAAATACCTTTCAACTCGAACGCGATGAGATCACAGGTTCCTGGATCGTAAAACAGGTTTGATTCAGGTTTGAGTTAAAAATGAGCTTTATACATTTACGTACATCAAGTGCTTTCTCACTTAAATACGGAACCACCCAGCCACGTGATCTTGTAGAACGCGCTGCGCAATTTGAATCACCGGCGCTCGCACTCACCGATCGCGATGGCTTATCAGGTGCGATCCGTTTTGCTAGCGCTTGTCTGGAATTTGGAATCGCTCCAATTATTGGCATCAATTTGGCGATTGATTTACTGGCAGATCCAAATCTAAAGAGCACACCCGCTAAAGATTTACCGCGTGTGACTATCTTGGCTCACGGTGATGGGGGATGGCGCGCTCTTGTGCGTTTATTAAGCGGCCTTAACATGAACGCCGCAGATCGCACACCGATTCTGACTTTAGATTTCTTGCAACGCTTTAGCCAATATTCAACCCAACTGCATTTACTGCACGGCCCCGAATCACCAGTTAGCCAAGCGTTGGCGCTACACCGCAGCGATATTGCGCTAGAAATATTTAATAAGACCCGCGCACTCTTTGGCGATCACGCTATAGATTGCGTATCTCACTTGGTTGCAGGCAGTGGCCCTTTTTCAACTGGGCATGCGGCAAGATCACTTATCTTCGCCCGCGATCACGATATTGATGCAGTAATCACTAATGCGGTGCGCATGCGCGATGCCGCAGATGGGCCAGTTGCCGATATTTTAGATTGTGCGCGCCAGCTAGTTCCTTTACATCAACGCCACCTGGAACGGCGCAATGCAGAAGGTTATTTAAAATCGAATGATCAGATGGTTTCACTCGCTGCTGAAATTGCACGCGCCGCGGGAGAACGCACCCCGCGCGATCTTTTAAATACAACTCGCCAATGGGCCGAACGCGCACTTTTATCACCGCAACGCGATCTTGGTTTAGGCGGTATTCACTTACCTGAGGCGCACATAGTCGGTGCTGATTCAGCAAGTGCGATGCGCACTTTGTTGCGTACTCGCTGTGAATCTGGAATCAACTGGCGCTACAACGACTCAGCCGCAATCAATAAAGCTCGTGCGCGCTTAGATGATGAACTCGCAACCGTTGCGACCTTGGGATACGAACCATATTTCTTAACCGTTGCTGACATCACCGATATGGCGCGAGATAGAAATATTCGAGTAGCAGCACGCGGCAGTGGTGCCGGTTCGCTGATCTGTCATCTGCTGGGTATTTCCGGAGTTGATCCGATGCAACACGGTTTATTAATGGAGCGTTTCTGTTCACCACTGCGCCGGGCTTTGCCTGATATCGATATTGATGTGGAATCTGCGCGCCGCTTAGAAATTTATGACTTGGTCTTTAAAAGATATGGCGATACTGATTGGCGATCCCCACAAGCGCTTTCACGCTGTGCAACTGTTTCTATGGTCGACACCTATCGCGCACGAAATGCGATTCGCGATGTTGGGGCCGCACTTGGTCTGCCGGCGATGGAGATAGATCTAATCGCCAAATCTCTGCCGCATATCCGCGCCCGCAATATTGAGGCAACCCTTAAATCACTTCCTGAACTTCGCTCACTTAACTTATCCGCCCCACTTACCGTGATGGCTATTTCATTGGCGCAACGCCTGGATGGCCTGCCGCGCCATTTAGCTATGCACCCTTGCGCAGTCGTTCTATCTGATGCGGGTTTATTAGATCGTGCGCCAGTTCAATTTAACGCCAGCGGTTATCCAATGGTGGAATTTGATAAAGATGGCGTAGAAGAAATTGGGTTATTGAAGCTAGATATATTGGGCGTGCGGATGCAATCGACAATTGCACATGCGGTACACGAGATAAAACGCGTTGTCGACATTGATTTAGATATTGATGCGGTGCCACTAGATGATGCGCCAACTTATGAATTGATCCAATCAACGCGCACGCTAGGCATCTTCCAAGTTGAAAGCCCGGGACAACGCGAATTAGTTGGCAAGTTAGCGCCGAAAACCTTTAGGGATTTAATTATCGATATCTCACTCTTTCGCCCCGGACCAGTTAAGAGCGACATGATCCGTCCCTTTCTTAACGCTCGCCACGGTTGGACTAGCGCACAGATAATCCACCCCGATCTTTATTCAATCTTGGCGCAGACCAAAGGCGTGGTGGTCTTTCACGAACAAGTTATCTCGATCATTGCGGTGATGACCGGCATCTCACTTGCTGCCGCCGATGAAAAACGGCGTGCTTTAGGCAGTAAGGAAAGCCAGCAAGAAGTCTGCGATTGGTTCTTTCCTGCCGCCACGGCGCGCGGTTATGAGCTGACCACGATTACTGAAATCTGGGATGTGCTTCGCGCCTTTGCATCCTTTGGATTCTGCAAAGCACATGCTGCAGCTTTCGCACTTCCTACATATCAATCCGCTTACTTAAAGACACATTACCCGGCTGCATTTATTGCAGGTGTCTTAACTCATGACCCAGGTATGTACCCAAAGCGTTTAATGATCGATGAAGCGCGCCAACTCGGCGTTGGTTTAGCACCGCTTGATGTAAATTTTTCGGGCAGTCAGTACACAGTAGAAAAGAACGATAGCGGTGGCGAGAGCGTGCGGATCGCACTTACTTCAGTTTCAGGAATTAGCGATAAGGAAGTCACTTCGATAATCACTGGCCGCCCCTATCTTGACCTCGCAGATTTTTATCGCAGGTCTGGTGCATCACATCCAGTTATCGAAACTTTAATTATGACTGGTGCATTTGATCAGGTGCATTCGTTAAGTGAGGGAGCCATAAACCACCGCGATTTATTACTGCACCTATCGGATCTAACTCGCTCACCAGTTGCCAATATTGGCGGATCCCAAATGGTCTTTGGTTTTGCGCCCCCTGATGTAGAAGCAAGTGGTTTACCTGCGATGGGAGCTGCTGAAAAAGTACGCAATGAGGTTGAGCGATTAGGAATGGATATCACCCACCATATGCTCGAGTTTTATGCTCCATTTTTAAATGCGATCGGCGCAGTTAAATCTTCTGATTTACTTTCATTGCGGTCGCAGAGTGAAGTACTTGTGGCAGGAATTAAAGTTGCAATGCAGACCCCGCCAGTGCGTTCTGGACGGCGCGTCATTTTCTTAACTCTCGATGATGGTTATGGCTGTACCGACTCCACATTTTTCTCTGATGCCCAAGAGAGTTTTGCTTCCACTCTTTACAGTTCATCCATATTGTTAGTCCGTGGCACAACTCGCAGAACCGGTGATCGCGGCATCTCTATCAACGCCAACGGGGCTTGGGATCTGCGCGCCGCATATGAAAAATGGTCCCGCCAATTAGTACAGCAAGCGATTCAGAGATGACACAGTCCACGATTTTGCATGTGGACATGGATGCTTTCTACGCATCTGTTGCAGAGCTAGATCACCCAGAACTTCGCGGCAAGGCAGTCGTAGTTGGTGCTGGTGCGCGCGGTGTTGTCTTATCGGCAAATTATGCCGCCCGTAAATTTGGAATACGCGCTGCGATGCCAGTTGGTCGCGCCCAAAGAATGGCGCCGCAAGCAATCTTTATTGCACCAGATCACCATCGTTACTCAGAAATATCAGAGCGGGTAATGCAGATCTTCGCTTCATACACACCACTTGTTGAACCGATTTCACTCGATGAAGCATTTCTAGATGTAACAGGTGCGCGCAAATTACTCGGAACTGGCCGCGAGATCGCAACTGCAATTCGCGCCCGCGTTGAGAAAGAAGAGGGAATTACCTGTTCTGTCGGAATCGCACCTTCAAAGTTCATCGCCAAGCTAGCTTCACAGCACTGCAAACCAAATGGCATGCTTGAAATAACCACAGATCGAATCCTCACCTTTCTACATCCACTTCCCGTAGGTGCAATCTGGGGAGTTGGGCCAAAGACTGCCGAACAACTTGAAAGACTCGGTCTTCACACGGTGGCAGATATTGCAAATACTCCACGCGCAACGCTGATTCGCGCACTCGGTGATGCCTCTGGTGCATCTCTCTATGAACTTGCCTGGGGGCGTGACTATCGCGATGTAACGCCGGAGGAGCCAGATAAGAGCATTTCCTCTGCCGAAACTTTTCCAAACGATTTAGATAATCCAACCGAAATCTTGCAAGAGTTTCTGCGAATGACTGAAAGGTCCACCGCGCGCTTACGAGAGAAAGGTTTATTTGCAAAGACGATTTCCATCAAAGTGCGCTTTGCAGATTTTTCAACCATTAATCGTTCGAAGACTTTGCCACTTCCAATTGATAGCACCCACGAAGTTTATGAAGTTGTTAAGTCTTTATATCTGGCGCTAAAGATTGAACGAGCCAGATTGCGTTTAGTTGGAGTCTCACTTGAGAATCTGCAGGAAGATTCCCCCGAACAACTTGTCCTCGGGGCGCGCGAAAAGGGCTGGCGAGAAGCTGAAAGTGCGATTGATCAAGCAAAAGCGCGCTTTGGCCGCGGCAGTGTTCGCCCCGGGCGCTTGATAAAGCCAGGGGATCAGTCAGAATCGCAAGAGGATTAAGGATCAACTAGCCCTCGGCGCAAAGATGTTCTATTGTTGGGATATGGCACTATCAGATCGCGAACAACGCCTACTTGCCGAAATGGAAGAGGCGTTATCTGCCGATGACCCACGCCTAGTCTCGACGCTAAATGGTTCAACTTCACGATTTGGGGCATCTATCGGGATCGCGATAGCAGCACTGCTTGGCGGATTCGCCATTCTCTTTGCCGGTCTTGTCGCTCAGCTGACCTTGGTTGGCGTAGGTGGCTTCCTGGTTGCCCTCGTTGGCGTGATTCTGCTTATCAACGGCGTTACTAGCCGCGCATCTAGCTTCGGCAAGGGTTCTGGGTCCCCAAAACGCGCTCGCCGCTCCTTTACTCAAGGCTTCACCAAGGGGATGGAAGACCGCTGGGATCAGCGCAATAACGGCTAAAACTTCTTCGTAAACCTTGCCCTCGCCGCTGGCGGGGGCTTTTTTCATGCCTAAATACCGCCGCAACAGCGTGGGGAGGGGTGGGGTAGCAGTGGGAGAAAAGTGGCGAAGGGTGGTTGAAAAAGGAGGAAAGTGGAGTAAAGTGGGGGATTAAGCGGGATCTCCCGCTCTGGAACCTGGGGAAGGGGGCCAGAAAAATGTTTCTTGGCACCCACGAGCCGCGCCTTGATGAAAAGGGCCGCCTCATTCTTCCTGCGAAATTTCGCGAAGAGCTCTCTGCAGGTTTGGTAATTACTAAAGGACAAGAGCGTTGTTTATACGTTTTTCCATCTTCTGAATTTGCAACGATCACCGAAACCCTGCGCCAAGCACCGGTTACATCAAA
Source organism: Actinomycetota bacterium (assembly GCA_026392825.1). Taxonomy (GTDB): domain Bacteria; phylum Actinomycetota; class Actinomycetes; order Nanopelagicales; family Nanopelagicaceae; genus Planktophila. The sequence goes on from JAPLBF010000028.1 coordinate 8,837, forward strand.
GAATGCGCGCGATTACATGCGCGTGATGTTTGCTGGCGCGCACGATGAAATTCCTGATCGTCAAGGTCGCGTAACTATTCCTGCCGGACTTCGCACATACGCCGGACTTGAAAAAGATTGCGTAGTAATCGGTGCAAATACACGCGTTGAAATTTGGGATAACGCTGCTTGGAATTCTTATTTATCAGATCGTGAAAAAGGTTTTGCTGAAGTTTCAGAGGAGATCTTTCCAGGTCTCTTTTAGTTAAAAGTAAAACAACTTAATAGCGCTCTCATTTGTGGCCACCGCCGACCAAAAGCCGGCAGTGACACCCCTTCCCCGGTGTCACTTTCGTTAGATCCGTCGGCCGGCGGTGACCAGAGATGAGAGATGAATCAAATTAAAAAGTTAACAAGTTATGGAAAAGGGGGAGTAGATGAACGATGCAAGTACGCAACACATATCTGTAATGCTTGATCGCTGCATTGAATTACTCGCCCCAACAATTTTGCTAAATGAAAAGCCAGTGATCGTTGATTGCACACTTGGTTTAGGTGGACACACTGAGGCACTTCTTGAGAAATTTCCAACCCTTACTGTAATTGGTATAGATCGTGACCAGATTGCTCTAGAACGCGCTGGTGCACGACTTGCTCGCTTCGGTGATCGCTTCAAAAGCGCGCATGCGATCTTCGACCAGATTGGTGAAGTAGTTGCTGCGCAAGGATTTAGCCAAGTAAACGGCGTCTTATTTGATCTTGGCGTTTCTTCAATTCAACTCGATGAAGTCGAACGTGGATTTTCTTATTCCCAAGATGCACCACTTGATATGCGCATGGATCGCAGCCGTGGAATAACTGCTTCAGAGATCGTAAATACCTATGCACCTGGTGCACTGGTAAAGATTTTGCGTACCTTCGGCGAAGAAAAATTTGCTACTCGCATTGTAGAAAATATCGTTAAAGCCCGCGCCAAAGCCCCACTTAACTCAACGCAAGAGTTAGCCACATTGGTCAAGGAGAGCATTCCTGCAGCTACGCGCCGCACTGGTGGAAATCCAGCGAAGCGCACCTTTCAAGCCCTACGTATTGAAGCAAACGATGAATTGGGAGCGATTTCGCGTGCGCTCCCGATTGCACTGGATCTGTTAACTATCGGAGGGCGTGTAGTCGTTCTCTCATTCCAGTCACTAGAAGATCGAATTGTTAAAGAAATCTTTGTTGAAAGATCAACTTCCAAAACTCCGCGAAACTTGCCAGTTGATCTTCCGGAATTTGCCGCAAAATTTGCCCTTGTTTCAAAATCGGGAGAAACCCCAACCGATGAAGAACTGGCACGCAATCCACGTTCGGCTTCAGTGCGCCTTCGTGCAATTGAAAAGGTGGCGGCATAAATGGCGCTCCTAAACTCGACTGCAATCAAGGCGCCTCGTCAAAAGCTGACCGAGAAATCGGTAGAGGTTTTTCTCAAATTAGTTCCAAGTGTTTCTGAAGGCGCTCAAGCAACTCATCGTTTCTTCGCAACTTTCTTATCGGTTGTAGCCGGCATCGGCCTGTTGATTCTTCTCGCAGTGAACATTCTTTTGGCACAAGACGCCTTTACGCTTTCTGCGCTAAAGGCTGAAGCAAAAGTTGTAGCAGATCAACGCGAAGCAATTAATCGCCAGATCGAAGCAGCCTCTTCTCCCGAAGCGCTTGCAGCCAAGGCACGAGCGCTAGGGATGCGCCCCTCAGATTCTCCGGTATTTCTTAATTTAGATGAGGCAGCGCAGGCAGTTGCAAAGGGAGATGGTAAAAATGGGTAACTTAAATCTCGCCGCCTCGCGGATTCGCATACTTACCATGTTGGTCTTTATCTGTTTCCTCTTGTTCGCAGTTAGGCTAATTCAAATTCAAGCAATTCAGGCCAGCGACTATCGCAGTAAGGCTGCAAATGAGATGGAGTCAACTCGCGCCATTCCAGCGGCGCGTGGTGAAATCACCGACATTAATGGCATCGCATTTGCGCGTAGCGTCTCTGCCATCAATATTGTGGTTGATCAAACATCGATAACCGATGCACCTCAGACAGCTAATTTCGCTGCCCCGTTCCTTGGAATGACCGTTGCGCAAGTGCAAAGTGCAATCACAGGGAGCAAGCGCTATGCAGTGGTCGCGCGGAACGCAAAACCAGCGGTTTGGCGCGAGTTAAGTGGAGCTATTGATTCTTATAACGCAGGGTTAGAAAAAGAGAAATTTGATAAACGAATAGTTGGATTCTTCTCGGAGAGAAATTACATCCGTGAATATCCTTCTGGCTCACTGGTTTCATCACTCGTGGGTTTTGTCCGTCAAGATGGCATTGGCGCAACCGGAATTGAATCAAGTATGAACTCCATTATTACTGGAACTGACGGCAGATACTCATATGCTCGTGGTCTTGGCGCTGAAATTCCAGGTTCTCAAAATGAAATAATTGCAGCCAAAAAGGGCACAACAGTTCGACTAACTATCGATCGTGACGTCCAATGGGTTGCCGCAAAAGCGATTCAGGAGGCGGTAAGTAAAGCCCGTGCCCAAAGTGGCACTGTTATTGTGATGGATCCTAAAACGGGACACATCTTGGCGCACGCAACAGCACCCACTTTTGATCCAAATAACACTAAGAAAGTTTCTGCAGCGTTGATGCGCAATCCATCAGTGCAAGATGTTTATGAACCTGGATCGACCGGAAAAGTCATGACGCTGGCCGCTGCTCTAGAAGAGAAGAAAATAACACCAGAAACAGTCTTAAAAGTTCCATATTCACTCAAGCGCGCTGGAGAGACTTTTTCTGATCATGAGCGCCATCCAGTCCAGTACTTAACCACCTCTGGAATCTTGGCGGTCTCATCAAATACAGGAACTATAAAAATTGGGGAGATGCTCGCTAACGATACTTTGTACGGTTACCTATCTAAATTTGGAATGGGAAAGTCAACCGGTTCAGGTTTACCTGGCGAGTCAGGGGGAATTCTCCGTCCAGTTAGTGATTGGACTGGAACAACCGCGCCAACCGTTGCCTTTGGTCAGGGCTACGCAGTAACAGCGATGCAAGCTACGAGCATGTTTGCGACGATCGCTAACAATGGTGTTCGCGTATCTCCAACAGTTATCGCTGGCACAACAGATGAATCAGGAAGGTATACAGCATCCGTTCCTCGCACTAATGAGAGAGTGATCAGTGCAGAAACCGCTCAGCAGCTGCGCATCATGATGGAGTCAGTTGTTTCAGGACAAGGTACTGCGCCGAGTGCAGCGATACCTGGTTATCGCGTGGCGGGTAAGACGGGTACCGCAAACCGTTACAACACAAATTGTGGCTGCTACAGCGGATACACAGCGTCATTTATCGGTTTTGCACCTGCAGATAGTCCAAGGTATGTAATCAGCGTAACGATTCAAGATCCTAAGGGTGCGCACTTCGGCGGGTCTCTTGCGGGCCCAGTCTTCAAAAAGGTAATGACCTTCGTCCTTCAATCTGAGCATGTGGCACCTACAGGAACAAAAGTTATGCCTGTAGCGCTCACGCAAAAGGAATTACTCAAGAAGCAAAGCCAAACTACTGAGGCGAAGGTTTCACAAGCAAGTGCAAAGAAGCGATGATGAGACCGTTTAATACACCTGCGGTAGCGCTCACCAAAATCGTGGATTCTTGTAATGCAAAGGTGTCCATAAGTGAAGACGAACTCAATGAAATCATAATCAGTGGAGCCACTCACAATGACCGCGAGGTAACGCCAGGTGATTTGTTTGTTGCTATTCCTGGCGCAAACCGTCACGGGGCAGAATTTTCTGAGAATGCGAAGGCGCGGGGAGCGGTCGCAGTATTAACCGATCCAGCCGGCGCAAAACTAATTCGTGATTTTCCCGTACTAGTTGTAGATAACCCGAGATTGGTCGCCGGTCGAGTTTCCGCACTTTTATATAGCGAACCAATGCGAGATCTAAATTGCATTGCAATTACTGGAACAAATGGGAAAACCACAGTAACTACTTTGCTACACCAGATTTTTAGCGGCGCTCATCGTGAATGTGGGCTAATCGGCACTGTTGAAACACGAATTGGCAGCGAAGTAATTGTCAGTAAGCGCACGACTCCGGAGGCTACTGATTTGCAAGCTCTGGCAGCGGTGATGAGAGAGCGCCACATGCGTCATCTAGTTATTGAAGCGTCAAGCCACGCGCTGCAACTGAGCCGATTAGAAGGCGCTCATTTCGCCATTGCTGGTTTCACCAATTTAACTCAAGATCATTTAGATTTTCACGGAGATATGGAGAGCTACTTTGCAGCGAAAGCTGCGCTCTTTAACTTTGCAATGGCAGATTTGGCTTGTATTAATATTGACGATCCGTATGGCGCAAGACTTGCCGCAAGCACTGAGCTCCCAGTTGTGTCCATCTCACGTGCTAATCCCAAGGCAATTTGGCACTTCACGCAGATTGATTCCGAGGCTAAACGCGTACAGCTAAAGATTCGTGGCTCAGGTGGGATTTTGATTGAGACTTCAACAACTTTGCGGGGCGGCTATAACTTTGACAATTTGTTAATGGCGATAGCGATTGCTGTTGAAAGCGGAGTAGATCCAATAGATATCGCCGCAATCGTCCCAAAGATTTCTGGAGCGGCAGGAAGACTCGAAGAGGTTACGGTTGGGCAAAGTTTCAACGCCTTTGTTGACTATGCACATACTCCTGACGCAGTTTCGAATGTACTCAAGTCAATTAAGGAATTTACATCTGGAAAAGTGATTGCGGTTCTGGGTTGTGGGGGAGATCGTGACGCAAGCAAGCGACCTTTGATGGGGAAGGCGCTAATTGAAAACGCTAACATTGCAATTTTTACAAGTGATAATCCTCGATCGGAAGAGCCCTCAGAGATCTTGCGTCAGATGGTTGGTGGGATAAGTGTCGTAAATCAATCACAAGTTATTGACGATCGTGCGAATGCAATTGCATATGCAGTTTCAGTTGCAGAACCTGGCGATACCGTTGCGATCCTTGGCAAGGGTCACGAACTCGGACAAGAGATCAAAGGGAAAATATTCGATTTTGACGATCGGCTAGTTCTTGCACGGGCAATTGAGGCAAAGCAATGATCGCGCTCAGGGCATCTGAAATTGCCCTAATCGTTGGAGGCGAACTTAAAGGTTCAGATGTGACCGTAACCGCAGCACCAGTATTTGACTCTGGTCAAGCGAGGCCTGGTTCGATCTTCTTGGCACTTAAAGGTGAAAAAACTGATGGACATAAGTATGTCGCCGATGCATTCTCTAAAGGTGCTGTACTTGCCTTTGTCACGGTTGCCTCGCCCGAACGGTGCATTGTTGTACCGAATGTACTTGACGCGCTAAATAAACTGGCAGCGCACGTGCGAAAGCAACTTAAGAATTTACAAGTGATTGCCTTGACTGGATCCCAAGGAAAAACTACTACTAAAGACTTGCTGCAGCACATCCTAGAAAATCTCGGCAGTACAGTTGCGCCAACCGGTAATTTCAATAATGAACTCGGAACACCAATCACGCTTTTGCGATGTGATGAAGCTACAAAGTTCTGCATCCTAGAGATGGGCGCTCGTCATATTGGAGATATTGCTCTTCTCTGTGAAATGGCTAAGCCAAATATCGGCATGGTTTTACGAGTCGGCAGCGCGCACATCGGAGAGTTTGGATCAGAGGAAGCTGTCGCCAAGGCGAAGTCAGAGATGATCTCCTCTCTTGACCCTGAAGCTATTGCAATTCTTGGGCAGTATGACGCCTTTACTCCACGGATGAGTTCACTTCATAAAGGAAAGATTGTTTCCTTTGGCGAAACTACATCAGCAGATGTTCGCGCAACGGATATTGAAATCCGTGAAGGACGCCCACATTTTGATTTAGTAACCAGCGCTGGACGTGCTGCAGTTGGCTTACGCATCGTGGGAATACATCAAGTCGCAAATGCCCTCGCCGCTGCCGCTGCCGCATCCGCACTCGGTGCATCTATCGATCAGATTGCCGTTTCTCTTTCCACCGCTGATATCCGCAGTAAGTGGCGGATGGAGATTGAAGAACTACGAAATATTGTTTTAATAAATGATTCCTATAACTCCAGCCCGGAATCTGTCGAAGCGGCGCTACGCACTTTGGTGCTCTTTGCACAAGAACGCGGCGGTCAATCGTGGGCTTTTCTGGGAAAGATGCACGAACTCGGCGAGTCCTCAATAGGTCGTCACGCAGATATTGGCACCCTTGCTTCAGAGTTAGGGATAGATCATTTGGTCTGCATTGGCGCTCCGGAGTATTCCGCAAAGATTCCCGGCAGCACTGCGACTGAAATCCATCTCTTCGAAGAGAAGGTAGATGCTTTGCAATTGGTGCAGGAGATGAGTGCAGGAGATGTTCTCCTGGTTAAAGCCTCACGTGCCGAAAAGTTTGAAGAGTTGGCGCAAGCAATTTCGTTAAAAATTTCAGAAGTAGTTTCAGCAGGATCAGAAATTAGCGAAGAAGGGGAGCGTTAAAGCAAAATGAGAGAAATTTTAATCTCGGGTGCACTTGCACTCTTCATCTCGCTTTTCGGTACTCCTGTTTTGATTAGATTCCTTGCCCGACGTGGTTACGGTCAAATAATTCGTGACGACGGTCCATCCTCCCATCACACCAAACGCGGCACCCCAACCATGGGTGGGCTAATCATTATCTTTGCGGCTGCAACTGGTTACTTTGTGGCACACGCGGTATCTCAAAATGCAGTTACTACTTCAGTACTTCTGGTCCTTGGATTGATGGCATCACTCGGTTTCGTTGGATTTTTAGATGACTGGCTAAAAGTTTCCCGCCAAAAATCGCTCGGTTTAAATGCAAAGCAGAAGATTCTTGGCCAAGTTTTATTTGCAGCAATTTTCGCTTATCTTGGTATCCGTTTCCCGGATGGTGATGGCTTAACCCCTATCTCTCTTAATCTCTCCACTGTTCGCGATACATCTCTCGAGCTCGGCGTAGTACTTGTAATCATCTGGGTAGTTCTGATGGTGACGGCAACCAGTAATGGTGTAAATCTCACTGATGGTTTAGACGGACTTGCAACCGGTGCGGCAGTTATGACATTTATCGCCTACATCTTGATTGGTGTTTGGCAGTTTGGACAAAGTTGCGCAATCTCTCCTGGAGATAACTGTTATTTGGTGCGAGATCCACTCGACCTAGCGGTCTTATCCGCGGCGTTAGCTGGCGCGTGTGCAGGATTTCTTTGGTGGAATGCTTCACCAGCCAAAATATTTATGGGTGATACCGGATCCTTGGCCTTGGGCGGCGCACTCGCCGGTATCGCGACATCACTTCGCATCGAACTTTTGCTTATTCCACTAGGCGGGCTTTTCGTAATCATCAGCGCATCAGTAATTTTGCAAGTGGCTTATTTTAAAATCACTGGCGGCAAACGCATTTTCAAAATGGCCCCGTTGCAGCATCACTTTGAACTTATGGGTTGGGGCGAAGTGACTATCGTCTTGCGCTTCTGGATCATCGCAGGTCTATGCGTTGCGCTAGGACTGGGTCTCTTTTACGCTCAATGGGTTACGCAGTAGTTAAGGCACAATAGCGATGCCCATTACTTTTTCAGATAAGAGAATTCTTATCCTCGGCGCGGGGGTAACTGGTTTAGCCGTTGCTCGCTCACTTTCAAAAAGGGGAGCGCAAGTATCACTGGCCGATGATGCAGTCACTGAAGTCGAAGGCTTCAGCGTTGCAATTACCAATTCTTATAGCGCCGTAAATTTCGATGCTCTTGTTATTTCTCCTGGTTGGAAATCTGATCACAACTTAATTCTTGAGGCACAGAAATCTGGTGTGGCGCTATGGAATGAAGTAGATCTGGCGTGGAAGTTACGCGCTGAATTGGTACCAAACCAGCGATGGATTGCCCTCACAGGAACAAATGGAAAGACAACGACGGTTGAGATGGCGGCAGCGATGCTCCGCGAAGGTGGTGTATCAGCAATCGCCTGCGGAAACGTTGGAACAACAGTTATTGAAAGCGTGGAAAGCCCAGAAAAATATGAGGTCCTTGTTTTAGAACTTTCATCTTTTCAACTTCACTGGATTAGAGAAGCCACATTCGTAGCGGCATCAATATTAAATATCGCCCAAGATCACGTCGACTGGCACGGTGGCTTTAACGAATACGCTCAAGCAAAAATGGCAATCTTAGATCGTGCCAGCATGGGAATATTCAATGGCGATGATGCTGAAGTTCTTTCAAGGTCTGCACTTTGGCAGGGGAGAAAAGTGTTTTTCTCGCTGGATACACCTGGCCCAGGAGAGATTGGCGTTGTTGAAGAGCTGCTGGTTGATCGAGCATTTGTAAGCGATCCGCAGGAAGCGGCGATGATCGCAGAAGTTGTAGATGTAATCCCTACCGTTCCCCATAACGTTGCCAACGCTTTGGCAGCTGCAGGTCTGGCACGTGCTATTGGAATTCCACACGAAGCGATTCGCCTGGCATTACAGAATTTCAAACTCGGTCGCCATCGAATCGAAGTAGTTTTCTCAAAAAATGACATTAATTGGATTAACGATTCCAAAGCCACCAACTCGCACGCTGCGGCGGCCTCACTAATGTCAACGCTCTCCGCAATTTGGATTGCAGGAGGCTTGGCCAAGGGTGCGCAGATGGATGAATTAATTACGCGTTGCAAATCCCGAATAAAAGTTGCGATTCTCATTGGCTCGGATCGTGAATTTATTGCCGCCGAACTGCGCAAAAGCGCTCCAGAAGTGGAGATTGTTTATGTCGATGCCCCTGATTCCTACGTAAAAGGCGGAGCAGATAATTCTCTGATGGAAGCTGTTGTCGGTGCGGCAAAGGCACGTGCGGTTGCAGGTGACACAGTTTTGTTGGCGCCGGCGTGTGCATCAATGGATCAGTTCCTTTCATATGCCGATCGTGGCGACAGATTCACCAAAGCGGTATTAAAGGAGAACTCATGAGCGCTACGAGCCAGAAATTTCTAGCAAAACCAATAAACAATTTTTACATCCTGGCTATTAGCGCACTCTCGTTATCAGTTATTGGGCTGATAATGGTCTTTTCTGCCTCATCCATTCACGCGCTGGATACAAGGGGCAATGCTGTTGCAATCGTTCTTCGCCAGTTAACGTTCTTTGTAATCTCAATTCCATTAGCGGTTTATCTCTCGCAACGTAGCTTGATCCAGTGGCGCTTACTCGCCCGTTTTAGTCTATTAATCGCAATAATAATTCTCTTGATTCTCCAGATTCCCGGAGTGGGAAAGACTGTAAACGGAAACACAAATTGGATTGCGCTGCCCTTTGTTGATATCCAACCGAGTGAGCTAGCAAAATTTCTTCTAATACTTTGGGCAAGTTACATGTTGGCTAACCAAGAACGCAGTGGGAAAACGCGTGTGAACGTTTTTCTCTTGATCGGCCCCGGGTTCGGTCTTGTCATCTTGTTGGTGCTGCTCGGTCGTGACCTCGGTACAGCGTGCGTAATCGCAGCGATTCTCGGTGGTTTACTTTTCATCTCAGGAATTGAATTGCGGGTTCTTGGTTCCTTAATTGCAGTCGGAGCGATTGCCCTTGCAGTTCTGATTGCGACCGCGTCATATAGATTGCAACGCCTCTTAGTTGTTCTCGATCCATTTGCAGTTGAGGAATATAAAAATGCCGGATGGCAACCTGCGCATAGTTTGTTAGGACTAGCTAGTGGAGGCATCTTCGGAGTAGGCCTCGGCGGCAGTCGTCAAAAGTGGGGCAATCTCGCTGAAGCTCATACCGATTTTATTTTCGCGGTAATTGGCGAAGAGTTGGGATTACTGGGAACGTTGGTTGTACTCGCATTACTTGCAGCCCTGATTTTCTCAATCTTTAAAATTTCACTCCGTTGTGTTGATCCTATGTCGCGCTACGTTGGCGCAGGAATTGGAAGTTGGATCGCAATTCAAACCATTCTTAACGTTGGTTCTGCCACTAGCGTTTTGCCAGTTGTCGGCGTGACCCTTCCCTTTGTTTCTTATGGTGGATCGGCGTTGATCTCGCTCTATATCGGCTTAGGCTATGTATTTGGTAGCGCTCTGCGCGATCCAGAAGTGAAAGTTGAATTACAAAAGGCTATTGAACGGCGTAGATTACGCACATCATGAAAATCATCTTTGCAGGTGGCGGTACGGCAGGACATGTTGAACCCGCCCTTGCAATCGCTCGTTTATGGCGTGAGAGAAATCCGGAAGAATCAATAATTTTTTTGGGTACCGCTAAGGGGCTTGAGAATGAATTGGTCCCGGCAGCCAACTTTGATTTAAAGCTAATTCCCAAAGTAGTAATGCCACGAAAAATTTCGCTATCAGTGATAAGCGCCCCATTCGCTTTTTCTAAGGCTTTATTGTCAGCGCGCAAAATCATTAAGGGAGCAGACTTGCTAATTGGATTCGGTGGGTATGTTTCGGCACCTGCCTACCTTGCGGCAAAGTCTTTGGGTATTCCATTTGTGGTGCACGAAGCAAATGCCAAACCTGGATTTGCAAATCGTTTAGGTGCGCGCCTTACTCCCAACGTTGCAGTAGCCCAGGCGGTGCCAGGCGGTTCGCTGAGCAGCGCTCTAATAACAGGAATTCCACTTCGCTCTGATGTGGCAAAAGCGCTTACCAATAGCGCCGGCGATTGGGCTAAAGCTCGTGCAAATGCAAAATCAACCCTTGGTTTTTCTCCCACAGCGCCGCTTGTCTTCGCCTTCTTCGGCTCGCAAGGATCGGTTGCCCTAAATTCAGTTATTGAAAAATCACTACCGTCATTGCTCGCTAATGGGGGACAACTTTTACACGCAGTAGGCAAGTTAAATCCACTACCCAAGGCTCAAGAGCGATATAAATCGAGTACTTATATCGAAGATATGGCGACGGCTTATTTGGCAGCAGATTTGATCATCAGCCGCAGTGGCGCAATTTCTTGCTCTGAAATAAATGCTTTGGGGCGGTATTCACTTTTCATCCCGTTGCCCATTGGAAATGGTGAACAACGCTTTAACGCTAACCACGTTATCTCTCAAGGGCGCGGTGAAGTAATTGATCAAGCTCTGTTTTCGCAATCCTGGATCGATAGCAATTTGCGCCGACTCTTGGCTAAATCAGCAGATTCACCACTTGCTGGTTCAAATACAGATCAAGATGCGAGTGAGAAAATTGTTAACTTTATGGAATATGCCCTGACAGGGAAGCGCGACTGATGACTATCCAATTAACTGAATTGCAAGGCAAGCGCCTTCATTTCGTAGGCATTGGTGGCGCGGGTATGAGCGGACTTGCTCGGATTGCACTGTCGCACGGAATATCAGTATCTGGCTCTGATGCGAAAGATTCGACAGTGCTTAGCGCACTTGGCACTCTCGGTGCAGAAGTTCACGCCGCACACCTTGCACAGCAAGTAGATGGCGCTGATTTTGTTATCTACTCAACCGCAATTAACCAAAATAATGTTGAACTAGTTCGGGCCCGAGAATTGAGTTTGCCTATCCTGACGCGCGCACAAGCGTTAGCAACTCTGATGACTGATTCGCGCAGCATCGCAGTTGCCGGAACACACGGAAAGACGACCACTTCATCGATGCTCACCGTCGCATTACAGGCGTGTGGATTGGATCCATCGTTTGCAATCGGTGGCACCTTAACTTCTTCTGGATCTAACGCACATCGCGGAACAGGAGATCTCTTTGTCGCCGAGGCAGATGAATCTGATGGTTCGTTTATTGAATACCGACCATTTGCCGCGATTGTCACTAACGTCGAACACGATCACGTCGATTACTTTGCTACTGAAGCAGATGTAACGCAGGCCTTTGCAGATTTTGCCGCGACCATCAGCAAAGGCGGATACCTCGTTTATTGTGCAGATGATGCGGGATCGGCACACCTGGCCAGCTCTGTAAGCGGCTTAAACCTAATTTCTTATGGAACAAGTGTCGGAGCGGATCTATTTATTGATTCCATCAACTTGCTGCCTATGGGATCTACCGCGCGTGTGCTTTGGAAAGGTCGCGCCATCGGCACAATGTCATTGCAAGTTCCCGGCCAACACAATGTTTTAAACGCCGGTGCAGCTCTTGCTATGGGACTAGCACTTGGCGCACCAGCTGCGGAAATGTTAACTGGGCTAGCGAGTTTCCACGGTACAGGGCGACGTTTTGAGTTGAAGGCGACAATTCACGGTATCCGAATTATCGACGATTACGGTCACCACCCGACTGAAGTTCAGGTGACTTTAACTGCTGCTAAAAGATATGCCGGAGATGGAAGATTGCTAGTCATATTTCAACCACATCGATACTCTCGAACAAAAGCATTTATGAGCGAATTTGCCAAATCACTTGGCGTTGCAGATGAAGTCGTTCTACTTGAAATTTATGCTGCCAGCGAGACTCCGATTCCTGGGATCACTTCCGAATCTATTGTCGAAGAGATGACCAATGGCCACTTCATTCCTAATTTTCTAGAAGCATCAGAGTGGATTATTGCCCAAGCTAAACCAGGTGATGTGATTGTCACTTTGGGCGCAGGTGATGTTAATTCGCTAGCTCCAATAATCAGCGATGGCTTGGCGCGGCGATTTAACTAATGAAATTTGCAGCGCGGGTGAAACCTTCTAAGGCAGTTCTAGCGATAACAACAACCTTACTTATTTTCGGTGCCGGTTCTTACCTACTCGGCTGGTCCTCATTGCTGACTGTGAAGCAAATTGAAATCACCGGAGCACCCACTCAAAAATCCGAAAGAGATATCGCAAAGAGTTTAAATCTTTCTATTGGAGATAAGTTAGCTCGAGTTGATTCAAGGGCGCTTGCAAATAGGCTGAACACCGTTGATTGGATTGAGTCCGCCGATATTTCGCGCAATTGGCTCAACGGCAAAGTAGCCGTTCATTTGCAAGTAAGAACCCCAGTTGCCCTCTATACCGAACTCGGTAAACCTCAAGTGGCACTTGATGCTTCGGGGATCACTTTTCAACTGCCTGGCCAAGTACCAGCTGGACTTCCAAAGGTAAGTTCATCATCAGTTGCAAGTGGATTAATTGCAATCGAAGTCTTTACACAAATGCCTAAAGAATTTAGCGATGGAATTGATCGACTTACCGCGGTAAGTCCCACCAATATAGTTATAAACGGCAAGTTCAATGACCGCAGTTTGCAGATTGTTTGGGGAGATAGCGAGGACACTTCCCTTAAATTGAAAGTGATTTCTGCACTTTTGGATCGTCCGGAAAATAAATCAATACGATTAATTGATGTCACCGCACCACATGCACCGATCGTTAAGTGATCTTTAAGTGACCTATAAAGAAATAAAATAGTTTGAGTCGGTCTTTGCTTTCGCACGCATAACGCCTTACGTTCACCTTCATCAAAGAGCGTAGAAATGTAATTCTCAAGTTGAGGTTTACAGTTCTAAAGGAGGAACTTGTGGCTGCACCACAGAATTATTTAGCTGTCATCAAAGTAGTTGGAATTGGTGGCGGTGGAGTTAACGCAATCAATCGAATGATTGATGTTGGATTAAAAGGCGTTGAGTTCATTGCGATTAATACTGATGCACAACATCTTTTGATGAGTGATGCAGATGTTAAATTAGATATCGGTCGTGCATCTACTAAGGGTCTCGGTGCTGGTGCTGCTCCTGAAAAAGGAAGACAAGCCGCTATTGATCACACTGAAGATATTGAAGAGATCTTACGTGGCGCAGATATGGTGTTTGTAACCGCAGGTGAAGGTGGTGGCACCGGTACAGGTGGAGCGCCAATCGTTGCAAAGATTGCCCGCGATCTTGGTGCGCTAACAATTGGTGTAGTAACACGTCCATTCTCATTTGAAGGAAAAATACGTTCGTCGCAAGCAGATGAAGGTATCGAACTCTTACGCGCTGAAGTAGATACGTTAATTGTTATTCCTAACGATCGCCTGCTTGCAATTTCAGATCGAAACATCACTGCCGTTGATGCATTTAAAACTGCTGATCAAGTCTTGCTTTCAGGAGTACAAGGAATTACCGAGATAATTACTCAGCCTGGTCTTATAAACTTGGACTTCGCAGATGTTAAGACAGTTATGACTGATGCAGGGTCTGCGCTGATGGGAATCGGTTCAGCTCGCGGAGAAAACCGCGCAACTCGCGCCGCTGAGTTAGCAATCTCAAGCCCACTTCTTGAAGCATCAATAGATGGAGCAATGGGAGTTCTACTCTCAGTCGCTGGTGGATCTGATCTCGGTCTATTTGAAATCAATGAAGCGTGCGAACTTGTACAAGCGGCTGCACATCCAAATGCTCGCATTATCTTTGGAACAACGATCGATGACGCCCTCGGAGATGAAGTTCGCGTAACTGTGATCGCTGCCGGCTTTGATGGGGGACAGCCAAAGAAGGTCTCAATGCCAGTAATTGACGCCTCGGCTTTATCTGGAATCGCAGACCCGATTCCATCTAATGATCCGATATCAGTCGCCCTCGATCTCGACAGCACTTCTCCTCGTAAGCGAGTTACATTCGAAGATCTCGTCGCTGAAGATGAGATCGACGTTCCTGATTTTATGAAGTAATAGCGACCCACTCCATCTGCGAGTGAGTATTTAATGCCTGTTACATTCACAAACCGCCACGGTGGTGTTAGCCAAGGGGTTTACTCATCGCTAAATTTAGGCGATCACGTTGGCGACGATGGAGCTGTTGTCTTGCGCAACCGAGAAGTTGTTTCCGCGATACACGGCCCAATGCAGTTTATGAACCAAGTGCATGGAAATCGGATCGCAATTATTGAAGAAATCACCGATGAGGCACCAACCGCCGATGCTCTTGTTACCGGGATTCCAGGGATCACTTTGGCGGTGATGGTTGCAGATTGCATCCCACTTTTATTGACTTCTAAAGAAGTGGTCGCCGCAGTCCATGTGGGAAGACGCGGACTCGTAAATAGCGTTGCAATCAAAACAATTGAATTAATGCGCGAAATGGGTGCGCAAGATATTTCAGCGACAATCGGACCTGCTATTTGCGGGAGATGTTATGAAGTCTCTGCCGAAATTCATCAAGAGGTGATTTCACTTTTTCCAAGTGCAGACTCTCGAACTAATTCAGGCTCGTTCGCACTGGATTTACCTAAGGCGCTTCTTGCGGTTCTGCACGACGCCGGAATTGCAGTAGACATCAGTCACGGTGCGTGCACGGTAGAAGATGCCGATTTATTCTCCTATCGCCGCGATGGCATCACGGGACGACAAGCTGGGCTGGTGCGATTATGACAAGTTTGCGCGCCGAGTTAATTGCAGAGTCTTTAGATCAGGTAAAAAAGAAAATCACGAACGCGGCCCTAGGTGCCAGTCGAAGCGTTGACGAGTTAACTTTGATCGTCGTCACCAAGACATATCCGGCCAGCGATGTTGAAATCTTGCATAATTTGGGTGAACGCAACTTTGGTGAGAATCGAAGCGAAGAAGGTGCTGAAAAGTCCGCCCAGGTAAATGCCACTTGGCATTTCCAGGGACAAGTACAGAGTCGCAAATTGCGCGATATCGCAGGCTGGGCAACATACGTGCATTCCATTGATTCACCAGATCACGCACTGAAGCTCTCGCGAATCTGTAATGAGTTAGGTAAAGATATTTCAATCTTCTTACAACTCTCATTAGATGGCGCACCCGATCGTGGGGGAGTAATCGACACCGAAATCGCAGCCCTTGCCGAACAGGTCGCGATTTTGCCTAACATTAAATTGGCGGGGCTAATGTGTGTTCCACCGGTCTCTTATGAGCATCAGCGTGCATTTTCAGAGATTGCACAAATCCATGAGCGATTTAAAAGCAGATTTCCGGAGTCGAAGTCGTTATCGGCTGGTATGAGTTCTGATTTTGAAGTGGCGATCGCTCATGGCGCGACACATCTGCGGATAGGTAGCCAAATCCTCGGTTCACGCGCTTATCACCCCTAACCTTTACCTATGTCAGCACTCAATAAAATGATGGGTTATCTCGGTCTCGTAGATACCGATGAAGAAGCCCAAGGTGAAGCAACTCCAGCTCGCGCCGAACGTCCAGCTCGCGAAGTAGCACGACCAATTCGTGATCGCGCCGGAGTAACTGTCGTCGGTTCAACAATCGCAGTTGCTCCCTCAACACAACCAGAAGCGAACTATCACATCATCACATTGCAGCCTCGCTCCTATAGCGAAGCACGCAAAATGGGCGAGCACTACCGTGAAGGAAATCCAGTCATCATTAACCTTGATGACATGGAAGAGTCAGAGCGTAAGCGTTTGGTCGACTTCGCAAGTGGATTAGTTTTTGGATTACACGGTCGCATCGAGCGCGTTAGCCATAAAGTATTTCTTCTATCACCTGCAAATGTGAATGTGAGCAGTGAAGATAAGACTGCAGCAGCACAGGCCAGTTTCTTTAACCAGTCATAACTCAAAGCGAATTAGTTAATTCTCGATGATTACCAACCTATTACTAACCGCGCTTGACCTCTTTAAATACGCGCTATTTATCCGCCTGATTATTGATTACGCGCGAATTTTTGCCCGTAATTGGCGCCCCAATTCGTTCTTAATTACATTCTTCGAATTTATCTATGCAATCACAGATCCACCGATGAAATTTGTTGGAAGATTTGTACCACCATTGCGTTTGGGCGGAGTCTCTCTAGATCTATCTTTTATAGTTCTCTTGATCGCAATAAGTCTTCTAAAAGGCATTATCGTCGTCGTTCTTTAAGCCTTGAAAAGATTTAAGCTTTAACTAAAACTGCGCTTATCTGCAAGTCATTATCGCCGGATGGCAGACTCTGATCGTGCGTAAATTCGAGAGCAAGTACTTCATCACTGATGTGCGATGCTGATTGGCTAACGGCAGCAACAATTGCAGCATCAGCGTTCCAGCGGACTTTAATGCGATCAGATATTTCAAAGCCATCACCTTTACGGCGCTCTTGAATGTAGCGAATTACCTCGCGGACATTGCCCGCATCAATAAGTGTTTGGCTCAAGGCAAGATCGAGCGCTACAGATTCGCCCTCATGGCTAGCAACCATCCAGCCGCTCTTTGGCACTTCAGTAACCACTAGGTCACCGAGTTCAATCTCCCAAGTTGCAACCTTGGTTGAGGCGCTAGTGCGAAGTGTTTTGACTAGCGTTGTTGCATCAAGAGCGGCAATCGCCTTGGAAATCTCTTGCACATCTTTGCCGTACTTGGCACCGAGTGATTTGAAGTTCGCTTTGACTGAGATATTGACGAGATCTCCATCAGCATCTGCGATATCGGCGAGATCAATCACATTTAACTCATCGGCGATCTGCTCGCGCATATCACTTGGAAGTTTCGCCCAGCCTGGTGCTGAAATTAGGGCACGTTGCAGAGGCTGACGGATCTTGATTGCAGATTCGGCTCGAGCAGCGCGTCCGAGTTCAACGACGCGGCGAGTCATAGCAACCTGAGCGTTTAGTTCGGTGTTGATTAGCTCTTTCGCTGCAACTGGAAAATCGGTTAAGTGAACCGAATCGGCAGCGTTAGCATCGGCTGGTTTAACAACTTCTTGCCAGACATGTTCTGTAATAAATGGAACCATTGGCGAAAGAAGTTGGGTAAGAGTTACTAAACACTCATGAAGCGTTCCAAGCGCGGCCAGATCCCCATCCCAGAATCGGCGACGCGAGCGACGGACATACCAATTAGATAAATCATCAATAAAGCGAGCCAGCGCCTTGCCCGCAGATTGTGAATCAAACTCCTCGTAGGCAAGATCAACTTCGGCGATCAACGCATTTAATTCACTGAGGATCCAGTGATCCATCATTGATCGATCTTTAACCGGCGGAATCTGCGAGATATCGAAGTTAGAAGATTGCGCATATAAAGTATGGAAAGAGATTGTGTTCCAGTAGGTAAGTAAAGTTTTGCGAACAACATCGCTTATTGCATCGTGGCCAACGCGGCGAGCAGACCAAGGCGATCCAGCTGCCAACATGTACCAACGCACAGCATCAGCGCCATGTTGATCCATCAATGAGATAGGTTCAATTACATTTCCAAGGTGCTTACTCATCTTGCGGCCATCTTTATCCAAGATATGGCCGAGGCAGAGCACGCTTTTATATGAAGATTTATCAAAGACCAAGGTGCCGATGGTCATTAAGGTGTAGAACCAGCCGCGAGTTTGATCAATTGCCTCACAGATAAAATCAGCGGGGTAGGCGGCTTTAAATTTCTCCACTGATCCCGGCTTATGCGGATAGCCCCACTGCGCAAATGGCATTGCGCCAGAGTCATACCAACAATCAATTACTTCTGGAACTCGCACCATCTCCTTATTGCATGTTGCACAAGGAAAGGTGATGTCGTCTACAAATGGGCGATGCGGATCTAAGTTAGAGAGCTCTTTCCCAGCGAGTGCGCCTAACTCTTTAAGTGAATCAACGCAGACTTCGTGCTTTTCTTCACACCGCCAAATAGGTAGTGGAGTACCCCAGTAACGATTACGAGAGAGCGCCCAGTCAATATTATTATTTAGCCAATCGCCATAACGTCCAGTCTTGATTGTTTCAGGGTGCCAATCGGTCTGGTTATTTTCGCGAATTAATTCATCTTTAATTGATGTAGTGCGGATATACCAAGATGGTTGCGCGTAATAGATAAGGGCGGTGTGGCAGCGCCAGCAATGTGGGTACGGGTGCTCATATGGCTGATGCTTGTAGAGAACGCCACGGGATTTCAATTCTTTCACCAAAGTTTTATCGGCATCTTTGAAGAAGAGGCCACCTACTAGCGGAACATCGCTTAAGAATGTTCCGTTCGGTGCGATCGGATTTACAACGGGTAAACCGTAGGCGCGGCAAACAGCGAGGTCATCTGCTCCGAAAGCAGGAGATTGGTGAACGAGGCCGGTTCCATCTTCGGTGGTTACATAATTAGCAAGCACGACAAAGTGAGAGTCAGGGATATCAATTAAATCTAAGGGGCGTTTGTAGGTTACGCGTTCTAGATCTTTACCCTTAATGGTCTTGAGTATCTTTATTTCCCCAGAGAGAGCTGAGATAAGTGGCTCGGCAACCACTAATACTTCTCGATTATCATCAACGATAACTTCGGCAACCACGTAATCAACATCTGAGTTAACTGCAATAGCGGTATTTGAAACCAGGGTCCAAGGAGTGGTCGTCCAAACCAGAAGTGCGGCTCCGAGATCGGCTAGTTCGCCAGATGTAACCGGAAAGCGCACATAAACCGATGGATCAGTAACAGTTTCATATCCTTGAGCAAGTTCGTGATCTGAGAGCCCAGTTCCGCAACGCGGGCAATATGGAGCAACGCGGTGATCTTGAACCAGGAGACCTTTCTTCCAGATCTCTTTTAAACTCCACCAAACGCTTTCTACATATTCGGGAGCCATAGTCCAATAAGCCTGATCGAAGTCGACCCAGAAGCCCATTCGGTTTGTCATGTTTGTAAAAGCATCGACGTGGCGAGTTACAGAGTCACGACATTTATCGTTAAAGGCAGCGATTCCATATTTTTCAATATCGCCCTTGCCTGTAAAACCTAACTCTTTCTCAACTGCAATCTCAACTGGAAGACCGTGACAATCCCATCCAGCCTTGCGAGTTACATACTTGCCTTTCATCGTTTGATAACGCGGAAATACATCTTTAAAGACGCGCGCTTCGATGTGGTGAGTACCAGGCATGCCATTTGCGGTCGGTGGACCTTCATAGAAAGTCCAAGGCGCAGCGTCCTGGCGGGCAGCAGTGCTAGCTTCAAAGATTGCGTGTTCGCGCCAGAAATCCAAGATCGAACGCTCCATTGCTGGGAGGTCGATTTGAGCAGGAACTGGGCGAATTGTCATAAGGGGGAGAGTCTAACGCCCGCGGGTCTTAGAGATGGTGCAGGCAATTGCGCAGTACAAAGGCAAGAAATTACTGAGGATCTGAGTGGCAAAGTTGGTCTTAGCGGTAAAAGCGCATAAGGTGCGCGGCGTGCCAGCAAAAAAGAAAGCCGTAGCCAAGAAAGCCGTTGTCAAGAAAGCGGCTAAAAAGGCAGTGAAGAAAGCCCCTGCCAAAAAGGTTGCGAAGAAAGTTGCAAAGAAAGCGCCGGCAAAGAAAGCTCCAGTAAAAAAAGCACCGGCTAAAAAAGCACCCGCTAAGAAAGCACCCGCTAAGAAAGCACCCGCTAAGAAAGCGCCGGTTAGACCTTTTCCTTCCAAAGTTGGAAAGACCACTCTTACGGTTGATGAGAAATCTCAGACAGTTAGTGTGGCAACAGTTGTCGCCCCAGTTGCGACACCGTTAATTGAAGAACGTCGCCTAGTAATGCCCCCACCACCGCGCCCAGTTAAGAGCGGAAAGAAAGTTGCTCCACTTAAGCCAATCAAGGCCGCCCCAACTCCAGTCACAGCTAGTGATGGGGAAGCGCCTTGGTCTGCCGCTGAGTTAAAGGCGATTCGTACTGAGATTGCTAAAGATTTAGCCCGTTTGCAGAAAGAACTCGCTGTGGTTGAAGCAGAGATGAATGAGTTGATTTCGGATTCTGGTGAAGGCGCTGGCGATGATCAAGCAGATTCCGGAACTAAAACTTTCGAACGTGAGCACGAGATGTCACTAGTAATAAATGCACGTGACATGGTTTTGCAAACAGAACGTGCGCTAGATCGCATCGACAATAAGACTTACGGTAATTGTGAAGAATGCGGCAATGCCATCGGCAAGGCGCGCCTACAAGTTTTCCCACGAGCAACTCTCTGCATGATTTGCAAGCAGAAGGAAGAGCGGCGCTAAAGTGCGCCAACTTTCTACACACTGGAAAAGACTTTATACGATCGCGTGGGCGGTCTGGCTACTAGATTTTGCAACAAAGAGTTGGGCTCTCAATACACTCGATTCTAGAAATCCAGTTAAATTACTTGGCAACTTTCTCCAATTGACTCTGCTTAAAAATTCTGGTGCCGCCTTCAGTTTGGCGCAAGGCGCCACGATTGTCTTCACTTTCTTTGCAATTCTGGTTGTCGCCGCAATTGCGTATTACTCAACAAAGATCACTTCTTTTGGTTGGTCAATCGTTCTTGGACTTGCCCTAGGTGGAATCCTCGGAAACCTATCCGATCGTATTTTCCGCGCTCCTGGTTTCTTTACCGGACACGTAATTGACTGGATTCAACTGCCGAATTGGCCGGTATTTAACTTGGCAGATACCGCTATTGTGGTTGCAGCATCAATTGCAGTCATACTTTCAATCCGTAACATTTCACCGATAGGGGCTTAAATGTCACGCGAAGCGCGCACGTTAAGTGTTCCCGAAGGTGTCGCCGGCGAACGCATAGATAGCGCACTTACTCGCGTGCTTGGTCTATCACGCACCACAATTGTTCGTCTCTTAGAAGATGGCGATATCCGCACCAGCGGTCGAGTAATGGCGAAGTCAGAGCGAGTAACCAGCGGACAAGTCATTGATGTTTTAATGCCAGAGCCGCTAAATCAAGATCCAATTCCGTTGACTCCGCTAGATGGTTTACGAGTTGTCTACGATGACGAAGATATTATTGTTGTAGATAAACCCGTTGGATGCGCTGCTCACCCAAGTCCAGGTTGGATGGGCCCAACAGTTGTTGGCGCGCTCACTGCTGCGGGTTACACAATTTCTACTTCTGGGCCAGCTGAAAGAGCGGGCATCGTGCATCGCCTCGATGTCGGCACAAGCGGATTAATGATCGTCGCAAAAACTGACCGCGCCTATACAACTCTTAAGGATGCATTTCGGGATCATGCAGTCGAAAAGATTTATCACGCTTTAGTGCAAGGCCATATGGATCCTGTTACCGGAACTATTGATGCGCCAATTGATCGCCACCCTAAAGAAGATCATCGCTTCGCAGTTGTCGCCGAAGGTAAAGAAAGCATCACGCACTATGAAGTAATTGAATTTTACAGATCTGTCTCTCTGGTTAAAGTTGAACTTGAAACTGGACGCACTCATCAAATCCGCGTTCACTTTTCTGCTTTAAACCACCCACTCGTTGGTGATACGACATACGGCGCCGATCCGGTACTTGGTAAATCATTAAAAATGTCGCGTCCGTGGCTACACGCCCTTGAACTTCGCTTTGCCCATCCCGTAACTAAAGAACCCTTGGTTTTTAACGCTCCCTATGCACCTGACCTTCAGGCTTGCTTGGCGTTGCTCTCCGATGCGGTTCTGCCTTAACCGATAGCCAACCACTAACATTGAGAAACTGTGACGACCGCGAACCCAAAACCTGCGATGAGTAAAAAAGACTCTTTCGTACATCTGCACGTTCATACCGAGTATTCGATGCTCGATGGTGCAGCGCGAGTTGGCGATTTAGTAGAAGAAGTAGCGCGCCAGGAAATGCCGGCGATCGCTATGACTGATCACGGAAATGTCTTTGGTGCATTTGATTTTTATAAACAAGCAACTAAGGCTGGCGTAAAACCTATTATTGGTATTGAAGCCTACGTTGCTCCTGAATCGCGCTTTGATAAGAAGCGCGTGCAATGGGCCAGCGGTGGAGATGACGATGTCTCAGGGGGCGGTGCATATACCCACATGACAATCCTCGCCGAAAATAACCACGGTTTAAAGAATTTGTTTCGACTCTCTTCTCTGGCATCCCTTGAAGGCTATTACTACAAGCCGCGCATGGACCGTGAGTTACTCTCGCAATATGCAGATGGGTTGATCGCAACCACAGGATGTCCTGGTGGCGAAATTCAAACGCGTTTGCGTATGGGAAATTATAAAGATGCGATGCGTGCCGCAAGTGATTACCGCGATATCTTCGGTGCAAACAATTTCTTCTTGGAGCTAATGGACCACGGAATTGACGTGGAAACCCGAGTCAAGGAAGATCTACTTAAATTAGGACGCGAACTTAAGTTACCGCTACTTGCCACAAATGATCTTCACTACACCCACCACGCCGACGCGGCTGCACATGCTGCCTTGCTCTGTGTGCAATCAGGTACAACGCTGGCAGATCCAAAGCGCTTTAAATTCGATAATGATGAATTTTACTTAAAGACGCCGGCGCAAATGCGCGAAATCTTCCGAGATATCCCCGAAGCCTGCGATAACACCTTATTGATTGCCGAACGCTGCAATGTAAAACTTCGTGAAGATGAAAATTTGATGCCCGCATTCGCAGTTCCGGCGGGAGAAAGTGAAGATAGCTGGCTGCGCAAAGAAGCCGAACGTGGCCTTATCGCTAAATTTGGTGAAGAGGTTTCCGAAAAACATAAAGAGCGTTTGAATTACGAATTAGATGTAATGCTAAAGATGGGCTTTCCCGGTTACTTCTTAGTTGTCGCAGACTTGGTCGCTCACGCTAAAAAAGTTGGAATCCGCGTTGGTCCAGGACGTGGTTCAGCAGCTGGCTCACTGGTTGCCTATGTATTAGGAATTACCGGGTTAGACCCAATTGAACACGGCCTCTTATTCGAACGTTTTCTAAATCCAGAACGTATTTCTATGCCGGATATCGACTTGGACTTTGACGAACGTCGCCGCAGCGAAATGATTAAATATGCAACCGAGAAGTATGGTGAAGATCGTGTTGCCCAGATCATTACCTACGGCACAATTAAATCTAAGCAATCAATTAAAGATGCCACTCGCGTACTTGGTTATCCGTACGTAATCGGTGAGAAGTTAACTAAAGCGCTTCCACCTTCAGTGATGGGTAAAGATATTTCACTCTCGGGAGTCTTTGATCCCAAAGATCCACGCCACGGCGAGGCCGGTGAGTTCCGCGAGCTCTATAACTCAGATCCCGATTCAATGAAGGTTGTTGATTTAGCAAAAGGTTTGGAAGGCCTAAAGCGTCAATGGGGCGTGCACGCCGCTGGTGTAATCCTCTCGCGTGAGCCGTTACTAGATGTTATTCCGATCCATCGCCGGGAAGCAGATGGAGCAATAATTACCCAATTTGATATGGGCGCATGCGAATCAACTGGTTTGCTGAAGATGGATTTTCTTGGACTTCGCAACTTATCGGTGCTAGATGATGCACTTTTAAATATCAAAGAGAATCAAGGCGTTGATGTAGTTCTCGAGGATCTTCCTCTTGCCGATCAGAAAACTTTCGAACTTTTATCGCGCGGCGATACTTTAGGCGTTTTCCAGCTCGATGGTGGCCCAATGCGTGCGCTCTTGCGCAGCATGGCTCCAGATTCATTTGCAGATATTTCAGCTGTGATCGCGCTCTATCGACCTGGTCCAATGGGAGAAAATGCGCACAATAACTACGCGGACCGCAAGAATGCTCGCAAACCAGTTGAACCTATTCATCCTGAACTCTCTGAAGTTCTGCAGGAAATTTTGGGGGATACCTACGGCTTAATTGTTTACCAAGAGCAAGTAATGGCCATTGCTCAGAAAGTTGCCGGCTTCTCACTAGGTCGCGCAGATTTATTGCGTAAGGCAATGGGTAAGAAGAATAAAGAGATTCTAGATAAAGAATATGTACCATTTGAAGCCGGTATGAAAGAAAATGGTTTCTCAACCGCAGCCATTAAACGTCTTTGGGACGTTCTAATTCCCTTCTCAGATTACGCCTTTAACCGCGCACATAGCGCCGGCTACGGCGTAGTTTCATTTTGGACTGCATATCTAAAGGCGAATTTCCCAACTGAATATATGGCCGCGCTCCTTACTAGCGTTCGTGATGATAAAGATAAATCTGCGCTCTATCTTTCAGAATGTCGCCGTATGGGAATTAAGGTTCTGCCACCTGATGTGAATGAATCAAATGCCGAATACACCCCGCGCGGTGTAGATATTCGCTTCGGCCTTGCGGCAATTAGAAATGTGGGTGAAGGTGTAGTTGCCTCAATAAAGGCATCTCGAACAGCTAAAGGCGCATTCACATCTTTCGGAGATTTCCTCGCCAAGGTAGATGCGCAAGTTTGCAATAAGAAGACTATTGAATCCTTAATTAAGGGTGGTGCTTTCGATTCTTTGCAACATCCTCGTAAAGGGTTGATGTCAATTCACCTAGAAGCAATTGACTCGGTAATTGAAACCAAGCGCGCCGAAGCCATCGGTCAATTCGATCTCTTTGGCGGCGAATCGATGACTCAAGTTGCGGGACTAGATATTGAAATTCCAACTTTCGAGTGGGATAAAACAACGTTGCTAACTTTCGAACGCGAGATGCTTGGGCTCTACGTTTCCGATCATCCACTGCTTGGCGTTGAACACATTTTGCGTTCAAATACCGATATGTCTATCAGCGCTCTGCTATCTGATGAAAGCACTCCTGATGGATTCGTGACTTTAGGTGGGCTAATAACTGGGGTGCAACGTAAAGTTTCACGCCAGGGATCTTCCTGGGCGATCGTAAGTCTGGAAGATCTAGAAGGAGCGGTTGAAGTTCTCTTCTTCTCAAATGTTTATAATCAATATGCGCTAACACTGACAGAAGATCGCGTAGTCACAGTGCGAGGACGCTTTGAACGCCGCGATGAAGTTGTTCGCTTCACTGCACTCGAGATGAAATCGCTCGATATTTCTACCGGCCCAATAGGCCCACTTCTAATCTCACTTCCTGTTTCGCAATGCACCCCACCAATCGTTGATCGCATGAAGGAAATTCTTCGCTCCCATCCTGGAAAGCGAGAGGTCCATATGCAGATCGATGATCAAGGGGTTTTAACAACGATGAAGATCGATGCGCTGGTCACGGCATCGCCAAGTTTGAGCGCTGATCTCAAATCAATTCTTGGTCCAGATTGTCTAGTCCGCATCTAACCTGAGTATCTTTTATTAAGGCGCGGCAATAATTACCTAACCGTTAGACTTCACTCATGATTCGCACGCTCGATTTACGTGGCCAAGCCTTGAGTAAGGCTGGCTATCAAAGGGCAATCCCGCGTGCATCACTTGACATCGCAACTGCGATGCGCACCATTGAACCAATTCTGGAACGTGTGAAAAATGGTAGCGAGTCAGATCTTATGAATCTGGCGCAAGAGTTTGATGGAGTCAGACCAGCATCCATTCGCGTCAGCCAAAGCGATCTAGATGTAGCTCTTACAAATTTAGATCCCGCAGTTCGCATTGCGTTAGAACTTTCAATTTCTCGAATTCGCAAAGTACACCAGGATCAGATTCGAACAGATAAAAGCACCAAAGTTGTAGACGGCGGAGTTGTGACTGAACGCTGGATTCCAGTAGATCGGGTTGGCTTGTACGTTCCCGGTGGGCGCGCTGTTTATCCAAGTAGCGTGTTAATGAATGTGATCCCAGCACAAATTGCAGAAGTTTCGAGTATCGCTGTTGCCTCACCGCCACAGAAAGAGTTTGGGGGCTTGCCGCACCCAACAATTTTGGCTGCATGCGCACTTCTTGGAATAACTGAGGTTTATGCAATCGGGGGAGCACAAGCAATTGCACTCTTTGCTTACGGAATGGAAGGTCTCTCCGAAAAATGTGATCTAGTCACAGGTCCAGGAAACATTTATGTCGCCGCTGCCAAGCGCGCTCTAAGAGGTGTGATCGGAATTGATTCTGAAGCGGGACCAACCGAGATTGCTATTTTGGCAGATGAGAGCGCTATCGCTGCAGATGTAGCAGCAGATTTGATTAGTCAGGCAGAACACGATGTTATTGCGGCTGCAGTTTTAGTAACAACATCTACTGACTTGGCCGCTCAAGTTGCTAAAGAGCTAGAAATTAGAGTTGCGGCGACCAAGCACAGTAAACGAATTAGTGAGGCGCTCTCTGGCATTCAGTCAGCGATTGTCTTAGTAGATTCAATATCGCAAGGCTTGGATGTAGTAAATGCTTACGCCGCTGAACATTTAGAGATTCAAACCGCTAACGCTGCGGGGGATGCACTCAAAATCCGTAACGCTGGCGCAGTCTTTATCGGTCGTTATTCCCCAGTTTCACTTGGAGATTACTCCGCGGGCTCTAATCACGTCTTGCCCACAGGGGGATGTGCTTGTCACAGCAGCGGGCTTTCTGTGCAAACTTTTCTGCGGGGCATTCATTACATTGAATACAGCAAAGATGCTTTCACAGAGTTGGTTCCGACGGTGATCACTCTGGCAAATTCTGAAGATTTACCCGCGCATGGTGAAGCGATGTCGGCACGTTTGGAAAATCAATGAGCGAGAAAAATTGGCCAAACTGGCTGCCACTGCGCGAAGATTTAGCGCCGCTTTCGCCATATGGTGCGCCACAAGTACCAGCCGAAGCAACGCTAAATACAAATGAGAATCCTTATGCGCCATCTCCTGCACTAGCTAAAGCGATCGCTGATCGTGTCCAACAAGTTGCGCTTAATTTAAATCGATATCCAGATCGCGACGCAAATTCTTTGCGCCACGCACTTGCATCGTTTGTTAACAATCTTTCAAAGACATCTTTTGGTTCAGATCAAGTGTGGGCAGCCAACGGTAGTAACGAAATAATTCAATCGCTTTTCATGGCATTTGGCGACCGGCCCGCTCTTGGATTCACGCCTTCCTATTCGATGCACCCGCTAATCGCCAAAGTTATTGGAGTGAACTGGAACGACGGTGGTCGTCGTGCAGATTTTTCACTTGACCTTGCTAAAGCGAAATCAGATATATCTGCCATAAAACCAGCGCTAACTTTTATTACATCCCCAAATAACCCAACTGGAACGACAGTTACTCTTGAGGAAATTTCAGAGTTGGCCGATGCTGCGGGAAAGATTTACGGCTTACTTATAGTCGATGAGGCATATGCCGAATTTTCAAACCAGCCTTCCGCGGTAACGTTAATTGGAAAATATCCCAATCTGGTCGTCATCCGCACAATGAGCAAAGCGTTCGCTTTCGCTGGAGCTCGCTTGGGATATTTGATTGCAGATCCAGAAGTAGTTTCAGCGATGTTCTTAGTTCGCCTTCCTTATCACTTGAGTTCGCTAACGCAGGCGGCGGCAGAAGTGGCGCTGGAATTTGAAAAAGAACTGCTCGGCACCGTGTCATCTCTTATCGAATCTAGAAAGATAGTTGCATCCGAATTAGAGAAGATGGGTTTGCAGGTTATTCCCAGCCAAGCCAACTTTCTGCTCTTTGCTGGATTTAGCCAAGAACCTTCACAGCTGTGGCGTCAGTTGCTAGATCGCGGCGTTCTCATTCGAGATGTGGGATTATTGGGTCACCTACGAATGACTATTGGCAATGAGGCCGAGAACCAGAAATTTATCGCCGCCCTGCAAGAAATCTTGAATGGAGAAAGCCAATGAGACAAGCCCGCGTAGAACGTAAGACTAAAGAGTCACAAGTAATCGTTGAATTAAACCTAGATGGTGTCGGTGAGATTTCAGTTGATACCGGTGTTCCGTTCTTTGATCACATGCTTTCTCAACTTGGCAAGCATTCCGGTTTTAATCTAACTGTGAAAACAACTGGCGATGTTGATGTCGATTCTCACCACACTGTTGAGGATACTTCTTTGGCATTTGGTCAGGCCCTTCGTGAAGCGCTCGGCGATAAAGTAGGAATTCGTCGCTTTGGCGATGCGATGGTGCCACTTGATGAAGTTCTTGTTCAGGCGGCCGTGGACCTCTCCGGACGTCCATACCTTGTCCACCGCCAACCTGAAATTGTGGAATTAATCGGAACATTTGATACGACTCTTGGAAAACATATTTGGGAGTCAATCGTTGCTGAAGCGCGTATCGCACTTCACATTCGCGTCCTTGAAGGCCGCAACGCCCACCACGTCTTTGAAGCACAATTTAAAGCCGTTGCGCGTGCACTCCGTGATGCAGTCTCACTTGATGGCGGAATCGCAGGAGTTCCTTCCACAAAAGGTTCGCTCTAATAGTGATTGCAATCCTTGACTACGGGTCAGGTAATTTACGTTCAGCACAACGTGCTTTCGAGCGAAGTGGATCTGAAGTAGTAGTTACATCCGATCGCGAAACTGCGCTAAACGCTGCTGGTCTTGTTGTGCCAGGTGTTGGCGCATTTGCCGCATGCATGCGCGGATTAATGGCGATCGGGGGAGATGAAATCGTTCGCGCCAGAGTCGCCGCAAAACGTCCGACTCTCGGTATCTGTGTTGGTATGCAAATTCTTTTTCGCGATGGTGATGAGCACGCAAATACCGAATTACACAAAGGTGTTGGAATATGGCAAGAGAGTATTACCAAATTAGCAGCGCCAATCTTGCCGCATATGGGATGGAATACCGTTGCCGTTACCGGTACATCACAACTCTTTAAAGGTATTGCCGATCAATCATTTTATTTTGTCCATTCTTACGCTGCGAAATCCAGCGTAGGCACTGCGCAGGGTTGGACAACTCATAGCGAGAAATTTCTTAGCGCAGTTGAAGATGGCGCTATCTGTGCCACGCAATTTCACCCAGAAAAATCTGGTGATGCCGGCCTTGAACTAATCAAGAATTGGGTGGGGCTGCTATGAGCGGATCAAAATATTTGGAACTTCTCCCTGCCGTTGATGTAAAAGATGGTCGTGCAGTAAGACTGGTGCAAGGTGAGCTTGCGCGCGAAAGCGTTTATGGTCAGCCACTTGAAGTAGCTTTAGAATTTCAAGCAGCAGGAGCTGAGTGGTTGCACCTAGTAGATCTTGATGCTGCATTCGGCCGTGGAGATAACAGCGCCATTCTCGCTGAAGTTGTTGGGCGTTTAGATATAAAGGTAGAGCTATCCGGAGGTATTCGCGATGATGAATCACTCAAGCGCGCTCTCGCCACCGGTTGTCGCCGTATAAACCTTGGCACTGCTGCACTGGAGAATCCGGAGTGGACCGCGCGGGTAATTGCAGAACACGGCGATCGAATCGCGGTTGGTTTAGATGTACGTGGCCATGTTCTTGCAGCGCGTGGTTGGACCAAAGAAGGCGGAGATCTTTTTGAAACCTTAGCCCGACTAGAAAGCGATGGTTGTGCGCGTTATGTCGTAACCGATGTAACCAAAGATGGAACTTTGCAAGGTCCAAATTTAGAGTTACTCCGTGAAGTATGCAGCGTTACTAAGAAGCCAGTTGTTGCCAGTGGAGGAATCTCATCGCTAGCCGACATCTCCGCGCTATCTGCTTTAAATGAAATTGGCGTTGAAGGCGCGATCGTCGGTAAAGCTTTATATGCCGGTGCTTTTACTTTGCCAGAAGCTTTGGCTCTGACTAAAGGCGCCAAATAAATGGCGCTTTCAATTCGAATCATTCCTTGTTTAGATGTAACAGATGGGCGCGTTGTAAAAGGTGTCAATTTCACAGATCTGGTGGATGCTGGTGATCCCGTAGAAATGGCAGATTTATATAACCTGGAAGGCGCAGATGAGTTAACTTTCCTAGATATATCTGCCAGTAGTTCGAATCGGGAAACCACTTTGGATGTCGTCCGAAAAACCGCCGAACAAGTTTTCATTCCATTAACTGTGGGAGGCGGAATCCGAAGCGTAGAAGATGTAGATCGGCTACTACGCGCGGGCGCCGATAAAGTTTCGATAAATACTTCAGCGATTGCCCGTCCAGAGTTAATTGCAGAAATTGCCGATCGTTTCGGTTCACAAGTACTTGTCATTTCAGTAGATGCACGCCGAGCAAGAACCGAATCAGGATTTGAAGTTACAACTCACGGAGGACGACAGAGCGCTGGTCTTGATGCACTCGCGTGGGTTGAGAAAGCTTGCGCACTCGGTGCAGGAGAAATCCTTCTGAATTCAATGGATGCCGATGGCACGCGCGCGGGTTATGACATCGGAATGATCACAGCGGTACGAGCAATCTCCAAAGTTCCGTTGATCGCCAGTGGTGGAGCAGGAACACTCGAAGATTTTGGTGCCGCCCTTGATGCTGGCGCTGATGCTTTACTCGCAGCGAGCGTATTTCACTTCGGAATTCACCGAATCAGTGATGTTAAGAAGTATTTAAGCGCGCAAGGATATTCCATTCGCAACAACCGCATCGCCTAAGGCAGAATAAGACTATGGATGCGCAGCTGCCGACGGATCTGCCTGCCGATATCGCAGCGATCTTAAAAAATGATCTGGATCTAATTCCGGCGATCGCCCAGGACGCTAAGACCGGCGAAGTTTTAATGTTGGCTTATATGAATCGCCAGTCACTTGCCTTAACCCTCAAGAGTGGGCGAGCAACTTACTGGAGCCGCAGCCGCAACGAACTCTGGGAGAAGGGCGCGACTTCAGGAAATAGCCAAAGAGTTTTAGCTATCTCATTAGATTGCGATGGCGATGCGATTTTAATTAAAGTCGAACAAAGTGGCGCTGCCTGCCATACCGGGGAGCAAAGTTGTTTTCATAACCAAGTGCCTATCAACAATTCTGCGGGGAAGAGTTAATGCAACGTTCAGAATTTCAGGAGTATGCCAAAAGTTTTAATGTAATTCCAGTTTACCGCAAACTTCTCGCAGACGGTGAAACCCCAATTGGAATTTATCGAAAGTTAGCAAAGAACGCGCCCTCTACTTTTCTCCTGGAATCTGCCGAACACGGGGGAGCGTGGTCGCGTTACTCATTTATCGGAGCAAATAGCCAAGCAACTTTGAGCGAGAAGGAAGGCAAGGCGATCTGGGTCGGAACTACTCCAGCTGGTGCACCTGTTGGAATAGATCCACTCGAAGCGCTGCGCCTATCTGCCGCACATTTGCGTTCGCCTAAAATCCCGGGGCTTCCACCACTAACTGGTGGCTTAGTTGGTTATATGGGATACGACTGCGTTCGCCGCTTGGAGAAAATTCCTTCACTTGGTAAAAAAGATATTGATTTACCAGAGTTGGCTTTCATGTTGACCAGTGATCTTGCGGTTATGGATCACGCGGAAGGAACAATCACTTTAATTGCCAATGCCATTAATTGGGATGGAACTGGTGATCGGGTAGATCAGGCATACGATGACGCGCAATCGCGATTAGATCGAATGCAGAGTGATCTCGCTTGCTCTCTTCCAGGATTTGTCGCCGAGCTAGCCCAAAAGAGCGCGCCAGAGTTCACGCGCAATATTTCGGGTGAAGAGTACAAAGCAAAGATTGCTTTGGCTAAGGAAGAAATTTTGGCAGGTGAAGCATTCCAAATAGTTCTCTCACAACGTTTTGCCATGGAGTGCACTGCAGATGCGCTAGACGTTTATCGCATGTTGCGCCTGCATAATCCGAGCCCCTATATGTATTTATTTAGATTTACAGATGGCGTTGAAGTAGTTGGTTCAAGCCCAGAAGCGCTGGTCAAAGTCACCAGCAAAGAAGTGATGGTTCATCCGATTGCTGGTACCCGTAAAAGATCAGATTCGACAGAAGAAGATCATCGCCTTGGCGAAGAGTTATTGGCAGATCCGAAAGAGCGCGCCGAGCATTTGATGTTGGTAGATCTTGGACGAAATGATCTAGGGCGAATTTGCACTCCCGGAAGCGTTGAGGTTATCGACTTTATGCATATTGAACGTTACTCACACGTTATGCATATCGTCTCCACTGTTATTGGAGAGCTGTCTGAAAAATCATCACCAGTTGACGCGCTCTTTGCAGTTTTCCCAGCAGGAACTCTTTCCGGTGCACCAAAACCACGCGCGATGGAGATTATCGAAACTCTAGAACCAACGCAGCGCGGTCTATACGGTGGGGCGATCGGTTATATAGATTTCACTGGCAATATCGATACTTGTATTGCAATTCGCACTGCTCTTATTCACAAGGGCGTTGCATATGTTCAAGCAGGCGCTGGAGTCGTGGCCGATTCAGATCCAGAGTCGGAGAATCAAGAGTGTCTAAATAAAGCCGCTGCGGTTTTAGGCGCAATTGGCGCTGCTAACAAATTATCTACTGAAATGGCGAATTCTTAAATGTCAGATCTTGCGCCAGTTCTTTTCTCACTTGTCGTAATTCTCTTTCTAGTCTTTGCGATTTCACGTCGCTTCAATATCTCATCGCGTTATGAGCGCAAACCAAAAGTACACACTCCCTGGAGCGCGCTCGATAACGGAATAGATCCATCTAAGGATGGTGGCGAAAAGTGAGCGTTTTGGATTCAATTATTGAAGGCGTGCGTGAGGATTTAGCTAAGCGCCGTAAATCATTGGGTCAATTGCATGACGAAATGTCGCAAGCTCCAGCGCCGCTAGATGCGCATCCGGTCCTTAAAGGTGATGTAATGAAAGTGATCGCAGAGGTAAAGCGATCATCACCTAGTAAAGGTTCACTTTCAGCAATTGCAGATCCGGCAGCTCTCGCTGAGCAGTACCAGATCGCTGGCGCAAGCGTGATTAGCGTTTTGACTGAGGAGCGCAGATTTAAGGGTTCGCTTGCAGATTTAACCGCTGTTCGATCAAGGGTTTCAATTCCAATTCTTCGTAAAGATTTTATGGTTGATGAGTATCAATTCTTTGAGGCTCGTGCACACGGTGCCGATATGGTGCTTTTAATTGTCGCTGCTTTGGCGAAGAGCCAGTTGCGAGATTTCTATGATCTAGCAACCGATCTAGGAATGGCAGTTCTTATCGAAGTTCACACCGCTGATGAGTTAGAACGCGCGATGGAGATCTCACCGCGCATTGTTGGAGTTAACTCCCGTAACTTAAAGACGCTAGAAGTAAATCCAGCAGCCTTTGCTGAGTTGATTCCACGGATTCCGAGCGAGGTTATCCGTGTCGCAGAATCAGGAATCAGCCGCCGCGCTGATGTTGAGTTTGCGCAAAGCCACGGGGCGGACGCCATATTGGTAGGTGAAGCCCTCGTCACATCTGCGGATGCGAATTTGGCAATGCGTGCCTTATTAGGTCAAGGGTAGGCTTTAACTATGTCGATTTCAGAGCGCGAGGATCTCTCCGCCATATTGGGCCACTTCGGTCCTTACGGTGGACGTTTTGTTCCGGAAGCTCTAATTGGTGCACTTGAAGAGTTAGAGGAAGCACACCGCACTTCACAACTCGACCCGTCTTTTGTATCTGAACTTGCCGAACTTCACCGCACATATACCGGTCGCCCCAGCATCCTCACCGAAGCGAAACGTTTTGCAGAGCATGCAGGTGGAGCCCGCATAATTTTAAAGCGCGAAGATCTCAATCACACTGGAAGTCACAAGATAAATAACGTACTTGGACAAGCGCTGCTCACAAAGCGAATGGGCAAGAAACGAATCATTGCCGAAACTGGAGCTGGTCAACACGGAGTTGCTTCTGCTACTGCCGCCGCTCTTATGGGGTTGGAATGCGTTGTCTATATGGGCGAAGAAGATACAA
The DNA here is from genome assembly GCA_026392825.1 of Actinomycetota bacterium. Classification (GTDB taxonomy): domain Bacteria; phylum Actinomycetota; class Actinomycetes; order Nanopelagicales; family Nanopelagicaceae; genus Planktophila. The sequence continues at coordinate 43,066 of JAPLBF010000028.1, forward strand.
AGCGTCAAGCGCTAAATGTTGCGCGAATGAAATTGTTAGGCGCTGAAGTTGTTCCAGTAACGTCTGGCTCACGCACACTAAAGGATGCCATTAACGAAGCGATGCGCGACTGGGTAACAAATGTGGAGACCACACATTACATGTTGGGTACCGTCGCTGGCCCTCATCCATTCCCAACCATGGTTAGAGACTTTCATAAAATTATTGGTGAAGAAACGCGGGCGCAAGTTCTAGAACTTACAGGTCGTCTTCCTGATGCGGTTCTCGCATGTGTAGGAGGTGGATCAAATGCGATTGGCATCTTCCACCGTTTCATTTCAGATCCAACGGTTCGTTTAATTGGACTTGAAGCAGGCGGTGATGGAGTGGAAACTGGTCGCCACGCCGCAACTATTACTGGTGGTACACCGGGTGTTCTTCACGGCACTCGCTCATATGTTTTGCAAGATAAGAATGGACAGACTGTTGAGTCGCATTCAATTTCTGCTGGCCTTGATTACCCTGGCGTCGGACCAGAGCATGCTTACTTACACGACATTGGTCGCACCGAATATCGCGCAATCACTGACGATCAAGCAATGCACGCATTTGCGCTCTTATCAAAGACAGAAGGAATCATTCCGGCCATTGAAACTGCGCACGCACTGGCAGGTGCAATGCAGGTGGGAAATGAACTTGGTAAAGATGCAATTATCGTTATTAATCTCTCTGGACGCGGAGATAAAGATGTGCAGACTGCCGCAAGTTACTTTGGAATTCCCCTCGATTAATGACCGCTTTAGATCAACTCTTTGAAAAAGTTCGAGCTGAAAATCGTGCAGCACTTATCGCATACATTCCAGCAGGCTTTCCATCTCAGGCAGGATGCCATCGCGTAATCGCTGCATTCATTGCCGGGGGAGTAGATGCAATTGAAATCGGTTATCCCTACAGCGATCCCGTTATGGATGGACCGACCATTCAAGCCGCCGCCGTTACAGCTCTTGATAACGGAACAGGTGCGGAGGAAGTTTTAGAAGCGCTAAAAATCGCGAGTGCATCTGTACCAGCGGTAGTAATGACTTACTGGAATCCTATTGAGCGTTTTGGTGTGGACAAGTTTGCCGCCGCGATCGCTGCCAATGGTGGATCAGGTGTGATCACTCCAGATTTAACAATAGAAGAGTCGGTGGGTTGGATAGGCGCAACTCAGACTTCTTCGATTAATCCGATATATGTCGTAGCCCCAAGTACAAAGGATGCGCGATTAGCGCAAGTGACTTCCAAATGCGGAGGATTTGTTTACGCTGCATCTTTAATGGGAGTAACCGGAGCGCGCGCATCGGTCTCATCAGGTGCTGGTGATCTCGTGGCACGGGTGCGCAAAACAACTGATCTTCCAATCGCGGTTGGCTTGGGAGTATCAACACGCGAACAAGCTAAGGGCGTTGCCGCTTATGCAGATGGCGTGATAGTTGGTTCAGCATTTATTAAAGCGATCCAAGATGCTCCAAATGAAGAAGAAGGACTAAAGGCTGTAACAGAATTAGCGCGTGAATTAGCAAAGGGAGTACGTGAGGGACGATGAAAGAGAAATTTGTAATTTTGCAACCTTGGATTGGGTTGGTAGCGCGGTTAATTTTGGGTGGCGTGCTATTTCTCGCTGGATTTTTAAAAGTTGATGAACCAGATAAATCACAAATGGCGGTTCGTGCTTATGAAATGCTCCCTATCTCGATAGCCAATTTGCTCGGCTTGACGCTTCCATTTGTAGAGGTTGCAATTGGCGCACTTTTGATTTTGGGATCCCTAACGCGGTTTATGGCTGCACTTGGTGGATTCACAATGGTCATCTTCATCATCGCTATTGCGCAAGCTTGGGCTAGAGGCCTAAATATTGATTGCGGTTGCTTTGGCGGGGGAGGCACAGTAGCCCCGGGCGAAACAAAGTATTTACAGGAAATTCTCAGGGATTTGGGGCTGGCATTTCTCGCTGCCTATTTGATTCGCTATCCTTCAACCAAGTTTTCGTTAGATAAGAACCAGAATAGTAAATCCTCACAGGAAGAAGTGGCATAAGAATGGCACAGGCAAAAAACCCAAAAGGCGGCAAAGACAACTTCACTCGCAACTTAGTTATTGCGGTGGTTCTTGGGGTAGTTCTGATTATGCTCGTTCCAACGCTTCTATCTAAAAAGACCAACACCGATGCAGCCATTCCTTCCAGTGTTTCAGTTGAAGATGGTTATGGAATGGTCTTTAACAAAGAACTCCAGGATGTCCCATTTATTGAAATTTATGAAGACTTTCAATGTCCAGCGTGTGCTCGATTTGAATCAATTGTTGGCGAGTACGTGGAAGATTTGATTAATACCAAAAAAGCAAAGGTGGCATACCACCCATTATCTTTCCTTGGCCCTGAATCACAATTGGCAGCGAACGCCGCAGGATGTGCTGCAGATGAAGGTAAGTTTATTCAATTCCATAAACTGCTCTATGCAAACCAACCTGCTGAAAATTCTGGAGCATGGAGTGCAGGTTACTTCTCAACTTTGAGCCTAGGTTTAGGAATTCAAAGTAAGGATTACGACAAGTGCGTCGCTAATAATGAATACAAAGACTGGGTTACAAATGTTGCCAACGAAGGCGCTAAGCGCAATATAAATTCAACTCCCACAGTATTCATAAATGGAAAAGAGATCGATCGCAACAAGGCGTACAACAGCCTGGGCGAGTTCATGCTCGCTGTCTCTAAAGCTTAAGCTAAAGCTTAAAGATGCGTAGCTCGATACCGACTCCGACTCTGTCGCAGATCGATATCGGTCCACTCACCTTTCATATCTATGCCCTTTGCATTATTGCTGGAATTGCTATTGCCATCTGGTTGGGTGATAGAAGGCTACGCAGTTACGGAAATTCGACAGGCGTGGACTTAAGCGGAGTTGTCTCTGAAGTTGCTGTGATTGCAGTTCCGGCTGGAATCATCGGTGGGCGCCTCTATCACGTCGTCACAACACCAGAGTTATATTTTGGTAGCAATGGTGACCTCTTAACAATTCTAAAAATCTGGCAAGGTGGATTGGGAATTTGGGGCGCGATAGCGCTCGGTGTATTGGGTGCGTTCATTAGCTACCGCCGTATTGCAAGAGGGAAGACGCTGCCATCTTTCCGAGTCTTCTTAGATGCACTCGCCCCTGGACTTTTATTGGCGCAAGCAATCGGTCGGTTTGGAAATTGGTTTAACGCCGAATTATTTGGCAGACCGCTAGATACTTGGTGGGCGCTGGAAATCCCTTATAAATTTAGGCCCAGAGGTTATGGACTCTTTGAAACTTTTCATCCCACCTTTTTATACGAAGCGCTTTGGACAACCTTGCTCGCTGCTCTTCTAATTAAATTTGGCGGCAAGTTGAAAGGTGGGTCCACGTTCTATATCTACGTAGCTGGATATTCTCTCGCTCGCTTCTTTATCGAAGCGGTACGAATCGATTCCGCGCACGATTTATTAGGGCTGCGGATAAATCAATGGACTAGCATATTTGTATTCATTCTTGGGATGGTTCTTATCTATAGAAATCAAGGCAAGAAGAAGGTCTGAAGTTCACCTGAAATTTGACGGTGATCAGGTAGGCTGACTTTATGGCCCTGGAAGATGTCTATCAGCGAAACCTTCATCACCGCACTCATCGTGCTGGTTGGTTGCGCGCCGCCGTTCTTGGTGCAAATGATGGCCTAGTCTCCACCGCCTCGCTGATGATCGGTGTAACCGCAGCAAAAGCTGGTGGCGCAGATGCGCAAGGTTTTCTAATCACAGCAGGCGCCGCCGGAATTGTTGCCGGTGCGATGTCTATGGCAGTTGGTGAATACGTCTCTGTGCGCTCTCAGAACGATATTGAAGAATCCGATCGTTTACTTGAAATAGAGCACTTAGCAGTTGATCCAGATTCAGAGTTATTGGAGCTACAAGAAATTTACGTCAAGCGCGGCCTAGCTCCAGAATTAGCACTTGAAGTTGCTACGGCAATGCACGCGCGCGATCCGCTGGAAGCGCACCTACGCGATGAACTGGGTCAGCATCCGCATACAAAAGCGCGTCCTGTGCAAGCAGCGATTGCATCTGCAGCAGCGTTTACATCTGGTGGTTTAATTCCATTTGCGGGGGCTTTTGCTCCAACTACCGGAACTGTGGCGCTGAGCATTGTCGGGTTCACGCTAGTTGGCTTGCTCATCACGGGAATTACAAGCGCGAAAATTGCGGGTTCAAAGATTTTCACCCCAACCCTTCGAGTAGTAATTGGTGGCTGTATCGGCATGGCGATCACTGCCGGCATTGGTCGACTTCTCCATGTGAGCGGGATCTAAAGCCTCAATCTTTCTTGGGCGTGCCAATTTGCCCTAATCCTTGCTACCCTTTTGACACACCCGCGACTCCGTCGTCGGTGGTTTTCGGGCCAATGTTGTCCCTCCAAAATTTGCAAGCGCGGACAACAGGAGTGTGAATCAGATGGCCCTTCCATCTAATTATCCAACACGTGTTGGTCTTTACGACCCATCCAACGAGCATGATGCATGCGGCGTTGCAATGGTGGCCACGCTAAAAAAGATTGCAACACACGAAATTGTCGCGCAAGCACTAACTGCGTTAAGAAATTTGGAACATCGTGGCGCTTCTGGTGCGGAACCAGATAGCGGTGATGGTGCCGGAATATTACTTCGCGTACCCGATGCTTTCTATCGCGCAGTGGTTGACTTTGAACTTCCTCCTGCAGATTCATATGCAACGGGAATCGCATTTATCGCGCAAGGTTCAGAAGTCCGCAGCGAAATCGCAAAGATAGCCGAAGAAGAAGGTTTGAAGATTTTGGGTTGGCGCGAGCTGCCAATTAATGCAGCATCGCTTGGTAAAACCGCAGTATCGGTAATGCCAAAGTTCGAGCAGGTATTCATTTCTGGAATGAAAAATGAATCAGGTCTTGCCCTCGATAGATTAGCTTTTTGTCTACGAAAGCGCGCCGAACACTCATTAGATCTTTACTTCCCGTCACTTTCATCACAAACCATCGTGTACAAGGGAATGCTTACCACTGGACAGTTAGAAGAATTCTTCCCTGACTTAAGTGATCAGCGAGTTGTATCTCCACTTGCCCTTGTTCACTCTCGTTTTTCTACCAATACTTTTCCTTCTTGGCCTTTGGCTCACCCGTATCGCTTCATCGCCCACAACGGAGAAATTAATACCGTTAAAGGAAATCGCAACTGGATGCGCGCCCGCGAATCATTGCTGGCAAGTGAGTTAATTCCTGGAGATTTAAATCGCCTTTTTCCTATTGTTGAAATGTCAGGCAGTGATTCAGCTTCCTTCGATGAAGTTTTGGAGTTGTTATACCTAGGTGGGCGCTCGTTGCCACACGCGGTATTGATGATGATTCCTGAAGCGTGGGAGAACCACGCAACCATGTCGCAAAAGCGCCGTGATTTTTATGCCTTCCACGCATCTCTAATGGAGCCGTGGGACGGACCAGCGTGTGTCACATTTACCGACGGGCATCAAGTAGGTGCAGTTTTAGACCGTAACGGACTTCGACCATCTCGCTATTGGGTTACAGATGATGGGCTAGTAGTCCTGGCATCTGAAGTTGGAGTTTTGGATTTCCCAGCAGAAAAGATTGTTCGCAAGGGTCGTCTGCAACCAGGCAAGATGTTTTTAGTTGATATAGAAGCCGGTCGCATTATCGAAGATGATGAGATAAAAGATTCACTCGCTGATAGCGCTCCTTATGGGCAATGGCTTAACGAAGGAATGATGAAGTTAAGCGATCTCCCTTCACGCGAACATATCGTCTACCCGCACTCATCTGTCGTGCGGCGTCAGCGCGCATTTGGATACACCGAAGAAGAGATTCGCATCTTGCTTACTCCAATGGCTAAGAACGGAATGGAAGCCCTTGGTTCAATGGGAACCGATTCGCCAATTGCAGCTCTCTCGGAAAAGCCACGCCTGCTCTTTGATTATTTCTCACAGTTATTTGCCCAAGTCACAAATCCACCGCTAGATGCAATTCGCGAAGAGTTGGTAACTAGCTTGGGTGGTTCGATTGGTCCTGAACACAATCTCCTTGATCCTGGACCGGAATCTTGCCGACAAATTTCATTACCTTTCCCAGTTATCGATAACGATGAACTTGCGAAAATCATCCACGTCAACGCCGATGGCGACTACCCGGAGCTGGAAAGTTATGTAGTTCGTGGACTCTTCCCAGTAACTGGCGATGGCAACACGCTACATATCAGGCTAGAAGAAATTAAACGCGAAGTATCTGATGCAATCGCCGCAGGTGCGCACATTATTGTTCTATCCGATCGCAATGGTGATGCCGAAGATACGCCGATACCTTCACTCTTACTCACCGCAGCGGTTCATCATCATTTAATCCGCGAAAAGGCTCGTACAAAGGTTGGGCTAGTTGTCGAAGCCGGAGATGTTCGCGAAGTTCACCACGTTGCACTCCTAATTGGTTATGGCGCAGCAGCCGTTAACCCATATTTAGCGATGGAATCCGCAGAAGATCTAGTTCTGCAAGGCGTGATCACTGGTATCACTCCTGAGAAAGCGGTACGCAATGTGATCAAGAGTCTTGGTAAAGGCGTCTTGAAGGTAATGTCCAAGATGGGCATTTCGACAATCGCCTCTTACACCGGCGCCCAAGTCTTTGAAGCGATCGGTTTATCTCAAGAAGTTGTAGACGAATACTTTGCCGGAACAACTTCGCGCCTGGGTGGAATTAGTTTGGACGTTATCGCCGAAGAAACTATTGCGCGCCATCACATCGCATACCCAGTCGGGGGAGAGATTCCAGGCACCAAACGTTTACCAATCGGTGGTGAATATCAATGGCGTCGCGATGGTGAGCCACATTTATTTAACCCTGAAACTGTATTCACTTTGCAACATTCCACGCGTTCCAAGCGCTATGACATCTTTAAGCGTTACACCAGCAAGGTGGATACTCAAAGCAAAGAGCTCATGACCCTGCGCGGACTCTTCACCTTTAAAGAAGGAGAGCGGCCTGCGATATCAATTGATGAAGTAGAGCCAATCTCAGAGATCGTAAAGCGTTTCTCAACTGGCGCGATGTCATACGGTTCAATTTCGCAGGAAGCGCATGAAACTTTAGCGATTGCGATGAACCGACTTGGTGGAAAGTCCAACACCGGTGAAGGCGGCGAAGACCCAACTCGTACTATTCCAATGGCAAACGGAGATTCCAAGCGCAGCGCAATTAAACAAGTTGCGAGCGGCCGCTTTGGCGTGACGAGTGATTACCTAGTTAACGCTGATGATATTCAGATCAAAATAGCGCAGGGTGCAAAGCCTGGTGAAGGTGGACAACTGCCTGGAAATAAGGTTTATCCATGGATCGCCAAAGTGCGTTACTCAACTCCTGGTGTTGGTTTAATTTCACCGCCGCCGCATCACGATATCTATTCAATTGAAGATTTAGCGCAGTTAATTCACGATTTGAAGAACGCCAATAAGAATGCACGCATTCACGTCAAGTTAGTTGCCGAAGTCGGCGTCGGAACAGTTGCCGCTGGAGTATCTAAAGCCCATGCCGATGTTGTCCTAATCTCTGGCCACGATGGAGGCACAGGTGCTTCACCGCTTACCTCACTCAAGCACGCGGGAGCACCCTGGGAACTTGGTTTAGCAGAAACACAGCAGACACTTCTTCTTAACGGTCTGCGTGATCGCATAGTTGTTCAAGCAGATGGACAGTTAAAGACCGGTCGAGACGTTGTCATCGCTGCGCTCTTGGGAGCCGAAGAATACGGTTTTGCTACTGCGCCACTAGTTGTATCTGGTTGCGTAATGATGCGCGTCTGCCACTTAGATACTTGTCCGGTAGGAGTTGCTACACAGAACCCAGAGTTGCGTAAGCGTTTCACTGGAAAGCCAGAATTTGTGGAAACCTTCTTCGAGTACATTGCTGAAGAAGTTCGTGAAATCTTGGCAAAACTTGGTTTCCGAACTTTGCAAGAAGCAATCGGCCATGTTGAATATCTGGATACGCGCGATGCAGTAAATCACTGGAAGGCAAGTGGTCTTGATTTAGCGCCGCTGTTAGTTCGTCCTGATGTTGACTCACCACTTCATCGCACGACTGTGCAGGATCATGGACTGGCCGCCGCATTGGATAATCAGTTAATCACTCTTGCTGCAGCCGCACTCGATAAAAAAGAGTCGGTACGAATTGATCTTCCGGTGCGCAACGTTAACCGCACCGTAGGAACAATGTTGGGCGCAGAAGTAACTCGTCGCTTTGGCGCAGAAGGCCTACCCGTTGGAACCATTGATGTGACGTTACATGGTTCGGCAGGTCAATCACTCGGAGCGTTCTTGCCGCGCGGAATTGCCATTCGTCTTTATGGAGACAGCAATGACTATGTTGGCAAGGGAATTTCAGGCGGACGAGTAATCGTTAGACCAGATGAACGCGCCACCTTCGCATCTCACGAGAATGTAATCGCCGGCAACGTTATTGGTTATGGTGCAACATCCGGTGAAATCTTCATTCGCGGCTTAGTTGGCGAAAGATTCTGTGTGCGAAATTCGGGTGCAACTGCTGTGGTCGAAGGCGTTGGAGATCACGGGTGCGAATATATGACTGGTGGAACGGTGGTTATTTTGGGCCGTACTGGTCGCAACTTTGCCGCGGGAATGTCCGGCGGTCGTGCATTCGTACTTGATTTAAATCCAGCTCAGGTAAATACCGAAATGGTTGATATTTTGGCTGTTCCAGAGGATCAAAAAGATTTATTAAAATCTGTAATCTCATCCTTCCACGCTGAAACTGGTTCTGAAGTTGCTTCTGAATTACTGAAGGATTGGAGCGCTGCTGTAAATCGCATCTCATTGATAATGCCGCGTGATTATGCACGAGTCCTCGCCGCTATTGAGCGCGCTACAAAAGATGGTCTTCCAGTTGATCAATATGTAATGGAGGTAGCAGCAAATGGCTGATCCAAAGGGTTTTTTAAATACGCCGCGTGAAATGCCAAAGCGCCGTCCGGTTGATGTGCGAATCAAGGATTGGCATGAGGTTTATGAAACACAGAGTATGGAACACCTACAGAAGCAAGCGGGACGCTGTATGGATTGCGGAATTCCGTTCTGTCACCAAGGGTGCCCACTCGGTAATTTAATTCCAGAGTGGAATGACTTGATCTGGCGTGGCGATAAAGAAGAAGCGATCGCGCGATTGCATGCGACAAATAACTTTCCAGAATTCACAGGACGTTTATGTCCAGCTCCCTGCGAAACCGCCTGCGTGGTTGGAATCAACGCTGATGCAGTGACAATCAAGCAGGTAGAACTACGAACAATTGAAGAAGCTTTTAGCGCGGGAAATGTGAAGCCGACTCCACCTGATCGCTTAACCGGCAAGACCGTTGCAGTAATTGGATCGGGCCCTGCTGGTTTGGCCGCCGCACAACAATTAACTCGTGCAGGACACACTGTCGCGGTTTATGAGCGCGCGGATAAAATTGGTGGATTGCTTCGATATGGAATCCCAGAATTTAAAATGGAGAAGAGCGTCCTTGATCGCCGTCTTACTCAGATGGAGAAAGAAGGAACTCGTTTCCGACCTGGCGTTAATGTTGGCGTTGAGTTAACTGGCGCAGATTTGCGTAGAAAATACGATGCAATCGTGATCGCAGTAGGTGCTACGCAGTGGCGTGATCTTCCAATTAAGGGGCGCGAGAACAAGGGCGTTTACCAAGCAATGGAATTTCTGCCTTGGGGCAATAAGCAAGCACTTGGTGAAGTGGTAAATCCAGATATCAACGTCGCTGGAAAACACGTTGTCATCCTCGGCGGGGGAGATACCGGTGCAGATTGTCTGGGTACATCTATTCGTCAGGGAGCTGCCAGCGTTACTCAACTAGAAATTATGCCTCGTCCTACGGAAGAGCGTCCGAGCGGACAACCTTGGCCAACTTATCCAATGATCTATCGCGTCTCATCTGCGCACGAAGAATTAGACAATCGTGTATTTGCGGTAAGCACTGAAGAGTTTATTGGTGATGGCCAAGGAAATCTAAAAGCTTTAAAGATCGTGGAAACTGAATTTGTTAATGGAAAATTCGAACCAGTTCCTGGCACCGAGAAAGAGATACCAGCAGACTTTGTTTTCTTGGCAATGGGCTTTACTGGACCTGAAAAATCGGAGATTTTGGCCCAACTTGAGGTCGAGCTCGATGATCGTGGCAACATCAAACGCGATGAAAATTATCAGAGTACCGTTGAAGGAATATTTGTCGCAGGAGATGCCGGACGCGGTCAATCACTAATTGTTTGGGCAATTGCCGAAGGTCGCAGTGCAGCGGCCGGTGTAGATAAATACCTCGAAGGTGAAACCCAGTTACCAGCACCTATTGAGCCAACTGAACGTTCGTTAATGGTTTAAGTGGTTAATCCCACTTAAATTAACTTCCTGTTCTCCAACAAACCAACCAGTTACGAAATTGATTAGATAAGGTAGCCACATGCGTCGCGCGAAAATTGTCTGCACAATGGGTCCAGCGGTTGAATCTGCCGAAAAAGTTCGTGAATTAATTGATGCTGGAATGAATATGGCGCGCCTTAATCTCTCCCACGGTGGCTACCCAGAACATCAAGCCCGCTTAGATCAAGTTCGTCTAGCTTCGAAAGAGGCTGGCGTTCCTGTCGCAATTTTGGTTGACCTGCAAGGCCCCAAGATTCGCCTAGCGCGCTTCAAGGCAGGCCCACACGATTTGGCGTGTGGAGATATTTTTACAATTACAACAGATGAAATTGAAGGCACCAAAGATCGCGTTGGTACTACATACAAGGGTTTACCTGGAGACTGCAAAACTGGGGACCGTATTTTGATCGATGATGGAAAAGTCACCATCGAAGTAATTGAAGTTAAAGGTAATGATGTAATTACCAAAGTAATCGAACCTGGTGCGGTCAGCAACAATAAAGGAATTAACCTGCCTGGTGTTGCAGTTTCTGTACCTGCGCTATCTGAAAAAGATATGGATGATCTGCGCTGGGGTTTGAAAGCTGGCGCTGATTTCATTGCGCTCTCATTTGTCCGTAGCGCTGATGACATTGTGGACGTACACCGCATAATGGATGAAGTTGGAATCAGTATTCCGGTAATCGCAAAAATTGAAAAGCCACAGGCCGTTGCAAATTTGCAAGAGATCGTCAATGCCTTTGATGGCATTATGGTCGCGCGTGGAGACTTGGGAGTGGAACTTCCAATCGAAGAGGTGCCGCTGGTACAGAAACATTGCATCCAGTTGGCTCGCGAAGCCGCTAAGCCAGTAATAGTTGCGACCCAGATGCTTGACTCGATGATTACAAATTCACGCCCAACTCGCGCAGAAGCGACAGATTGCGCGAATGCCGTTCTAGATGGTGCGGATGCGCTGATGTTGTCGGGTGAAACTTCCGTTGGGGCGTTTGCAATTGAAGCTGTCCAAACAATGGCTCGCATAATTACCCATACCGAACAAGGCGGAATGGACATGATCCGCCCAATGAAATCAACACCAAAAACAAAAGGTGGTGCGATCACCAAGGCGGCAGCTGAAGTTGGTGCAATTGTGGGCGCTAAATACTTAGTTACCTTTACTCAATCTGGTGACTCCGCGCGACGTACCGCGCGCTTGCGATCACCTATTCCAATTCTGGCATTTACTCCTGAAGTTGGAACCTACAATCGCATGGCCCTTGATTGGGGAGTTGAACCAGAGTTAACGGCGATGGTGAAGCACACCGATGAAATGGTTAAGCAGGTAGATACTTTTCTGCTGCAATCGAAGCGCTGTAAAGAAGGCGAGTTGGTTGTAATTGTCGCTGGATCGCCTCCAGGAATTCCAGGCTCAACCAATGCAATGCGTGTTCACCGCGTGGGCGATGCCGTGGGTGGCGCCGCTCCTGCTTACCGTTAAGATTTGGCAATAACGGCCTCGGTACTCCAACGGTAGAGAGGGCAGTCTCAAACACTGCATAGTGTCGGTTCGAATCCGACTCGAGGCACATGACTATAAAGACGCGGATGTGAAGCGTGGATAACGCAGGAAAGCCTTCATCAACTCGCATACGAATTCTCGTTGCTGAAGATGAAACGCTGATCCGTATGGATCTAGTTGAGATGTTGGGTGAAGCCGGCTATGACGTTGTAGCCGAAGCAGCTGATGGCGCGCAAGCAATTGAGTTAGCGCAAATACACAAGCCGGACCTTGCAATACTTGATGTAAAGATGCCAGTACTTGATGGAATATCTGCTGCAGAGAAGATTATTGCGATAGCACCCGTTTTAATGTTGACCGCGTTTTCACAACGCGAACTTGTTGAACGTGCTCGCGATGCTGGCGTAATGGCATATGTCGTTAAGCCATTTTCAATTGGAGATCTAGTTCCGGCAATTGAGATTGCCATAAGTAGGCATTTACAGATGCGCTCTCTCGCAGATGAAGTCGCCGATCTGCATGAGCGATTAGAGACTCGCAAAATTATTGACAAAGCAAAAGGCATTTTGATGTCTGCTCTTAATTTGAGTGAGCCGCAAGCATTTTCGTGGATTCAAAAGGCGGCCATGGATAGAAGACTTACAATGAAAGAAGTGGCCATGGCGGTAATCGACCCGAAGCAGGCCGAGCACTTCCCTTCTTAGTCTCACCGCTATTGATAGCGAGATTTTCTGGAATTTACCTGGAACATGCCCATTATCGGCTCTAATTACGTATTTACCGATCGGTAATCGCTAGGTACACTTTGACGATCCTTCTTGAAGGTCATCTAGATACCTTTGATAAAGGAACTTACAAAAGGAGAAAAAATGAAGAAGTTCAACAGAGCAGCCATCGTGGCTGCTACTGCTGTTGCTAGCTTAGTTCTTGCTGGCTGCGGTGGTGGAGGAACAGCATCTGGTCCTCTAAAGATCGGTTCATTGTTGCCTGAGACAGGCAGCCTTGCGTTCCTTGGACCCCCAGAGTTTGCCGGAGTTGATTTAGCTGTTGCTGATATCAACGCTGCAGGTGGAGTACTTGGTGAAAATATTGAGCACGTCCGTGGTGATTCAGGAGATACAAGTACTGATATCGCACAACAGACCGCTGACTCACATATTGCAGCAGGTGTAAGTGCAATTGTTGGTGCAGCATCATCTGGAGTTTCATTTACTGTGATCGACAAGATTGCAGGAGCTGGAATTGTCCACTTCTCACCAGCAAACACATCACCAGATTTCACAAACTATGCAGATGACGGTTACTACTTCCGTACGGCTCCATCAGATACTTTCCAGGGAGCAGTTCTTGGTCAGTTGATGGCTAAGGAAGGCGCAACTAACGCTGTAATTCTAAACCTTGATGATGCATACGGTAACGGTCTTGCTAAGTACGCAATGGCTGCATTTACTGGTACATCAACAAACATTGTCTATAACCCACAGGCAGCTGAGTTCTCAGCAGATGTTGCTAAGGCAAAGGCTGCAAAGCCAGACGCAATTGCAATCATCGGCTTCGATGAGACAGCAAAGATTTTCACTGAGCTAATCAAGCAGGGAATCGGACCTGACAAGGTTAAGACATACCTAGTAGATGGAAACCTTTCAAGCGGTGCTTACAAGGATCTACCTGCAGGAATCATGAAGGGTGTTAAAGCAACTCTTCCTGGCGTTTTGGCTGATGGAACTCTACAAGAGCGTCTACTTTCAGTGGATCCAGCTCTTACAGACTTCTCATATGCTGCTGAGTCATACGACGCAGTAGTTTTGATCGCACTTGCAGCAGAGCAGGGTAAAGCAACAGATGGTAAGACCATCCGCGACAACCTAGTCTCTGTTTCAAAGGGTGGCACTAAGTGCACAACCTTTGCTGATTGCAAGGCTCTCATCGCAGAAGGAACAGACATCGACTATGACGGTGTTTCTGGTCCAGTTGAGTTCGCTGACAATGGCGATCCTTCATACGCAACAATGGGTGTGTATGTTTACGAAGCAAATGACAAGTACGTAGCACTTCCAGCAGAGTTCATCTCTGGTGATGTGCCAGCGGGCGAGTAATTAGCTAAGTAAGTAATA
>JAPLBF010000035.1 GCA_026392825.1 Actinomycetota bacterium
GATATTTCTCAAGATTCTAATCCTGAAATGCTCACAAAAATGCAGGATGGATTGAGAACCGCTCTTCACGCTTGGAGGCGTACCCAATTACAGTTGGATATTCTTTTGTTTCGTCACAGGCTTCTACAAGCGCAAATCATGGGCAAAATATTGGTAGATGCAAATTCGTTTAGGGAGGATCTTACAATTGAATCCTTGGGACACTTTGAGTTTAACGATAAGAGCGCTGAGCTTGAATTGATGCATGAAGTTGGGCGATTATCAGGGAACCTTAATTTGTATACAGATCCTCTCCTTGAACAAATCCAACATCAAGTGGAGGAGATCTTAAAAACGCAGGAAGAACTTTCTAAATCTACTGGTGAGGGAAATTGCGTGTGCGATTACTGCAAAATTGACCTTCACGGATTCGGACCCTTTAGTGACAGCGACGTTGAGATAGAACAATTCCTTGAGGAAGAGGTGTTTAACCGAGATTTTGGTGTGCGATTCATCAAAGTGTTAAATGAGGACACAGAGGAAGATTAAGCATTAAATCACCCTCGAAATCCTATATTTCGAGTTGATCATTCATTGGCAATACATAAGGATTGCCCTATGAGAATCCACCTTAAATCTGCCTCCGTTCTGATTTCAGTCGTATTAGTTGCCACTACTTTGAATGCCACATCAGCTAGTGCTGCTCTACCGAGCAAATTCGAACTTGAGCTAAAGGCAGCAACCAAGGTTGAATTTGGCAAGGCGATTCCAATGGCGCTACCTGACTGCAAATTCGTCAAGGTCAAGGGTAAGTTCACGACTAAGTGCACATACGAAAAATTCTTGGTCACAATTAATAGCTTTAAGTTTGATAGACAAAGCACACCGATAGATGTAGAAGTTTCTGTTTATGCAATTGATGTAAAACTGGAAAATTACTCAAAGAAAACAGATGCGGGTCTGGACGTAGGCGCTCTACTTCGTTGCAAGAATGAAAGGACTTACTCTCCTTTCTACAGCGACAGCATAAATCCACAAGATGTTCCTGCAGGTAGCGAGCTATCTGGTGTTATTTACTCTTCACTCCCAGACGATTTCAGTGTTGAGCAATGCCAGATGCCTACTCTTTGGATCGGTCTCTTCAACGCTGGTGCTGATATGAAAGACAAAGCGGTAGTTGCTGAGGCTAAGAAAAAGAAACTCGTCTCACGCGCTTACATTCCATTAACTCCTGAGATGCTGGCCGGTAGTTAGTCGCAAAGGGTAAAACTTTTTTCCGAGCGCTAGATTCTTCCCATGAAAGCAAAGACTAAGAACGGCTTCCCTCCGAGAATCTGCCAACGCTGCAACCTGCCTTTCGAATGGCGCAAGAAATGGGCGCGCGATTGGGAGAACGTTAAATACTGTTCAGAAAAATGCAGCAGATCAGGCCAATGAAGAAATTATTTGGCGCAGTTTTGGCATTTACCCTGCTTGGACTAACTCCAGCATCTGCCCATCAGCCTGTATTTCTACTAGATACCGATACAACTGCTGCTAAAGGCCCACTGTTAGTCGATGGCACAGTCTCATTTGCTGTGCAGGCATCCTTCGCTAAAGCTGGCCAGAAGAAAGCATTTCGCGCAGTCTTTAAAGATGGCGATCAACTCGCTGTTCAATACTTGATTATTGATCAACCACCTAGCAACCGACTAAAGAACAACCTTCTTCCACAAGTGACAATCATCGCACCAGATGGAAAAAAGACGGTTATGAAGATTACCGAGCGCACTGTGTTTTATGAGAAGTACAGCGGTACTAACTATTTCTATCTATCTCGACTTGATGCCCCAGCAAAAGAGGGGATCTACTCATTCACCATCACAGCACGTGCAAAATCCGCAGTCACGATCGCAGTGGGGGAGCAAGAGATTCCTGGCGAAGTTATTCGCAAGTGACTTCCAAATAGCTTATTGAAGTTGGGGGTAAAAAAGTACCCGGAGGAAAGTTATACGTCGAAGCGATGAACTCGATTTGGATAAAGCTCTTGAAAATTCTCCAATATTTCCCGGTATTCCTGCAACTTCTCTTTTGATTCATCAATTGAAAAATCAATTTCCGCCAAGGTTAGTTTGAAATTCTCCTTCATCACATCCGCGCTGGCAGAATTGATTGCTGACATCTTACTATTCGGGCTACTTTGTAGATTAGCAAACGCGGTGTAGAGAAAATCACGGACGATTATTGCCTGCCACAGTTTCGGGAATTCAATAATCCAAACCTTAGTGCCAGTTTTTGGCGCAAAGAGAATTTGCCGTCCACTTGTTTGAAAATCAACCATTTTCTTAAAGTCTGTGCTTTTTGTGAACTTAGATCCGATTACAGAAACACCCGACGTTGTTAGCAGGAATTTTCCCTTATCAATTAAGGTTAATTCGTCCGGCGCTGGGTAGCTGATAGACGTAGAAGAGCTATAACCTCTAGATCGACCTCCACCGACACTGACCGGTCCCATGCGAACACTGCCTCCACCATAAGAACCTGAATATGTGCTCTCTCGATGGGTAACTCGCGCGCCTTTACGAACTTCAATTAATGCACATCCGTAAAACTCCAAGATGTTCATATCAGTGCTCGCACTAGTTATCTTTGGTGTAACCGCTTGCACGATGTCTGTAAAGGCTTTCTTCTCTTCTTTCATTTTGTCTATGAGCTGCACCTCATAATTTAGGAGAGCGGTCGTATCACGTATTTCTCGCCTAACGCTGAAATGATAATGAAACCATTCACGAGTTGCTTCTACGCCATTTTTTGCCCAAGAGAACTTTTCGCTTTGAATCTCTTCAATGACTTCTACTTTTTTGATTTGAGTCGTATCTGCCGCCTTAAATGTTTCGGGCTGTGACCCTTACTTTTGACGCAAGAATATTGATAACAACAAGGCACTTATCCAGGCAATGGGCGTAATCGGATTTGGAATAATTAGAGATACAACCAATGAAGCGATTGTCAGAATAAAGATTTTCTTCTTACTCTTCAATTCTCGTTTTGTTGCAATCAGGCAAGGTACTAAGAGTCCAAAAGTGATGGCAGTTAGAGTCATCCAAAATGCGTCAGGTGAAATTCTCCCACGTCGCTTTGAGTCTGCCATATTCTCATCTTCCACGAATTAAGTATAAATCGAAGACAAATCTAACGTACTAGCGTGAAAACGCTAAGTGTAAATTTCTGTGTCGAGCGTGCAAAGTCACCCACATATCTCGGGAGGATATTTGAAGCGTGATTTATGCGAGACTTTTGGAATTGATCCGAAAGCCTTTAAGGCCATATATATGCACAAAGCCAAAGGGTTGTGGTGTGACAAATCCCGTAGATCAACTCAGATCTTTTCTAAAGCCTTCCCAATGACACTCTTTGCAGCGAACATCTGGATCGATTCCATCGGGAGACATACAACAACCACCAACGGCATATATCTCGAAATCGAAGAAGTCAGGATCCGGCATCCCATACAAAATCTGACGCATTGATCCGGTTGCTGCGCAGCCAGGACACACCAAGGATCTGATTCGCCTGCGCCTCTTAGTGGTCATGTTTAAAAGTTACCTTCTGGCACTGACAAGGGTTACGGTGATTAAGAGTTAACGGAAACTAACTAACCGTCCTACCCCGCTCCAACGACAACGGCCAAGCAATCTTCACGCCTAACTTCTCTGCAGCCATTAGCGCCCATCTTGGATTGCGCAGCATTGCTCGGGCAAGGAATACGGCATCGGCTTGGCCAGTGGCGATGATGGATTCGGCTTGTTCGGGTTCGGTGATGAGGCCGACTGCTGCGGTGAGGATGTTTGATTCGTTGCGGATGGATTCGGCAAAGGGAACTTGGAAGTTTGGTTTGGCATCTATTTTCGCGTTGTGAATGGCGCCGCCGGAAGATGTGTCGATTAAGTCAACACCTAGTTCTTTAAGTTCTTTGCTGAGTTTTACGGAATCGGTAATGTCCCAGCCGCCTTCGGCCCAATCAGATGCTGATAAGCGAACGAAGAGTGGAGTTGTGTCGGGGATCCCTTGGCGGATTGCTTTGGTGGTTTCGAGTAAGAAACGTGTGCGGTTTTCGTCACTGCCGCCGTATTCGTCGGTGCGGTGGTTCATTAGTGGGGAATAGAACTGGTGGAAGAGATAACCGTGGGCGGCGTGGATTTCGATAACGTCAAAGCCGACTTTTAAACGTCAAAGCCGACTTTTACGGCGCGTTCTGCTGCTTCGGAAAATTTTTCGGTGAGATCTTTTATCTCGTTGATGGTAAGTGCGCGGGGGATTGGATAACCCTCGAAGGCAGTTGCAGATGAAGAGGTGGCTTCCCATCCGCCT
This sequence comes from Actinomycetota bacterium, assembly GCA_026392825.1. Taxonomy (GTDB): domain Bacteria; phylum Actinomycetota; class Actinomycetes; order Nanopelagicales; family Nanopelagicaceae; genus Planktophila. Next base: position 4,330 of record JAPLBF010000035.1, read on the forward strand.
TCATCAATTGTGGCGATGCGGTGGTCATCCCAAGGGCGCATCGTTGATGCTTTGCGACCGGCGTGGGCTAATTGGATTCCGATCTTTACGTTTTGTGAATGTGCGAAGTCGATAACTTCTTTAAAACTATTTGCGTGTGCATCATCTTCAATTGAGGGGCAGCCGATTGAGATGCGACCTTCGGGGATGACACCGGTTGCTTCAACCATGATTAGGCCGGGTGCGCCGGTGGCGAATGCGCCGAGGTGAGAGCGATGCCATTGGCCGATGTGGCCGTGAGTTGCTTGGTATTGGCACATTGGGGAGACCCAGACGCGGTTTTGGAAAACGGTTTCGCGGATTTTTAGTGGGGTAAAGAGTGCGCTCATGTAGTGATCATAAAGGTTTGGTGCAAAGAGAAAACCCCGCCATTACTGACGGGGTTTTCGCTGTGCTCTGGATAGAGCGCACACCTCTGACTAAGTACGAAAAGGATAGCAGTTAATGAAAAAGTCCCACAGATTACTCTGCGGGACTTTTTCGCTGTGCTCTGGATAGAGCGCACACCAATGACTACGGTGTAAAAAGTGTAGCCAAAATTTGGGTGATTTTTCAATCGTGAAAGATATCCACAGAAGAATTTTTTATCCGTTTTGCCTTATGTACATCAACTAATTTCCACTCGTGTCTCGCTGTAGCTCAGCGGATAGAGCACACCTCTGACTAAGGTGCGGTCGCGGGTTCAAATCCCGCCAGCGAGACCACACCTTAGAAGCCCTGGGATTTCGTCACCTGGGGCTTCTTTGTTTTAAATTAAAGGGGCGCTAATAGCGGACGCCGCATCCAGTAAGAAAGCTACATCGAGGGATTCTTGGATCGGCAATACCCAGGTATCTTCGCCACTTATTTTGGCGCTAACTGCTTCGATCATTAATTGGTAGGCATCGGTGGCGGGAAATACTTCAGTATGGTCGCCGATTTGCAGGGAAGAGCTTTCCTTCCAAGAGGTAAAGGCAGCACCTTTTGTGAACTCAATTATGCTTTTGGTTCCCGTTATCTTGGCAAATTGTTTCTCGGGTGTAACAATAGAACTCAGCGCTGATAATTTTAATAGAGTGTTGGCAAGTTGCACCTCAGCTGAAATCTCTGTGGATAGATCTGCGCCAGTTGAATTAAGCACTTGATCAATCTTTAAAAAGGTGGGGTTGATCCAAGGGTGAATTAGTGCGCGCCACAGCTGTAATTGATAGGTACCAACATCTAGCAGACTGCCACCGCCCAGGCTTTGAGCTGAGCGAAAGTTATCTGTTAAGTCTGCGGTAAAGGTAAATGCAGATTCAATGGAGATTAAATCGCCAATGTCCCCACGACTTACCAACTCAATGGCGCGCCGAAAACGTGGGTGCCAACGTGTCCAGGTTGCCTCAATTAATAATTGGCCACTTCTGGTTGCGGCATCTGCCATCTCTTTGGCTTGCTGGTGATTAATTGCAAGTGGTTTTTCGCATAGAACGTGCTTGCCCGCAGTTAAGGCAGCGATCGTCCATTGGCAATGTTGGGAATTTGCTAGATTGATATAGACCGCATCGATTGCGGGATCTGCAATTAAATCTTCATATCTTTCATAGACTTTTTCTGGAGCCAACGCTGCCGCACGTTTGTGATCTCGACTTGCGACTGCGGCAAGGGAAGAATTGCTAGCTGCGTGAACTGCTGGTGCTAGCGCTTTGCTGGCCACGTAGCCGGCGCCGATAAAGCCCCACTTGATGTTCATGCCCTTAATAATATGGGCGAAACCGGTTTTCCATTTGCTAGCGCTGACTCTTCGGCTGCCTGCATGATTGCAACCACATCGCGTGATTGTGATGCAACAACCGACATTGGGGTGGCATCATTTAGAAAGGCAACTAGCGATGCGTGAAAGGAATATGGCTCAGGGCTCACGTGAGCAACTACTTCGCTGCTGCCATCGCCGCGGTGCAGGGTAATAATGGCGGGTAAGTCCGCAACAGCACCTGGCGCTGATTCATCCCAGTCACCAATTAACGCACCCTTTGTTCCTAAGATATAAAACTTTGGCTTTCGGGCCGCAGCTAAATCTGAGTTAATAAAAACTGCCTGCACACCATCTTTAAAGTTGATATTGACCTGGGCATGATCGGCATTGGTTACGTGGTCCCAAACCCGCTTCTGATTGAGTCCACTTACAAAGTCAACGCTAGATGGAACTAGCGACATTATCTGATCGATAAAGTGACTACCCCAGTCAAAGATTGCTCCACCCGAGACTGCGGCATCTGAGTGCCAATACGAACACGGCTTTGAATAACCACCGACAAAGCTTTCGTAATGAAAGATTTCACCGATCTGATCAGCTTCAATTTGCTCTTTAATTGTTAAGAAATCTAGGTCGTATCGTCGATTCTGGTAAACAACTAACAACGCACCATTTGCCTGCGCTAATTGCATTAACTCATCGCACTCTTCTGTCGTCAGCGCCATTGGCTTTTCCAGCATTACATGGAGTCCAAGTTGCAATGCTTGTTTCGCCCATTTGTAGTGGCTATTAGGGGGAGTTGAAATCACCACTAAATCAATTTCGTCTTCGGCCAACATTTCATTGGCATCGGTAAAGGTCTTTGCATCAGGGGAGATCTGCAAGGCAGCTGCAAGTCGCTCTGGATTTGTATCACAGACTGCATAAAGAGTGAGACCAGCGGTGGCTTGAACGGCTTTGCTATGTTCATCTCCGATAGCGCCGTAGGCAAGTAATCCGACCTTTAAATCTTTGCTGAACACAGTTCAAACTCCTTGATTAGGGACCGCGCAAGAATAGCGCCGATGCAATGCAAGGGCACTTCGAGTTCGCAGTTATTCGTTATTTTGGCGCGCAATTCTGGGTGCTATGAGTACCCCTAGTCGGCGATTCATATCTGGGATCGAAAGTTTATCTTCAGGCTTAAAAGTCAGTGAGCAGATGTTGCATCTGACCTGCCATTGCATCCAGGAGTTATTTTGAAATCCCATTCTGTAGCTGACCACAAATACCTTTGGTGAAAGAATCCGACACCTCATGCATCGTTTAGGAATCATGATTTTATTGACTACTTGGGTCTCGGCGCGGTAACCACCCTCGTATCTAAATCCAATTCCATAGAGATCAACTTCGAGTAAGAATGCACCTGGGTTTAGCGAGCTTTCGAATTTGGCATCGGCCAGGTTGCGGTAGGCATAGAAGCCACACTCACAAGATGCAACAGGTGGTGTGTGATCTGGAAACTTTTCACAGACAGCGCTGTCATCGGCGCGGTAACTGTCACCGGTCAACCCCCGCAAAGTTGGTTCTCGTTCGGTGATCACCGCTAATTTGTAGCCTTGCATTTTTTCAAGAGGTAGATCAAAAGGATCGTTGTAACTCAAGCGCTGCGCATTATCAGGTAGCCCATTGCGCTCTCGATCACTGGCAGCTGCGACAATGATGAAAGCGATGATGTACAACGCTGGTCCCAAAAGTATGTAGAAACTTAGGCCGGTGACTACCAGATCTCTTGGAATCATTGGATCATCGATATCGCTAAAGCCACCAGCTAAATAGCCGAGCACCAGAACAAGCAGAGTGATCGGTGGGTAGAGGCGAACGGCACGGATTAATTTCTGCCGCTTTTGCGCCGCACTCATCATCGCAGCGCCCCTTTCTAACGGTAATCAGGTGCGGAGCAACGGGTAGTTGCGCCAAGACTTCAAGGTTAATATCCCTGGTCAGCAATTTCATCTCCAGATGAAATCGCGCTGGCTCGCTGCTACTGTAAAGACAGAGAAAAGGAGGACCACCATGGCTGAAATCGGTCAACCAGAACGTGTAGTCCGCCGCGAGCGTGAGAATGAACCAACACCTGCACCGGTGCCGCTGACCTCACCTGCGTTAGAACCAGCACAGTAATTTTCAAAGCCGACTTTATTTTCTAGGCGGAAAATTTGATTACCGTTATTTATGATGGGCAGTGCCGATTTTGTCGCGCTTGCCTTGCTTGGTTAGAAATCAAACTCGAAGTAACAACGCTGGCCTATCAAGAGATAGATACAACGCGCTTTGGCCTTACAAAAGCGCAGTGCAGCGAGCAGGTACATATAGAAAATCAAGGACAAGTGGCTGCAGGAGCCGCAGCCGTTGCCACCTTGTTAAATGCACGCGGCAATACAAAATTGGCGAATCTTATTTTTTGGTCTGGGCCGCTAGGCCGAATCGGATATCGCTGGGTGGCCTCACATCGCAACTCATGGATAATCAAAAGTGCCACAAATATTCTTGAGCGAAAAATAAAGAGAGTCTAAATTACAGTTTTCTTTTTTAAAGGAATTAATTTACTACCCACGACTAAGCCCGCACCGATTAGCACTAGATTCTTTACGATGTATTGACCTTCTAGCGTTAGATCAAAAGGGATACTTATAAAACAAACTTCAGGGAGCAGAATCAGGGGCAAGAAAGTTCCGGGCATTTGCAGAGCCAAAAGTCCGAGTCCGATGCGAATAAGTGGCGGAAATAGCAGGCAGATACCAATTAGCATCTCCCAAATTCCGAGTATTGGGATAAATACATCTGGGTCAAACCAGTAGACAGTTTTTGTGATTAGTTCTACCGCAGGACTTTGTCCAAAGGGTTTGAGAGCTCCAAACCAAATAAATATGATCGCTAAACTAAAACGGAGCAGGGTAAGTGAATTGCGATTTAACTGATCGATAAACCAATCGTCGAAATCTCTAACCTTTTTTAATAAGGAATTCATTGCCTACCCTCGCCTCAGTCCCTCCATTTTAAACTAGTTTGCCTTCCCTAACGGGCCCAGGAACGAGATTTCAAATGGTGAGTAGTAACACCATCCTTTACCCTTTTCCTATGAGAATACGAATCAGCGCCTGCGCCTTAATACTTTTGATCTCGCTTACTCCAATTTCGACCCTAAATGCAGCAGATCCTGGAACGTCAACACCAACTCAGACATCAACTGCGACTGCGACACCAACCCCAACACCAACACCAACCCCAACACCAACCCCAACACCAACACCAACCCCAAAACCAACTCCGACACCAACTCCAACTCCAACAGCCATAGGAGATCCGATTGGGGCAATTGGCGGAACACCAACTCCAACTGCAGTAGCTGTGGTGGACGAGTTGGCCCTGAGCCGCTCTCTGATTGCTGTGAAAAATTATCGGCAAGCGCTGGTTGAGTTAAAGCGAGTTGATCAAATCGTTGTCAATAACGCTGATGTTAACAATTTATTAGGTTTTGCCTCCCGCAAGTTAGGTCAATACAGCCAAGCAGGTATTTATTACGTGAAGGCGCTCAAGATTAATCCCAACCATTTGGGCGCCCTTGAATATCAAGGTGAACTATTTTTAATTCAAAAAAAGGCCACACTTGCTAATCAAAACTTGGCAAAGTTAAAGAATCTCTGTGGCACTTCCTGCGAAGAGTACCTAGATCTAAAGAAGGCGATTGCTCTTTCTATAAAGAAGAAGTAAAAGATCCAACGGGAAGATCGTGTGCTTCATTTATTCTCGCGACACCGATCACTGCAGTACTTGACTTCATTCCAATTTTTAGCCCACTTCTTGCGCCATTCAAATTCTAGGCCACAGCGCACACAGACTTTGGGCGCAAAACCATTCTTGACCTTGGCTATTCGAGACATTGACCAATCGTAATCCAACACTGAGGGTGGGCTTATGAGGAACTCTACTTACTCGAAATCTCCGCCACGACCAGTAAGGCGCTTGGGGTTTTTTCGGGGACGGTCCACACGCGTTGCCAGAGCTATGACCGCAATCGCATAGATGGCAATAATCGCAAAACCGATCTTCATTCTTTAACCTAGAACTGCCCAGGTAACGAGTGCGAAGATTGCGATTCCTAGACCGACAATTGCGATTGCTGAAAGTGAAAGTAGTCCACGTGAATCAGCGATCTTTTCGGCGAGTGCAGACTTCTTTGCCACTTTGCGCAAATCAACGATTAGCGCTTCGCCTTCGCGAACTGCGGCGTATTGGCTAATGATTGCCAAGATACCTGTCGCTGCAGCAACACCAAGGGCTAAATATTTAGTGGCATCGGTTGCAGTGTCGAATTTACCGAATGCTGCAAGTACTGTGATTGCAATCAAGACTAGGGCTGGCGCAACCTGGGCTTGAATGATTTGGGTGCGTGATTTGTGCCAAAGATCAAGCAGTGATTTTTCTTCCACTTTAGTTTCCTCTCCTAGAAACTTAATTATCCATTCCGGATAAGGAAAGGTTACGCGAGGGTAAGCCGAAGCGCGCTGTGAAAAGGGTGAGAATTCTCGCTTGGGCGCGCCGTTACGCAAGAGTTCCAATAAACTTCACTTATGAAAAAGACTTTTACCGCCTTTTCTCTGGCCTTGGTTCTATCGATTGTTGTTGCGCCGGAATCATCTGCTGCGATAAAGGTGGGGGCTTCGTGCAAGACGGCGGGGCTGATAAACATTACGGGTGGATTTAAGTACACCTGTGTGAAGAAGAGCGGCAAGTTGGTTTGGGGTAAGGGTGTTGCGGTAAAGGCGAGTGCTAAGCCGACGGTAACGCCAACGGCTAAGCCGACAGTGAGTGCGAGTGCAGCACCAACTGCGAGTGCAAGTGCCACACCGAAACCAAGTGTTACACCTTCTGCAGCTGCAACGGTTGCTGCGAGTTACACAATGGCGCAGGTGAGCGCGAATAAGAGCGCGGCAAAGTGTTGGTCTGTCATTAATGGAGATGTGTATGACTTAACGAAGTGGATTAGCGCGCATCCTGGTGGAGCGGGTGCGATTCTCTCGCTATGTGGCACCGATGGAACTCAAGACTTTATTGCGATGCACCGCGGCCAAGGTAGACCTATATCGGTCTTGGGGAATTATCTGTTGGGACCGTTAGCTAAGTAGGCACAGTTTCGCAGCGTTTGTCGGTGAACGGGGATAGGTTTATCGGTGAGCGAAAGGTGGAAAAATGTTTGAACTATTAGCGTTGGTTGCGATTATCTATTTATTTATCAATCGCAAGAAAAGAGTGCGCAAGGTGCGCGGCATTGATGCCGAACTTCGCGAACTTGTGGAAAGTACCTATCACTCGGATGCGATGGCGGCTGAGATAAAGGGTTATCTGCTCTCAGTTGTGGCCGATGATCGCGATGGCGCAGAAAAGTTTTCAGATGCGCGAATTGCGCAGGCGCAATCTATTTTGGATCGCGCTGGGCCGGCCTCGTTCTATTGGATGAGTGAGATCGCAACGCAGTTGGCTGTTCTATCTGCGGCAAAGATAAATGGATTGGGCACAAACGTTGAAGCCGAACTTGGTTCAGTTGGAATTACACCTGAAGCCGTTGTGCGTGTTGTTGTAAAGGGCTGATTACTGATGGCGGATGAAGTTGGCAACTTCGGGGTTGGATTTCATCTCGTTTAACTCATCTTGCGTTGGCAGAGTTGGGCGATCGCGTTCTACTTTAACCATGCAGAGAAAACCAAAGGTTTCATTTTCATCGGCACGGAATTGGTGCCAAGCCCAAGATGGAACATAAACGAGATCGTGCATTGCAAGTGGCAGAACTTCATCGCCAACTAAACAAGCACCTTTGCCTTTAATTGGAATGACCAAGTGTGTATGTTCGTGCTTTTCAAGAGTGGTGTGGCCGCCGGCATCGACTTCGAAGTAGCGAACTTCCATGCCATCGACATTCTCTTCACCGAATAAAACTCGACGGGTTACATCTTTAAATGTGGCTGCGCCATCTTCATCTTTATATACGAGCTCTTCGATGTTACGCCAGCGATGTGGTTCATCTTGGGTAACGTGGAATTTACTGTTGCTCACACGGTGATTATAGCCGCGCTCGGTATCTGGTGTTTAATTGGCATATGAGCGAACGCAAATGGGGCTTTAAAACTAAGGCTCTTCACGCAGGTACCCAACCTGATCCGCAAACAGGTGCACGTGCGTTGCCGATTTATCAATCAACCGCATTCGTCTTTGAAAATACTGAAGATGCGGGCAATTTATTTGCTTTGCAAAAGTACGGCAATATTTATAGCCGAATTGGTAATCCAACTGTTTCAGCCTTTGAGGAAAAGATTGCCGCACTTGAAGGTGGCATTGGTGCGGTTGCAACATCTAGCGGAATGGCGGCGCAGTTCTTAACTTTCGCGGCACTCGTTGGTGCAGGCGATCACGTTGTTTCATCTTCTGCCTTGTATGGCGGCACGGTTACGCAATTAGATGTGACGCTGCGCCGATTCGGTGTGGACACAACATTTATTAAGAGCGATAAGGCTGAAGATTTTAAAGCGGCGATCACCGATAAGACTAAGTTTATTTATGCTGAAATGATTTCAAACCCGGCATCGCAGATCAGTGATATCGAAGCGCTAGCCAAGGTCGCACACGATGCTGGCTTGCCTTTGGTAATTGATTCAACGGTTGCAACGCCTTACTTGGTGCGCCCGATTGAATATGGCGCAGATATCGTCTTGCACTCAGCGACTAAGTTCCTGGGCGGTCACGGAACCACTTTGGGTGGCGTAATTGTGGAATCTGGAAAATTTAATTGGGGCAATGGCAAGTTCCCGACAATGACCGAACCAGTTGCTTCTTATGGTGGGGTTTCGTGGTGGGAGAACTTTGGTGAATTTGGATTCTTAACCAAACTTCGCTCAGAACAACTGCGCGATGTCGGCGCATCGTTAAGTGCAATGTCCGCGTTCATGCTTGTGCAAGGTGTGGAAACTCTGCCACAGCGCATGCGCGATCACGTCGCCAATGCCAAAGTTGTTTCAGAATGGCTAGAAAGTGATTCACGTATTGATTGGGTTAAGTACGCAGGGCTAGCCAGCCATCCACACAATGCACGTGCCAAGAAGTATGTTCCAGAAGGTGCTGGCTCAGTATTTTCATTTGGGGTTAAAGCAAGTGGTGCTTTAACAAGCCGCCAAGCCGGTGAAAAGTTTATTAACTCAGTGCAATTAGCAAGCCACTTGGCCAATATCGGTGATGTGCGCACCTTGGTTATTCACCCTGCTAGTACAACCCATCGTCAATTAACTGACGATCAGTTGATTGAAGCAGGCGTTCCACAAGATTTAATTCGCATAAGCGTTGGCTTGGAAGATGTTGAGGATATTCTTTGGGATCTAGATCAGGCGCTAACGAACGCTTCAGGAAAGTCACGCTAATGGCATATACCGAACCAAGTGCGGTTGATCGCTTGAGCTTTATGCAAAGCGCCAAAAATGTTGCGATCGTCGGTGCCTCAGATAACCCATCACGCGCCAGTTACTTTGTCGCTACATATTTACTTTCGGCAGCGCACTTCAAATTATTCTTTGTAAACCCGAAGCTAGATGAAATTCTGGGCCAAAAGGTTTATAAATCACTGGCAGATATTGAAGAGCCGATAGATATCGTCGATGTCTTTAGAAAGGCATCTGATATCCCAGGTGTTTTAGATGAAGCAATTGCGATTAAAGCTAAGACTTTCTGGATGCAACTTGGTATTTCAGATCAAGCATCTGCCGAACGCGGTGCTGCTGCTGGTTTAAATGTGGTGCAAGATAAATGTTTAAAGATTGAACATGCGCGCTTTGCTGGAGGGCTTAACTTGTCGGGTTTTAATACCGGCGTTATTTCATCCAAGCGCAATAAATCTATTTAAATCTCACCTTTATCTAAGCCTTTGAGCACTTCTTTGGCGCGCACTCTTAGCTCGGGCAGATCAGATAAACGATTTAAACCAAAGATCTGTTGGCTCATCCGGTGATTTTTCTTAAATGTCTCACCGTGACGATCTAGGAAATCCCAATACAAAGTTGTAAATGGACAAGCATCATCTCCGACGCGAAGTTTCGGGTTGTACTTGCAACCCTTGCAGTAATTACTCATCCGCGAGATGTAGGCACCGCCTGCGGCATAGGGCTTAGTCATCATTGCTCCACCATCGGCGTGAACTCCCATACCGATTACATTGGGAACCATCACCCATTCGGTGGCATCTATAAATACTTCGCGCATCCAATCCAGGAATTCTTGGGGATTGGTGCCAGTTATTAGCGCTAAATTGCTTAAGACCATCAGGCGTGGAATGTGATGAACCCAGGCGCGATCCTGAATATCTGTGACGATGGTCTTTACGCAATTCATCTCAGTCTTTGTGGGATCGCTAAAAAGTGGCAGTAATTTCTTGGTGGCCTTCAGTTGATTGTTCTCGCGGTAATCACGGCCTAAGTACCAATACATTCCATTTACATATTCACGCCAGCCAATAACTTGGCGGATAAAACCTTCGGCGGATTCAATTGGGACGGTGCCGGTATTGAATTTCTTAACGGCTGCATCGATTACTTCTGATGCGTGCAGCAAACCATTATTTAAGTATGGACTGAGCAGTGAATGGTGAAGGGCCCAGTTATCGAGTGCCATCGCATCTTCGTAAGGACCAAAGATGGCGAAGTGGTTTTCAATAAAGTTATTTAGTTGTGCAAGTGCGCCTTTGCGTGTGGTTGCCCAAGTAGTGGTGGGTGTGAAGTTAAGTTCTTTGCCAACTTCGATGTCTATTGAATCGGGCTTATGTTCTAAGTATTTGGGCCAGGTGTAATTTTTCGGGGGAGGCAGCCGATTTTCTTTATCGAAGTTCCAGGCACCACCGGTTGGTTTGCCGTTTTCAATCAAGATGTTTAGGCGAGCGCGTTGGGCGCGATAGAAAGTCTCCATCAAATAACTTTTCTGCGAATCAGCCCAAATTGAAAAGTGCTTGCGAGTAGTTAAGAAGAAATCATTTTCAATAAAGGTGGCGCCAAATTCTTTTAACTGTGAGTATTGGCGGTGCGAAGATGGTTCGGCGCAAATTAATTCGTGCTTCTTGTACTTGCCTTGAATTTTCGCCAAGCCATCGGTGGTGGTCGCAGCCTTTACATATTCAACGGTGAAGCCTTCATCGCGCAGAGATTGGGCAAAGTGGCGAGCGCTAGAGATAAGAAAGTGCAGGCGTTGTGGATGCCAAGGGCGTCCGGTGGTCATACGTGCACTTTCCACGAGTGCGATCACATCTTCTTTGGCCTTGGCCTGGCGCAGTGCGCCGAAGTCGCGGTGCAGATGATCAAAGGGGATATAGATCAGGCGCGGCATCCCTAAAGGGTAGGCAAGGCTCAGACAAAGCGCTCGTTGAGTGACCTAGGCGACACGCCAGGGTCTAAGTCAGGCTTAGGCTATTGCTTTATGCCTGTTTGCCCCTTTACCCTTTAACCAAACGGGCAATATCGGGCACTCCCCACCTGATCGCCCAAAGTAGAGCCTAGGGAGATCTTTAATTGTTAACTGAAGAACGGCGCATGGCGATCGTTGAATTGGCCCAGAAAGATGGCCGAGTCGATGTGGTTAACGCTGCGAGTTCTTTTTCAGTAGCCGTTGAAACAATTCGGCGAGACCTGGATGTTCTACAACGCCGCGGTTTGATGCGCCGAGTCCACGGTGGTGCGATTGCTTTAGATCGATTCTCGCGCGAGTATTCAGTGGCAGAGCGGCGCTCGCTCAATAATGAGATTAAACAGAAGATCGCGGCGGTTGCTGTGCAATATCTGCCCAAATCCGGAACTGTCTTTGTAGATGCCGGTACAACAACTGCACAACTCCACCCATTCTTGCGCGATAAGAAAGAGCTAACTGTTGTAACCAACAGTTTGATATTGGCAACTGATATCGGGGATTCTTCAACAAATGTGATTTTATTAAGTGGACGTATCCGCCCAATCACACTCAGTGCGGTGGGGGATCTAGCGCTAAATGCGATGGAGAATTTCCATGCTGATATTGCATTCCTTGGCACCAATGGCGTGGATAGCGAAATTGGTTTTACTACACCAGACCCAGATGAATCTGCGGTAAAGCGCAAGATGATCGCGCATGCTCGCGAAACAATCTTGATGGTAGATAGCAGTAAATTCGGAAAATCTTATGCAACGCGATTTGCAAAGTTAACAGATATTGATCGGGTAATCACCGACATGGATGCAGATAATTCTGAAGTCCAGAAACTTGAAAAATCTGGGATTGAAGTGGTGCTGGCGTGATTACTACTTTGACACCTAGCCCATCAATTGACTTTGATTACGTGCTGGCATCCCTGAAATTAGGCGGGGTCAACCGTGCGGCTGGATTTGGATTACACGCCGGTGGCAAGGGAGTAAATGTTTCACGTATTTTGACGCTAATGAAGGTCAATAACATCGCACTGGTTCCGATGGCAAAAGAGAATGGTGATTTCTTTTTAAATGCCGCAGAGTCCGAAAAACTGCGTTTAGATATCTTGCCGATCGGATCTCCACTTCGCTTTAACGTTTCATTGGTGCATGAAGGGCTAACGACAAAGGTAAATGCTGAATCATCATCTTGGACGCCGGCTGAAGCAAAGAAGATTGCCGGGCGATTTAAGGTGCGTGCTCGGCGAAGTGAGTTTGGAGTAATTGGTGGCTCACTGCCTGCCGGCCTTGATCCTGCTTGGCTTGCCAAGCTGGTATCTGACAATGTAAATCGCACCAAAGTTGTCGTCGATTGCAGCGGTGATGTATTGCGCGCGGCAGTTGCTGCTAAGCCATTTTTAATTAAGCCCAATCAAGAAGAGGCTGAAACTTTAGTTGGTTCAGCAATTTCAACTATGGCAGATGCGGTCAGCGCCTGTTTTGAGATGGTTGCAATGGGTGCACAAAATGTACTGCTATCTCTTGGAGAAAAAGGAAGTTTGTTCTACAACGGAGAAACTATCTTCCGGGCGCGGGCTGAAAAGATCGTTGCGACAAATACCGTTGGCGCTGGCGATTCTTTACTTGCTGGCTTCATCGGCACCTATAAATCTGGACCCGTTAAAGCGCTGGCAACTGGCGTTGCTTGGTCTGCTGCGGCGATTAAGTCTCGTGGTACCGGAGCAACGATTGCGCCCAGCATTATTTCTACCGAACTTATTTCGCATATAAATCCAAAGGAGGCATCCCTTGAAGAAGAACTACTTCACAACTGATGCCAAAAAGAATTCAGTTCAGCAGACCCTTGCTGTTCTGATTGCCAGAACTCGTCTGGCATCTCTTGTATAAGAGGAGGGCTACTTAGCATGACCAATTACATAGGAAGCGCAGATTCCCATTCGGGTTGGCGCTCACAGCTACAAAAAGTCGGTGGAAACCTCGCAGGAATGGTGATTCCAAATATTGGAGCATTCATTGCTTGGGGACTTCTAACTGCTCTATTTATTCCAACAGGTTGGATTCCTAACGAGGAGTACGCCAAGATGGTTGGACCAATGATCGTTAACTTGTTACCAATTCTTATTGGTCTAACAGGTGGTCGTATGGTTCACGGGCAACGTGGTGCTGTAATCGGCGCCGTTGCAACTGTTGGTGTTATCTGCGGTACTGATATCCCAATGTTCCTTGGTGCAATGATTATTGGACCAGCAGCAGCATGGGTATTGAAGAAGATTGATGCAGTTCTAGATCCTAAGGTTCCAGTCGGCTTTGAGATGCTTATCAGCAACTTCAGCCTTGGTATCACAGGTCTTGGAATGGCAATGGTTGGCTTCAAGGCAATCGGACCGGTTGTTCGCAACATAAGCGATGTGCTTGGAAACGGTATTCAGTCACTTGTTGACAACAACCTGCTTCCAATTGCATCAGTAATTATTGAACCTGCGAAGGTTCTCTTCCTTAATAACGCCATTAACCATGGCGTGCTCGGACCTCTAGGTGTTGCTGAAGCAAAAGAGACTGGAAAGTCAATTCTCTTCATGCTTGAAACCAACCCAGGTCCTGGCCTTGGTGTATTGCTTGCATTCTGGTTAGTCGGACCACGCGTCGTGCGCGGTTCAGTTCCAGGCGCAATCATCATCCACTTCCTTGGTGGAATTCATGAAATTTATTTCCCTTACATTCTCATGAAGCCACGTTTGATCCTCGCAGCTATTGCTGGCGGAGCAGCTGGCGTTGCAATGAACGTTGCACTTGATAACGGTCTAACAGCAACACCATCTCCAGGATCAATCTTCGCTTACATGGTTGTTACTCCAAAGGGTGACACCTTCAAGGTACTACTAGCGATCGCAGTATCTGCGGCCGTCGCATTTGCAGCTGCTTGGTTCTTACTAAAGACCGATAGCTCAAATAACGATGACCTAGATGCAGCAAAGGCTCGTAAAGATTCATTGAAGAACGGATAACAAATGCCAAGCATTTCCGGTTCTGATGTAAAGCTCGTTGTGATTGCTTGTGAAGCAGGAATGGGTTCAAGCGTGATGGTTGCAAATCAATTGGCTAAGCAATTAAAGCCACTTGGTATCGCCGTTAAGCACTCTCCTGTATATCAACTCGAATCAATGGGCGCCGACCTGATCCTCTGCCACCGTGGGCTAGCGGGCAGGGCTCGGCAAGCTGTTCCAGATAAAGTCGTAATTGCATTCGACATGTTTCTGGGGGATCCAGCTATTGCATCTGTTGTTAGTGCAATTCAAGGAGGCGGAACAATCTCGCATGAATAATTTCATGACAGGTTGCGATGCCTAACCTTTTGACGCAAGCCGGAATCCACTTCGGTGCTACAGCCTCTTCGAAAGGGGAGGCTGTAGCGCTGTGTGGGGGGCAATTTGTTAATTTAGGTGCGGCCTCACAAGAGTATGCCGATGCGATGTGGGAGCGTGAACAGATCGCATCTTCATATTTAGGTAACGCAGTTGCTATGCCACACGGCACAGATGAATCAAGAAAGTATGTAAATTTTGGGCAGATTGTATTTATACGTTTTGCAGCACCATTTATCTGGGATGATGAAGAAGTCAAACTCTGTATTGGTATCGCCGCACAAGGCGATGAGCATGTAGAAATTATCGGCAACTTGGCCGAGGCGCTTCTCGATGATGAGAAGTTTGAAATTTTGCTCAGTACGACAGATAAGTCGAAAGTTTTAGATATTTTAAATCCAAGTAGTATTTAGCCCATCTAGTTTTGAAGTAGTGAAAGAGGAAATTTCCATGAAAGCAGCGCTATACATCGGTCCGCAGGATTTGAAGGTCATCGATGTGCCAACTCCTAAAGAAGGTGCAAAAGAGATCCTGATCCGTGTGCACAGCTGCGCTACTTGCGGCACCGATGCCAAGATCTATAATCACGGACATCCGCGTTTAAAACCGCCGCAGATTATTGGCCACGAAATCGCAGGCGAAATCATCTCGATTGGCAGCGAAGTTAAGGGCTATGCCATTGGCGATCGCGTGCAAGTCATCGCAGCGATACCGTGCGGCACCTGTTGGCTATGTTTAGCCGGACGAATGACAATCTGCGGTAATCAATTATCAATGGGGTATCAATTCCCGGGTGGCTTTGCCGAATTTATGGTTATTCCTGATGAGGTAATTCGCGTTAATGGCGTTAATAAGATTCCAGCCAATGTTTCATATGATGAAGCAGCGGTGACAGAGCCACTTGCTTGTGTATTAAATGCGCAGCGGATATTAAATGTTCAAAAAGGTGACACCGTACTTGTTATGGGCGCCGGTCCAATTGGTTGCTTGCATGTTCGCGTGGCTCGTGCACTGGGTGCATCCAAAGTATTTCTCGCCGATATCAACGGCGGACGTCTGGAAATGTCAGCAAATGTAGTTAAGCCAGATGCTTCCTTTGATATGTCAAAAGTTAAGTTAGAAGATGAAATCTTGAAAGTTACGGATGGACACGGTCCCAGCATCATTATTACCGCAGCACCTGCTGCAAAGGCGCAAGAACAAGCCATTTCAATGGTGGCACCTGGCGGAAAAGTTTCATTCTTCGGTGGCCTGCCAAAGGATGCACCGTTTATCAATTGCGATGCCAATATCGTGCATTACAAAGAAGTAACTCTATTTGGCGCAAATGGATCAAGCCCACAACAGAATTTAGATGCGCTAAATATGATCGCATCAGGTGAAGTAAAAGTCGCTGATTTAATTACACATAAAGTGAAGTTAGAAGATGTGCAGAGCGCTATTGATGCAGTTCTAAGTGGCGAGGCAATAAAAGTTGTGGTCAATCCATGATCATCAAGGAGTGTGTGATCACGGTAAAGGTGGGCTTACACGCTCGCCCGGCCAATGAATTTTCGGCGATCGCTAAGGCTGCGCCATTTGAAGTAACCGTGGGAAAACCTGGTGCGCCACTGGTAAAGGCCAATAGCCCGCTTCGACTCTTAACTCTGAAGGCTCACGAAGGAGATACCTTAAATATCGCCTTTGCAACTGATGATGAGGCGGCCGCCAACCAGCTTTTTGAAAAACTCGTAGCCACAATTACCGAGTAGCGTTTGCATATGGAGACCGTGCGCACCCTCGAGGGCATTGGCGTTGGCACCCGTGCGGTGCTCGCTGAAGTTTTGCGGTGGTCTGCGCGCCAGCCACTTGCGGCAATGGCAAAGAGCTCACTCGGCCCAGAAATTGAAGTAAATACTTTAAGTAAAGCGATCGTAAATTTAGAGAACCAATATGCGGCCAAGATTAAAGCGGCTGGCAATCAAGAGTTGCGTGAAATATTAGAAGCACAATGCGCCTTTGCAACCGATCCAGAACTTGCTGATCTGGCGAAAGATTTCTGCGAACAAGGTTGGGATGCGCCATCTGCGCTGCAACTTGCGATGGGTGAATTCAAATCACTACTCGAAGGTGCTGGTGGCGAATTTGGTGAACGAGTCGCTGATTTGGATGAGATTGTCTATCGCTTAATTCAATGGATGAGTGGAGAAAGTGATGAAACCGTTCTGCCTGCCAGCGGAAGTTTTATAATCGTCGCAGATGATCTAACCCCGATGGACACAATCGCATTTACTGATGTTGTCGTTGGGGTTGTTACCAAAGGCGGGGGACCTACTTCACACACCGCAATAGTCTGTCGCGCGCGCGGTATTCCAGCGGTTGTGGCTTGTGCTGGCGCAGATGGCTTAGTTAACGGACAAATGGTGGTCATTGATCCCGATGCATCACAGGTAATTATTAATGGATCACTTGCCGATAGCGATGGGGATTGGTGGTCTGTTCGCCCCAACCTTGGCGCAGCGTTAATTCCAGTTATGGCCAATGTTGGTTCGGTTGCAGATGCTGCTCAAGTTAAATCAGCAAAGGGTGTTGGGTTATTGCGCACCGAGTTATTCTTTTTAAATAACAAAGTTGCGCCAACTCGCGCCGAACAACAGGCTTTATACGCGCAGGTACTGGCCGCTGGCCCTGATGGCGAAATCATCGTGCGCACTTTAGATGCCGGAAGTGATAAGCCAATTGCTTTCTTAGGTATCGGCCGCGAAGAGAACCCAGCGCTGGGTGTGCGCGGACAGCGCGTGGCAGCGATTGCGCCAAAGTTTTATGAAGATCAGCTGCACGCAATCAAGGCAGCAGCCGATGCAGTTAAAGCAACTGGCAAGAAAATTGATGTTTGGGTAATGGCGCCAATGATTGCCACCATTGACGAAGCGCAAGTATTTGCCAAAGAAGCGCGCGCTGCCGGCATTACACGCGTTGGCATAATGGTTGAAATCCCAGCGATAACGCGCGTGATACCGCATTTAAAGGGCGTGGTTGATTTCTTAAGTGTGGGTACAAATGATCTTTCGCAGTATTTATTTGCGGCAGATCGCGTTAATTCAGCAGTAGCCGCGCTTTTAAATCCTTGGCAACCAGCGCTGCTTTCGACTTTAGAAGAGATTGCAGCTGACGCTGCAATGGCAGGTATCAAAGTCGGGGTCTGTGGCGAAGCAGCATCGGATCCGTTGCTTGCGGTTGTGATGGCTGGTCTAGGTATTAACTCTGTAAGTGCATCGCCAAGTTCGGTTGCAGCAGTGACTGACCTCTTATCTCGCGTTGATGTCAGCGCCGCAAAATCTGCAGCGATGGCTGCGCGGTCGGCCACAACGGCGCGTGATGCAAAGGCGGCAGCAAAGGGCGCGCTCCTGAAGTGAAAAAATTGCGTGGGCTACTAAAGGCATCGCACTTTGGTCCAACCCTGATCGTCACCTCAATTTCTTGGTTCTTCGCCGCGTATTACTGGTGGGAGGGCCCGGCTTATCTAATCGCCTTCGGCGTTTTCACGGGGCAGTTGGTGGTGGGCTGGAGCAATGACCTTTATGACTATGCCGATGACTTAAAACATAACCGCTTAAATAAACCGCTAGTCGCCGGCACCATCACATCAAATTATTTAATAAAGTGGTTGTGCTTTATGGTGCCATTCTCATTTGTCGCAAATTTGCTTGGCCCGCTTGGCTTTAAGGGCGGGATGGTTTATATGTTCGGAATATCAATGGGAGTGGCATATAACTTCTACTTTAAATTTAATGTGTTTTCTTGGCTGCCATTTGCCTTGGCGTTTGCGGCGCTGCCATCGTGTATTGCGATCTCAAAAGATATAACGCCACCGGTTTGGATGTGGCTCGGGGGAGCGCTGCTCGGAAGCGCCGCCCACTTTATAAATGTAATTAAAGATATCGATCAAGATCGCGCTAGCGGTATTGGTGGTGCACCACAGAGAATCGGCAAGCGGAGTTCCATCTTCTCTGCCGCGTTATTGATCGCCCTGGGTGCGCTAGCGTTATATTTATTTAATTAACGAACGCTGCGCATAACGGCAGTTACTTTGCCAAGGATCTCGCAGTTATCGCCATTGATTGGCGCAAATGCAGGATTGGCGGGAAGTAACCAGATGTGGCCGCCCTTGCGTTGGAAAGTTTTAACAGTTGCTTCGCCATCAATCATTGCAGCAACGATTTCGCCATTGTTGCAATCTTTCTGTTCGCGAATAACAACATAATCGCCATCGCAGATAGCAGCATCGATCATTGATTCACCAACGACCTGCAACATGTACAAGTTGCCCTTGCCGACCAAGGTTTCAGGAAGAGCAAAGGTTGATTCAACATTTTGTTCTGCGGTGATTGGACCACCGGCAGCGATGCGACCGACGAGCGGAACCTGCTTGGTGGCTTCGACTTCGATCTCAGATTTTTCACCAGGCATCAAGACTTCAAGGACGCCACCGCGGGTTGGGTGGGCGGTGATAAAGCCCTTCTCCTTGAGAAGGTCGAGTTGGTATTTAACGGAAGCTGTGGAACTTAGGCCAGCGGCAGCTGCGATAGTGCGCATCGAAGGGGGAAACCCCTGATCGTCCATGCTCGCCTTGATGACTTGCAGGATCTTGAGCTGGCGGGCGGTTAGGCCGTGTTCGCCTGCTGCTTGATCGGGGAGTTCGGTGACTTTGGCGCTTGCCGCTGGTTTTTTGCTCATGGATACAGAGTGACACAGCCCAGGAAAAAAATCAAACATATGTTCGAAAATAACTTGCCGATGTCGGTGGCATGGGGTTTAATTGGCTTTGTTCGAACAACTGTTCGAATACCTTCCCCAAGGTAGTACCAGCAGGAGAAAACCATGAGCACTATTTCACTTAACGCGACAAGCCCTAAAGCCCTTATAAATCAAGGGTTTCAGACCAATCCGTCCGGCGTTCACTTGACACGTCGTGGTCGTTTGGCGCGCACGCTCTTGGTTCTCTCACTGGCTGTAGTCCTGGCCAGCGCCTTTGGCCTCAAGGCCGGTGCCGGCACCTCAGATCAGATCGGCGCCCCCACAACCTTTATCGAGGTCACTGTGGCCCCAGGTGACACCCTTTGGTCACTGGCAGTACGCCTAGCCGATGGTGGCGATGTTCGCGCGCTCGTCGATGAGATCGCATCTGTTAACTCCCTCGCCTCAGCCGAGGTTCAAGCAGGCCAGAAGCTGCGTATCCCGCTGCGCTAAATCCTGCGACACGCCGTTCATCTCGTATTTACCTACTCGACAGGCAAACTCTCTAGAAATGCTTTATAGTTTCCACTATATGTAGGGGTCAAAGCCAATAAAACTTCCATAAGTAGTGTTTTTACGGTAGTTTTTGCGGTCCACCACTACATCTAAATTTGGAAATATCTAGTATTTCGAAGGGAGACACGCCGAGATGATTTGCCCGTTCTGCACACACGATGATTCTCGAGTCGTTGACTCTCGTCCAGTTGAAGATGGCACACAAATTCGCCGTCGCCGGGAATGCCCACAATGTGGCGAGCGCTTCTCAACTCAAGAGGTCGCAC
>JAPLBF010000021.1:0-7226 GCA_026392825.1 Actinomycetota bacterium
GAAATTAATGCTGGGGCACAAATTATGGATAGCTCAGCCGAAACTATCTTTATTAAATCTCAAAACTTAAAGGATTTGATTGCGTTGGCCAACGAACGAGGCTTTAATCAAGTATTAATCGAATCAGGACCAACTTTCGGCACCGCTCTTTTGCGCGAAGATTTGATCGACGAAATTGTGCTCTTTCAGGCACCAACCCTCTTTGGATCTGGGAAGCCAGCCATTGGTGATTTAGGAATAACAAACATATCTGGACGATTAGATTTCGAGATATCTGATGTAGAGATGATCGGTTCGGATTTAAAGATAACTCTTATCAAAAGCGCTAACGGGACAGAAGGTGGGCGTTAATGTTTACCGGACTTATTCAGGCAGTTGGACGAGTTGCAGCCATCGAGCATCAGGAAAGCAGCGCGCGGCTGGTAATTTCCAGTTCAGATATCGCTCAACAAATTTCCCAAGGTGATTCAGTCAGCGTTAATGGTGTCTGCCTCACAGTTGTTTCCTTCGACAAATCCCAATTTGCCGTCGATGTAATGGTGCAAACTCTTAAGTTAACAAGCACTGGATCACTTGAAATTGGATCAGATGTAAACCTAGAACTTGCGACCCGGACCGCTGATCGTTTGGGCGGACATATAGTTCAAGGACATGTGGATGGCGTGGCAACAATTTCGCTAATTACCGCTGATTCGCAGTGGACTCGGATGGATCTGGCAATTCCAAAGGGTTTAATGAAATACGTAGTCGCCCAAGGCTCTATCTGCCTCGAAGGCGTTTCACTCACTGTCGGTGAGATAAATGATCCAGCCGATCAAATCTCGGTATGGCTTATTCCGGAAACTCTTACCAAGACCAACCTTTCAAAGAAGATGCAGGGTGATCAAGTAAACGTAGAAGTCGATGTTCTAGCCAAGTACGTTGAAAGACTTATCGCACGAGGACAGGAAGAAAAATGAGTAACTTGGATCAAGTCCTTAGCGAATTTAAAGCGGGTAAATTCATTGTCGTTACAGATGATGAAAACCGTGAGAACGAAGCGGATCTAATTCTTTTAGCCGAGAAATCGACAACGGAAAATATTGGCTTTATGGTTCGCTACACCTCGGGTGTTATATGCGGGGTCATAACTGCGGAAACAGCCAAACGTTTAAAACTTCCGCTGATGGTTAAGCGCAACGAGGACAATCACAGCACCGCATTTACAGTCACCGTTGACGCGATCGCAGGTCGTTCAACTGGTATTCCTGCCGAAGAGCGTGCAAATACTTTAAGAGCGCTGGCCGATATCAATTCACAACCAACAGATTTTGCGCGCCCCGGCCATGTCTTTCCTTTGATCTCTGTTTCTGGCGGACTGCACGAGCGTCGTGGACATACGGAAGCGAGCATCGCCCTATGTGAACTTTCGGGTTCAAATTCTGCAGCCGTTTTATCCGAATTGGTAAATGATGATGGATCAATGATGCGGGGAGTGCAGATCACCGATTTCGCAAAGCAACACGGTCTGCAAGTAATTTCGATCGAAGAACTTGCACGTGTGGCTCCAAAACATCCCGTAAATGATGCCCATGGCTTGGATTGGGCTGAGCTTCCTTTAAATGATGCGGCTTGGAAGATTTCTACATATATATCTGCAACTGGTGCCGAGCACGCAATTCTTAAATTCGGTACTGAGGGTGCGAGTCAACCTTTGGTACGAATCCATTCAGAGTGTTTAACAGGAGATGTCTTTGGATCAAAGCGCTGTGACTGTGGATCGCAGTTACAAGAGGCGACTCGTTTAATTCAAGAGAGTGGCTATGGATACATCATTTATCTGCGCGATCACGAAGGCCGCGGTATCGGTTTGGCAGAGAAGATTCGCGCCTACGTTCTGCAAGATTCTGGGCAAGATACGGTTCAGGCAAATATCTCGATAGGTCAACCCGTTGACGATCGCACATATGAAGATGCTGCGGATATTCTGCAATTATTGCAAATAAAGTCTTTAACGCTTCTAACAAATAATCCCGAGAAAATCGCGGCGATCAAGAGTTCTGGAATTTCTGTGACGCCGGCTGCACTTGAAGTAGTCGCCAACAGACATAATCAAAAGTACTTGGAAACTAAACGAGATAAATTGAATCACGCGTTAGGAGCGCTCTAATGGCTGGCCACTCACCTGATATAAAAATCCCGCAACTTCCCCACCTCAAAGCGATAGTAATTACGGCAGCGTGGCATCCAGAAATTTGCGATGCACTAGTTGCCGGCGCATTGCGCGGCTTCAAGGCCGCCGGCATCAGTAACCCAACTACTCGCACGGTTGCGGGTTCATTTGAACTTTCACTTGCGACGCAATTGGCTTTCGATGAAGGTTTTGATGTTGCAGTAATTGTCGGATTAGTACTTCGTGGCGAAACTCCTCACTTTGATTATGTCTGTCAAGGTGTAACACAGGGCGTTATGGATGTATCACTCAGCCGCTCTAAGCCAATCGGTTTTGGCGTTTTGATGTGCGACAACCTTGAACAAGCAACTGCACGTGCGGGATTACCAGGTAGCAAAGAAGATAAAGGCTACGACAGCGCACTCGCCGCACTTAGCGTGATCAATAAAGGTTAAGCAATGCCGGAATTACCTGAAGTTGAAACGGTTAGGCGCGGCCTAGAGAAACTCATCAAGGGTTATACGATCACCGCTGCACACGATCTGCATCCACGAGCGCTCAAGCCAGAATCCATTGCACCGCTAAAGACTATAAATGGCGCAAAGTTCGTCGATATCAAGCGTCGCGGCAAGTTCCTCTGGTTTGTCTTAGATCGCCCACAAGTATTGGTCGCACATCTTGGAATGAGTGGACAATTTTTAATTCATCAAAAAGATCGTCCGACAGCTAAGCACGTTCGAGCTAAATTTGATCTTTCAAGAAATTTACGCAAACGCGAACTTGTCTTCAATGATCAGCGCACTTTTGGTTGGGTTTCAGTGGAAGAGGTAAGCAACGGAATACCTACCTCTGCCCAACACATCGCAACCGATCCCTTTGATCCACAATTTGATAGATCTGAAACGATAAACAAATTTGCTAAGCGCAATATTCGTATAAAGACGGCGCTTCTCAATCAAGAGATTATGAGTGGGGTCGGAAATATCTATGCCGACGAAACGCTCTGGCGCGCCAAGGTTCACCCCGAGATTTCAACAGCAGATCTGAGCAAGAAGAAGATCGCAGAGGTAATTGACTATGCAACCGAAGTAATGCAAGAAGCGATCGAAAAAGGCGGCACCTCATTCGATGATCTTTATATAGATGTCAACGGAGAAAGCGG
The DNA here is from genome assembly GCA_026392825.1 of Actinomycetota bacterium. Taxonomy (GTDB): domain Bacteria; phylum Actinomycetota; class Actinomycetes; order Nanopelagicales; family Nanopelagicaceae; genus Planktophila. The sequence goes on from JAPLBF010000021.1 coordinate 3,315, forward strand.
TTTCTTCGAGCAATCACTTGCCGCCTACGGTCGTACCGATGAGCCATGCCCTAGATGCGGCACCCCTATTAGACGCATCACCTTCGGTGCTCGTTCTTCTCACTTCTGCCCAAGGTGTCAACGCAAAATTAATTAAACACTCATTCAAACCCTGTAATCTGCGCCTATGAGAATCCAGACTCGCAAATATAAGGCGCTATTTTTGGCAGTCGCTACTTTATCTGTTGGCTTTCCAACTATCGCAAGCGGGGCTAATCCTGAGACAGTCAAACTCACCGTCCACTATCAGCGCGCTGAAGCAGATTACGCATCTTGGAATCTTTGGCTCTGGAAGAACAAGTTAACGGGAACTGATGAACCTGTAAGTACAACTGGCGTGCAATTTACCGGCGATGATGCATACGGAAAGATTGCGACTGTTGAGTTAACTGGGATGGATAAGTTTGATGATTTAGGAATCATTGTTCGAAAAGGAGAATGGCTCTCTAAAGACGTTCCAGATGATCGATTCATAAGTAAATTTGGCGCAAATGGAGTTACCGAAATTTGGTTACGACAGAATGACCCGACTATTTATTACGAACTTCCAACAACTGCCGCTCCGAAAGCCCCTGATAACAAAATGACCAAACTATATGAATCAGCAGAGTTTTCAGCTAAGTACACATATACAGGCAATGATCTCGGAAACACTTATTCGCCAACTTCGACGAAGTTTCGAGTGTGGGCGCCAACAGCAATCGCGGTGACGCTAGTTACTTATGCAAAAGCAGATTCACCGCTGTCTTCTGCCATTGAAACAAGAATGACACCAGATGTAAATGGCACTTGGGTGACATCCATTTCGGGCGATCAGGACGGTTTGATCTACAACTATCGCTTTACTTTAGAAGGACCAACCAATGAAGCCGTTGATCCTTACGTCCGCGCCACCACAATTAACGGCACACGCGGAGTCGTCGTAAATTTAGCTAAAACCAACCCAGCGGGATGGAGCAAGTCCAAGCCAAAATTTAGCGGCAATGCAACAGATGCCGTTATTTACGAATTGCACGTTCGCGATCTCTCAATGGATTCATCTAGCGGAATCTCTGCTGCTAATAAAGGAAAATTCCTCGCCTTTACCGAATTAAATACGAAAAGTGGCGCAGTTCAAACTGGCGTTTCTGCGATTAAAGATTTAGGTGTCACGCACGTTGAATTATTACCGATTTATGATTTTCAATCAGTTGATGAAGCAGCACCAACATTTAACTGGGGATATGACCCACAAAATTACAATGTTCCTGAAGGCTCATATAGTTCTGATCCAACAAAGCCAACTGCGCGAATAACAGAATTAAAGCGCGCAATTCAATCAATGCATTCAGTTGGGCTGCGCGTGAATATGGACGTTGTCTATAACCACGTTTATAACGCAAGCACATTTAGCCAGAATTTGATTACTCCGGGCTATTTCTTCCGCACCGATGACAATGGCGCTCTCACCAACGGCAGTGGCTGCGGTAATGACGTTGCAACTGAACGCCCAATGGTTCGCAAATTTATAGTTGATTCAGTTAAGTACTGGGCAAGCGAATACAACCTCGATGGGTTCCGCTTTGACTTGATGGGTCTAATGGATATTAAGACAATCAATGAAGTGACGGCAGCACTTAAGGTGATTGACCCAACAATCATCGTTATCGGTGAAGGCTGGGAAATGGGCACTCTTGCAAAGGATCTACGCGCAAGCCAAACAAATATTTCTAAGCTAAACAACGTTGCACACTTTAACGACCAGCTTCGTGATGGTTTAAAGGGATCGGTCTTCAAGGCATCCGATACTGGTTGGGCTACAGGGAAGCTTTCTGCAGTGGGCGATATCAAACCGGGAATAGTTGGAAATACAAATTATGACCTAATGTTTTTAAATGCATGGAATACAACTTCGCCGACTCAATCAGTTAATTACGTTGAATCACACGACAACCTAACCTTGGCAGATAAGTTAACCGCCAGCGTTAAAGGAATTTCTCCAACAGGAATAGCTCAGTTGAGCCAATTTGCTACATCGATCGCCTTCCTATCTCAAGGTGTGCCATTCATGCAGGCGGGCCAAGAATTCCTGCGCTCCAAAAATGGGGATGACAACAGCTACAAATCAGATGACGCCACAAACTCACTTAAGTGGAGCACAAAACTCAAATACAGCGCAACCGTCAATTACTACAAGGGTTTGATTGCACTCCGTGCGGAACACCCAGCATTTCGAATGACAACCACTGCGTCGATGAGGGAAAATATCAAGTTCTTCAAAGGCACTGACACTTTGATTGCATACTCAATCAACGGCAAAGCGGTAGGGGACAAGGCGAAGACAATCGTTGTAATCCATAACGCTGATTCTGCAAACGCGACATTCACTTTGCCAAATGCAAGTAGCTGGAACATCGTTGCTAAGGGGTCGCAGATCGGTACGAAGACCCTTCAAGTATTGAAGGCTGGAAAAGTCGTTGTGCCCGGCCAATCAACAATGGTTTTGATTCAGTAGCTTTCGGGCTGCACTGTAGTCAGAGCACTTGGCTACCCGTTGGTATCACCCTTGCGGGATCAAGGAAGTTCATATTTTGATGACTTCTTCGGAATTGCAATTGGAAATATGTATTTTTCCAATCCGGGTAACTCAGCACCCTTAAAGAATCATTGACTTAACGCTCAAACAGGTCTGTACTAAGGGGGGGACATCCCTGGCCTGTCCTCAGAGTGAGGATCGGCTCGTAACAAAAAATCTCTGGAGGGTATTAGATGCTTCGGTCACAAACCAATGTGAAGAAGAAAATACTTGCTGCAACAATCGCAGCAGGCATGGTTCTATCTATCACATCAACGGTCGGACCTGCCACAGCGGCAGCAAAGACAACGCTCGTGGTGGGATCTACACAAGGAATTCCACAGCTCAATCCAATCATCAGAACTTTCGCATATGAGGAATCACTATTTCCGCTTCTCTGGTCAGGTCTTTCAAAGTGGACACGAACCGGAACTGTAGCCCCAGATCTTGCTCAGTCATGGAAGTCGAATGCGGCGGCCACTCAGTGGACATTTAAGATTCGTAGTCAAGCTAAGTTCTCTGATGGAACGGTTCTTGATGCTAAAGCGGTGAAGGCAGTATTTGATTATGCGAAGCTGCCAACAACCATTACGCAAGAGGCAAACAAGATCAAGATCATCGATAAGATCACTACAAGCGGTAACGACGTAATCTTCGATCTAAGTTCTCCAAACGCTCTTTTCCCAGAAGCGATCGCTTGGATTAAGATGATTAAGGTTAGCCAGGTTGGAAGTTTCAACGTGAACCCTGCAACATCAGGCCCATATCAAGTTGATGCATTTAGCCCTGACGTTTCTCTTACAATTAAAGCTAACCCAAGATACTTCGGCGCTAAGGCTCAGATTCCTTCAATTAAATTTGTGAAGTCATCAGATGCAACCGCTGCAGTTACATCACTTCGCTCTGGCGATCTTGATTTCCTCTATCAGCTTCCACTTGCAGATGCCGCTCCACTGAAGAAAGATAAGAACCTTCAGCTAGTTAAGGCGACTGTTTCAAGCGTTTCTGTAACTTGGGAATATGACTTGAAGTCCGCTCCGTTTAACGATATTCGAGTCCGTCAGGCAGTTGCCTATGCAACTGACCGTGCAGCGATCTTGAAATCTGCATATTTCGGATTTGGTCAAGTTTCTTCATATAACACAATTGTCCCTGACAATAGTGCGTGGAACTGTAAGAAAGCTGGCGGACTAACTGCTTACACTTACGACTTACAAAAGGCTAAGGCGCTATTTGCTGCTGCCGGTGTGAAGTCATTTACATGGTGGGGTATCGCAGGAGCCCTTCCTGAATTTGATGCAATGGGTCAAGTACTTCAA
>JAPLBF010000021.1:7253-9433 GCA_026392825.1 Actinomycetota bacterium
GTCAAGTACTTCAAGCCTCATTGAAGCAAATCGGAATCGATATGAAGATTGAGAACAACGAAGTAGGTACTTGGGCCGGTAAGTTCTATCCAGCCGGAAAGACCTATCCTGGATTGTTACTTCCTAATTATCAGTCAGTTCCAGGAGAACCAGCGTTCTCAATGAACTTCCTACTTTCAGGTCGTGCAGAATCAAACTGGAACAATGCGGCATACGATGCGCAGTACACCAAGGCGATCGGAACTCTAAACGCAGTTGAACGTAAGGCTGAATGGTGCAAGGCGCTCAAGATGGAAAATGAGCAACTCCCACTAATCACTCCTTTCGTATTTGACGTGCTGCACGCAGCTCGCGCAAATGTAAAAAATGCTTGGGTTGAGGCTGGTGGTCAGATCCATCTAGAGGGAGCTTCATTCAAGTAAATTGCACTCCTGATAACGGGATAGCAAAGAAAGTACAACGAGAGGAATAAAGGAGTTAAATGGGAGTATTTTTACTTCGACGTGCAGCATCAAGCCTTAGCGTCTTGGCGTTAAGCGTGGTGTTGGTTTTCATGTCGATTCGAATTCTCCCTGGCGATCCAGTGCTTGCAAAGCTTGGTGCAGCCACTGGTGTAACTCCTGAAGCCCTAGAGGCGTTGCGCGAGGAAGCGGGTTTAAACCGCCCGCTCCTCGTGCAACTCTTCTCTTGGATCGGTGATGCTTTTCGTGGAGACTTGGGAGTTTCCTACTTTTCTCAGTTCCCGGTGACCGAACTTGTAGCTACAAGAATTCCGGTTACATTGGAAGTAACTTTCTTCATAATTCTCATCGCGGTGATCCTGGCCTTGATTCTTGCGCCGCTTTCTACGCTAAAGCCTGGATCAATTGTTGATCGAGTAATTGGGTATTACACATCAATTGGACTCTCAATTCCTGGCTTTGTGGTTGGAATTATTCTAATTTTGATTTTTTCACTGACGCTGCAGTGGTTACCATCACGAGGCTTTGTCCCAATATCCGAAGATTTAGTTGAAAATTTAAAATTGATGATATTGCCGGCAGTAACTGGTGGCCTCACCGCTACGCCATACCTAGTGCGGTATTTACGCGCTTCTATGTTAGAAGTTAAGCAGTCACCTTTTGTGCGAACAGCAGAAGGCAAGGGCCTTTCAAACGTTCGTGTTCTTTTCCGACACATCTTGCCAAATTCACTTGTTCCGACTTTAACAATGCTTGGCCTGATTGTGGGTTACACCCTCAGCGGCGTAGTTGTTATTGAGTATATGTATGGACTTCCTGGCATCGGATCTCTTGCTATTGAAAGTGCATTCAAACGCGATTACGCGGTGATTCAGGGCGTTGCTTTGACAATTATTTCGTTCTTTATTTTAACTACCTTTGTTTTTGACATTCTGTGCGGGATAGTTGATCCACGCCTGCGTTTAGCAAAGGGGCAAAAGAGTGAAATTTAAGTGGCGCTATTCGTTCTCCGGTTTTCTTATTCTCCTAATCTTAGGCATCTGTTTAGCTGCGCCAATACTTGCGCCATACGACCCCAATGCGCTTGCAGTTGCTGATGCTTTCTCTGGTCCGACTTCAAAGAATTGGATGGGCGCTGACGATCTGGGTCGTGATTCCTTCTCACGTATTCTCTACGGCGGTCGAATCACAATTATCATCGCTATGGCAGCCACCGCAATCGCACTTTTAATTGGTACTACTTGGGGTTTGATCGCAGGTGTTCGCCGCGGGTGGGTGGATGAGTTCTTGATGAGAACAGCAGATGCCACGATGGCCATCCCTCAAATTCTTTTCGCACTCGTATGCGTTTCAGCAGTCGGCGCTAGCGTTATTTCACTACCGATTGTTGTTGGCATTCTGCTCTCACCGACCACGGCGAGAATGGCACGGAGTGCAGTTGTTACAGAGTTGGCCTCCGATTACGTAACAGCAGCTATTGCGAGCGGAACAAAGAGGTCTAAGTTAATTATTTCTGAGGTAATGCCAAATATCGCCCCACAGTTATTGGTCCAATTAAGTATCAATGCTGCCGCTGCAGTGATGTTAGAAGCAACTCTGAGTTTTATCGGTTTGGGAATTCAGCCACCGAATGCATCTTGGGGAACTTTGATGCTTCAGGGGTATGCAAAAATTTGGAATACCTATTGGTTCGTATTCTTCCCTGCTCTTGCAGTCACA
>JAPLBF010000021.1:9457-53444 GCA_026392825.1 Actinomycetota bacterium
TAACAATTTTGGCATTTAACGCTTACGGAGAACGTATTCGAGTAACTATGGATTCAAGGCGGTCTTCTGTATGACTAGCGCACTAGCCGTCAAAGGACTTTCGCTTTCAGTTCCATCCGCGAATGGCAGAGTAACCGTTATCGATGATTTAACTTTTGATATTCCGGCTGGACGTAGAGTCGGTTTGGTGGGCGAATCAGGCAGCGGAAAGTCGTTAACTGCATACTCACTAATGCGCTTGATCAAGGAGCCGGTCCGTATAGAAAAAGGTGAAATATTCCTAGGTGGCCAGGAGATCCTTGGGATGGATATGAAGGAATTTCGCCACTTACGTGGCAATGATATTTCGATGATTTATCAGGATCCAATGTCTGCGCTAAATCCAATTATGCGTATTGGTGCTCAAATTATTGAAAGTATTCAATTACATTCAGATTTAAATCGTTCGCAAGCCCGCAAAGCTGCAATTGAACTTTTGGGGAGCGTGGGGATCCCAGAACCTGATCGTCGAATCGATTCCTACCCGTTTGAAATGTCCGGCGGAATGTTGCAGCGAGTTGTTATAGCAATTGCATTAAGCGGTGAACCAAAGGTTCTGATTGCAGATGAAGCAACTACCGCCCTTGATGTAACTACTCAAGCTCGGGTGCTTACCCTTATCGATAATTTAGCGGCAGAACGCGGATTATCTGTACTGCTAATTACTCACGATTTGGGAGTTGCCGCGCAATTTAGCGATGAACTCATGGTTATGTATGCCGGTAAATTGGTTGAGCATGGTTCGGTTAATCAAATCTTCTCTAATCCGGTTCACCCTTACACAAAAGCGCTGCTAAATTCACGCTGTGATTACACAATAGATGTTAACAAGCCCATCAATACAATTGCAGGACAACCTCCCCGTCCAGATAATCGGCCAACGGGATGTGTTTTCTCACCACGCTGTGCGCACGTTCAGCCAAAGTGTCGCGAGAGCGTTCCGCATCTTGAAATGGTTCACGAACGCCTCACCTCCTGCTTTAGGGCTGATGAGTTAAGTGAATTGGGGACAGTTAAGTAAATGACAACTCAAATTGATTCTGTCGCAACTCTTTCTTCAGTCAGCCGTATCTTTAAAGGTAAGACTGGAACCGTTCATGCTCTCGATAACGTCTCCTTTGATTTAAAAGCCGGCAAGACTCTTGCCCTGGTTGGTGAATCGGGAAGTGGAAAAACAACTGCTGCGCGCGTTCTATTAGGGCTTGATCAACCAACCTCAGGGTCGATTGATGTATTGGGCAGAAATCTAGGTTCGCTTAAATATGAAGAACTTCGACTCCTTCGCCGTGAAATTCAAGTTGTTCAGCAAGATCCATTTAGTCAACTAAATCGTCGTCACTCGGTTGAAAGAATAATTTCGAGTCCGCTGATTGCCTTTAATATTGGTGATAAGCAATCACGCCGAAATCAGGTGATCGAGCTTCTTAAAGCGGTTGGCCTTGAGGAAGAACACTTGAACCGCCGTCCGCACGAACTTTCCGGAGGCCAGTGTCAGAGAGTGGCAATTGCAAGAGCTTTAGCGGTCGATCCAAAAATTGTTGTTCTAGATGAAGCAGTCTCAGCGCTGGATGTATCTGTTCGCGCACAAGTTCTCAATTTGCTGCGCGATATTCAGGCTAGTCGTGGATTAACTTATCTTTTCATCACACACGATCTCGGCGTGGCTCATTACATGGCAGATGAAATAGCCGTTATGTTCCGCGGTCGCATCGTCGAACGTGGAAACCGTGACGATGTCTTTAAAGAGTCTCGTCATCATTACACCGTAGGACTTCTTTCATCAGTTCCACTCGCAACTCCGCCGACTGAAAAAAGAGTAGACAAAGTAGTTCAGTCACTACCTAGCCCTGAAGTCGATGACGCTTGTAATTATCGTTCACGGTGCGCAGTTGGTTTAGGTCGAGAAGATTGCAAGTCATTGCCGATACAAATCACCCAGGGATCTAGTACGCATTCATGGCTCTGCCACTCGCCCGTTGTACGCTCATAGAAAGAGGGAGAGATTCATGACGGAAGTTGCTGTTGTAACTGGTGCCGCATCTGGAATTGGGCGTGGAATTGCTCATCGCTTAGCGCAGGATTACACGGTGATACTTGTTGACCTAAATCCAACGAATCTGCCGCTAGTTGAAAAAGAAATTAAAGATGCAGGACACCAGGCGTATTCACTTCTCGGTGATGTAGGAAAACGTACCACACACATCAACGCTAGGGAATTGGCCGAATCAAAAGGAAATTTAATTTCTTGGGTTAATTGTGCAGGTTGGACTAGGGGAGCGCCAATGCATGACTTCCCAAATGATCCAGCAGTTCTTGAGGAACTTATCAACGCTAATCAAATTGGTTCCTTCTGGGGTTGCGCCGAAGCGGTGGCATCCTTTACGACCAGAAAAGTTCCAGGAGCGATTGTAAATATCTCATCCGTTCACGGTCGAAGAGCCTGGCCCGATCACGCCGTTTATGAAATGACCAAGGCTGCAGTTGATGCGCTAACGCGTAACGTTGCTGTTGCTTATGGACCTTTTGGTATTCGTGCCAATGCAGTTGCGCCAGGTGCGATTATGACGCCAGCACTTGAAAAGAGTTTCGTAGATGCACCAGATCCTGTAGCAAGACGGCAATCCCTTGAATTATTGACCCCGATGAAACGTATCGGAGAACCAAGTGAAATTGCAGAAGTAGTTGCCTTTTTGCTATCTACTCGCGCATCTTATTTATCTGGTCAAAGTATTGGCGTGGAAGGTGCCTGGACATCCGCGCTCGGAGTTCCGGAAATCGATAATGAATTAGCAAAACGCTACGGTTTAGATCCAAAGACCGGCTTACCAAAGAGTTGAAAAAGGTTAGTGAGTATCTATATGACAACTAAAGGGCCGAAAGATCCATTCATTCGTCGCGCCTTCGGACACTATGGACGCCTAGCGCTTTGGGAAGGTCACGAGATCATCGAGATGACATCACCAGAAATTCATCTCAAAGTGAGCCTTACTCGCGGTGCGGAAATATTAGAACTCCGTTCGAAAAAGTTAGATTTGGAACTTCTTTGGCACGGTCAAGAAGATATTGTCCGAAATCGCGAAGGAGTTCAGTCCACTCAAGCGCCAATGGGTAATTTTCTTGATCATTTCAGCGGTGGTTGGCAAGAGGTGCTACCGAATGCGCAGTATCCAGTTGACTATAAAGGTGCATCGTTCGGTGGACACGGAGAAGTTGCAATGCTTTCCTGGGATTATCGAATCCTGGAAGATTCAGAGCAGAAAATCTCTGTTGAATTTTCGGTCAATTTACGTCGCCTACCTTTGCGCTTAATCCGAATAATGACTTTAACTAATGGAGAGCTTCGTTTTGACGAATCTGTCGAAAATTTAAGTGGAGAAGAAATCAAGTTTCAGTGGGGTCAACATCTTGTTATTGGCGGGCCCTTCATAGACCCAGGAATGGAAATAATCGTAAATCCAGGCGAGCCGATTGAAGTTCCAAATTATCCCGGACCGACTTATCGCTTTAAACCTGACAGCCAGTCAAAGTGGCCAACCGCGCTCGATAGTAAAGGTGAAGTTGTAGACGTCAGCACTTTTGGTGCAGATGATGGAACTGATGGGCACATCATTCTCGGCCCTATGAAGAAAAGCTCTGTAACTTTTAGAAATTCATGTTGGCAAACTGATATAACTTTGGAGTGGGATAAGAAGACTTTTCCTTACTGTTGGATTTGGATGGTTCTTGGAGGCATCAAAGCCTGGCCACTCTGGGGCAAGGAGAGACTGATAACGATTGAACCATTCTCATCTCCAGTCATATCTTTAACCGAAGCCATTGAGCAAGATAAAGCCCTAATCTTGGGAGCAAAAGAAAGTATGAAGACTTGGGTATCTTTTAAACTAGAGGATATTTAAAGTTTACGAATCGACCTGATCTTCTAGAAATTCGAGAATCTCACGTTGCTCAATACCTAAGAATCCATTTTGCGGGATCGCTGCAAGCAAACTGGAATTCAAACGTGGAGTGGGTCTAATCATCTCACCCCACTTGTTTTCTAGTTCCGCAGGAGCCTGGCGACAACACTTGGCATCGGGACAGTACGACTTGTAACGAGTATTTGAATCTCTTCCTCTGAAGTACTTAACTGATTCGAAGTTTGTGCCGACGCTGACTGAGAAATCACCTTGGGCACTTGCTTGGATTCTTGATGTGCACCAATAAGTTCCAACCGGTTTGTCGGTGTATTGATGATATGGAGTAAATCGATCTTTTATCGTGAAGACTTTACGAGCGCTCCAGTTGCGGCAAACAATTTGACCTTCTACTGAGCCAAAGACATCTGATGGAAATGCAACGTTGTCATTTTCGTAAGCCTTGGAAATCGCACCGCTTTCGTGCACCTTTAGGAAGTGCACCGGCAAGTTGAGGTGAACCGTTGCCAGATTAGTAAATCTATGGGCAGCGTTTTCATAGCTGACACCGAAGTAATCACGAAGGTCTTCTACAGAGAGTTCTCGCTTGACCTTGGCGTTCTGTAAGAATTCAACGGCATTTGCCTCAGGCATTAACAACGCGCCTGCCAAATAATTTGTTTGTACACGCTGCGATAAGTAGTCGTGATAGTCATTTGGTGAAGGATGTTTAAGAACGTGACCGGCGAGTGCTTGCAACAAAATAGTACGAGCATCGCGGCCTTCGCGCCGCATCGGCAAATATATGCGTCCGTTCTTTTCGTCGGTTATGACTCTTGTTGAAGCCGGTAAATCTTGAACGTAATGCAAAGTGAAACCTAATTTATTGGCTAGCTCTGCAGTTAAGCGCTCCGAAAGCGGACCCGAGCTATGATCTATTTTCGCTAAAAGATTTTTTGCTTCCTCTTCCAAATGTGGAAAATAATTATTAATTTTTCTCATCTCTTGACGAAGTTCTATATTTACACGTCGCGCTTCTTCAGGAGTCGCAGAACGCTGCAAGTGCAACCTTTCAACTTCGCGCTGTAGGCCAAGAATGATTTCAATTATGTTATTGCTGACTGTTTTGCCTATGAAGGCATCTGGCAAGCCAAGAGATGAGTAAAGGCCACCACGTTGTGCGCGTTCGATTTCAAGCTCATTTGCTGTTCGCTCACTCAATATTTCAGAGTTAAGCAATTGTGTTAATGAAACACCGAGAGCTTGTGCGATCTTCTGCAATTGTTGAATTGGAGGAGTGCGTTTGCCATTTTCAATCGCCGAGATTTGCGATGGTGCGCGCTCAATTGCGCGAGCGAGTACTTCAAGGTTCATTCCTTGCTTGGTTCGCAGTTCTCGGATCCGGCGGCCAACGATCAGCGGATCGAACTCTTTCTCTAAATTGCTCATATTTAATTCTTGCATCCGCAGCAGAATAGGGGAAGTTCTATTCCGCAGAAATATTGGATTATTTCTGTCAGGAAACGAATGCAATTCGTTGAAAAGTGCCCAATACTCAACTTATTCGACCAAAGGGCACAAAAACCCTTGTTTTTCACACTATAAGAAGGAGTAAGTAATGAAGAGCCAAATCGGGAGCAACACCCAGACCGCAGAAGAATTGCAAAAAGACTGGGATACCAATCCACGCTGGGCGGGGATCAAGCGTGATTACACCGCTGAAGATGTGGTGCGCCTGCGCGGCTCGATTACTGAGGACTCCACCCTGGCTCGCCGTGGCGCAGAAAACCTTTGGGACCTTCTGCACACCGAGAAATGGGTTGCGGCGCTCGGAGCCCTGACCGGCAACCAAGCGGTTCAGCAGGTGAAGGCTGGGCTAAAGGCGATCTACCTTTCCGGCTGGCAGGTTGCAGGAGATGCCAACCTTTCGGGACACACCTATCCAGACCAGAGCTTGTACCCAGCGAACTCAGTTCCTGCAGTAGTCCGCCGAATCAACAACGCTTTGATGCGCGCTGATCAAGTAGAGCGCGTTGAAGGTCCGGCGAGCCTTGATTGGCTGGTTCCGATTGTTGCCGATGCCGAGGCAGGTTTTGGCGGTCCGCTAAATGCATACGAATTAATGAAGTCAATGATTCAAGCTGGAGCTGCCGGAGTTCACTGGGAAGACCAACTTGCCTCAGAAAAGAAGTGTGGTCACCTCGGTGGCAAAGTTTTGATTCCAACACAACAACACGTGCGCACGCTAAACGCGGCGCGACTTGCTGCAGATGTTGCTGGCGTTCCAACGATCATCATTGCTCGCACTGATGCGCTCGCAGCGGATCTGATTACTTCAGATATCGATTCGCGTGATGCACAGTACGCAACAGGAGAACGTACCAGCGAAGGTTTCTACCGAGTCAAGCCGGGCCTAGATGCTGTTATCACTAGAGGGCTAGCTTTCGCAGAATACTCAGATTTAATGTGGGTTGAAACTGGTGAGCCAAATATCGAGCTTGCCCGCAAGTTTGCAGAAGCGATACATGCAAAGTATCCAGGGAAGATGTTGGCATACAACTGCTCTCCATCATTTAACTGGAAGCGCCACCTTAACGATGCGCAGATTGCGACCTTCCAATCAGAGTTGGCTGCCCTTGGTTACAAATTCCAATTCATCACACTGGCTGGATTCCACGCGCTCAATCATTCAATGTTTACTCTCGCCAAGGGTTACAAGACCCGCGCTATGAGCGCATACGTTGAACTACAAGAGGCCGAATTTGCGAGTGAAGCCGATGGTTACACAGCAACCAAACACCAGCGTGAAGTTGGTACTGGTTACTTTGATGCGATCTCTACTGCGCTCAATCCAAATAGCGCCACGCTGGCTCTCGCCGGATCAACTGAAAAAGAACAATTCCACTAATTATTTAACACACTCATAGGGAGAATCAAATGTCACACATTTCAATTGCAGGAAAGATGCACCCTCGCTTTAACGAGATCCTCACTTCAGATGCGTTGGCATTTGTCACCGAACTTCACGAACTATTTTCGGGAACTCGAAGTGACTTGCTTGCCCACAGAATGGTTAACCGAACTCACTTTTCTAATGGACGCCGGCCAACATTCTTAAAGTCAACTAGCCACATTCGCGAAGATGCCAGCTGGTTTGTTGCTGGTCCTGGACCTGGCCTAGAAGATCGCAGAGTTGAAATCACAGGGCCGACTGATCCAAAAATGACTTGCAACGCCATGAATTCAAGTGCCAAAGTTTGGTTAGCTGATTTGGAGGATGCGACTAGCCCAACATGGGAGAACATTATTGGGGGACAGGTCTCGCTCTTTGACGCGATCCGTAGACAACTTACCTTTGATTCCGGCGAAAAGATTTACACAATCACCAATGAAAATGCGCCAACAATTGTTATGCGTCCACGTGGGTGGCATATGGTTGAAAAACACCTTCTCTATGTTGACCAGGAAGATCGTGCACGTCCAACTGTTGCCGGGTTAGTTGACTTCGGTCTCTACTTCTTCCACAACGCAAAGGAATTGATCGCTCGTGGAGCAGGTCCATACTTCTACTTGGCAAAGATTGAATCACACCTCGAAGCAGAGTTGTGGAACAACATCTTTACTTACGCGGAAGAGCGGTTAGAGATTCCCTATGGAACTATTCGTGCGACAGTACTTATTGAAACTATTCCAGCAGCATTTGAAATGGAAGAAATTCTCTGGGAATTGCGCGATCACTGTGCTGGTTTAAATGCCGGACGCTGGGATTACATCTTCTCGATCATTAAAAACTTTGCCGGATCCGGAAAGAAGTTCTTAACTCCAGATCGAGCACAGATCACCATGACGGTGCCATTTATGCGCGCATACACCGAACTTCTGGTCTCAACCTGTCATAAGCGAAAAGCTCACGCTATCGGAGGAATGAGCGCCTTCATTCCTAATCGTCGAGATAAAGAGGTTACCGATCGCGCACTAGAGGCAGTTACGATCGATAAAGCACGCGAAGCAGCAGATGGTTTCGACGGAACTTGGGTTGCTCACCCAGATTTAATCCCTGTTGCGCAGAAAGAATTTGATGCTGTTTTAGGAACAAAGCCGAATCAGATAGAACGTCTTCGTGATGATGTTCACGTAGTTCCAGATCAACTGCTCGATATTCAATCTATCGGTGGAGATGTAACAGATGCTGGGCTGCGCACAAACGTTGCCGTCGGACTTCTTTACATCGAATCTTGGCTTCGCGGAACAGGCGCAGCTGCAATCGATAACTTAATGGAAGACGTTGCAACTGCAGAAATTAGTCGCTCGCAGATCTGGCAATGGATTCGCTATGAAGTGGTTACTCGCGAAGGAACTCACGTAACCCGCAGCCTCGTTGAACAAATCATCTTCGACATCATTAACGGCACAGAACGAAACGAAAATGATCGCTTTGAAGATGCGGTCACGATCTTCCGCCAAATCTGTCTAGATGAAGATCATTTCCCGACTTTCTTAACCCTTTCGGCGTACTCGCAATTCCTGGTAAGTGCGCCTGGTGGACCTATAAGATAAGGGCTCTATCGCATCGAGGTCATCGCATCGTGAAATCACTTGCCGCACTTCTTCGCCAAAGTGGTGAACCGCTTCCTTATGCAACCACGCGGCCACTTGAAATTGTCGAAGTTGATCTAGCACCACCTGGTGCTGGGGAAGTGCTCGTCAAGATTGAATCGGCGGGAATATGTCATTCCGATCTCTCAGTTGTTAATGGCACACGTCCGCGTCCGCTACCACTCGTTGCCGGACATGAATCGGCAGGTGTTGTCGTTGAAGTAGGTGCTGGTGTTAAGGGTCTAAAAGTTGGCGATCACGTAACAAGCGTCTTTCTTCCTAGCTGTGGCAAATGCGCTGAATGCACAACAGGTACGCCAGCGTTTTGTTCCGTAGGCGCATCATCAAATGCTCGCGGTGAAATGATCGGTGGGGGATCACGAATCTCTTTCTCCGGCCAATCTGTTAGCCACTACAACGGAGTCTCTTGCTACAGCCAATACGCAGTTCTGGATGAACGTTCGCTGATAAAACTTCCCGAAGACATTCCATTTGATATCGCAGCGCTCTTTGGTTGCGCGCTACTTACAGGCATTGGTGCAGTGCGAAATTCGGCTCACGCAAAACCCGGGCAATCACTTGGCGTATGGGGCCTTGGCGGCGTTGGCCTTTCAGCGCTAATTGGTGCAGTTATTTCCAAGGCATCACCAATTTTTGCAATCGATCCAGTTGCATCAAAGCGCAAACTTGCCCTAGAACTCGGCGCAGATATTGCTTTGGATCCAAGTGAAATTCTGCGTGATCACCTTCCCGCTGGCGTTTTAGTTGCGATTGAATGCGCCGGAAGAGCAGATACTTTAAAAGCTGCCTATGAAGCAACCAGTCGTGGTGGAACAACAGTTACAGTTGGACTTCCACCGGCATCAGAGATGTTTTCAATTTCCGCGCTCTCTCTAGTCTCAGATGTAAAAACGATTCGCGGTTCATATCTCGGTTCGGCAAATCCACGTGTTGATATCCCAGAGTTCGTAGATTTCTGGCGAGCCGGCAAACTTCCAGTAGAGAAGTTACTGACGTCAGTTAGTCCAATGGCTCAAGTAAATGAAGCCATGGATGCACTACAAAGCGCCCAAGTAGTCAGGCAAGTAATTCATCCGCATTAAATCGGAGCGACTGAAATAAATTGAGTCAAGATTTAAGTGGGTTGTGAGGGACTCGAACCCCCGACCCAGGCATTAAGAGTGCCTTGCTCTACCAACTGAGCTAACAACCCATTCAAACGTTCGAATGTTTGAATGCAGAGCAGACCCTATCAGGACATCGCGTCTTGTCTAACACGCGCCGTAAGGCGAAGATGGTGACATGAGTCGCTGGCAGATACGTATTTCGGTGCTCTTAGTTTTAGGCGTAGCGATGGGTCAAGCACCACTTGAGGCTTCCACAAAGACTGCGGTGGCGGTATTGGAAACACTCGCGGTGAAAGGTAGAGCGCCAAAGACAGGATACGAGAGATCGCAATTTGGTCCGACGTGGTCTGATGTTGATCGCAATGGATGCGATACCCGAAACGATGTTTTGTATCGAGACTTAACGTCCAAAACTTTTAAATCTGGAACGCAAAATTGTGTGGTCCTGACTGGAGTCCTGATCGACCCATATTCGGGGGAAAAGATCTCATTTGTTCGTGGAGTTGATTCGAGTATGGATGTGCAGATTGATCACGTGGTTGCCTTATCGAATGCGTGGCAGACCGGGGCTTTCAAATTAACTTATGACAAGAGACTGGCCTTTGCCAATGATCCAATGAATTTGCTGGCGGTTAAGGGGCGTTTGAATTCGCAGAAGGGCGATGGTGATGCCGCAACTTGGCTGCCGCCTCGTAAAGATTTTCGGTGTGCTTATGTAGCACAGCAGATTGTGGTGAAAGCAAAATATAAATTGTGGGTTACTCCGGCCGAGAAAGCAGCAATGCTTGCTTTACTTGCCAAATGTCCAGGATTTAAAGCGCCAACAAGTTAATTCTTGATTAGTGGCTTCCCTTATAGCGCTTATATGAAGCGTTGATTTCTAACTCCGCCTCATCGTGCCCAACCCATTCGCCGCCTTGAACTGATTTGCCGGGTTCAAGCGTTTTATAAACTTCAAAAAAGTGCTTAATTTCAGAGAGTTCAAAGGCGGGAACATCACTGAGGTCTTGCAGATATGACTTGCGAACGTCACCTGCTGCTACACATAGCAATTTGTCATCTCCGCCTGCTTCATCTGTCATATTCAACATTCCAATAACACGGCAAGAAACAACGCATCCTGGGAAAGTTGGCTCATCAAGCATTACTAATGCATCTAGCGGGTCGCCATCTTGTGAAAGCGTGTTCTTTACATAGCCATAGTCATATGGATAACGAGTTGAAGTGAATAACATTCGATCTAATCGAATTTCACCGGTTACGTGGTCGACTTCGTACTTGTTTCGAGATCCCGCTGGGATTTCAATGATTACGTCGAAGATCATAATTACCGCTCTCGTTTAGAAAAATAAAAATAGAAAAACTTGGGGTGAGCGACGGGGCTCGAACCCGCGACATCTCGGACCACAACCGAGTGCTCTACCAGCTGAGCTACGCCCACCATGTGCTGATTGAAGTCATATCTTACCTGTTATCCAGACTTACTCGTTCCCTGTAACGCTCGGGATGAAGAGCGTTGTGCGGTAATACGCCAGTTCTGCGATCGAATCTTGGATATCGCCCAAGGCGCGATGGTTGCCGGTCTTGGCGGGGGCGGCGAAATAAAGTTTGGGATACCAGCGCCTTGCCAACTCTTTAACGGATGAAACATCAACGGTTCGGTAATGCAAGTACTCACTAAGGCGCGGCATATCTCGGGCGATAAAATTGCGATCAACGCTAACTGAATTTCCAGCCAGTGGTGATTTACCAGCAACCGTTCCCGTTGATTCAAGGTAAGCCAATATTGCATCTTCGGCTTGGCTGGTAGTCATTCCATTTGGAATTTCAGTAATCAGACCAGATGTGGTGTGCATCTGCGTTACATATTCATTCATCCCGGCCAATTTTTCGGAACTGGTGCGGATGACAACATCAACACCTTCGCCAATCACATTTAGATCTGAGTCGGTTACAAGGACGGCAATTTCGACCAAGGCGTCATTGACCACGTCGAGGCCGGTCATCTCGCAGTCGATCCAGATCAGGTGGGGCAGGGGTGTAGTCATGTGCGCCTGGCAGGAATCGAACCTGCGACAACTCGCTTAGAAGGCGAGTGCTCTATCCGACTGAGCTACAGGCGCCTGCAGAGGTCGATAGTTAATTGTACCGACACGAGCCACTAAGGTTTTGCCCATGGCTGAATTCATTTACACGATGAAGAAGACGCGCAAAGCGCACGGTGACAAGGTAATTCTCGATGATGTGACCCTGATGTTTTTGCCAGGGGCAAAGATCGGCGTAGTCGGACCTAACGGCGCCGGTAAATCCACAGTTCTTCAGATCATGGCTGGACTGCAACAACCATCAAATGGTGAGGCGTACCTAACTCCGGGATACACCGTTGGCATTTTGCTACAAGAGCCCCATCTAAATGAAGAGAAGAACGTTATTGATAACGTAAAAGAAGGTGTTGCCGAAACTGTTGCAATGCTCGATCGCTTTAATGCAATCAGCGATGAGATGTCCCAACCTGATGCAGATTACGACAAGTTACTTGCCGAAATGGGAACGCTGCAAGAACAGCTTGATCATCGCAACGCTTGGGAACTCGACTCACTTTTGGAACAAGCGATGGATGCGCTTCGTTGCCCACCGCCTGATGCTGATGTAAAGGTTTTATCTGGCGGAGAAAAGCGTCGCGTCGCTCTATGTAAGTTGCTCTTAGAAGCCCCTGATCTCTTGCTCCTCGATGAACCAACCAACCACTTGGATGCCGAATCTGTGCTTTGGCTAGAACAACATTTAAATAAATATCCTGGCGCAGTCGTTGCGATCACGCACGATCGTTACTTCTTGGACAACGTTGCGCAATGGATTCTCGAACTCGATCGCGGTCGCGCGTATCCATACGAAGGTAATTACTCAACCTACTTGGAAACAAAAGCAACTCGTTTAAAGATCGAAGGACAGAAAGATGCCAAGCGCGCTAAACGCTTAACCGAAGAACTTGAATGGGTTCGCCAAAATGCAAAGGGTCGCCAAGTTAAATCTAAGGCGCGTCTGGCTCGTTATGAAGAAATGGCGGCCGAAGCAGACAAGATGCGTAAGTTGGACTTTGATGAAATTCAAATTCCACCTGGACCGCGTTTAGGAAACATTGTTGTTGAGGTTGATCATCTGACTAAAGGCTTTGGTGATCGAGTTCTTATTGACGATCTCTCATTTACCTTGCCCCGCAACGGAATCGTGGGAGTTATCGGCCCTAACGGTGCCGGTAAAACAACTCTCTTTAAAACAATTCTTGGAATGGAAAAGCCGGACTCAGGCAATGTGAAGATAGGTGAAACAGTAAAGATTGCCTACGTTGATCAGTCACGTGGAGGAATCGATCCAAATAAATCTCTTTGGGAAGTTGTCTCCGACGGTTTGGACTTTATAAAAGTTGGCCAAGTGGAAATGCCATCACGCGCATATGTTTCTGCATTCGGCTTTAAAGGTCCCGATCAACAGAAGAAAGCCGGCGTACTGTCCGGTGGTGAAAGAAACCGTTTGAATTTGGCGCTAACTTTAAAGTTGGGCGGAAATTTACTTCTGCTCGATGAGCCAACGAACGACCTTGATGTGGAAACACTCGGTTCTCTTGAAAATGCGCTTCTGGAATTTCCTGGGTGTGCGGTGGTTATCTCGCACGATCGTTGGTTCCTGGACCGAGTTGCAACACATATCTTGGCCTACGAAGGTGAATCTAATTGGTTCTGGTTTGAAGGAAACTTCGAATCCTATGAAGAGAATAAAATATCCCGACTGGGCGCGGATGCTGCAAGACCTCATCGCGCCACTTACAGAAAGCTCACTCGATAATGAAATATGTAAATAAGCAATTCGTTCGCTGGGATGACCTGGATGCAATGACCCACGTCAATAATGCGAAGTATCTGACCTTCGCGCAAGAGGCACGCTTCGTCTGGTCTACAGCGGTATTTACATCTGCAATGAACGCGTCAACCCTTATCGAAATGGTTGTGGCGCGCGCAGAAGTTGATTTCATTGAGCCGATTTACGAAGGCGGAAGATTCGTCGATGTTGAGATTTCAGTAGAAAAGATCGGCACCTCATCTTTCGTTGTTCTGTACACAATCGGCGACGAAGGAAAAGTTTTTGCCAAGGTGAAGACTGTGCAAGTTGCAATCTCGCTTGAGACAAAGAAGTCTCGCCCTCTGACCGAAAAGGAACGAGAATTCCTTTCCAAGTACCTGGAGACTAATTAATTGAGCCACGTTCTCGCTTCACGTAAAGAGCGCCCTTGGTGGCGCGATGCCGTTACTTATCAGATCTACATCCGCTCGTTTGCTGATGCAAATGGTGATGGCATCGGAGATGTCGAAGGAATTCGCTCACGACTTCCATACTTAAAGGAACTCGGCGTAGATGCAATCTGGATAACACCTTGGTATCCATCACCACAGAATGACCATGGCTACGATGTTTCAGATTACATGGATATCGAACCGCAATATGGAACTTTGGCAGATGCTGAGAAGTTAATTAAGGAAACGCACGATCACGGAATTAAATTTATTGTCGATATCGTCCCTAACCACACAAGTGATCAACATAAATGGTTCCAAGCTGCGTTAAAAGCGGCGCCAGGATCACCAGAACGTGATCGATTTATGTTCCGCGATGGTAAAGGCCCTAACGGAGATTTACCACCAAATAACTGGGAAGCAGTTTTCGGCGGAT
The DNA here is from genome assembly GCA_026392825.1 of Actinomycetota bacterium. Taxonomy (GTDB): domain Bacteria; phylum Actinomycetota; class Actinomycetes; order Nanopelagicales; family Nanopelagicaceae; genus Planktophila. The sequence continues at coordinate 23,838 of JAPLBF010000021.1, forward strand.
GTGCATGGGAACGAGTCATTGAAGCTGATGGCAAACCGGGGCAGTGGTACTTGCACCTATTCGCAATTGAACAGCCAGATTTAAATTGGGAGAACCCTGAAGTTCGCTCGCACTTAGAAGATGTTTTAAAGTTCTGGCTCGATCGTGGCGTTGATGGCTTCCGTATTGATGTTGCGCACGGAATGGTCAAATATCCTGGTTTGCCAGATATTCCAGAAGTAAATACAACTTCAGAAATGTTAGCTCCGCACGAGCGTCCATTTTGGGATCAAGAAGGCGTGCACGAGATTTATCGTTCGTGGCGCAAAATTCTTGATTCATATCCTGGGGAACGTATGGCAGTTGCCGAAGCATGGGTAAGTCCTGCTGCGCGCATTGCGCGTTACGTACGTGCAGATGAATTACAGAACTCTTTTAACTTTGAAATGCTGACTACTTTATGGAACGCCGATGAGATTCGGGTCAAGATAGATAACTCAATGGCCGCACTCGTCGAAGTCGGTGCACCACCATCGTGGGTATTTAATAACCACGATGTTGTTCGATCTATAGATCGCTTAGATCTGGGCTTAACAAATAACGGTGAATCAACGTTCACGCGTCAAGGAGATCCCGCGAAATTCAATATTGCGCGCGGAACCTTGCGTGCCAAGAGCGCGACCTTAATGACGCTGGCACTTCCTGGTGGAACTTATTTGTATCAAGGTGAAGAACTTGGGCTTCCTGAAGTTCGCGATCTTCCTGAAGATCGATTAACAGATCCACGTTGGAAGATGAGTGGTTATAAAGATCGCGGTCGCGATGGTTGTCGTGTTCCTCTTCCTTGGAAGAGTGAGCCAACAGGTGGGTTCGGGTTCTCAACAAATGATTTGTTGGAACTAGATCAGGCTTGGTTGCCGATGAGTCCTTGGATGGGAAATTTCTCCGCCGAATCACAAGCTGGCATTGCTGGATCAACTTTAACTATGTATCGCGAAGCTTTAGCGCTGCGTAAATTAGAAGAAGGCTTAGGTGATGGTCCGATGACTTGGATCGAAGCCGGAAAAGATGTCGTTGCATTTTCACGTCCAGGTAATTTCGCTTGCTACATTAACTTTGGTGCGGCAATTGAGATTCCCGCAGGCGCAACCGTCTTGATTTCTAGCGGCCCACTCGAGGTCAATTCCATTCCAACAGATACTGCTGTTTGGTTGCGCTTGGCTTAAATGATTTCAAATCCGCGCAAGATACATCCGGGTTGGATCGCAGTTGCGGTTACTTTTGTAACTTTGATGGCGACCGCGGGTTTTCGATCGGCTCCATCAGTACTAATCGTTCCGCTGGAAGATGCCTTTGGTTGGTCACGCTCTGATATTTCCTTAGCTGTTGCAATAAATGTTCTTCTCTTTGGTCTGGTTTCTCCATTTGCAGCAGCATTGATGGAGAAATTTGGTATTCGTAAAGTTGTGATGTCCGCGCTGACCACAGTCTCACTCGGCGCATTTCTAACAATCTTTATTCAAGCTCCTTGGCAGTTAATTGCGACTTGGGGAGTAATTGTTGGGGTTGGAACTGGCTCAATGGCTCTGGTATTTGCTGCAACGGTTGCCAATCGCTGGTTCGTTGCCAAGCGAGGATTAGTAACTGGAATACTGACTGCTGCTTCCGCTACGGGCCAGCTAATTTTCTTGCCAGGACTTTCTCATTTAGCCCAAACCTATGGATGGAAAAGTGTTTCACTCACCGTTGCATCATTTGCAATGCTTGTTGTGCCATTTGTTTTCTTCTTCCTTAGGGACAAACCTGCCGATCTTGGAATATTGCCTTACGGCGCTCCAGCAGATTGGCAGCCACCTGCAAAGAGCGAATTGAGCGCGGTCGCACTTGCGATTGATACGCTGAAGCAAAGCTCGAAGAGAAAAGATTTCTGGTATTTGTTTGGCTCATTCTTTGTCTGTGGACTCTCAACCAGCGGGCTAATCGGTACGCACTTTATTCCAGCAGCACACGATCACGGAATGCCAACAACTCTTGCTGCTTCGCTTCTTGCAATGGTTGGTGTCTTTGATGTTATCGGTACTGTATTCAGCGGATGGCTCACCGATCGTTATGATCCAAGAAAGTTACTCTTCTTCTATTTTGGCCTACGCGGACTCTCGCTGTTTCTATTGCCATCAATTCTCTTCAGCAGTATTCATCCGTCAACACTTGTCTTTGTAATTTTCTACGGACTTGACTGGGTAGCAACTGTGCCGCCAACGATCATGCTCTGTCGCGCGGTGCTTGGTCCGCAACGCGCTAGCGTTGTTTATGGCTGGGTATTTGTGGGACACCAAATAGGAGGAGCAGTAGCAGCATTTGGTGCGGCGCTCTTGCGTGTGCAGATAGGTGATTACGCGGTTGCTTTTTACATCAGCGGAGCGCTCTGCATCCTGACTTCCTACTTCGTTTTGCAGATTGCCAATGGCGCTGACGATAAAGTGTTGAGGAACTGATGACTTTCTACGAGGAAGTCGGGGGAGAGCCTTTCTTCAATGATTTCGTTTCGCAGTTCTATGCGCGCGTTGCGACCGATCCAATTTTACGTCCGATGTATCCAGAGAAAGATATGCACGGGGCGGCGCTGCGATTAAAAATGTTCCTTGAACAATACTGGGGTGGACCAACCACTTACTCAGAAGAACGTGGTCACCCAAGATTGCGAATGAGACATGCTGGTTTCCATATTGATCTGGCAGCGCGTGATGCCTGGCTTGCCTGCGCAATCGGTGCTTTAGATGGAATGGAAATGACAGAGATTAATCGCAAGCAGTTGCGTGAGTACCTAGAAATGGCAGCACACGGAATGGTTAACGCTTCTGAGAACCGTTCCCTATAACTAGAATTTCACCGTTTCGGACATACCAAAGCACATCGTTCTTATCGCGAATTGTTGTTATGCGCAGACCAACTTTTTCAACTACGCCTTCAATATCTAAAACCTTTATTTCATCACCTACGCCATATTGATCTTCAATCAACATAAAGATTCCGGATAAAATATCGCGGACCAAAGTTTGCGCACCGAGGCCAATTGCAACGCCGATCACACCAGCAGATGCGATTACGGGCCCGAGATTAAATCCGAATTCTCCCAAGATCATGCCAAGTGCGATTATCCAGATAACAGCTTTGAGAATTGAGGTAAGGACGGAACCGGTTGTGCGGGCGCGTTCTGACTGACGCTTTGCGAAACCTGGTCCAGGCTTTAAATCTGTCGTTGCTAGTTTGTTTACCGCGCGCTCAATTGCGCGACGACCGATGCTATGGCTGATCCAGGCCGCTACCAGGACGGAGAAGATTCGAAGAGGTGATCCGCTAAGCCATTCGAGAATATTTCGGGTCTGCTCGCTCATAGGTCAAACTCTAATCCAATTCTTTACCTAAAATTGACCCGCAAATACCCCGATCTTGCACTTTCTTAGTGCAAGATAAACCAATCGGCGCGAGCCACGCGCTTCGAAACCGGGGTATGTATGTCTCGCTCGTTAGTTTTAAACGCCACCTACGAACCACTAGGTGTTGTGACAGAACGTCGTGCGCTGCTGCTTGTCCTTAATTCTCGCGCCACCATGGTCGAGTCATCTGGAAGTGTTCTGCATTTTGCGCAGGGTCAGATCGAACTCCCATCGGTGATTCGGCTAAATAAATTTGTAAAAATTCCATATCGCCATGCGGTGCCACTTTCACGACGTGCAATATTTGCACGCGATGGTGGTCGTTGTGTTTATTGCGCTGCACCAGCGACGTCGATAGATCACGTAATTCCTCGCTCTCGTGGTGGCGGACACAATTGGGAGAACGTTGTTTCTGCTTGCCACAAGTGCAATCACTTAAAGGCAGATAAGCCGCTAAAAGATTTGGGATGGAGACTTCGCTCACTTCCTCGCGAACCAGTTGGTGCTGCATGGCGAATTCTCGGAACGGGTCGTACGGATAATCGATGGTTGCCTTATTTAGAGCCATTCGGTGTGGCAGCCGCTACCGCATAACTCATTTACACTTAATTCCATGATGATTCACTTTGCATCCGCCGTGCAGATACTTTCACTAGAAAATCAAGAAGATGGAACGTTAGCCGGCGAAGGGCTAAGCGTGCTGGAAACCTTTACTTATTTCTTCGCGGCACCAACTATGCTTTTTGTTGCAATCTCCGTAATTACTTATGCACTCACTGGAGATCGCAAGAAGAAAGAGAAGATCAGCTCAGTCGTAACTTCTATCGACTAATTAGCGAGCATCAACAGCGCGCGCTTTTAGCGAACGAGTCATTGCATCGCGACCTTCAGCCACGGTACGTCGCAGGGCAGCTGATGCATCTTTTCCAGTTACATCCAGCCAGTGCTGAGCTTTCTTTACTGTCTCATCGCTGATTGCCCAAGTAGGGAAAGCTAAAGTTGCAGTTGTCTCTGCAATCTCATATCCCTTGGTGGACCAAACTTTTAAGATTGCATCAAAGTAATCATCAACAAATGCTTCGAGTAAATCGCAATGGATATTCTCGTTAAAACCACGGCACTTATAAGAGTGGATAGTGTTGCTTAAATCATCGGTTGTGATTGATTTAAATGCGGCTGCCTTAGCTTCGTGGCTTGGGAGAGCAGCATGCGCATAAGCAACATATTGCTTTCCGTGTGCGGTCTTATCGCGATCGCCTTCGGCTTGGATATCTGAAACATCAAAGATGCCGCGCTTTACACCACACAAGAAAACAAACCAACGCAGATCGGCATCCATCAACAGCCCATCTACAGAACCGTTTAGCATCGCCTTTATACTTTCAAACTGTGCTGGGGTAAATGCGTTATTGCCAAATGCGCGTGCATACTGCAGTTGTGCATCGCTGCCTGGTTTGGCACCGGCTAACAACTCTTGCGCAGTATTTGCAACTGATAAACGAACTGCATCGCGATTCTTAGGCGCAAGGTAGGCCCAAATAGCAGTATCGATTTGCGTGAAAGTTGCTGTGATCATTGAGATATCTGTTTCACCCTTTAGTGCGTTCAGGGCGATTTCAATGTAGTCACTTGCAGAAAGTTCGCCATCGCGAGTGGAATCCCAAAGCGAAGCCCAAATAAGTCCGCGGGCAAGCGAATCATCGAGTTGTCCAAGATACTTTTTCATGGTGGCAACAGAACGATCATCGAAACGCAATTTGGCATATGTCTGATCGTGATCGTTGATCAAGAGTAAATCGGCTGCCTTTTTGCCTGCGAGCTCCTTGATCTCGGTTAATTCACCAGCGATATCAACTTCAATACTCTCGCGACGAGTTAGCGCATCGCCCTTAATATCAAATAGACCTATATATAAACGATGAGGGCGAAGTTCTGTTGATCCGACTGGCATCGGTGGAACTTCTTGCTTAACGGCAACCGATGCGTACTTGTCGCCATCTAGGGTAATTACGGGGCGAAGCGTGTTTACGCCTGCGGTGCGCAACCAAGTGGCAACCCAGGCAGTGAGGTTCTTTCCGCTGGTTGCTTCTAGTTCAGTTATCAAATCACTTAGTTCGGTATTTGCGTATGCATGCTTAGCAAAGTATTTACGAAGTCCGGCGATGAAGTTATCGCGGCCAACGTGAGCAACTAGTTGCTGAAGAACCGATGCTCCTTTGGCATATGAAATTCCATCGAAGTTGGTGCGAACATCGTCAAGATCTTTCATCTCAACTGCGATTGGGTGCGTGGAAGATAGTTGATCGGCGCGGTATGCCCAGTTCTTGCGAACTGAGTTAAATTCAGTCCAAGCCTTCTTGTACTTGGTTGATTCGCTGACCGCCATATAAGAAGCCCATTCAGCGAAAGATTCATTGAGCCAAAGGTCTTGCCACCATTTCATGGTTACCAAGTCACCGAACCACATATGGGCCATCTCGTGATGGATTGTTGAGGCGCGGCTGATGTAGCTGCGCTCTGTTACCTTACTTCGGAAAATCAAAACATCTTCGTGGAAGGTAACGCAGCCGACATTTTCCATTGCGCCCCAGTTGTATTCAGCAACTGCGATCTGGTCGTACTTACCAAATGGATAGGCCAAGCCGAAAGTCTTTTCAAAGTAAGCAAAGCCTTGTTTAGTGACTTCAAAGATATTCTCAGCATCAACGTATTGGAAGAAAGACTTACGGGCATAAATTCCCATAGGAATGGTCTTCTCGCCTTTATATTCGTCATGAACTGATGTGTAAGCACCAGCGACGATAGCGGTGACATAAGTTGAAATAACTTGTGAAGTAGCAAATTGAGTGTGTTTGCGATCGCCATCAAGATCTTTAGCTGATTCGATGCCGTAATTTGAGATTACCGCCCAGTGCTTTGGGGTAATCGTGCTGATCGTGAAGGTTGCCTTTTGATCAGGTTGATCAAAGCAGGCATACATACGACGTGCATCGCCGGTTTCGAACTGGGTATATAGGTAAACCTCGTTATCGGCTGGATCTACGAAGCGATGGAGTCCTTCACCAGAGTTTGAGTAAATACCTTCGTGTTCAATTTCTAGAGTGTTATCTGCCGCGATTACAGGCAAGAAGATTGATTCGCCATCAAATTTAGGATCAAAATCAGCACCATTTAGCTTTGCACTGATAACTCGCTTGCCAACACAGTCGATAAACGTGGTTGCACCTGGCTTTAGCCCAGCAAATTTAACAGTCGTCTTAACCAGGAAAGTTTCGGCACCTGTAGTCACGTCTAAGTCGATTTTGTAACTTTCAACTTTGATGATGGCTGAACGCTGGGTGGCTTCGATTTGCGTGATATTTGTACCTGGCACGACGGCTCCTTTTAGGCTGATGTTTTTTGCTTCTCGTAGTCTAATCGTGAAAGAGTTGTGCTGTGGAACCCATGACAAACCGAAGTTATCGCCTGCGCGGGGTGCGGATCACCCCATCACAACAAGCCGCCCGCGATAATTTGTGGGCTAAGTACGGTGTTGCCTCCACAGATTCCCAAATAGATTTAGATTCATTATTTTCCAAGAAACAGCCGATCGTTATGGAAATTGGCTATGGCATGGGAGAGGCAACTTGGCAGATCGCGAAAGCCAATCCAGATATTAATTACTTAGGTGTAGAAGTGCACATGCCTGGCGCTGGAAAGTTAATGGCGAAGTTGGCAGAAAACGAAGTTACAAATGTGCGATTGATCGAACGCGATGTATTTGAAGTCTTTCATTACATATTAAAGGACGCCAGCCTTGATGGAGTTCACTTATTTTTTCCAGACCCTTGGCCGAAGAAGCGCCACTTTAAGCGACGCATTATCCAAGATCGATTCTTGAGCGAAGTTGCGGCAAAGTTAAAACCTGGTGGCTACCTGCACATTGCAACTGATTGGGTGCCTTATGCCGAATGGATTTCCGAAGTATTCTCAAAAACCAATCTCTTTGCAGGGGGAGTCATAGCCCGACCAGATTGGCGTCCGCTAACTAGATTTGAAGGACAAGGTATTTCTAAAGATCACGCAGTAAATGACTTTAGATTCTTAAAAGTTTAAGTTAGATGTTTCCGGTCTCTTCATAGTTAGAGATCAAATTAATTCGCCGAATATGGCGTTCATCATTACTAAATGGTGTCGCGATAAAGGCATCAATAATCGCCTTGCAATCTGCAATTGAGTGCATGCGACCACCGATTGCTACCACATTTGCATTGTTATGTTCCTTGCCAAGCTTTGCAGTTTCAATGCTCCACGCAAGTGCTGCACGAACACCTTTTACTTTGTTTGCCGCCATCTGCTCACCATTGCCGGATCCACCGAGAACGATTCCAAGCGATGTTGGATCTTTGGCAGCGGCAGCGGCAGCGGGAATACAGAAGACGGGATAGTCATCTAAAGCGTCATATTTATAAGGACCGTGATCGGTAACGTCATGTCCGTTATTGACCAAGTGAGCTATTAACTCAGTTTTTAGTTCAAGACCTGCATGATCGCTACCAATATGTAAACGCATGCCTGAAGTCTCTCACGCTGCTATTTATCTTCCTCTGATCGCAACAACGAAAAACCCGCCGCGAGGAGAATTCGCGACGGGTTTTTCTACCCTTGGAGGAACTACATGCCGTTAAGCACTTTTATTTATGCTGGTGATCCTGCTGGTGCAGGAATCTTTGGAGCAGCACCGAAGCCACCCCTTCCTGGACCACCGTGACCACGACCATCTTTACCGCCTTTACCATCTTTACCGGGACCGCCCATTCCTGGTCCACGCTTTCCGCCAACTTGATCTACTTCAGCGGTTACGTGTGCAGTTAGTCCGGCCTTAATAGTTGTTGCTTCTGCCGCAGTTAACTTTCCGGCAGTCACAGCAGCATCAATACGCTTAGTGTGCTCAGCAACAAGAACAGAAATAAGTTCTGACTTCTTGGCACCTGCTATTGCACCAAGTGATTCACCTGCTGCAAGACGGGTACGAACAGTTGCACTGTCTACACCAATTGTTTTCGAAATTAGCGCCTCGAGCGCAACTCGATCTGCATCTCTTGCAGCGTGATCAGCATCGTGCGCTGCACGCTTGGCTGTTTCAGCTGCGGTTGCAGCAGCAGTAATTGCATCTGCTTGTGCTTGTGTGATGGTTCCTTTAGCAACTAGTGCTGAAAGAACTGCTGCTAAATCTGCGGCATATCCGCCACCCTTAGCCATCGGATTGGTAATTCCATTTGAGGAAGTGCGGGTTGTCTTTGTTGAGACAACCTTCGTCTTTGATGATGCTTGGCTGATTCCAACTGATCCGATTGTTAGCGCAACAGTTGTGATCGCTACTGCAATCACCGTTTTCTTTGATGACATTTGTATGTCGTCCCTTCTTCCTTTGGAGCACTTTGCCGAAACCCTTGTTATCGACTACCAGTAGATAACTACTTGATGCTCAGAAAACTACCCCTTATTCCTGAGAGACGCTTGCGAGTTTTTGCCGCCCTGTCCCGCGTAGCAGAGGGGGTACTCATACAAGTTCTAAGGATTGGCTCAGGGAAGCCCCCTTGGTCGGGCAGGTTCGCCCCTTCACAATTTTATGTAACTACCAGTAACAGTGGTCCCGGAGGTTCCATGAAACGAAATCGAAAGTTCATAGAAGTAATAGCCACGCTTTTGCTTACAACACTTTTCAGCGCTTCAGCGATACCGATTTCTGAAGCGGCAAACAAACCTAAAGCCGCCGGAAGAACTTCCAACACAATTCCCAACACAATTTTAAATGGCAAGGGTGCGCCACTTAGTTCTCTAGGTGTTGATGGAGATTTTTACATCGATACGAGAAGTCTCTTGATTTACGGACCAAAGAAAAGTAATAAATGGCCACTGCCACAAAACTTGCAAGGACCAATCGGCGCTGCAGGTGCTGATGGAAAAAATGGTAGTGAAGGTAAAACAATTTCCAGCGCATCCACAGTCGCAGGACCAGTGGGGACTCAGGGCGAAAAAGGTGACAAAGGGGAAAAGGGTGAAGCTGGTTTAGCAGGCGCAAGCGGTTCTCCCGGATCGGCAGGATCAATTGGAGCTAAAGGTGAAACCGGTGCGACCGGTGCTACAGGCGCTTCGGGAGGTGGCGGCGGAACTCCAGGTGCAACTGGCGCGCAAGGTCCCATTGGAAATACAGGTTCGGTGGGAGCAATCGGTGCGCGGGGTGAAACGGGAACAGTAGGAAGCGCCGGAGTTAAAGGTGAAACAGGAACTGTTGGTGCAACAGGCCCATCAAGTGTTTACATCAATTCCATTCCGACTTGGAATTTATCAACGACAACACCGAATGGCTATTCGACTTCTTCATTTTTCCTAAACTTCAAGGCCAGTAAAAACTACATATATACGATTTATCTTGTAGGTCTATCAAATGCCTCAGGAGGAGTTTTCGCAATTGAAATGATTCACGCCGACGGGTCTTCTGCAAAGTTTGGGTATTCAGTTGCGGAGAACCTCAATTTCACCGGAGAGCCAAAATCAACTCGTTACACATTTACAATTACGGGCGTAATTTCTCCCATCGCTGCAGATGTGGGTGTCGCGATTCGAGTCATAGATGACTCTGCAGCTACTGGTGCATCAAACGTAATGACATTTAGTGGTGTCGTATTTTCAACCCTGGTCGGGTCAGCTGGCGCACTTTAAAACTATGGAGCGGGTGACCGGGATCGAACCGGCATGGCCAGCTTGGAAGGCTGGGGCTCTACCATTGAGCTACACCCGCGAGTGGATTTAGCCAGAGAACTGGCTTCGCGATACGGGTAAGAGTACTGCCTCGGTAACCGAGAGTAAAAAATTACTCTAGACTCACGTCTTGCGCCACGGGGCGTAGCGTAGTGGCTAGCGCGCCTGCTTTGGGAGCAGGAGACCGGGAGTTCGAATCTCCCCGCCCCGACCAGAAGTTCAATGAAATAATCTCCCCGCCCCGACCAGAAGTTCAATGAAATGTTTATTGCACTTCAAATTAATTTCTAATCAAGGAGCACTTTGTGAAGAGCACGGTCGAAATACTTTCCCCAACTCGAGTCCGCCTTGATATCGAAGTTCCTTACGCAGATTTAACAGGCTATGTTGCTGATGCTTACACAGCAGTATCCAAGAAGGTAAATATCCCGGGCTTCCGCAAAGGCAAAGTTCCAGCAGCAATGATCGACCAGCGCGTTGGTCGCGGTTCAGTAATTGATGAAGCGATCAATAATGCACTCCCTGAATTTTATGGAATGGCAGCTCGTGAGCACTCAGTTCTCGTTGTTGGACGCCCAGAAGTTGAAATCAAGGAATATGTAGATAACGAGAAGTTGGTATTTGCCGTTGAAGTCGATGTTCGACCAGAAGTTACCCTTCCTGACTTTTCAAAGATAACGATCGAAGTCGATGATGTTGCCGTCACAGATAAAGATATTGATGAGCAAGTTGACGAGCTCCGCGCTCGCTTCGGAACGCTGAACACTGTTGAACGCGAGACAAAAGATGGTGACTTCGTAACTGTTGATTTGACCGCAAAGATTGATGGCGCTGAAGTCGACGGCGGCAAGGCAAACGATATTTCTTATGAAGTCGGATCGAACCGAATGATCGATGGTTTAGATGCTGCGCTCGTTGGCATGAAGGCCGGGGATGTAAAGAACTTTGAAACACAGCTCGTTGGTCAAAAAGATGACGAAAAGGGCGATGTTGAAATCAAGTTGAAGGCCGTTAAAGAACGCGAACTTCCACCAGTTGATGATGCCTTTGCAAAGTTGGCGTCTGAGTTCGACACAATTGCGGAATTAAAAGCCGATTTCACTGAACGCCTAAAGCGAGTCAAGGCGCTTGAACAAGGCGCACAAGCACGCGATCTTCTCTTGAAGAAGATGATTGATGATTTAGATATTCCAGTTCCAGATAAGTTGGTTGCAGATGAAGTCCACCAACATCTTGAAGGAGAAGGCCGACTTGAAGATGCGGAACATCGCGCTGAAGTTGATGGCGAAGTTCGCGTATCAATCAAATCTGATTTCTTGCTGGATGCAATCGTGAAGGCTGAAGAAGTTCAGGTAAATGAAATTGAATTAACTGAATACTTGATTCGCACTTCGCAGCGTTATGGAATGCCTCCAGAGCAGTTTGCAAAGCAGCTCCAGGATGCTGGCCAGATCACACAACTCGTAGCAGAGGTATCTCGCACTAAGGCGCTTGCTGGCGTGCTTGGTCGCGTAAACGTTGTCGATAAATCTGGAAACAAGATCGACCTAGAAGCGCTTCGCCCACAAAGTTCACCTGCGGCCGAACCCGCTCAATCTCTTCCAGAGGCATAATTTTCCGAGTAGGTTGGACTTTCCAATCTTTGATTTGAGGTTGCACATGCACCTAAATGCGAGTCGCTCCATTTTTGCCTTGGTTCTAGCATTTGCGCTGTCATTTAATGCAGCGATTGGCGCTAACGCTACGGATTCGAACACAGCGATTGCTCAACCAAAAATGGCCACGGCTTCGGTTCTGCCGCCAAAAATGGTTAACCCGTTAAAGACTAAAATAATTATGGTCAAACTCAAGAGCGCAGTTGTATTAACTGTGAAAAATCCCGAAATTTGGAAAGGCAAAGTCGTAGATCCAAAAATTGCGAAGTTTGTTGCCGGGGGACCGATCTCTGCATATGAAACTTATCCTTCGATAGTCCCGCTTAAAAAGGGAAAAACCACCATCTCCTTTACCGATGGAAAAAAGACTTACTTCCTAAAACTGACCGTCTTATAAAGATCTTGCTCTGCCCTGAGCGAACAAAGGCCGATTTGCGCCCCATTTTCCATATTTGGGAAGCATTTAGCCGTAAGGATTGTTAAGGTCACTACATATAAAGAAGTACTAAATCAGGAGGATCACGTGGATTATCAAGACCCACAGTCGGCCGGGCAGAACGCACGCGTTGCTGCAAACGGCGGTAGCTGGCTAGATGACAATGTCTATAACCGTTTGTTACGCGAACGCATTATTTTTCTTGCCGGAGAATTTCGCGACGAGATGGCCAATGCAATCTGTGCACAGATGTTGCTGCTAGCTGCTGAAGATCCTGAAAAAGATATTTACCTTTACATAAATTCACCTGGTGGATCGGTCACTGCAGGTATGGCGATCTACGACACTATGCATTACATCAAGAACGATGTCGCAACAGTGGCGATGGGCATGGCTGCATCGATGGGTCAATTCATTCTCACCGCAGGTGCGCCAGGAAAACGTTATGCAACTCCAAATGCGAGAATTTTGATGCACCAGCCACTCGGTGGAATCGGTGGTACCGCGACAGATATTCGTATTCAGGCAGAGCAGATGGCTATTACAAAGCAGACCATGTCTGAGTTAAATGCCAAGCACACTGGTCAGCCTCTAGAGAAAATCATTGCTGATTCAGATCGCGACAATTGGTTTAATGCCAAAGATGCGCTTGCTTATGGATTTATCGATCACATCGCCACAAACGATGGACAAATTGCGGGAGGTAAGAAGTAATGAAACATATACAAGAGATTACAAACCGCTACGTTCTTCCAACGATTGAAGAAAAAACCGCCTACGGTTACAAGCGCCTCGACCCTTACACAAAGTTATTTGAAGAGCGCATCATCTTTTTGGGCCAACCAATTGATGACACTGTTGCAAACGATGTAATGGCTCAGTTGCTGACCCTTGAATCAATGGATCCAGATCGTGATATTTCGATCTACATCAACTCACCAGGTGGATCATTCACGGCGCTAACTGCAATTTATGACACTATGCAATTTGTTCGCCCAGACATCACAACAATTTGTCTTGGCCAAGCAGCATCTGCTGCGGCGATCATTCTTGCTGGCGGCACAAAAGGTAAGCGTTACGGACTCGAGCACTCACGAATTCTTATCCACCAACCTTCATCTGAAGGTGGGGGACAGGCATCGGATATCGAGATCCAAGCTCGCGAAATTATGCGTATGCGTGGGTTACTTGAGACGATGCTGGCTAAACATTCAAATAAAACGATCGAAGAAATCGAAAAAGATATCGAACGCGACAAGATTCTGACCGCTGCTGAAGCAGTGGAATACGGAATTATAGATAAGGTTATGTCTTCTCGTAAGGCGAAGCCTTCCGCATAATTTCACAAAAGGGGCGTCGGTTTAGAAATGTTGCAGAAATATTTCAAACCCGGCGCTCTTTTTTCATATAAGGATTACCGCAACTTCTTTATCTCTGGATTAATTTTCGTGGTCGGTTCATCTGCATTTCCTATTGCTCTCGCAATCAGCGTTCTCGATAACGGCGGCACCGCAACAGACCTTGGCCTCATCTTGGCATCGCGTGTTCTTTCGGGAACGATCTTCACTCTCGCCGGTGGCGTTTGGTCAGATCGTCTTCCGCGCAAATGGGTAATGATTAGCGCAGATGCATTCCGCGGTTTGATTGCATTAGTTCTGGTAATTATCTCTGCAGCAAATATGCCACTTTGGGCAATCGGACTTTTAGTTTTTCTGATGGGTCTTGGAGATGCTTTTGGAGCACCGGCCGGTGCAGCAATCGTTCCGAGCTTGCTCCCTGATCATCTTCTGCCAGCGGGCAACGTTGCACGTGGAATCGTTGCGAAGATAGGAACAATTGTTGGTCCAGGTGTTGGTGGAATTTCTGTTGCGGTCGTAGGCGCAGATCTCACATTCGCAGTTACCGCTGTCGCATTCTTCATCGGCACTTCACTTCTACTCGGAATCACTGAAGCACCGCTTCAAGGAGTCATTGAGAACAAGCCATCTTTCATAACTGAATTGCGTGAAGGGCTAAAACTGGTTTGGGAGATCAAATGGCTAGCTGCATCAATCTTTATGGCCTCTTTTCAGTTAATGGTTATTGTTGCGGCAGAGACTGTTCTTCTCCCAGTAATCACTCGACGTGAATTCGATACTAATAACGTCTTTGCGATCTCTGCTGCCGCGTTTAGCTTAGGTGGAGCGATCAGCGCGATTGCCGCTGTTAAATTCAAAACTAAAAGTCCCGGCCTAGTCGCAATTTCAATGTGGTCGCTCTTTGCATTTGCTCCACTTGTATTGGCTTTTCCAATCTCACCAACTTTTGTGATTGTCGGTTACTTCATTGCAGGACTTTCAATTGGCGGGTGGGAAGCGTATTGGGTCACCGCCGTACAACGTGAGGTACCTCAAGAGTTGCAAGGTCGCGTATTCAGTATTGACATGGTTGGAACAAGTGGATTGATGCCGCTCGGAATGGCGCTCGTTGGTCCGGTTATTGCGCTAACTGGCGAGCGAGACTTTCTTCTCTTTGCAATCGGATTCCACATTCTATTCTGCTATCTAGTTCTGCTCGTTCCTGGCGTGAAAGAGTTACGAGATCCTCGCAAATCAGAGGGCGATTCCACTATAAGCGAACAGGTTTAGGCTTAAACAAGCACACATAAAATCGGGTTAAAAACTATTCTTTACCTATGACTCGTATCGGCGAAACAAGCGACCTGCTCAAATGTTCCTTCTGTGGCAAAACCCAGAAGCAGGTAAAAAAATTGATCGCAGGTCCTGGCGTTTACATCTGTGATGAATGTATTGAACTCTGTAATGAAATCATTGTTGAAGAACTTGCCGAGGCAACAACTCTCGGTCTTACAGAACTTCCCAAGCCACAAGCGATCTTTGAATTCTTAGATCAATACGTGATCGGTCAAGATCGCGCTAAGAAATCTCTGGCTGTTGCGGTTTATAACCATTACAAGCGCGTTCAATCCGGTCAAGCTAAAGGCGAAGACGGAGTAGAACTAGCCAAGTCAAATATTTTATTACTCGGCCCAACAGGTTGCGGTAAAACTTTAATGGCCCAAACTTTGGCACGCATGCTTAATGTGCCGTTTGCAATCGCAGATGCCACGGCTCTGACCGAGGCTGGATATGTAGGCGAAGATGTTGAAAATATCCTTCTTAAACTTTTACAGGCAGCGGATTACGATGTAAAGAAAGCCGAAACCGGAATCATTTACATTGATGAAATTGATAAAGTTGCGCGCAAGTCAGAAAACCCATCAATTACTCGCGATGTTTCCGGTGAAGGCGTACAACAGGCTTTGCTTAAAATTCTAGAAGGAACAGTTGCCTCAGTTCCGCCACAAGGTGGACGCAAACATCCGCATCAAGAATTTATCCAGATTGATACAACTAATGTGCTCTTTATTGTGGGCGGCGCATTTGCTGGTCTAGATAAAATCATTGAAGCGCGCAGCGGAAAAGCGGGAGTTGGCTTTAATGCGACCCTGCAAGAAGCAGCGGATAAGAACCGTAAAGATATCTTTGCTGATGTAATGCCAGAGGATCTTCTGAAATTTGGAATGATCCCTGAATTCATTGGCCGTCTTCCTGTTTTAACAAGCGTTGAAAATCTTGATAAGCCAGCCCTAATGGAAATTCTGACCGAGCCAAAGAATGCGCTCGTTAAGCAGTATCAGCGCCTCTTTAATTTGGACGATGTAGAACTTGAATTTACAGCTGATTCTCTCGACGCCATCGCCGAACTTGCGCTGGCACGTGGCACGGGAGCGCGTGGATTACGCGCAATTATGGAATCGGTACTTCTTGCAGTGATGTACGACGTACCAAGTCGCACAGATATCGCCAAAGTCATAATTACAAAAGAGTGTATTAATGAAAATGCGGCTCCAACCTTGGTTGAGCGCACAGGAGATATTCCTAAGCGGGCATCGCGACGCGAAAAAGGTACAGAGGAGAAGAGCGCATAATCTAGACTGCGCTCTATGTCTTCCACTTCGCCAACCGGCGCTGAACTCGCTTCGACCTTTTCACCGGTCGATATCGAATCCCGCCTTTATGAAAAGTGGCTAAGCGCTGATTACTTCACTGCCGACGCATCTTCTAAAAAAGAAGCATTCACAATCGTTCTTCCACCACCTAACGTAACTGGCGTATTGCATATCGGCCACGCGCTCGATCAAACGCTGCAAGATTGTTTGTCGCGAATGAAGCGCATGAAAGGTTACGAAGTTTTATGGTTACCCGGAATGGATCACGCCGGTATTGCAACACAGAACGTTGTTGAAAAACAGATCGGTTCAAAAGGAATATCGCGTCATGATTTAGGTCGAGAAGCATTTATTAAAAAGGTTTGGGAATGGAAAGCTGAATCTGGCGGAGCAATCCTGGATCAGATGAAACGTTTAGGCGTTAGCGTTGACTGGACGCGTGAGCGATTCACAATGGATGAAGGAATGTCCAAGGCCGTTGTTTCAATCTTTAAAAAAATGCACGATGCCGGGTTGATCTACCGTGCCGAACGAATTATCAACTGGTGCCCACGCTGTTTAACCGCGCTCTCAGATATCGAAGTTGATCATCAAGACGATGCTGGTGAATTCGTACAGATTCGTTACGGCGAAGGCGAACAATCAATTGTTGTCGCAACCACCCGCGCCGAAACAATGCTCGGCGATGGTGCAGTTGCTGTTCACCCGGATGATCCTCGCTACAAACATATGATTGGTACAGAAGTGCTTCTTCCTTTAGTAAATCGCATGATCCCGATCATTGCTGATGAACTCGTAGAACAAGATTTCGGTACAGGCGCAGTAAAAGTAACCGCCGCGCACGACCCAAATGACTTTGAAATGGCGATGCGCCATAACGTGCCTTTCGTTGTGATTATGAACGAACACGGCGTAATGGCTGGCACAGGAACCGAATTCGATGGAATGGATCGCTTTGATGCCCGCGTCGCAGTTGTCGCAAAGTTGAAAGAGATGGGCCGCGTTGTCGCGGAAAAGCGTCCTTATATTCACGCAGTTGGCCATTGTTCTCGCTGCGATACAACTGTTGAACCACGACTTTCCAAGCAATGGTTTGTAAAGGTTGCACCACTTGCTAAAGCATCTGCTGATGCTGTTCGCAGCGGTGAAGTAAAGATTGAGCCCGAAGCGCTCTCTCCACGTTACTTCGAATGGGTAGACAACATGCACGACTGGTGCATCTCTCGCCAACTTTGGTGGGGACATCGCATTCCAGTTTGCTATGGACCAAATGGTGAAGCAAAAGTTGTAGGCCCTGATGAAGTTGCACCTGATGGTTGGACTCAGGATCCAGATGTTTTAGATACTTGGTTCTCATCCGGCCAGTGGGCTTTTTCCACATTTGGTTGGCCAGAAAAAACAGCAGACTTAGCAAAGTTCTACCCAACAAGTGTTCTTGTAACGGGTTATGACATCTTGTTCTTCTGGGTAGTACGAATGATGATGATGTCTACCTTTGCAATGGATGGAGTCGCACCGTTTAAAACAATCATGTTGCACGGTCTTGTCCGCGATCAATTTGGCAAGAAGATGTCAAAGAGCCGCGGAAATGTAATTGATCCGATTGAATTTATGGATAAGTACGGCGCGGATGCACTTCGCTTCACTCTTGCACGTGGCGCTAATCCCGGAACCGATCAAGCGCTGGCAGAAGATTGGATCGGTGGATCTCGTAACTTTGCTACCAAGTTATGGAATGCAACTCGCTTTGCCATGATGAATGGTGCAACAGTTGCTGGACCGTTACCTGAAGTCGCATCACTTAACGCTATTGACCTCTGGATTCTTTCGCGCCTGAGCGAAACCCTGCGCGATGTTGATGCCCTGCTTGAAGGATATGAATTTGCTCGCGCTTGCGAAACTCTTTACCACTTTGCCTGGGATGACCTATGTGACTGGTATTTAGAACTTTCTAAAGAAACATTTGCATCCGAAAACAAAGCGGCATCACAACGGGTATTAGGCCATGTTCTTGATCAGTTAATGCGCGTTCTGCACCCAGTAATGCCATTTATCACCGAAGAGCTTTGGTGCACACTAACTGGCGGCCAATCACTCGTAGTTGCAGATTGGCCTGAATTCAACGCAGCGCACATTGACAAGAAATCAGAATCACTTGTAACCGGGCTGCAAGAGGTTGTGACTGAAGTTCGTCGCTTCCGCAATGACCAAGGATTAAAGCCATCCCAGAAAGTTCCTGGTCGCTTCATTGGTTCAGCAGAAATTGTGGAATATTCCAGCGCACTGAGATTCTTACTCAAACTTGAAGATAAAGATTTCACTCCGTCTGCCACGCTTGAAATTGCTGGCGTAAAAATCGAATTAGATTTAACAGGTTCAATCGATGTGGTGGCAGAACGCGCTCGTTTAGAGAAAGACTTAGCAGCTGCAAAGAAAGATTTACAGACCGCAGAAGTCAAACTTGGCAACGCTGGCTTTATGGCTAAGGCTCCCGCAGATGTCGTTGTTGAAATTAAAGAAAGACTTGCAAAAACTTCTTCTGATATCGAACGTATTACAGCCGCACTTGCCGCGCTGAAATAAAACGATGAACAATATAAGTCCAGATGATCAGGCGCGCATTGATGCGATAGAGAAGGCACTTCTCGCCCGCTGGCCCGAGACGCGCATCGCTCCGACTCTAGATCGAATCAGCGCCTTGGTAGATATTTTAGGATCTCCTCAACTGAGTTACCCAACAATTCACGTTGGCGGAACCAACGGTAAGACCACGACATCACGAATGATTGATTCGCTCTTATTTGAAATGGGTCTTCGTACCGGGCGATTTACTAGCCCACATTTAGAGAGTTATCTAGAACGCATCAGTATCAACGGCCAACCAATTGATGCGAAAGAATTAATCTTCTCGTTTAACGACATCAGCCCCTATTTGGATTTAATGGATAGTAAATTCGAAAATCCAATCTCATTCTTCGAAGCGATTACCGCGCTGGCATTTGCTGCCTTCGCAGAGCATCCAATTGATGTTGGTGTAATTGAAGTTGGAATGGGGGGGCAGTGGGATGCCACAAATGTGGTTGCCGCCGACGTTTCTGTAATAACTCCGATTGGTTTAGATCATATGGAGTATTTGGGCAACACCATTTCAGAGATCGCAGCTACTAAAGCAGGAATCATTAAAGAGCACGGCTTTATCGTGCTTGCTCAGCAAACCCCTGAGGCAGCCGTGGAACTATTGCGCCGCGCTGCAGAAGTGGGCGCTGATGTTGCACGTGAGGGTTTGGAGTACTCCATAGATTCTCGTGCCATTGCAGTTGGAGGTCAATTGATTTCAATTACTGGTCTGCGTGGTCATTACGATGACATTTTCTTGCCACTTCATGGCAAGCACCAGGCTTCGAACGCAGCAGCAGCGCTCATCGCTGTTGAGGCATTCTTCGGAGAACAAGATTTAGATATTGATGCAGTCCGTGCTGGATTTGCCAATGTAACTTCGCCCGGTAGATGTGAAGTTATCCATCGCGACCCCACCATAATTTTAGATGCCGCCCATAATCCTCACGGAGCTAAAGCAATAGCCGAAACTATGCAGAGCGAATTCACCTTCGATGAGGTCACCGGAATCGTTGCGCTAATGGCCGATAAGGATGCACTAGGGATTCTGCAGGCGTTAGAGCCGGTTATGAATCTAGTTATTGTCACTACTAATTCCTCTGAGCGTTCTATGAACGTGGCTGACTTAAGTAAGTTAGCTACTCAA
Source organism: Actinomycetota bacterium (assembly GCA_026392825.1). Classification (GTDB taxonomy): domain Bacteria; phylum Actinomycetota; class Actinomycetes; order Nanopelagicales; family Nanopelagicaceae; genus Planktophila. The sequence goes on from JAPLBF010000021.1 coordinate 43,843, forward strand.
GTTTTTGGAGCCGATCGAGTTTTTGAAGAAGAGACACTTGAAGGCGCGATTGATCGTGCTGTTAAAGATTCGGTCCGTCCGCTTAGCGATGAATCGTTAGCAATTTTGATAACTGGATCAGTTGTGACCGTTGGAGAAGCGCGCACGGCTGTCCGTAAGAAGTATGCAAAGTTGCCGCCAGTAGGTGGAAAGTAATGCGCGTACTTGGCTCGGCAGTACTTGCTATGGAATTCTTGATAATGGGTTTTGCGATGCTCTTGGCAAAAGATACTCACGAGACTTCCACAATCGTTTACGGATTTGTAGTTATGTTCTTGATGATTTACGCAATTCGCTTGCTCAAGAAACGTTCAGGTTGGATTCTCGGTTCAATTCTGCAATTTGCGATGGCTGCCTATTCCGTGGTCGTGCCTTCAATGGCCATCATAAATTTGCTCTTCATGGGGTTATGGGTTGCGGCGATTATTGTGGGCCGCAAGGGTGAGGCGGCGCGAGCAGCGCTATTGGCCAAGGGTCGTCCGGGGGAAAATCCCGTGGCACCAACTTCGCCAGATGCCTAATAGACTGGGCTAGTGAGCACTGAAAAGACCCTAATCCTGGTTAAGCCAGATGGCGTTAGTCGCCAATTAATCGGCGAAGTTATCGCTAGAGTTGAAAATAAGGGATATGTGATTACCGCTCTTCGTATGATGCAAGCAGATCGCGCATTGCTAGAACGCCACTATGAAGAACATAAAGGTAAGCCATTTTTCGAACCGCTCGTTGAATTTATGATGTCAGGTCCAATCGTTGCAATGGTTGCAGAAGGCAATCGCGTGATTGAAGGTTTTAGATCACTCGCTGGCGTAACCGATCCCACAGTTGCTGCCCCCGGAACTATTCGTGGCGATTTAGCTCGTGATCAAGGAACAAAAGTTGTCCAAAATATTGTGCACGGATCTGATTCACCCGAATCAGCTGCACGAGAAATTGAAATTTTTTTCGGTAAGTAAGTTCAAGAAAATAACTGAAGGGTAAAAAATGAGCAACAGAATGTCATTCATTGGCCGAGATATGGCCGTTGACTTAGGTACTGCAAACACCTTGGTCTACGTACGTGGTCGTGGCATAGTACTTAATGAGCCTTCAGTTGTGGCCGTCAATCAAGATACTGGCGGAATTCTTGCAGTTGGACTTGAAGCGAAGAAGATGATTGGTCGCACACCTGGAAATACAGAGCGCATGCTTCGTTACTTCATTCAGAAAGTTCATCGTCGCCGTTATCTCGCAAAGCCTCGTATTGTTGTTTGCGTTCCGTCTGGAATCACTGGTGTTGAACAGCGCGCAGTTAAAGATGCAGGCTATGCAGCCGGTGCTCGCAAGGTTTACATCATTGAAGAACCAATGGCTGCAGCAATCGGAGCTGGCCTACCAATCCACGAACCAACTGGAAATATGGTTGTCGATATTGGTGGCGGAACAACAGAAGTAGCAGTTATTTCACTCGGTGGAATAGTTACTTCACTCTCTATCCGCGTAGGTGGAGATGAGTTGGATCAATCGATTATTAACTGGGTTAAGCGCGAATTCTCGCTACTTCTCGGAGAACGCACCGCTGAAGAAATCAAGATGGCGATCGGTTCTGCTTATCCATTGCAAGGCGAAAACGATGCCGAAATTCGTGGCCGCGATCTTGCAACAGGTCTTCCTAAGACAATTGTTGTTTCTGCTGCAGAAATTCGTAAAGCGCTCGAAGAACCCGTTAATGCAATTATCAATGCAGTAAAGAGCACCCTTGATAAGTGCCCACCAGAGCTTTCTTCAGATCTTATGGATCGTGGAATTGTTCTTACCGGTGGAGGAGCCTTGCTTAAGGGACTCGATGAAAGACTTCGTAAAGAAACAGGGATGCCAATTCACATCGCTGATCGTCCATTGGATGCAGTAGTTGAAGGATCCGGTAAGTGTATTGAAGAGTTTGAAGCCCTTGAAAAGGTTTTGATCTCTGAGCCACGTCGATAGGTTTTAAAGATGCGAAACGGCGGCGGTAACCGCAGTCGTCTGCTGCTTATCTCTTTAATCGTTACATCGCTCTTCTTGATCACTTTAGATCTGCGTGGGGTTCAAGTTATTGATGGGCTGCGCAGCGGAACCCAAACAGCAGTATCGCCTTTTCAATCTCTAGGTGCGAAAGTCTTTAGACCGGTAGGCAATTTCTTTTCTGATGTAACACGCCTCGGACGTACACGCGGAGAGATTGAACAACTCAAAGCCGAGAATGAGAAATTGCGACAAGACTTGATCAATCGCAAAAACGCTGACGCTGAGCTTTCCGAACTGAAATCTGTTCTGGATCTGGCAGGCACCGCCAGGTATAAAGTCGTGAGCGCAAAGGTAATTTCCCTTGGTTCTACTTCATCATTTACCCAAACTATTTCGATAGATGCCGGCACCGATGATGGCGTCAAAGAGAATATGACTGTAATAACCGGACTTGGTTTAGTTGGAGTAGTTAAAAAGTCGTATGCAAATAGCGCTCTGGTCCAGTTAGCTTCCGATTCAGCATTTCGAGTCGGAACTCGCGTAGCAGGAAGCCAGCAAATCGGCATTCTAAGCGGGCAAGGAACCAGTAAAGGTGTACTGCAATTACTCGATAATCAAACAACGCTTAAAGTTGGCGATGTTATCTTGGCGCGCGGCAGCCAAGACGATCGTCCTTTTGTTCCCGGAGTTCCAATCGGAGAAGTAACTTCAGTTGATAACGCTGCAGGTGCAGTTACGCAGACAGCGGATGTGAAGCTATTCGTGAATTTCTCAACGCTCAGCGTCGTTGCCGTTGTTGTCGGGTCGCCTAAGTCAGATCCACGCGATGCTCTTGTCCCTAAAGGACCAATTCCGATTCCTGTTCCAACTGTGACGGTTTACGCCACACCTTCTGGATCGCCAAAGCCATAAATGTTTGCTCGTAGATTTCTTATCTCTTTTCCAATTTTTGCAATTGTTTATTTGATTCAAGAATCGGTTGTAAGTCAATTCAAAATTCTTGGCGGTGGATTTTCACTCTTCCTTATCTTCACACTTCTATGGTCAGCGCTCGGAACTCCCGAATTAGGCGCTCTCACTGGTTTTGGTGCTGGCCTACTGATGGATCTTTCGCAAACTACTTCAGGCCCAATGGGTCAGTGGACCCTGATTATGATCTTGGCAGGTTTTGCCATCTCGTATTTGGGTTATGGTGATGATAACTTCCGCGGCAATCCAATCTCGCTTGTCGTGATCGTTGCGATCGCCGTACCAATTACGAGATTTGCTTATTTAATTATCGGTCTGATGTTTGGCGGAGACCTAGGAAGCACTTTTCAAATTTTCATATCACTATTTTCCTCAGCGCTTTGGACTGTCGCCGTCGTTCCGCTCTTGATGCCATTTGTAACGCGCATTCACAGCACACTCTTTGAGGAGAAGAGTCGGGGATGAATCAGCGCGCAAGACTTAGTTTGTTAGTAATCCAAGTACTTATCTGCTCTCTCCTGATTGGTCTTTTAGGGCGCCTCTTTTATTTACAAGTCGCTGCCGGCCCTAAATATCGCGATGCGGCGCTCTCAATCCAAAGTCGTGATGTAGTAACGCCGGCAACGCGCGGGCTTATTGTCGATTCATCAGGCGTTCCACTGGCGCTTAACCGCGTAGGAATTTCCTTCACCGTGGATCGCACCGTGATTGACCGTCAACCAGATAAAGGAGTCGCGGTCTTACAAGCGCTAGCAAAACTTTTAAAGCTGGAGTATGAAGATGTTTACCAACGAACTCGTTTATGTGGCGAGCTTCCAAAGGGCGCAAGAACGGGATGTTGGACAGGTTCTCGTTTTCAACCTATTCCGATCACAAAAGAAGCTGAACCAGAAATTGCGCTAAGGATTGTTGAACGTTCAGATCAGTACCCAGGTGTATCTGCTACTCCAGTTTCAATTCGAAACTATCCTGGAAATGTTGGAGTTAATGCCGCACATCTACTTGGTTACATCGGGCCGCTAACGGAAAGTGATCTAGCGGGGGAGAATGGTAGAAGTTATTATCGTTCCGAATCAATTGGAAAAGCTGGATTAGAAATTCAATACGATGAATTTTTGCGTGGTACACCCGGCATTAAAACGGTAATCGTCGATCGTAAGGAAGCGGTTACTCGCACTAGTCAAAACTCAAAACCCGTCGGGGGTGACCACCTAGTAACCAGTATTGACGCACGAGTACAAGCATCCGCCGAAAGCGCACTTGCAGATGCCGTACGCAGAGCGCGCGCTTTAGGTTATCCATCAGATGGCGCTGCAGCTGTTGTAATGGATGTAACAAATGGACAGGTCATAGCGCTTGCTTCTTATCCAACGTTCGATCCAAACTCTTATGAGCGTGGACTTACCGTTGCCGAAGCGAAGAATTTGTATAGCGCACAAGCCGGAGTCCCTGCTCTTTCGCGTGCGCTACAAGGTGTCTTTGCCCCAGCCTCTACTTTCAAAGCAGTCTCAGTGGTTGCAGCAGCAAATGCTGGATATAACTTAAATGCTACATATGACTGCCCGTCTCAAGTAGAAGTCGGAACTCGTGCTTTTCAGAACTTTGAAAGTAAAGCTCAGGGACGCATTTCGCTGAAAAAAGCGATCGCCATTTCTTGCGACACTATTTGGTATCGAATCGCATTTGATGAGTGGTTGCGTGATGGAGGACTGAAACCGAAGTCTGATGCAAACGATTATTTCTTTAATGCGGCCAAAGGTTTTCAAATAGGCATCAAGACGGGTATTGACTTACCTTCTGAGTCTTCAGGACGGCTAGCAGATCGCGACTGGCGCAAGGCTTGGTATGCGCAAAATAAAGACTTCTATTGCAACTATAAAACTCGGGCAACAAAGAGTCAGCAGACCGCATTTCTCATTCAACTTGCCTATGAAAATTGCCTAGATGGTGACAAGATTCGCGCAGGTGATGCGGTCAACTTCTCGATTGGGCAAGGTGACACCGTCATTACTCCAGTCAAATTAGCGCAGATGTATTCCGCCATCGCAAATGGCGGAACCATCTGGAAGCCAACTATCGCTAAAGCAGTAGTCAAAACCGATGGAACGGTAGTAAAAACCTTCGAAAAGGAAAAACTCGGATCAATTCCTGCAGATAAAAAAACAGTCAGCTTCTTGAAAGCCTCGCTTCGCGAAGTGGTAATTAGTGGAACTGGTGCCGGAGTATTTAGCGGTTTTCCAATTGAAGTCAGCGGCAAGACCGGTACTGCACAAGTATTTGGTCGAAATCCAAATGGTAGTGAAAAGGCAGATACATCTTGGTTTGCTTCATATGCTCCAACGAAGAAACCACGGTTTGCGGTTGTGATGATGGTTAGCCAAGGCGGATTTGGTGCATCCACATCTGGCGTGGGCGTAAGAAAGATTTACGAAACTCTCTTTGGAGTGAAAGGCTCGAAAGTTGACTCTGCAGAAATAATCTTCCCAAGCGGGGTTCCACCAGTAACCTTGCCAAAGATTTCACCGGCAACGAAAGTGAAGGGGGCAAAGTGAGTTTATCTTCGCAGCGAATTAATTATCGAAAGAACTCTCGTCCTTCCGCTTTTGCAGGTTTTGATCCGATTTTGACTATCGCCGTCGCACTTCTCTTATTAATGGGAACGCTCTTGGTCTATGCCGCCACTCGCAATTGGTATGCCGCAAATGGTTTAGATCCCGAGTACTACTTAAAGCGTCATATCCTCAATATTCTGATCGGTTCCCTTCTCGCATGGGGAACTACGGTTATTGATTACCGCTTGATCCGCGCCTACACACCACTTCTTTGGATAATCGGCGTTATCGGTTTGACTGCTGTACTGATTCCTGGAATTGGAGCAGAAGTAAATGGAGCAAAGGCGTGGATCGGTCTGCCTTTTGGATTCCAGCTGCAACCAGCAGAGCTTGCCAAAATTTCCATTATTGTAGGTATGTCAATGATTTTGTCGGAGCGAACACACGATACGGATGCCGCTCAACACAGAGATGTTCTACAAGCGCTAATTGTTGCAGCAATCCCAGTCTTACTTATTGCTGCACAACCAGATATGGGAACCATCTTCATTATTGGCCTTGCGGTAGTAACCATCATTGCCGTTTCGGGAGCTCCAATGCGTTGGGTGGTCGGATTGATTTTGGTGGCCATCATTGGAAGTTTCGCCGCGGTACAAGTTGGCGTTATAAATGATTACCAAGTCAAGCGTTTGCAAGCATTCGTTGATCCGAATGTTGATTCGCAGGGGAGTGGTTATCAACTTAGACAAGCCCGAATCACTGTTGGTTCTGGTGGATTAATTGGAACCGGTTTATTTGATGGGCCGCAGACCAACGGAAGATTTGTACCTGAACAACAGACCGACTTTATTTTTACAGTTGCTGGCGAAGAACTTGGATTTTTGGGTTGTGGATTTATCTTGATTCTCTATCTCACGGTTTTAATGCGCGCATTTGGAATTGCGCGAAGATCTAACGATCCTTATGGAAGGTTAGTTTGCACAGGAGTTATTGCCTGGTTTGCTTTTCAAGCATTTGAAAACATTGGTATGACACTTGGAATGATGCCGATGACCGGAGTCCCTCTTCCATTTGTCTCATACGGCGGTTCGAGCATGTTCGCCACAATGATCGGTTTCGGCTTGCTTCAGAACGTCCACGCTCGTCACCGCGGGTGAATCACCCTTAGAGCTACGCTCATTTCGCGCTTTAGCGCGGCGGTGTGCCATACTTACACCAACAGTTCAGCGCGGCTCGCGAACCAATTCGCGAATAAAGCCAGCGGCGGACTTAAAAAGATTTGCTTGAAGGATTTACTCAGGCCAACCCGAGGGTTGCCAGCCAGATAAGTGACTACAAGCCAGAGCGCGTTACTTAACGCATAGAGGATTTGGTGCCATGGCTATTGAGCCAAAGTCACCGCGCAAGCGTGCGGTGAAAAAAGTTAGTAAGAAAAAATCACTTGCTGCAGATAAGTCAACGGAAATTGTTGACGCTCCTGTTGCCGAAGCGGTTGAAAGCAAAACCAAAAAGAAAGCACCGGCAATTCCGGTTCCAATTTTCAAAGCGGCAACAACAGAAAAAGCCCCTAAGGCTGCCCGCAAGAGCGCGGTCAAGGAGAGCGTTGTTAAGGGAGTTCCCGAAAGTGCCGCTGCGCCCGAAAGTGCCGCAACTTCTGATGAAGATGATTCACGAGGTGGCCGCAATCGTCGCCGCCGCCGCGGTGGACGAGGACGTCGCAAGCCAAACGCTGATGGCGTAGATACCCAAGAAAATTCAGAAGATGGAGAAGAGTCGAACTCTGATTCAACGGAAGAAGGTTCAGATGGTGCAACACATCGTCGCCGTCGCCGTCGCCGTGCAACTGGTGAAGGTGTAACTCCTGGGGAAATTGTTGATGAAGATGGCGTAATCACTGTTGTTAAGGTTCGCGAAGCTCGTGAACGCACCGAGCGTCCAGCGCGCGCAGACCGTAGCGAACGTGGCACCCGCAATCGCCGCGAACGTGGTGGGAGAACTGAACGCTCAGATAATCGTGGTGAATATCGTGAGCCATATCGTCGTCGCGGAACGATTATTACCGATGGAGAATTCTTGGCTCGTCGCGAAAACGTTGATCGTGAAATGTTGGTTCGCCAAATTGGTGACCGTATTCAAATCGCGGTGATCGAAGATAAGGTGATGGTTGAGCATTACGTAAACCGAAATGCCAACGTCTCTTATGTCGGAAACGTTTATTTGGGTCGCGTGCAGAACGTTCTTCCTTCAATGGAAGCGGCATTCGTTGACATTGGCAAAGGTCGAAACGCAGTTCTTTACGCTGGTGAAGTTAACTGGGATGCCGCAGGTATCTCTGAAACACAACCTCGCAAAATCGAAATGGTTTTAAAGACTGGCCAGCCTGTGCTTGTTCAAGTAACTAAAGATCCAATTGGGCAAAAAGGTGCACGTTTAACTAGCCAGATTTCACTTCCTGGTCGCTATGTTGTTTATGTTCCTGGTGGCGGAATGAGCGGAATCTCAAAGCGCCTCCCTGAATCTGAACGCACGCGACTAAAGGCAATTTTAAAGAACTTAATTCCTGAAGAAGCTGGCGTAATCGTTCGAACAGCAGCTGAAGGAGTGAGCGAAGAAGAGCTAACCAATGACGTCGCTCGCTTAAAGGCGCAATGGGAAGATATTTATCAAAAGTCAGAGAATCCAAATTTCCACGCACCTGCACTTCTGCTTTCTGAGCCTGATCTTGCAGTGCGAGTTATTCGCGATATCTTCAATGAAGACTTCCGCAAACTTACAATTCAAGGAAATGATGCTTGGGAAGAGATAAGTAATTACCTCGGTGGAATCGCCCCTGAACTGGTTGGCAAGCTAGAGAAGTATTCTGGCAACGGAGATCTCTTTGCAGAATTCCGCGTAGAAGAACAGTTAGCTAAGGCATTTGATCGCAAGGTTTATCTACCATCAGGTGGATCCCTAGTCATCGATCGCACTGAAGCCATGATCGTGATCGACGTCAACACCGGTAAATTTATTGGTAAGGGTGGCAATCTCGAAGAGACTGTCACAAAGAACAACTTAGAAGCAGCAGAAGAAATCGCTCGCCAACTTCGCTTACGCGACTTGGGCGGAATTATCGTTATCGACTTTATCGATATGGTTTTGGAATCAAACCGCGACGCCGTTCTGAGGCGCTTAGTTGAATGTCTTGGTCGCGATCGCACCAAGCACCAAGTCGCTGAAGTAACTTCTCTAGGCCTTGTACAGATGACTCGTAAGCGAGTTGGCCAAGGACTGATTGAAGCCTTCTCAACTACTTGTGATTCTTGTTCAGGTCGTGGAATTCATATTCATATGGAGCCGGTAAAGATGAAAGCACCGATGCCACAAGTGAATTCACAATCAGCATCCCATGAAGATGTTGATGAAGAGATGGCCACTGAACACGAATTCCACGAGACTCTGAATACCGAATCGATCGCAACTGATGCGGTAACCGATTCTGAAGATGGCGCTGAAACCGTTGCAGAAAAATCTGCCGGACGCCGTCGTCGCAGAGCCGCCTCAAGTGGGATTATTACCGCCTAGAAATACCTCAATTTGACCCTGGGGGTATGAAATCCGTACCCTTAGCCTCTGCTCGATCGCATCCCATCTAGGGCTGTGCGAGCGTGAAATGAACTGGAGCAAGAATCGTGTACGCAATTGTTAAAGCTGGCGGACGCCAGGAGAAAGTCACCGTTGGTGAGACCATCACTGTCGATCGCATCGACCAAGCTGCTGGTGCATCAGTAACTTTCCCTGCACTTCTCGTCGTTGATGGCGCAAGCGTCACATCTGATCCAAAGGTTCTAAGTGGCGTAAAAGTTACTGGCGAAGTAATCGATGAAGTAAAAGGTCCAAAGATCGACATCCTTCGTTACATGAACAAGACTGGCTATCGCCGTCGTCAAGGTTTTCGTGCACAGCAAACTCGAGTCAAGATCACCGCTATCAGCGGCGTGAAATAAGGGGCTGAACAATGGCAAGTAAGAAGGGTGTCTCCTCGACACGTAACGGTCGCGATTCAAATCCACAGTACCT
>JAPLBF010000017.1 GCA_026392825.1 Actinomycetota bacterium
TCATTTGTGGAAATGTCGAAAGCGCCCAGATACTAAAAGTATTTCGGAGGGCCAACCAGAAATCTGAATCTTGAAGTAGGAAAATAAAATTATTTAACCCGTTGTACTCCGATTCGCCTAGCGGATCCCATTTAAAGAAAGCGATATAGACGGAGTAGACAACTGGTGCTACGCCGAAGATTAAGAAAATAAGAAAGAATGGCGCAATCGCTGGATATCCCCAACGTCCGTTGAGAGAAGCTATACCCGAACCTTGCTTACTCTTCTGTTTTTTCCAAGGCGTAAGGGGCGCTTTACGGCGCTCCTTACGAGCCTTGATTAATGACATGGTTGTAACCCTTTAGTTCTTAAAGAGTTTATCTATATCTGAAATCACAGTTGAATAAGACTTAGCAGAAGTCATCTTTTTTGAAGCAACGCGGCCAAGTCCGGCTCCAAATGTTGAATCGATCTTACGTTGCAATTCTCCCTCAAACATTGGCTTTAGTTTTAAAACACCTTTTGTATAAATGGCGCCCACTGGTGCATTACTGAAGAATTCATCTTTATATTCAAGTAAGGCGGCATCGTCATATAGAACTGACGCTGATGGGAATAGTCCATAGGTCTTAAAGACTTTGAGCTGCTGTGCTGGAGCTAAATACCAATTTAGAAAGTCATAAGCGGCTTGCTTATTCTTTGAGTAACTTGGAATCGCGAGCTCAGTGCCACCTTGGTTGCCACCGCCAACAGGCAGATCGGCAATGTCCCACTTGCCCTTTGTATCTGGTGCTTGCTTCTTAATGTAATCAAGCATCCAGGCTGGGGCCAAAATTGTGGCCATTGCACCCTTATTCATACCGATATTCCAATCGGAAGTGAATTGACCAAGGCGTGCGCCAATACCGGCATCAAGTGCCGAAACTGTTGTATCCCAAGCCTTCTTAATTTGCGGGTTAGTTTTGTAAACCAGTTTTCCGGCATCGGTTCCGTCTGGTTGGTAATACTTAACAGTTCCTTGATTCATAATGGCTGCATAGATTGAACCTGCATCGTCGATGAATCCTTTACCGGATTTCTTCTCAGCAGGAGTCAGCTTTCCAACATAACCCTTGCCAACTTGAATAAACTTTTCCCACGTTGGCCACAACTTACCTACTGCTACTCGGTCTGTGGGCAAACCAGCTTTCTTGAATAGATCTGTCCGATAAGCGACTTGCAATCCGCCGACATCGGTTGGGATTCCAATAACGCTGTCGTTAAATGCAACGCCTTGTTCCCAACGCCAAGGAAGATAATTCTTTTTTATATCATTTGCTGATAACCCAGCTTCGATTCCTCCTGCCACATTGGTTGCAGATGTTTTCATTTGTCGAAGATCTTGGAAGCAAGCCGGACGATTTCCAGTGCGCCAATATCCTGAGTACGGAACTTCAAATGCAATTATGTCGGCAGGGCCCGATTTAGTCTGGCAGGAAAGTGTCGTTTTTTGATGGAGTGGATCAACATCGTTCTTAATTGGAATAATTTTGATTTCGGGATGGAGTTTTTGATACTCGCGTTGAAGGCCAGGCTGGATCACTTCGCCAAAAGTCCAAATTGTTAAATTAATAGTTTCAACCGCCTTAGCTGGTGTCGCCAAAAGTCCAGCAGTCAGAGATATACCCAAAAGCGCAGTGAGGATAACTTTTGATTTAGCCAACTTGTTCATTATGTCGAGCCTTTCAGTTGTCATACGGATAGAAAAAAATTCTCAAGAAAAAATAAGGAAAAAGGCCTAGACCTGCTATTTCCGTGAAAGCGGTTTCAGAGTACTATACAAGCAGACTTGGGGCACCTCCGAGAAGCGATTTTTAGTTAAAGTTTGATAACGATTGGAGCGAATGATGGTTGGCAAAGCAGGTTCTCTGCGCCGATACCGGATTGCCTTGACTGCTGCCCTCGCTCTGACTTTAGTTGTAAATCCCAGCGCCGAATCCGCAAGCAAGAAAAATTTGAAACTCCTGTGGTCAGACGAGTTCAACTCAAAAAAGGGGTCAAAGCCTTCTGCCAAAAATTGGTCTCATGAAATAGGTGGGGGCGGCTGGGGAAATTCTGAAAAACAGTATTACACCGATAAACCATTGAACATTTCAACTGATGGTGAAGGTAAATTAGTAATTACAGCGAAAAGAATTTCAACCGCGACTCTCGACATGGTGGGTACTGAACCGGGCACCGAAGCGATCCTTGACCGCTGTTGGGAATGTCAATTCACAAGCGCACGAATTAAGACTGCCAAAAAATTAGCATTTCAATATGGCCGTATTGAAGCGCGGATGAAAATGCCACAAGGGATCGGAACTTGGCCAGCTTTTTGGATGCTTGGAGGAGATCTGCTCGAAGGGACTCCTTGGCCTGAATGTGGCGAAATTGACATTATGGAATTTCGTGGCGACATTAATGACCGCACTACTTCAGCACTGCATGGGCCAACCACTCCACCAGGTTCTGGTTTAGGAGCTGCCTTTATGAATTACACCCCTTTATCTGATGACTTTCATACCTACGCCATTGAGTGGAGAAAGAACTCAATCGACTTCATAGTTGATGGCCGGGTAACGGGCACTTATTCCTCAAAAGACACGGGAACTCGCGGATGGGTATATAACCAAGAGTTCTTCCTTATCTTAAATTTAGCGGTAGGCGGAACATACGCCGGCGAAGTAATCGATCCAGAACTGAACCAAGCAGAGTTCAAAGTTGATTACATCAGGTATTACTCAGTAAATGGTGTTGGAAAATTAACCAGAAAATAGGAACGAAAGGGATGGATATGAAAAAATATAGTGGAGTGAAAAAGTTAAAAATAAGCGCTTTTGCGTTCTTAGTGGCGGCGACTTCGCTAGTTGCTATCCCGAGTTCTCTTGCAGCAGATATCCCAACCGTGAAGCTAATTTCCCCAGTTATTTCAGGGAGCAATAGCATCGATCGCACCACATCAGACTTACAGATACCTGCTCAGAAGTGGTACCGCGAAGGATCTAAATCGCTAGTTATCACCTCACCTGAAGGCAAAGAGTTAACCCTTAAATTCTTGTTAACTAAGGATGGGACAGCCCCTTGGGCGGGGCAAACCTTAATTCTCCAAGTTGGCGCACCTTACAGCGGGTCTAACGGAACCTGGGATGCCAACGGAACAGAAATCGGAGCGCAGGCGGGAACTTGGTCGGATGCAGCAGCTGGACAAGTAACTGCGACAACCGGAGCGGACGGAATCGCAACTTTTACATTTAAGAATAAGAACTCTGACGCAAAGTACAAAGCGACAGATGTGCTATCGGGATCATTCCAGTTTAGCGATAACGCAAATCGTCGCTATACCCAATTTAAACCAACAATTGCTGGTTTGAGCGATTACAACGAACCGTATTTAATCAAAGACATCATCAACGTAGACATTGTTCAAGATGCTGTAGCTGTTACTCCAACACCTACTGCAACTCCAACACCTACTGCAACTCCACCGGCCCCTAAAGCACTGCCTTCAATGCGTTTAATTTCTCCAACTTATGGACCGACAAATAGCGTTGATACAACTCGTGAGATTGCGCAGTATTACTCTGCAAAGACTCGCGCTTTCTATACATACGTCGCCGCAGGCTCAACGCTAACCTTAAAATATAAGGTAACAAGTGATGGAACAGCACCTCTGGCGAATACAGAAGTCACCTTACAAGCCAACTCGCAATACAGCGGTTCTAAGGCAAATTGGATTTCAGGAACAACGAAGATCGGTGCCGGGTCTGATACCGCACCAGGTGCGCAGTTAAAAGGTAAGACCGACGCTGCAGGTGAAGTCACTTTTGTCATCAAGAACACTGATACAACGGGAACCGAGGCAAAGCCAGCAGCACCAAACGCCGCAGCACCAACAGTGGGTCGCCTATTTGGAACCTTTAAACCCGTTATTACTGGCTATGGGGATAAAGATGCTGACGTAGACCTCGCGACATTTGATGTCTATGCGGCAGCCAAGGCGACAACAATCACCTGTATCAAAGGCAAGGTATCCAAAAAGGTCACGGCGGTAAGCCCTAAGTGCCCTGCTGGTTATAAGAAAAAGTAAATAGTAGTTAGGAATAAAACTCCCGGCGAGATATTCGTCGGGAGTTTTATCTTGTGGTTACTTCTCCAAATCCATTTACCTGGTAACTGCGCACCCAATCAATTGACATGGTTGATGATTGCAAGTTTGCAGAAGAACCACTGAAGCCTTCACTGACTGCGTTATTTAAAATTATAAAGAAGCTCTTATCAAAGCTCCAATACCCGTACTTAGCTTCAAACTCTGCCCGTGAGACCTTAAAAACCAACTTGTTATCTGCGTAGTAAGCAATCGAATCCGGCAACCACGCTAGCGCGTAAAGGTGATAACCCTGGCTAACATCAGAGCCAAGATTGAGTTCTTTGGTTACATAGTTATGAGATCGCCAATCATTAGGAATACCTGATGTTGAATAGTTAATCGCAGCAGTGGTCTCATTAGGAATGTTGCTGTGTATTTCAGTAATGTCCATTTCGCCAGTGGTTGGCCAACCGACCTGATTGATATTGTCGCCAAGCATCCAGAATGCTGGATGGTTTCCACTCCCGGCTGGCATCTTTATTCGGGCTTCAATATAACCATAAAGAAAACTAACTTTGTTGTGGGTATCAAAACGTCCACTCACAAACCGGCATCCAAAGTCACCTAAACATGCGCCAGCATCCGCAGGTAAATTACCTTGCACGCGGGTTGTGGTGATTACCGCAGCGCCATCTTTACTACCATCAAGTGAGATCGCAGACGGTGCGTAGAACTGAGATTCCACACCAAAACATGCGCCTCCGCCATCGGAAACAGGGACGCGATGGCAATTTCTAGCGCTCCAATTCTTTGGGTTTATTTTCTCGCTTGCGTTTCCGAGAAAATCCTCGCTCCAAAGAAGATTACCGATCTGTAAGCCAGGAATTGACGGCTTGTTTGCTGCTTTTTCTGCGGCAGCCCTTGCTTCTGCCGCTGCTTTTTCTGTGGCTGCCTTATCTGCGGCAGCTCTTGCTTCTGCCGCTGCCTTATCGGCCGCTGCTTTTTCTGCAATTTCCGCCCAAGAGAGAACTGGTTGACCTTTCTCCGCTATTTCTGCCCAAGATAGAACTGGCGTTTCAACTACCTTCTTTTGTAGAGTCCAAATTAATTTCTTTCCAACTAACTTGCAGATGAACTTATTTGTTGCGAAGGTGGTTGTCGCTGACTTCTTTTTGCATACTTGGCCAGCAGGAGATTTAGTAGCAGCTGACACAGGTGTCAATTGCAATAAAGATAATAGGAGTAAAAATGCCAAGCATTGCTTTTTGTTGATTGACACTTAAACCCCAGGTTTCGCTTTGTTAAGAAGCGGCAACTATATCAGCGCACATCGCACGAAATGCAGCGGTGTGAGAGTCAACATCAGCAGCCGTTGTGGCCGGAGACATCAGCGCCATATTGTGAAATGGTGTGAGCAAAAAACCATCGTTAAGTAAGCGCAAGTGAATGTATTGCTCGAGTTCAAAGTCTCCAGATTCGGCTGCTTCGCGACCAGTGCGAGGTGCTTTACCTTTAAAGATGTATTCACCACGTGCACCAAGGCGGTTGCAATGCCAATCTAAATCAAATTCGGCAATCGCCGCATCAACGCCATCGCTCCAACGATCACCAAGTGCGATCATCTCTACAAAAGCATCTGCGGTTAATACTTCACTTAAAGTCGCGCGCATTGCAGCCAGTGACATTGCATTTCCTGCCAGTGTGCTGCCGATTCCACCAGTATCGATGATTTCTAATTCAACTAGTTTCTTAATTGAATTCGCAACATCTTCAGTCATCCCAAATGTTCCAACTGGGATTCCGCCTGCGATTGCTTTGCCAATAGTCAAGAAATCAGGCTTAAGACCAAGCTCTTGTGTCATACCGCCAGGGCCTACAGAGATTGTGTGCGTCTCATCAATAATCAAGAGCGCGCCATATTTCTTTGCAAGTTCTTGCACTGCATATAAATAGCCATCATCAGGCAAGACAATGCCAACATTTGTCATTGCGGGCTCCATCAAGATCGCCGAAACATCACCATGCTTAAGCGCAGATTCCATTGCGGCAAGGTCGTTAAATTCCACAACGCGAGTTGTGACAGCTAGATCAACTGGTGCACCTAAATTTCCTTCGCGCTTCACAGTGTTTCCGGCTTCATCTAGCGTTGCAAAGGTTTCATCAACGCTTCCGTGATAACAACGATCAATGACAATTATCTTGCTGCGGCCAGTGATTAAGCGGCAGTAGCGAATAACGTGGCGGTTGGCATCGGTTGCAGTCACGGTAAATTGCCATTTAGGCAGACCAAAGCGCGCGGCCATCTCTTTTGAAACAACCGCTGCATCCAGCGTTGGCAACATTGAAGTGATGCCAATATCTGCTTGGCGCTTAATCGCAGCGATGGTTGCATCAGGTGAATGTCCAGTCATTGATCCGGTATCGCCTAAACAAAAATCGATATAAATATTGCCATCAATATCGGTGAACTTGGCACCCTTGGCTTCCTTTACGAAGACGGGATGTGCACCTGGCCACTTAGCCATCCAAGACATCGGAACACCTTCGTGCATCACTTTTTGCGAATCAGTAAATGCTTCGCCGCTTTTCTTATGGTTTGCTAAGAAACGCTCTTCTTCAATTTTACGAAGCTTTGCCAAGTGAGTGCGATCAATTTGTTTTGACATATCCCAATCCTATGTTTCCCCGTTTAGCTTTCCGAAAATACAAATAGCGCTTCTAGGTAATGTTCGCCACTTATGCCTAAATTCTGCGCATCAGGCGGCGCAGTTTGAGGTTCAATACAAATACCTTCGGAATCTTCGTTAAAGACCACCCACCACGGCGCATCGGATTCGATATCAATGCGCGCAGCATCTTCCCAAATTATTGCGGGCACGCCTTGAATTTCAGTAAAGGCATCGTCCCAAGTTCCATTTGTTGGCGCGATTATCTCTCCAGTTGGAATTCCTTCATCATCACGCTTAAGCATCTTCGCTGCTTTAAATTCAATTTCTGCACTTGCTCCACGATCAAGGTCGCGTGCAAACCAAGGATGCATTCCGATCCACGCCGGTAATTGGCAATCACCTGGGTCGTATTCCAAAGACCAACGAATTGCATCATCTAAAACTTCAATTGTCTGTTCCATGGTTGCGCCGCCATAAGGTTTTGGCAGATGCAACATTGAACGCCCTGGACCAATTTCTTGCCACGACGCCGTAAATCCAAATCCGTGCATTGCATGCGGTGGCACAATATTTGTCGGTAGTTGAAATTCTTCTCCGTCAGCCCCACGAATGATTCCATCGCGAACTCGCCCAGCCCACGGACCCATTGAGTACCAACCGCTGTGCAAAGGTGTGCCGCGGTATGGAATAGTAAATTGCAAATCGCGCCAAGTTATTGATGAAATTCGTGCGCCATTATCTAAATCAATAGCTATCTGAAATTCGGCGTCATCAATGTATTGCATATGAAAACGCCTATTAAAGTTTAGTTAGCTCGTGCTTGTAAGGAGGCTGGGCTCCGGCACGAGAACAAGTGATCGCGGCAGCTGCTGCTGCGCGATTAAGCACTTTCTTTAAACCTTCTCCTTGCAGAGATAAAATCCCATCTTGAAGCATCGCTTCGATAACAATTGCCCCAACGGTGTCTCCCGCGCCAACGGTATCGACTAAATCAATCTTCACGCCAAGGGCTTCCTCAACTCCGCTTTCGGTATATCCAATTGAACCGTTAACTCCGCGTGTAACAATGACCAACGCCGCACCATCGGCCACCCAGCGTTTAGCAATTTCTTCAAATGGTTGATCGGGAAATAGCCAGGCTAGATCATCATCGCTAACTTTTATGATGCTAGAAATGGCGGCCCACTTTTCAACCGCTGCTTGATATCTATCGCGGTCACCCATCACCGATGGGCGAATATTTGGATCAAAAACAACCGGAGCAAACTCGGCAACTTTCAGTGCCCAGTCGTAAAGCACTGATGCACCAGGTTCGACGATCGTGACCAGCGTGCCAATATGTAAAACATTTGGCTTATGCACTGAAGGATCAGGCAACCAATTTAAATCAAAGTCAAAAGTTGCAGTGCCATCAATTTTAAATTCGTAACTCGCTTTGCGATCATCAGCCAAAGTTACAATTGCTAAACAGGTTGGTTTATCACTGGTTAGCGCAAGATCTAACTTAACTTCATCGGCCAATAACTCTGCACGCGCTTTAACGCCGTAGTCATCTGTTGAAATTCCATCAATGAATTGCACATCGTGACCCAAGCGCGCTAAAGCCTTTGCAGTATTTGCTGGTCCGCCACCGACAACAGCGCGACGTTCTGGGGTACCCGGCAAAAGATCGATTAACACCTCACCGCAAACCCAGATGCTCACAACGTCTCCTTTGCCACTGGGCTATCTTGCCCTAACGTTGGCATATGACGAACTCCGCACATATAACCATTCCGGCCACCACCCTCGATGTCTACCCACTCTGCCTCGGTGGAAACGTATTCGGCTGGAGCGCAAATGAGAGCCAATCGCACGCTGTTCTAGACGCATTTGATTCTTTAGGTGGCAATTTCATCGACACCGCAGATGTTTACTCCGAATGGGTCGATGGCAATAAAGGTGGGGAGTCCGAAACAATTATTGGAAACTGGATGAAATCACGCGGCAAGCGCCACCAATTTGTTATTGCAACAAAAGTTTCACAGCTATCAACTCGTGCAGGTTTACGTCCCGAAAACATTATTGCGGCGTGTAATGACTCTTTACAGAGATTACAAACTGATCATATTGATCTTTATTATTCACACCTTGACGATAAAGATGTGCCACTTGCAGAAACTTTGGGCGCTTACCAAACGTTAATTAACGAAGGAAAGATTCGTTATATCGGTGCTTCAAAATATTCTGGTGCTCGCCTGCAAGAGGCGCTGGATATCGCGGCAAAAGAGAACTTACCTAAATACATATGCCTGCAAGATCAATATAACTTGGTGGAGAGAAATCCATTTGAATCAGAGCAACAACAAGTTCTCAAAGCGAACGAAATATCGGCTCTGCCTTTCTTTGGCCTCGCTCGTGGTTTCTTAACTGGAAAATATCGCCCCGGTGTTACCGTCGAATCAATCCGCTCCGCCGGTGTTGCCAATTATCAAAACGAAAAAGATTATGCGATAGTCGATGCGCTAACGAAAATCTCGCAAGCCCATAATTCTTCAATCTCTGCCGTTGCTCTTGGTTGGATTAGAGCCAATAAACAAGTGAGTACGCCTATCGCATCCGCCCGCACCGTGGAACAGTTGCACGAAATCATGCAGCTTGTTGAATTAACAAGCGATGAAGTCGCAACGCTGAATAACGCTAGTTAAAAACTGCGGGGCCAACTCCCCAAGCGCCACCGCTGTGGCGATCGATAACCCACGCCGAATATTCGCTTAATTCAGGCTGTGCAAACCAACCTGCACCATCTTCACCAGCCACCATCAAAGCGGTGGCAAGCGCATCGGTTAATCCACCATCTGGACCAAGCACTGTTGCCGATTTTGCACCAATTGCAATCGTGCCAGTAGCCGGATCAAATATATGCGCGCCTCTTTCATAAGTTCCACTCGTAGCAATCGCGCCATCGTTTATCTCAAAGATGCGCAACACTTCTTGGCGGTTATCGGGATTTACAACACCTATCTTCCAAGGTTCAATGACTCCCTTTGCGTTAACGCCACCACGCAGAGTTAAATCGCCCGCAGCATTTACTTGGATGTGTTCGCAACCAGCACCAGTCAAAATCTGCGCAACACGATC
Organism: Actinomycetota bacterium; assembly: GCA_026392825.1. Classification (GTDB taxonomy): domain Bacteria; phylum Actinomycetota; class Actinomycetes; order Nanopelagicales; family Nanopelagicaceae; genus Planktophila. The sequence continues at coordinate 9,877 of JAPLBF010000017.1, forward strand.
TGCCGCCCATCCCTTCACATAACCCGAAGGATCAAAGCCACCAGAGACTTTCCACGGATCAAATGCGCCTTCCGTTAAATCACGAGCAACTGCGCAGAGCCGCCAAACTTCTTGTAAATCTTCGGGACAATCTTCAATCGCAATTTCCCCACGGCGCAATCGTGAAACAAATGAGCCTTCTTTATATGTTGAAAAAACTTCATCAACTTCAAAGACAAAGTCTTTGACAAGTTCTACCGCTTTATCTATCGCAGATTCAGTAATCGAAGTCGAACCAAGATCTAGAAAGAGTACGGTTCCCCAAACGTTTATCTCATACCGTTTGCGAGCCACGAAGATAACTTACAGCCCCGCCTTTGCCAGCGCGCTGGCCAATGATGTGTACCAACCATAAGAAGTGAAAGAAGCACCTGATGCGCCGCTGATGTTCCCCGATTGTGCCGTTAGCGTTTGCTGACGCAAGATTGGAACAGCCATTTGTGTCCAACGATCATTTCGCCCGGATGGAGCTTGCACTGCCTGCGCATCAGTAATCTTGCCATTAGCAACAGTGATCTTTACCTGCACATTTCCGTATCGCACATTTACAACATCACCAGTAAATGTTCCAGAAACGGCATTACTTGCTTGAGCCGGTGCTGCAGTTGTCTTTACGGGTGCCGGTGTTGCTGCGGGTGTTTGTGAATTCTTCGTTCCTGTTGCTGCAGACTTACTTGCCTTCGCACTTGCTGTCGGCGCAGCTGCAGTCGCATCTGGTGTTGCACTTTGTTTTGTTGCAGTTGTTGCCGTCGAAGCTGGCGCACCAACGCCAGCCATTGCTAGTGAAGAATTTTCAGTCGAAGTAAACTGCGGAGGCGTTATAGCCAAAACAGCGCCAAGCCCACCTACGGTGCCAGTTGCAATCAATAACGCGCGTTTCATATCCGTACCTTCTCGCACCTATCTGTGAATTTACTTAACGCTGCCAGAACTTGAGCTGCGACTATTTCTTCTTTACTCGCTGTGGAATGCAAAATGATAGTCACGTCTAGCTGAATGAGAACGACTCATCGTGGAATCTATTCTTTGGCACGCCAAGATCCTCCGCTGCCGCCTTAACCGCTTCTACCAACGGCCCTGGGCCGCAGATGTAAACATCAGAATCAGCAAAGCGTGGGACCAACGCCTGTAGCGACTTGGCATCCATCGGATGCTCTTTACGAGAGCCAATTAAGTAATGAATTCGGATCGATCCATTGGAGTGATATTCCAAATAATCCAACTCATCCTTTAATACCAAATCTTCTTTGCGCGATGCGCGATAAATTAAATCAATCTGCACACCATTTTTAAACTCATCAATTAAAGCGCGCACCGGTGTAATTCCAACGCCACCACCAATTAAAACAACATGCGGCATCTTGGCCCGCCCCGCAGTAAAAGCTCCATATGGGCCTTCCACAAAGACACGGGTGCCTGGCTTTAGATGCACCAACGAACGCGAGTGATCGCCCAAATCTTTAACTGTGATGCGCAAATAATGCGCAGTCGGTGCCGCAGATAGCGAATAAGGATGTGACATCAAGAAATGTCCTTTCGCGGCAAAGCGCCAACCAAAGAACTGTCCGCCTTCTGCCGCCAAATCAGTGAGCTTTCGCCCCTTCATCACAACCGAGACCACACCTGGACCTTCGATAACAACTTTTTCAACGCGCAAGTTATGGCGCAGAGAACGCACCAACGGAATACCGATTCTCCACCAAATAATTGCAAAGGCCATTGCAACATAAAGAAAAGTCCAATACGCACGATTTAACGGATGATCAATAAACATCTGCCCGTTAACAACTTGATGCATAAACGATGCCGCAACAGCGATATAGGTGTAAACGTGGATGATCCACCAAGTTTCATAACTCATCTTGGCGCGTGCTTTCTTATATGAAGTAACCCCGGCCATCACCATCAACACAAACCCAGCAAGCGCCGCCCACATCCATTCGAAGGTTTTGAGCATCCGCCAAAGTTCAACAGCTAACGAAACTTGATCCTGCCCCGCAAAACTTAAAATAATAAACAAGACGTGAAAACCAATTAGATACAAACTCCACGGCCCCAACTTGCGATGCCAAGTAACCAAACGATCGTGCCCCACACCGCGTTCTACCCAAGGAATTCGCGCAACCAAGAAAATACCAACGATCGAAAAGTATGTGCCAACCAACGCAGCAATACGCGAGATCGAAGCCACGGCTGCATAAACCGAATTGATATCGCTCTGTCGCATCGTCGTTAACTGCAACGCCAGAGTCAGACCCAAGCCAATGCCCAATAACCACGCCGCCCAGTCAGTGCCCGCAGATGTGTACTTGCGGAAAGTTGGTGACTTCATACCCACACAATGCCTTATTCGCCTGTGAGTTATCTGAGCCCAGCCCGAGAGGCAACCCTCAAAGATCGATACCCGCCCCGATAGACTCGCCCCCATGCGCGTTTTCATCACCGGTGGCGCCGGTTTTATCGGCTCTCACCTCTGTGACGCACTGATCGCCCAAGGCCATCAAGTCTCGATCCTCGACAATATGTCCACCGGATCAGCTGCCAATATCGCCCACATAAAAGATCAAATCGAAATCCACCAAGGCGACATTCGCGATGCGGCCCTCGTTGAAAAATTGATGGCCCCTGCCGACCTAGTCCTTCATATGGCCGCAGCACTTGGCGTTAACACAATTCTTGAAAACCCAATCGAATCTGTTTCCATTAACTTCACCGGTTCAGAAGTAGTTCTAAACGCTGCAACCAAGCTAAATAAACGCATCATTATCGCCAGCACATCAGAGGTTTACGGTAAAAACCCAAAGCAACCACTTAATGAAACGGATGATCGTGTAGTAGGTGCACCACAAAAAATTCGCTGGACTTACTCCGATGCCAAAGCACTTGAAGAAGCAATCGCGCACGCACTCTTCCTAACCAAGCAACTCAAAGTAACAACCGTGCGCCTTTTCAACACAGTCGGCCCACGCCAAACCGGACGTTACGGAATGGTCCTTCCGCGCTTTGTGCAAGCAGCACTAAAGAATGAAGCAATCTCAATTTACGGCGATGGCACACAATCACGCGTCTTCTGCCACGTGCAGGATGCCGTCAAAGCAATCTTGGCCCTTGCCACAACTGATTCAGCAATCGGTGAGGTCTACAACATCGGTGGCACCGGTGAAACATCAATCAAAGAGCTCGCCGAAAAGATTATCGAACGCACCAAATCAACATCAAAAATTACTTACACACCGTATGACCAGGCTTACCCAACTGGCTTTGAAGATATGCAACGCCGCGTCCCGGATATCACCAAGATTAAAACCAGCATCGGTTGGGCACCTGCAAATACTTTAGATAACATCATTGATGACGTCGCTACCGAGATGAAGAAGTAAAACTAAAGCCCTTTCGCCCCCGGCAACTTTCCAGTCGTATCAAATACATAAGGCGCAGAAGCAAGCACAGCCTTCTTATCCACCCCATCGTGCAAAGTAACAACTATCGCAATCTCTGCTCCACCCAAGGGCGTTGAGCTCTGCCCTTTCCAACTACCCACCAAATCATCATTCCAATTCACCACAGCGCCAACCCGAGTTAACTCTTCAATAACCAACTCGGCTGGCGTTTCACGAGTGTCAGCAATATTTGGCTTATAAGAAACCCCAACAACCTGCACGCTCTTACCCTTTAACGATCCACCGTTATCTGCCATCACACGAGCAACAACATACTTTGGCATCTCCAAATTAACTTCGTTAGCACGTTCAATAAATGTAGCCGGCACTCCAAGCCCCGCAGCCACGTGAGATAAATAAGATGGATCAACTGGAATGCAATGTCCGCCCACACCAGCGCTCGGGTTAAATTTCATAAACCCATATGGCTTCGTGTCAGCAGCATCTAAAGTTTCATAAACAGAAATTCCTAAAGCGTGAGAAATCTGCGCAAATTCATTTACCAGTGCGATATTCACCTGTCTGAAAGTGTTCTCAAATAACTTTGCAGCTTCTGCCACCTCGGGCGATGAAACCTCCACCAAGTTGTCACAGAACGAAGAGTAAAACTCACGCGTTTGTTTTGAAGCCTCAGGAGTTAACCCCGCATACAACCTTGGCGTGTTCTTCTGATCCCAATCAACTCGACCTGGATCAACTCGCTCTGGCGAAATTGCATACAAGTGTTCAGCCTTGCCCGCAGATAACTTCTCAATCAGCGGCTTGATTACACCGCGAATGGTGCCAGGATAAGAAGTTGATTCATTAATCACCAATACTGAATGGCTGATGTTATCTGCGATTGTCTTGCAGGCACTTTCAAGAAAAGTCAGATCAGGTTTACGATCTTTATCCAACGGAGTCGGCACCGCAATCACTACGATATCTGCCCCTGTGATATCAGCGCCATCAGCCGTAGCGCGATAATTTCCAGCGGAAATCGCTGCTTTTATATCCGCGCTTTTTACGCCTTCTATGTGCGAAATACCCTGATTTAGTTGCTCCACAACCTTCTGGCTATTATCAAAACCAATGACCTGATAACTCTTAGCGGCAAATGCTGAAATTGTGAGGCCTACATATCCCTGACCGATTATCGCTACTTTCTTCATTTTGGAGTATTTAAAACATTAGAATTTTTAGGATCCAGGCGCTTCATATTAGTCAAGGCAAGTTCTTTATCTTGTGGTGTGGAATTCGTAACCAAATATAAAGTTCTCCAACTATCAAAACTCTCTGGATTAAATTCCACAGCCTTCTTGGCATATTCATAGGCAATGTCAGGTAGCTTGCTATTTTCGAGAATTGAAACCATGTTTAACAATCGATTTGTATCTGTCGGTGTCATATAAGACGGTACTAGCGCAGCCTTTACCATCGTTAAATCACCTTTTGTGATCGCTGACTTCCATTTCATATCAGCCGATAGCGGTGGCACAACAATCAGAGCACCAATGACTAGGCCTAAACCACCAATAGTGGTAGCCGATAATATCTGCTCTTTTGATTTGGCTGATTTTCCAGAAGAGATTTTCTTCTCTGAAACACCTGAATCTCGGGTTGCAATTTCATATGCAATTACAGCGCCACTTAGTAGCCATCCCCAGATAGCAAGTCCGATCTGGCTGATACTGATCACGGATTGAATTTGGTAGCAAGTCCAAGCAACCGATAGGGCAATAAAAGTTCCATCGTAATTTCTATTGCGCAGTGTCACCTTTATGATTGAGATAGCTGCAAGCGAAATTAAAAAGATGAAAGAAAGAAATAAAGGCCACCCTCCATATGCCAGAATATCGAAAGGAATGTTATGGGCAGCGTTAGTTACTACTTCTGGGCCTGGAACAATAAGTGCCTGGCTATCGCGCACACGGCGATACCAATCTCCATATGAATCCATTCCCACGCCAGTAAATGGAAATTGGCTAGCCATATTCCAGCCGGCTTGCCAGTATTCACCGCGAAGCGTGACTGATTCCTTATAAATGAAAGCTGTTAAAGGCCCCTTTTGCAATGCACCCATTAGCGCTATGAAGCCAAGCAATGCAATAACCAATGTGTAACCAGCAAGAATTACCTTCGAGTGGAATTTGCTTCGGATCAGATGAAATCCAATTATTGAAAACCCGGCCGCTGATACGACAAGGCCTTGTACCGCATGTGATTTCAAAATTTCAAATAACCCAATGGCCACAATTATTAAAGCGAGGCCGCGATACTTCCAAGAAATCCCCGGTTGAAGGACATATGCGGTGAGGGCGGTGATAAAGATTCCTAGAAATGCACCAATAAAGTTTGGATTACCAAATGTTCCCAAGATATTTCCATATGGATTGTTCCAACCAATGAAATCACCAAAGGCAATCGCCCAAAGGCAATAAGCAACGTTGGTGGCCCCTGCTGCAAAGAGGCTGTAGACAAGCAAATTAAAGTTAGATTTTTGACGAAGCAAAGTTGAGGCAGTTGAAATCAGCAAGAGAGCAAAATAAGTAATAAAACCGGTATTTCTACCGTAAGTTCCGTAAATATTTTGCTCAAGCGGCGATGGGCTATTTAGAACTGCAGAAATTGAAAAGGCTATAAATAATATTGAGCCGATTAACCAGAGGCGAGAAGAGCGCCATATTTCTTTGAACCCCATTAGAAAAGCGATAGCCCCAGCGGCAAAGGAGCAAGTGCCAAGGATAAACAACTTAGGTGTATTCACGGGGTCGGTTACTGAACCCCAGATCACAACAACTGTCGTCAAAAAGGCGCCTATCGAGATAAACCGAGCCAGGCTCTTTTCGCTACTTAAATTCAACATGGGGCAATCTTACTTAAGAAAAGCCGAAACCCGGCCCCCTCCGAAGAGGGAACCGGGTTTCGGTTCTAGATCTTTAAAAGATCGAGGCTAGGAAGTATTACTTCTTAGCTGCGAGCTTCATTACCAACTTAGTTAGGTAATTGATCTGAGCCTTTAGGGCTGTCATCAACTTAGTAACTTGTGCTGATAGTTCTGTAACTAGATCTACAGCTTCCTGAGCCAAGGCTCCGGCTGCTTCTGCTGCAGTTGTAGCATCCAAGGCTGCATCAGTTGCATCCTGTGCTGCTGCTTCTGCTGCTTCTGCTGCAACTGTTGCTGCATCTAGTGCTGCGTTAGTTACGTCAACTGAACCAGTGATTGATCCCTTGGTTGTTGAATCAGTAGAAGCACCTTCAGTAGCAGTTACGGTTAGCTTTCCAGTACCTGTTGGAGCGTAGAAGCTGTATTCAGCCTTTCCGTCCTTAAGCGTTACAGCTGCTGTTGATGCTGTCCAAGTTGCACCTTGTACTGCAAGGCTGGTTGTAAGACCACCAGCACTGAATAGGTCACGTGAACCGTCTCCAACTGCGTTACCTGATGCGTCAGTTGCTGTTACTGTCAAAGTAACTTTCTCACCTGGTTGTGGAGCTGTTGGGCTCATTGTGAATGCAACAGTCTTTGCAGTAATCGCGCCAACCTTGACTGCCAAGGTCTTTGTGATTGTTGAAGCTGCGAGTGTTGATGCATTTCCAACTGTAATTGTTGCTGTACCAGACTTAACGCCTGTGATTACAACTGTTGATGTTTGTGATGTGCCAACCGTTGCAACTGCTGTGTCTGATGAGTACGCCCAGACGCTTGCAGCGCCTGTTGTTGTTGCAAGTGAATCAGCACCTGTAATAGTAACTGATGCAGTTTCACCGACACCGATTACGTTCTTTGAAGGTGTTCCAAAGACGTATGCAGATGTAGTTCCAACTTGGTTAACAGTTACGGTTCTCAATACAACGCCATCCATGCTGAATTTAACTACTGAAGAGCCTGCTGTACCATCGCTGATTAGCCAGGCGCTTGCTGTGAGTTTGGCTGGGTCATATCCATCTGCACCAGAGTTTGCAACACTCTCTGTAACGCTCTTGGCACGAACGATCGCATCTTGAATTGCTACATTTCCTGGACCGCTTACGGACACTGTGATTGGAGATGGGCTAAGAGTTGTAGCGCTTCCGCTTTCATTGCGAGGAATGATTGCGAAAGAAGCTACTGGAACTCCAAGAGGCTTCAGTGTTGTTGATACGGTCGAAAGATTGAAAGCATCCTTTGACGCGTCTGTGTCGCGGCCCACGTAAATCTGTGAGTAGCCGCCCGCACATATACCAAGAGGAGTTCCGTAACCATTGCATCGGGTGACGTTTGCGTCAGCGCCGTCAGCTGCTGGAACCATTGTCCAAACACGTGAGTGTGTGGCTGAAACTGCCGAGTATACCTTCTTTGAAACAACAATTGAAACTGTTGTTGCAACTGCATTGCTTCCACCGGTTGGTGTCAGCTTAACTACATATGTACCGGCTGTCGCAGGTGCATCTAAGTACAAGCTGTACTTTGCTGTCGCTTGGGAGACGCTGGTTGTTCTACCGGCGATCGTGATTACAGATGTGCCTGTTCCAGCTGTGTTTGCAGTTGTTGATTCCTTAAACACCAAAATCGGAGCAACGTATGCAGGACCACTTTGAATTGTGGCTGTTACTGTCATTGTTTCGGTATTTGTTGATGCCAGTGTAACTGTTACAACTGCTGCTGTAGCTGTAAGTGTTTCAGTTGTGACCTGAGTTGCTGATGCTGTAGCAGTGACGCTATCTAGCTGCACAGCTGCGCTTGAAGGCGCAACTGACATAACACCAAGACCCAAAGCTGCAACCGTTACAAGCGTTATACGCTTGAAAGTTGTCTTTGTAGACATTTGTTTCCTTTCGATAGTCGATCCACGGACGATCCGTAGGTCGGCTCGGAGTGAACTAGTCACTCCTTCTCGATACATCGCACGTGCTGATGTATCAAATTCCCCGCCGTGTATCCGGACGCGACGGAGAAATCTATTTAGGTGAATTTTCACGTGCTTCACCGCTCTACCTTTTACTTCTTTGACTCAGTCACAAGTACTGACTGAGATAAAATTTGAGTCTTACCTGGGTTAAGTACAAGTCGAGTTGTAATTGACTTGATAGGACCTATTAGGTCGAAGCCACGGTTGCCCACGGGGATAGAGAACTCTTGAGTTGGGGTTGAGACTACGAGAATTCTAACGGTCACAAGGTACTGCCCGTTGGACATACGCTCAAAATCGGTGCTTGTGGCGCCGAGCTTAAGAGAGGTCCAGCTGCCCGCAACACCGACCGATACCCCATTTACGGAGTATCTCGTGCCGTTGCCGTCCACCGTGATGATCTGAGAGATCATCACATTTGGACCACCACTTGCTGTGATGGCTTGGGTGGACAACTCTGTTCCGGCTTCAGTGGCGATCGGCGTATTTCGGTTTACGCGCAGGGTGCCTGGGGTGCCGTTATCTGTAGCAACAGTAAATCCTGTGGGGATCCCGTCTTTATCAAGACCTGGGAAGGCCATCTTCGCTGATTTGATTGCCACGCCTGAAACCATTGTGCTGGATTTCTTGGCTGGCATTGAAATTTCAGGTGTTGGGGCACTCGCTTCAACTGGAGCAGTCGCTTCAACTGGAGCAGTCGCTTGAGATGGACCAGCGACTGGGCCAGATGCAATTTCAGATGGAGCAGATGGTGTGATTGTCACGCCTTCGCGACCGGTCATTGAGTTAAAGCCAAGGAATGCGGTCACAACAAGAAGTAGTGAAAGGGCAACCTTAGAAGATTTCTGAGCGAGCTCTGCAGCCTTCTTATAAGTAGTAGAAAGCATGTCGAGTGCGGTTAGGCCGCGCTCTTCGTCGATAACCAATTCTGAAAGTACCCGGCGAAGTGAAGTGCGAGCGCGAGAAACAGTGTGGCGCACTGCAGATTCCTTGATTCCAAGTTCTGCGGCGATCTCTGAAGTTGAGCGGCCTTCCATTTCCCACATAACAAGCGCTGCGCGCTCTGCAGGAGAAAGTAGTGCGAGTGCTTGACGAATGATCGCTGCATCTTCCGCAGCAGAAATAGCCTGCGAGTGATCGCCGTCAACCTGCCAGGCGGCTTCAACTTCAGCCTGGGCATCGTCGATAACCACGAGGTTAGGGCGGCGACCTTCTAGGCGGAACAAGTCGATGCAGAGGTTTTCGATTGTGCGGTGTAGATAAGAAAGTGCGTGATCGTTTGATTCAAGCTCTGGGGCAGCGAGCATGAACTTAATAAGCGCATCTTGAGTGATTTCTTCTGCCTTAGTGGAATCCTTTAGGACGCGATTTGCGTGGGCTAGAAGCTCTGAACGGTGCTCTGTGTAGAAAGCACCGAGCTCTGCGACGGTCCACACGCGAGGACCTGCAGAGGCTGCAGACTTCTTAAATGCCACTTTGGGACTTCCTTTTTAACCGGTTTTTACTTCAGCGACACCCGTCGGCGCCTCTATAACCTTCTACGAATTATAGCCCCAGATGTAGCGGGGATAGGACAAAACGGACATTTCGTAATATCAGCTCCAATTGGTAAATCCACACGCTCAATCCAAGGTATCCTTAAGCCATCGACGCACCTTGCATCGATGTTCCCCCCAAAGTGAGCCTAAACGGCCACTTACTTGCGAGTCTTATCACCGCCCTGGCCCATTCGAGGCCATACCCGAGACGCGCTTGTCGTCTCGATTGGTATGCATTTCTATGTCTCTACAACAACCGCGCCCGGAAAAGCCCGCAGAGCAGCATCGGCTAAAGCCGGTAAGCCCCGCGCCAAGAAGTCGCCAGTTTCAACACCTATTTCTAAGCCGCGCCACACAAGTGCAGAAAAAGCTGCACGTAAAGGCGCGGCTGCAAAGCCATTTAAAGTGGCTTCAGCAAAACCAACAAGAAAGCCTTCAACAAAGCGTTATTCAGATATCGACACATCAACTCTTTCGAAGAAAGAAGCTCGTTTAAACGATCGCTCTAAAATGCGCGCCAAGCGTTATCAAGAGAAGACCGCTTCGAAGCCGCGAGAAGTAAAAGAAGAAGTTGTAAAGCCAGAATCTCGCGCAAAGAAATTTGTATCAGATCGCAACGAACGCACAGCTCGCCCAGAGTTTAAAAAATCAGATACCCGCCCAACTACACGTCGCGATGCTGCTAAAGAACGCGTCGCCCGCACTGATGATGGTCGCCCTAACTTTATTCCTGGCAAGCGCAAAAAATATAAGCCAGGTGCACCCTCAAAACAAAGTTTTGCAAAACATAAAACTGCACCCGATGTAACCGCATCTAATTACCGCGCAGAGCGTCAAGTAAAACCTACGCGTGATCGTCGCAATGATTTACCTGCTTATGCACGCGATGACCGCAAAGCACACAAGACTCATAATAATGCCGCTGTTGATTTCGGTGCTGACGATAATTACATTTCAGCAAATCTTGCAGATGCCAACTTGGTTGATGCAACTCCACTTACTGAAGTAACAACAACTTTCCGCGATCTTGGTATCGCACCCGCGCTTGCCAATGCACTTAACGCGCAAGGCATCACTCACCCATTCCCAATCCAAATTGCAACTGTTCCAGATGCTATTGCAGGTCATGACATCCTTGGTCGCGGGCAAACCGGATCAGGTAAGACGCTAGCTTTCGGACTTGCACTGCTGACAAATATCAGTGGAAAGGCCGCTAAACCACATAAGCCTTTGGCTCTAGTTCTCACACCAACCCGTGAACTTGCACAGCAAATCGACGAAGTTTTAACTCCACTTGCACGCGCAATTGGTCACGATTCAGTCGTAATAGCAGGTGGCATGCCTTATGCAAAGCAAATCACTGCAATGCGTAAGGCGACCGCGATCCTTGTTGCAACACCAGGACGTTTAATCGACTTGCTAAATAAAGGTGAAGTGCAACTCGATGATCTTGAAATCACAGTTCTTGATGAAGCAGATCAAATGGCTGACATGGGATTCTTGCCTGTCGTTAAAGAAATCTTGGATCAAGCAAAACCAAATGGTCAACGACTGCTTTTCTCAGCAACACTTGACCGTGGCGTTGATGCGCTTGTTCGCCAATACTTAAACAATCCAAAGACACATTCACTACAAAATGACCGTGCATCTGTTTCTACAATGGAGCACTACGTTCTTGTAATGCACCCTGGCGATAAAGATGACATCACAAATCAAATTGCAGCGCGTAATGGAAAAACGATTCTCTTTGTTAAAACCCAACGTGGAGCAGATCGCTTGGCTGACAAACTTGCTCACGCAGGTGTTCCTGTTGGCGCTCTTCACGGAGGCAAATCACAAGCGGTTCGAACCAGAACACTTGCGCTTTTCAAGCAACTCCCAAATGCCGCTCTCGTTGCAACAGATGTTGCCGCCCGTGGTATCCACGTAGATGGAATCTCACTTGTTGTTCACGTAGATGCACCTACAGATCACAAAGATTATTTGCACCGTTCAGGTCGTACCGCCCGTGCGGGCGAAGCTGGTGCTGTCGTAACTCTTGCGACAACAAAACAACAGAAATCTGTTGGAGGCCTAACTTCACGTGCGGGCGTTACTCCAAAATTCGTTGGCGTAAAGCCACTTGATCAAGACTTACTGCGAATTACTGGAGCACAAGAGCCTTCAGGCATTCCTTATGTAACGCCAGTTGTTGAAAACAAAGGCCCAGCTCGCGGTTCTCGCAAGCCACGCCCTAACTCATCAGAGCGTCGTCGCAGGCCTAGATAGTCTCTAAAGTCCCATTAACTGTGCCTGGCGATCAAAATCAGGCACAGTTTGGCGAACTTCTTCAAACTTACCCTTAGTAATAATCTTGCCGTTATCTAAGTAAATAACTTGATCAGAATTTCTAACCGTCGATAAACGGTGCGCAATCATTACAACAGTAACAATTCCCTTTAGTTCGTTAATCGCAGTGGATATATCTAGTTCGGTTTGTCCGTCTAGCGCACTTGTTGCTTCATCCAGAACTAAGAGCTTGGGTTTAGTCAACATGGCACGAGCAATACCCAATCTTTGCCTTTGGCCTCCACTTAAATTTGTGCCGCGCTCTCCTATTGGCTGATCAAGACCAAGTGGAAGATCCCGTACGAAATTATCCAATTGTGCAATCCGAAGGGCGTCCCAGCAAAGTTCATCTGGGGCTAAATTTATTGGGTAACCCATCGTTAAATTCTCGCGAAACGTTCCGTTAGATAAAGCAACATCTTGAGGTACATATGCAATTGCACCTGGCCATTTTGAAATTGCCTCGAGAGGTTTTAGACCCGAAATAGTTACATCACCTTTATCGGGTTGAAGTACCCCTAGTAAAATATCAACCAATGTGGTCTTTCCAGCACCTGAAGGGCCGACAATCGCCGTTGCACTACCTTTAATTAAATTTACGCTTAAGTCAGAGAGTGTGGGCGAATCTTTCTCTGGATAAGTGAAATAAATTGAATTCAAGTTAATGCTCGGCTCGAACCCCAAATGTGAATGATCCAAAGTATCTTCTACGTGTTCTACTTCAGGTACGTCCTTTAAAGATTCGATCAATTCAAGCGTGGGAATTGCTGCTCCAAATCCACCTCGCATCTGAATAAAACTTTGCTGTAATCGCAGAATTGCTGGGGCTATTCGTGTGCCGGCAGCTAAAAAAACTGAAAGCGCGGCTGTCGCGCGGCTGGCATCCTGGAGTGCAAACTGGACTCCAGCGATTACAACCGCCCCGACGACCATTCCGGACTCAATTACATACTTGCTGACGTTTGGCATGAATTGCACTTCGGCTAAAACATCGGCAAGTTTGCGTTGAATGCTTCCAATTTCACGAGCGTAATAATCTCGTCGGTTCCGAACAACCAGTTCTCTATAAGACTCTAAAACTTCAATTATTTTTGTGTTTCCTTGGATTGCAAGTTTTGAGTTTTCGAAACCTAATCTATGAGCTTTGACGTGCATGCTTCTATAAAGAGCTAAGCCCAGTGAAGAGAAGAACAAGACAGATGTGAGGGCAATTATGGGATCCACAATCAATAGCGCTAATAACATCAATATTAGAAGTGATGAGTCGGCGATAATTGTCACCATAACACCCAGAATGCTCAATGTTATTGCTGAGACGCCCGCGGTAAGCGCATAAACAGATTCTTGAGTCGAGCGCGATTGAACTTTAATTAATGATTGCGAAAGAAGTTGACCAACTAATTTTGAAGACAAGGCTGCACCCCGCCGACTTAAAAAGAACAATATTTTTCGAGTTATCAAAATTGAAAGTATCGTTCTGAAGACAAAAATGAACGCGGCGCCAAGACCTAGAATTGCGACTTGTGCCTGAAAACTCATTTTAGAAATACCCAGCATTTGTAAAATAGAAGAAACTCGGTTACCGGGTTGCTGAGATTGCACACCAGTAACTGAAAGAGCGCCTAAAACACCAATCGCTGCGACGCCAATTAAGTCGATGAATCCCAGACCCGCTTGTAAAAGGATTACAAAGATAATTCTGGGTCGGTCACTTTTTGGCAAGACTTTAAGGGAGCGCATCACTGTGGTGCGACCTAGTTTGTTTTTAATTGCCGTTTTCATAATTCCTCGTTGGCTAGGTTCAAACTAAACCAGTTCAGTTTATTTATAATATATGCACCTATTATCGTCTTATTTACCACTTTATTAGTTACATTTAGGTCGTCGGAGCGTTAAAAGCTCGGAGATAGAGTATTTCTCACATATAATTTGGCAAAAGTATTAAGAATTTGGAGTAATGATGGCTAAGGTCATGGTGGTTGGCGGCGCAGGATATGTCGGTGGTTGGCTCACCGACGAAGCGATGCGTGCCGGACATGACGTAAGGGTTTTAGACAACCTCACATATGAAGATTCATACTTGAAGGAAGTAGATTTTGCGTACGGTGACATTCTTGACTTTAAAACCATTGAGAAGCACCTCAAGTGGGCTGACTCAGTAGTTTGGCTCTCTGCCTTGGTTGGAGATCCCGCCTGTGCAATCAACCCAAAATTAACCCGGCAAACCAATGTCGAAGCGGTTCGCCACCTCACTGAAAATTTTGGTGGGCGGATAATTTTTCCATCTACCTGTTCTGTCTACGGTGCCCAAGATGGGCTATTAGACGAATCAAGTCCGACTGGCCCACTTTCGCTATATGCAGAATCAAAATTAGAGGCTGAAGAGATATTGAACAAAAGCGATGCAACAACGCTTATTTTTCGATTAGGCACCCTTTTTGGCATGAGTGACTCGTTTGCTCGCCTACGGGTTGATTTGGTTTTAAATGTTTTGACCATTCGCGCAATTCTTGAAGGAAGTATGAGTGTTTTTGGTGGAGCGCAATACCGTCCTCTTCTCCATGTGAAGGACGTGGCAACTGCCGCGATTCCACATCTTGATACAAATGCAACCGGTACTTTTAATTTACATACTGAAAATGTGACAGTGCTTGAATTAGCGAAGAGAATTCAGGGCATAGTTACTGACGCCGAAATCGAGCAAACTGAAATATCGTTCCAAGATGCCCGAAATTATCGAGTCAGTTCAGATTATGCTCGCGCTAAACTTGGGTTTGCGCCAAAATGGACTATTGAAGATGGAATCAAGCAAGTCGCTGATGCTATCTGGAATAAAAGAATTAAAGATGTTGCCAATCCTCGATTTAATAACTCAGAAAGTCTGCGTCTTCAGTGGGGAGCTAGAAAATGACAGAACTTATGGATCAACTGCCAACTGTTCCTACAATTTTGCCTGGGGGCTGTGCAGTCGATGATCGTGGAGAACTCTCTTTCATAAATGGTTTCCCATTAAATAAATTTAAGCGTTTTTACACCGTTTCTAATCATTCTCAAGGCTTTATCAGGGCTTGGCATGGCCACATGCTTGAATCAAAAGTCTTTTTTGTCCTTAACGGCTCGATCTTGGCTTGTGCGGTAAAGATGAGCGAAAAAGATTCTCCAGATAAAGACCAGGTAGTCGAAAGAAAAGTCTTGTCCTCAAAAAGTCCATCTGGTTTCTTTATCCCTGCGGGTTACGCAAATGGATTTATGTCACTAACTGAAGATGCTCAATTAATGGTCTTTTCTAATACCACGTTGGAAGAGAGCCAAGGGGATGATTATCGGTTCCCATTTGATTATTGGAATCCTTGGGAAGTTGTACCCCGTTAAATGAACCCAAAACCAATTTTAATGGTTTTGGGCATTCGCCCAGATGTGATTCGCGCAAGCGTCATGTTGAGAGAGTTAAGAAGCCGGCTCGGTAACAACTTTAAATTAGTGTGGTCTGGTCAACACTATTCAGATAACTTAAAGGATGTCTTTTTTCGTGAGTTAGAAATACTCCCTCCAGAGATTGAATTGAACATCTCTGGAACTTCCGATGCAGAATTAGTTTCTTCAATGATCACGGAATTATCTAAAATTTTGGTGCGTGAAGACCCACAAGCAGTAGTTTTTCTTGGGGAT
>JAPLBF010000014.1 GCA_026392825.1 Actinomycetota bacterium
CAGCCTTAGAAGTTAGAACGAAGCGACTTGGTTAGCAGAGCAAGGATTGCTGTTATTGAAAGAATCGCAGCCAATACTATGTATGTAGTGCTGACTCCAAAACTTTCAACGGATAGCCCAGCTAAAACCATTCCAAGTGGTGTTTCTTCTAGGAGTGAGTTTGCAGGAAGGGTTAGCGCTCCTATGATTGCCGCCGCAATTCCCGGAGCTAACGAAAGCGTTGCGCCTGAATAAGAAGTGGTGCGAAGACTTGTTTTACGATCTGACATTACTTTTGGCTTTAGAGTTGAAGCATTTGTGATTTTTAAAATAGTTAAATTCTGGTTATCTGCTTCCGGCACAGTCGCAGTTACCACCCCTTTGGCGAGATCAATAACTGGATTACGCAGGCGTAACTGATAGTTATTGAGGATGTTGTAAAAGACTATGTTGCTTCCTAAATGCTGAACGCCAGATTTATTCGCTGTGATTGGAATATGGAATACGTATTGACCATTTGGGGCTACAACTGAATCTCCAATAATTGAAGATGTGGCACCACCTTGCACGTAGAGAATTACGCCTAAACCTTCAAGAGTGGAAGCTAACCCAGCACCTGTTTTCATGTGAGTCATGCTCTGTCCTGGCTTGGCAGCATCTGCCGCGGCAGTCGAAACATTTGCAAACGAAAGCATTGCAACAATCGCAATTGCAGCTAGGTTTCTTGTACGCATTTGAAGCCCCCTTGAATAAGTTAAGAGGAATTTAATCCACAAGTGATGGAATTTCTCTTTGAAGGGTGACGAAATCAAGCATGAAATAAGACTCACAGAGAATCTTCAGGTTGAAGGCTAGCGTGGCACGCCGCCTCACCTTTTGATTCTAAGGATTACAAATATCGCAATTTGCCGGGCTCAAGACAGATGCAATGACTTTCCCTGATTTAGTAAATTCACACTTGGCGCATCCCAAGATTTCTTGTCGAATAGCGAGTTGGTTCTCAGAGCCACATTCTGAACACGTCAGGCCCTTCTCATATCCAACACAGCCCCAACCAGGCAATTTGCACTCAGGACATAGTTGACTAATTCTTAAGGCCAACAAGTTTGCAACTTGCTCAATATTCTTTTGACGCGAAGGCGAGCTAATTGCCCGCAAATCTGATTCAACAACAACTAAGCCATCCGGAGAAATCTCGGCGATCTTCTCAATCGCCTCAGATAAATACTGCTGATCATCAATACCTTTGATCGACCCACTCTTGTCGCTTCTATTTGGGCGAACAATCAACTTGTGATTTGGGAAATCTGCCTTTTGCAGGAATTGATTTAAGTCATCCTTCGGACTGACAGTTGTTGTGAAAAGTGTGATGTCGAAAGAGCGAAAAGTCTCTGAGATAATTATTTCGTTCTCATCATCGACAAAGACCAGATGTTCAATATCTGAATGAAGAAAAGGAACAATCGGATCGGGACCGATAGATCCCTCTGATGCAATCCCAAGGGGAGTTCCTGTAAGACTCATTCCTAATCTGGCTTTCTTTATCGCGGTCTCAAGCGGAGGATCTAAGCGAGCTATATCACCACTAAATGTTCCCAACTGGTCGGTATCGAGAGGTAGTTCAAAAATGTTGCAGCCAACGGAGATATCAAAGGCCGGCTTAATCAAGTCAATCTTCTTATGTTTACTTGTAAGTACAACTTCCTTTTTGAAATATGGATGACTTGGCAAAGAAATACCTCAAGTAAATATCTTTAACAAAGAACTAATCGGTTTACTTGCCTCTGAAGGATGGCGAAACTTCAAGCCAGTATTGACCTTGTAGCTATTTCTGCGGCCAATTCGGGTAATGGTCACATAACCGGATTCTTCAAGATCTGCGAGTATTGCTTGAGCGCTACGTTCGGTTATACCTACGGTATCTGCAATATCGCGGACACGAGAATCTGGATATCGCCCCAGATGAACGAGAACGTGTCCGTGGTTAGAGAGAAAGGTCCACTCGCGACTGATTTCTGATGCATTTGCCATAGGCGCGAATATACCAGCAATTTGATACCTGAATTAGATTTCTGCTATATTCTGCCTAAATTCTTAGGAGGCCAGCGTGGATACAACTTCGGTTGCAGTAACAAACCTGACATCAGTTGCCGTACTGGTCTTCATCCTTGGCTTTCTGGGCGCCTTAATAAAGAGCGATGTCCGAATCCCCGATCAGGTCTATCAAATGATCTCGATTTTTCTCCTATTTGGAATCGGGCTAAAGGGTGGTCACGCACTTAAAGACGTTTCCTTCGAAAGCTTCGCACTGCCAGCCCTGGCCACTATTGGACTAGGAATGCTCATTCCTTTATTTGCGTATCTTTCACTTAAATTAGTACACAAAATCAACGATCTTGATCGAGGTGCGATAGCTGCTCATTACGGCTCAACATCACTTGTTACTTTTTCCGCAGCCCTTCTCTTTTTGGAAAATAGCGGAATTTATGTTGAAGGCTTTGCAACCGCGTTGTTAACAATTATGGAAGTGCCGGGAATCGTTGTCGGCGTTTATTTAGGATCTCGCCATCGTGATAAGAGCGTGCAGTGGGGTAAAACGCTTCACGAGGTAGTCACTGGCAAAACTATTCTCTTATTGGTTGGTGGCCTTGTAATAGGTGCGATTACAAGCCACACTGGTTATTCGCAAGTTGCCCCATTCTTTATTGATCTGCAATCTGGTTTCTTGGTTTTGTTCTTATTACACCTGGGATATTTAGCTGGAAGCAATTGGGGAGAAATTAAAAAAGTTGGCGCGCGAGTAGGAGTATTCGCTCTGATCTTCCCAATATTCGCCGGAACTCTTGGAGTCCTAGTCGGAAACCTGGTTGGACTCTCCGTTGGTGGCGCAACGATTCTCGGAGTGTTAAGCGCGAGTGCTTCGTACATTGCCGCACCTGCCGCAGTCTCTATCGGATTACCTGAGGCAAATGCTCCACTTGCTTTGATGTCTAGTATCGGAGTCACGTTCCCATTTAACTTGCTTATCGGAATTCCACTTTATCTGGAGATATCAAGATTGTTTGCCGGTCTTTAGAGCGACACACTTCGTTTTTAGGCATTCAAATTTGCTCGGTCACTATCCACCGATTAGCATTCAGATACGTTAAGGGGAGTACCTCGTTCGGCATCTTCGTCAACACGGATAGCAATATCCCGGAGCTGCGACCACAAAGTGGTTGAGGGAGACTTTGGCTTTATATCCCTTTAGCGAAATTGGTGTAACAAATGGATGTCTCTTTAACCACGTGGTTTGTAGTTCTCGGTGCGATATTGGCGCTGATAGTTGTTGATCTACTTACCGTCAGCCGCAAACCTCACGAAGTGAAGTTCAAAGAGGCTGCAACCTGGTCTATTTTCTATATTGCAGTTGCGATTGGCTTTGGCATTTGGGTCTGGCAAAGTTCCGGTTCTCAATTCGGAACCGAGTATTTTGCAGCGTACCTAGTAGAGAAATCACTCTCTGTAGATAACCTATTCGTCTTCATCATTATTCTGGCTCAATTTAAAGTTCCATCGATATACCACCAACGTATTTTGATGTTTGGAGTTCTCTTAGCTCTTGTTCTGCGCGGAATATTTATTGCAGTGGGCGCGGCCGCCCTTGCTGCATTTAGCTTCACCTTCGTTATCTTCGGTGCAATTCTCATCTGGACTGGCGTTGGCTTATTTAATCACTGGGATGAAGATCCTTCACCAGAAGATAACAAGCTAGTTAAATTCATCAGAAAACGAATTGCAATGACCGATGAGTTCCACGGTTCGAAGATATTCACAAAGATTGATGGCAAGAAGATAGCAACACCAATGTTCCTGGTGATGATTGCGATTGCATCGACCGACTTACTCTTTGCGCTTGACTCGATCCCTGCAACATTTGGAGTTACCCAGGAGCCGTTTCTTGTTTTTGCCGCGAATGCTTTCGCCTTGCTGGGCCTTCGCGCTCTCTACTTCTTGCTTGCAGGATTGCTAGATAAGTTGATTTACCTATCGCTTGGACTATCAATTATTTTGATGTTTATTGGCGTTAAGTTGATTATGACTTACCTACACGAGATCTGGTATGAAGTTCCAAAGATTCCAATTGCAGTTAGCCTGTCAGTAATTGGCCTGGTCCTTGTTGTCTCAACAATTGCCAGCTTGATCAAATCAAAGCGTGATCCAAGCGCCCACGCTCACGCTGGACGCGTCACTGCAGGCGGTAAAGATTAAAAACACACCCACGATCAGTAAATAGATCTGTATTACAAGGTGGGACGGGCCACTCAGCTTCCTGGGCTTACCGTTGACATGTTGAAATCTTTAATGACCAGCGGTGGAATCGCCATATTGCTCATATCGCCAGCCCATTCGCGTGGTTGAGTCCATTCGGTTGCACCAGCGTGAGCAATGCGAGAAAGTGCTGACACAGGGGAGTCGTTCCAACGGAAATTATTGGTTGCTCCCACAACTTCGCCACCCTTGACGTGATAAACGCCGTCACGAGTTAAGCCGGTGAGAAGTAATGAGTTCGGATCAACCATACGGATATACCAAAGAGTTGTGAGAAGAAGACCGTTATCAACTTTCTTTACAAGATCTTCAAGTGAACCGCTGGCTCCATCCACGCTCATAACTAGGTTTTCACCTAACGGTGTGAAATCTAAGTTTGTCAGTTTGGCTGAAGCACGAGTCTGAATCAGAGATTGCAGAACTCCATCTTTGAGCCAATCAACGCGTTTAATACTTTGACCATTATCAAATACAGATGAAAATGGAGAGCTGACAGGCGTTGCCACAAAGCTGGCTGCTGGAAGTTGCTTAAAGTCTGGATCGCTAAAGAATTGCAGAGAGACATTTGAGAGTTTCTCCCCGATGCGAGTTCCGCCACCTTTTTTAGAAAATACTGATTGACCTTCGTGCGCATCGCGTGCAGTTGATACCCACATCATGTAGGTGAACAAATCAGCTACTGAACCTGAAGGAAGGATTGTGTCGTAACGCCCAGCGGGCAGATCCACTTTTGTACCTTGCCAAATTAAACGTTGACGTATTTGAGCATCGATATCGGCTACAGATACATCGGTAAAGTCACGAGTTTCAACCCCTGCCCAAGTAGAACGGGTGCGCTCGTGAGACTTGCCTGTCATTTCTACGCGACCAACTGGTGAATCTTTACGTAAACGCAAGCCACCCTTTGATCCAACCCAAGTTGTTTCATTTGTGTGCTCGGAATATCCGAAGAGTTCAATCTTGTCAGCAACCGAACGGGAGAACATATCGCCCAATGCTGGTGCAAATTTTGCAAAGACTTCAGGGCCTGTAGGAACGTGCTCTGCCGACCAGTTTCCAATAGAAACGTCAGTTGCAAGAGGCGCGTAATCATCTGCCGGACCTGCTGCTTTCGCTGCAGCAATAGCCGCTTCTAAAAGAGCGGGAACATCAGCAAGTGAAACATCGGTTCGGGTTACTCCGCCTGAGGCCATTGCGCCGTTTACTGAAACGAAAGCAATTACAGTGACGCTGCGCTCTTGGATCACGCCATTAGTTGTGAGCGTGCTGCCGGCCCAACGCAAGTTTGCTTGCGTCTTATCGCGCACGACAACGATGCAATCATCGCAAGTTGCAGCTGTTGTTATCTTTTCAATTAGATCTTGCGCTGAAATCATTTTCCGGCCTCCGCAACAGTATTAAGGATATTTACTTTGTCGAAGATCGCCGCTGGGCAACCGTGACTTACTGCCGCAACCTGACCAGGTTGTGCTTTACCGCAGTTAAAGGCACCACCAAGAACATAAGTTGAAGGACCACCAACCACCTTCATTGATCCCCAGAAGTCAGTTGTTGTTGCTTGATAGGCAACATCTTTTAACTGACCAACAATCTTGCCGTTTTTGACGCGGTGGAATTGTTGACCAGTAAATTGGAAGTTATAGCGCTGCATATCAATTGACCAAGATTTATCACCTTTAATGATGATTCCATCTTCCATTGAAGAAACCATCTCGTCATAAGTCGGACCAGTTGGGTTTGGTTGCAGCGAAACGTTAGGCATGCGCTGAATCGGCACGTGTGCTGGTGAATCAGCAAAGGCGCACCCATTGCTTCGATCGCGGTTAACGCGGGCAGCTATGCGACGATCTAATTGATAACCGACGAGGAGACCATCTTTAACAATGTCCCAACGCTGGGCGGCGACACCTTCGTCATCAAATCCAACAGTGCTTAGGCCGTGTGAAGTGCTGCGATCACCAGTCACATTCATTAACTTTGAGCCATATTGCAAAGTATTTAACTTATCTGGAGTAGCAAAAGAAGTTCCGGCGTAATTAGCTTCATAACCAATCGCGCGGTCTAACTCGGTAGCGTGGCCAATAGATTCGTGAATGGTCAGCCACAAGTTAGAAGGATGAATCAATACGTCATAGCGACCAGGTTCAACCGATGGTGCTGCAACTTTTTCAGCCAATAACGTTGGCAGTTCTGCAATCTCTGAATCCCAATCCCAATCCTTATTTCCCATCCACTCCCAGCCATAGCCAGCTGGTTGGGCCAATGTTCGCATTGCTTCAAAACCATGTGAGCCAATTGAAATTGCTTCAATCTGAGTTTGAATACGAACGCGCTGCTGCGTGGTGCTCGTGCCATAAGAATCGGCATAATGCTTCTGTTCTTTAACAAACATTGTGGTCGCAGAAGTGTGATTAACGCCAGCGCTCTTGAGTAATCGATTACTTAGATCTGCTAAGCGATCCTTTTTCTCTGAATCAGAAACTGAGAATGGATCAATTTCATAATCAGAGACCCAAGTCTGATTTGCATAAACGGGCTCGGTAACAAGAGAAACCAATTCTGTAGATAGTGGCTTAGATGTTTTAGCCATAGCAACTGCGGTTTGTGCCAATTTCTTTGCAACATCGACCGAGATTTCTGGTGATGAAGCAAAGCCCCACGCACCGTTCACAATTACACGCACTCCAACACCGGCGATCGATTCATCGCTCTGGGTCTCTGGACGGGCATCACGCAAAGAGAGAAGACCGCTTCGAGTGCGTTCTATACGCACATCTACGTGCGATGCTCCAGCATCTTTAGCTGTGCTAATTGCGGCATCGCTAACTGCGGCTAACGGAAGGGCTAGAAAATCTGCATCAACGTTTTTATTCACCCGCGTACCTTATTTGAAAATGAGCTTTTGGGGAAGCGGGTGATTCTTGAGGTGAAAAAGCGAGTTACCTTCGCTTCAGACTGTGCTTTCGCTGCGGGAGTTCACTTCAATGTTAAGCAAGAAACCAATGGATGCTATTGAGACAACACAGGCGAGTGCGCCACCAACATATAACGGAAGTCGCAGACTGAAATTAGCCAATACGCCACCTAAGAGCGAACCTAGGGGCATCGCCCCCACACCAATGTTCTGCGAGTTCCGTGAATGCGGCCGTAAAGTTCTTTAGGAATTACCGTTTGATAAGTAGCCATAAGCAAAATATTCCATTGTGAGATTACAAATCCACCAAATGTTGCAAGCGCTACAAAGAAATAAATATTTGGAGAAAAACCCTGGATCAGAAGCACTGCCGAACTTGCAACAATTGCAAAGGTCATCACTTTGCTGCGTCCAAATTTGCTCGATGTTCGCGAGGCAACCAAGGAACCAGCGATTGCCCCCACGCCTTGAATAGCCAGAATTACACCAAAGAAGCGCTCCTGTAATCCCAGCTCTTTAATGATGAATAAAACCATCGTTGCTGACCCCATGGCATAACAAAGTCCAATAGTCGCAGTCGTAACCACCAAACGCCGTAGAACTTTTTGATTAAAGAGATAAGCGATACCAAATTTCATATCAGCGACAAAACGTCTCTCTGTTTTTTCTTCTCCTTCTTGACGAATATCTTGTAAATATTTGACTGGAATTGTCAGTGCCAAGAGCGCAGAAATCGCGAAGCCTAAACTATTAATGAAGAACGGCAGATAGATTGCTGCGGCATAGATAAACCCGCTGATCGGAGCTCCAATAAAACCCTGGATAACCGTCTCCGAAATTTGAAGTCTAGAATTACCTTTCTCAAAATCTTTTTCTTCCAAAATTTGGGGAATTAGCGACTGTGCGGTCGTATCCGCGGCAACTTCACAAACTCCGATAATAAATGCGGCTGCCAGTAGCCAGAAGATAGTTACGTGATCTAACGCAATCAAGAGAGCTAGGACCCCAACGACCACACTTCTTGATGCATTTGCTCCGGCAAAGATGTAACGCCGATCAACTCGATCAACGATTGCGCCAATTGGAATAGCAAAAAGGAGCCAAGGGAGCATCACCATTGCGCCAATTAATGAAATCAAAACAGGGCTATCGGTTAAGGAAATGGCAAGTAAAGGAACCGCTGCGAGCATCACGCCATCAGCAAGATTTGAAATAATGCTCGATGCCCACATTCGATTAAATGCCGGATTCATAACGTGAACCCTAATGGGTACGTTAATCACTTCCTAACATCGACAAATCTTCAATGTGTTGATAAGAATCTCCTATGGCTATTGCACTAGATCGGCTCTTGGCTCATATGGCTTGGGCGAATCAGAAGACAATCGAATATCTGCAAACACTGCCAGAAGAATCACTCAAAGCTTTTGCCACAAATCCCGAGTGGCACGCCGCAGAAATTATCTATCACATCGTTGATTCGGCCGATCATTACGCTTTTCGAATCAGCGGATTGCCTGCACTCACCCAACCAGGTGATCCGTGCATTGATGATGTCAAGGAGATTGCCGATCTCGTTCGACTTAAGGAACAAGCAGCGATTGTTGATAAAGCACTCTTGGATTGTGTGAAATTAGATGATATTCAACTTGAGTATAAAAATGCTGAAGATAAATTAGTGAAAAGGTGGAGATCAACCATACTTTCACAGGCGATTCATCACGCCACTGAACATCGCGCACAGCTAGCCTCTGCATTGGAAGCGAAAGGTTTTACTCCCGTAAACCTTGATGATTTAGACCTATGGTCATTCGAAATTGATACAGAGTCCAAGATAATTTAACTTCGCTCTCCATTGAGGGTTAAGCCACTAATAGGTAGAATGCGTTTATGGTTGGCGTTGATTCAAAATTCCTTGCAGGCAAAAAGGCCCTTATAACTGGCGCCGGAAGTGGGATTGGCCGATCCTGTGCCATCGCTTTCTTAGAAGCAGGTGCGGAAGTCCTAGCAGTTGATTCAAATGCTCAATCTCTTTCAGAACTCGAATCGCAATTTAAAGTCAAGACAATGGTCGTAGACCTAAGTAAGCCAGATGAACATTTCCCAAACCCTTTAGAAATAGATATTTTAATTAACAATGCTGGAGTTCAGCACGTTGCCCCTATTGAAGAATTTCCGATCGCTCAGGCTGACATGATGTTTTCACTAATGCTGCGCACACCATTCTTCTTAACTCAAAAGGTTCTTCCGCATATGTATTCCAAAAAATGGGGAAGAATAATTGGAATATCAAGTATCCATGGTCACGTAGCATCCCCAAATAAATCTGTATACATAACTGCAAAACATGGTCTCGAAGGTTTAACTAAAGTAACGGCGCTAGAAGGTGGCCCTCACGGAGTTACCGCAAATACCATCGCAGCCTCATACGCGCGCACCGCTCTGGTTGAAAAACAGATCAAATCGCTTTCAGAAATAAATAAATTATCTGAAGCCGAGGTAGTTCAAGAAGTTATGCTGCAACCAGCAGCGATAAAGCGGTTAATAGAACCGGAAGAGATCGCTCAACTCGCACTTTATTTATGTGGCCCATATTCAGATTCAATTACCGGATCATCCTTCGGAATAGATAACGGTTGGACCGCTCGCTAGTAACCTAAAAAAGTTTCCTTATTTGAGAAGCCAAATTCCCTCGGTTGCGCTTTTGGAATCAATTGTGATCTTGTCTCCGTTTGTAGTTTCACCATAAAGCGTTTCTGCAACTGAATATCCGTATTTTGATAAATCTATCTCAGCCTTGACTGCAGATCGCGCGATAAGGATTAATAACGATTGGTCCTTAGATTCCCTAAGGTAGGCCAGGTAATCCTTTTCGACAGCAACCCAGCGAAGTCCACCATTAATCAGCGCGGGGCTCTTCTTCCGCAACTCAATTAGTTTTTTCACTGAAGCATAAAAATCTACGTCCCAAGCACTTCTATCGTCCCAATTAATTGTCCTGCGTGAATCTTCACCCCAAGAACCTTCAAGTCCTATTTCATCGCCAGCAAAAATAGAAGGCACACCTGGGTAAGTTAGGAGCATTGTCATTGCTGCAAGATGAGCGTCTCTGTCGCCGAGTACTACAGTGCGAAAGCGAGCGGTGTCGTGCGAATCAAGAATAAGCATGCTGGCAGTTAGGGAACGCCAAGGAATAGATGCATTGAACTCTTGCATTGATGCAAAGAACTGTTCGCCATCAATCTTGGGCATCGCAAATGGAAGGCCTTGGAAACCACCGGTGATTTCTGGATTTCGATTCATCCAGTTCCAGAATGGGCGCATAAAACCTTGGTAATTCATCGCTCCTTGCCAGCCGAGCCCGTTTAAATCTGATGCTACAAAGTCACCATTTTCGGCAACTAACCAAGTATTCGGATCAACATCAGTCATAGCTTTGCGGATGCCTTGCATAACTTCGACGTGATGATTTTCCGCGCCTTGCACACCAGTCATATTGCCAACGTCGATGCGCCAGCCCGCCATACCAAATTTTGGAGATATCCACTTTTTTACGATTGAGTTCTTTCCTTCATAAACAGCTTTACGGAGAGCTTTGGATGAGTAGTTAAATTTTGGAAGAGATTCCAGACCAAACCAGCCAACGTAACCCCATTTAATTGATTTATCCCAATAGAAAAACGAACGCTCTCTTGAAGACTTGCTCTTCTTCGCTGCAATGATCCACTCGTGTCCAACGCCGCAATGATTTGAAGTTAGATCTCCAAGTATGCGTATTTTCTTCTTCTTTGCGCTGTGTATTAACGACTTAAAGGCCTTATCACCGCCAAGAATCGGATCAACTTCGTCAAAGGTAGTTGCGTCGTATCTGTGGTTAGAACGCGATGGGAATATTGGAGTTAGATAAATACCATTTACGCCCAAGTCAGTTAGATAATCTAATTTATCTTCAATGCCGTAAAGGTCGCCACCGTAAAGTTCTTGGCCGGTGTACTTGCTTCGCCCACGGGGCAGTTCATTCCAATCACGAGGGTAGGCCCATTCTGGATTAATGTTGATTTTGCCTGATCGCGCAAAGCGGTCTGGAAAGATTTGATAGAAGACTGATTTATTTATCCATTTCGGATTCTCGGGAATTGCCACAATTTGGAAGTCATTATTACTGTGCACATCGTGGTCAAATAGCCCTTTGGCATTTAACCACTCGTACTTGTTCTCTCCAACAAAGACAAAGCGATAAATTGTATGGATATTGATGATCTGGATTTTTACTTCAAACCAACGTTCTGTTTTTGAAGAACTCTGCTCATCTAGTTTGTATGTTCGAGGTTCGGCATCTTCGTAGAGACGAATATAGGCTTCATCAAAGGCGTAATCCTTCGGAACTCTAACTTTAAGCGTTATCTTGTCACCAATTTTGGGAGCGCTATTACTAACATAAAGATCGCTACCGTCGTGGTGGGGGACTTGGGAGAATCCTGGCTTTGTAGTCATTAAGAATCTCCCGAGCTCACAGTCAAGATTTAACTTTCTTAGTTACGAGTTCGTAATCTACCTTTTCAAACCCAACAAAGGAATCACCTAAAACCCTTAGATTTGCATATAATCAGCGTATGAAATTCCTAATTTCGGTCATTGACACGTTGGATAATCCTGGCACCAGTGAAGAGATGGTTGAGATCGATAAATTCAACGATCAACTTCGCGCCGCGGGTCAATTCATTTTCGCTTGGGGGCTACACGCTCCCGAAAGCGCTACCGTTATAGATAACCGAGATGGTGCAAATTTGAGTACAGGCAAACCACTCTTTGATTATCCAGAAAACGTCAGTGGTCTTTGGGTAATTGATGTCAGTGATGCGCAAACTGCTAGAACGTTAGCGTTTGCCGCTTCCAAAGCATGTAATCGAAAAGTCGAGTTACGACCTTTCCATTAATTGAATCCAGTTATGAAGACTTAACTGGCATTCTTAGAATTTCAACTTCAAGTTCACCCTGAATATCACCCTTCACGAGGGTGCCTTACTGACGCTTATCACCCACACTTTGAAGGGTGAATCACCTGTATCGGAACCGCGTTGCATTCACACTCTTAGGCGCAATCTTTATCGCGCTGATTCCATTTCCAGCCCAAGCTGCTGTGCCCACCGCACCGAGAAGTGTCGTCGGAATCGCAGGAAATGGTTATGCAAAAATCACCTTCAGAGCCCCAAGTCCAAATGCGAACATTACAAACTACAAATTTTCAATTGATTCCGGAACTTCCTACACAACTTTTTCTCCTGGCCAAGGGTCATCTACTTATGAAGTGTGGGGCAGTAATTACTCTGCAACTTATTACACCGATGCCGCCTTCATCAATGTAACGAATACCTTATACATTTTTGGTTTGACGCCAGGAACGACTTACAACATCAATTTAATTGCAGTTAACGCTGAGGGTGATTCTCCAGCGTCAGCCACAGTTGCGGTCACTCCGACTTCGGGACTTCCATATCCACCCGGATTTATGTCAAAACTTTCCACTCGTGGAACTTTTCCTGTATCTGATTACGGACTCAATAATTTGGTGGCCAGGTATCAGTCAGGTAATTTGATTATGGACTTTGCGGAACCTCCCAATGGAGGATCACCAATTGATTATTACCAGTATTCAATTTCTTTGAGCGATACCCTGACCGAGGCTGCTGTTGTCTGGCAGGACTTTGCTACCCCTTCACCGACGTTGCCGCTCGTCATACCTTTGTCAGATCTCAACTACACCTCTGTTTACTATCTGTATTTAAGATCTCACAACGCAAATGGTTTTAGTGCTTATAGCAAGAATTATTCAGCTCCGGCTGGCGCGATTGGGCATTCTGTCGGATTCGCAAGACCAGGCCTTCCAGCGAGACCATCGATTACTGGGGTAACAAGAAGTGGATCTGATGTAATCATTTCATTTAATCCTGGCTCTGACGGCGGCTATGCAATTACAGATTATTTGTATTCAACCGATAATGTAAATTACACCTCAGCTGGTACTGCATCCTCTCCGCTAACAGTGCCCGGCGCGGCAACAAACTCAGTTGTAACTATTTTTCTAAAGGCAGTGAATTCCATCGGAATTTCTCCCGGTCCACGCTCACTCCAAACCGGACCTTTAACTGCAACTCAAAGCATCGCATCAAGGTCTGTTGCAGTATCTGCGACGGTTTCCTCATTTACACCAGTCACCGCTTCACGCGGAACTTCACCATATTCATTTGCTGTTTCACCTTCACTTCCATCTGGCTTATCCATGAATAGTTCGACTGGTGCAATCACTGGTACGCCATCTGTGGCTAGTTCTGCTACTACATACACAGTCACGGTTACGGATGCTTCCTCCGAAACAGCTTCAAATACGTTCTCGCTCACGGTTGCTTCGGTACTTTCAACAACTCTTGCAATCCCGGCTGAGACTCTTACCGCAGGTGCTGCGGCAATTACTTTCACGCCTGTTCCTGCATCGGGTGGCACGTCGCCTATTACCTATGCAATTTCACCATCGCTTCCAAGTGGTCTATCTATGAGTACATCAACTGGAGCGATAACTGGAACTCCCGCATCATCTGCTTCTGCTACCAATTACACGGTCACCGCAACGGATGCGACTTCTGCAACTAGCGCAAAGACATTCTCGTTAACTATTGCAACAGCGCTTTCTACAACTCTCGTTAAAGCGGTAGAGACGATTACTGCTTTGGCGGCAGCAAGTTTTACACCAGTCACCGCATCTGGGGGCGAGCCAGCAAGAACATTCTCAATTTCGCCATCACTTCCATCAGGCCTCTCCCTCAATACTTCTACCGGTGTGATTAGCGGAACCGCGACTGCTGGTGCGGCATCAACTAACTACACAGTGACGGCAACAGATTCAAATAGCGCAACTAGCTCAAAGGTATTTGCGCTCGTCATAAATGGCCCACTTACTGCGACCCAGGCAATTGCATCGACGACTCTTACTAATGGAACCGCTGCAACTTCATTCACGCCAGTGACTGGATCAGGTGGAACTTCACCACTGAGTTACGCCGTTTCACCAGGTCTGCCGTCAGGGTTATCGATGAGCAGTTCTACTGGAGCAATCACAGGTACACCAGCGACATCGAGTTCGGCGACGACTTACACCGTTACAGTCACCGACTCCGCTTCCGTTACAGCAACAAATACTTTCTCCTTAGCCGTCTCTACTGCTGTATCAACGACCCTCGCTCGCGCATCAGAAACCCTAACCGCAGCGGTTGCGGCAACATCATTTATTCCAGTTACGGCCAGCGGTGGAACATCTCCTATAACTTTCTCAATCTCGCCTTCACTACCAGCTGGACTTTCTATGAACACAGCAACTGGTGTGATTACAGGTACTCCCACTTCATCTAGCGCACGCACCAACTACACCGTCACAGCAACAGACGCTAACGGCGCAACCAGCTCG
>JAPLBF010000005.1 GCA_026392825.1 Actinomycetota bacterium
ATTGTTTTCGATGATCTATCAAAGCAAGCTGAGGCATACCGTTCAGTCTCACTTCTACTTCGTCGTCCACCAGGCCGCGAAGCGTATCCAGGAGACGTTTTCTACTTACACTCACGTTTGCTAGAACGTTGCGCAAAGCTTTCCGATGAACTCGGTGGCGGTTCAATGACTGGTTTGCCAATTATTGAAACTAAAGGAAATGACGTTTCTGCCTTTATTCCTACCAACGTAATTTCTATTACAGATGGTCAGTGCTTCCTTGAAACAGATCTCTTTAACGCCGGTGTTCGCCCAGCGATCAACGTAGGTGTTTCTGTTTCTCGTGTAGGTAGCTCTGCACAGACTAACGCGATGAAGAAGATCGCGGGTCGTCTGCGTCTTGACCTCGCACAGTTCCGTGAACTCGAAGCATTCGCTGCTTTCGGTTCAGATCTTGATGCGGCATCAAAGGCTCAACTCGAGCGCGGTGCACGTATGGTGGAACTGCTAAAGCAGGGTCAGTACTCACCTTATTCACTAGAGCGTCAGATTGTTTCAATCTGGGCCGGTACAGCAGGAGAACTTGATTCTGTTGCAGTTGCCGACATCCGTCGCTTTGAATCAGAACTTCTCGACTTTATTGGTCGCGAACGTAAAGAAATCTTCACTGTTATTTCAGAGACCAAGCAGCTCGAAGATGACACGATTGCAAAAATGAAGTCAGCGGTTGCTGATTTCAAGAAGCAATTCAAGTCATCTGCGCCAGGAGTAGTTAACGATGCCCCTGCTGAAGCTCTTGATGCTGAAGGTGCTGAAGCAATTACAAAGTTCGTTCCACCGGCGGTGAAGAAGTAACTCATGGGCGCCCAACTACGCATATATCGCCGACGGATGAGATCCGTTAAGGCGACTAAGAAAATTACGAAGGCAATGGAGTTAATCTCTGCCTCTCGTATTGTCAAAGCGCAACAACGTGTTGCTGCTTCGACGCCATATGCAAATGAGTTGACCCGTGCAGTATCCGCAGTTGCTAGTTTCTCTTCAACAAACCACCCGTTGACAACACCATCAGAGAATCCAAAGCGTGCAGCGATTTTGATCATCTCTGCCGACCGCGGTATGGCTGGTGCATATTCAAATAACGCGATTAAAGAAGGCGAACAACTCGCTGCAATGATTCGCGAACGTGGCCTTGAAGTTTCCAACTATCTTGTCGGTCGCAAAGCGCTTAACTATTACAAGTTCCGCAACCGCGATATCGCAGGTTCTTGGACAGGTTTTTCTGATAATCCAACATATGAAAACGCTAAAGAAGTTGCCGAAGCTTTGATCACTGCATTTATTGCAGATGCGCAAACAGATAAGGCCGGCGTTGATGAAATCCACATCATCTTTACCGAGTTCAAATCAATGTTGACTCAGAACGCTATGGCAAAGCGTATGTTGCCTCTGGAAGTCGTTGAAAGCAGCACGCCTGCTCCATCTGGCTTGCTTCCAATGTACGAGTTCGAACCAAATGCAGCAGAAGTATTAAACGCACTTCTGCCTCGCTATATCGAAGCCCGAATCTTCAACGCGATGTTGCAATCAGCTGCTTCCGAGCATGCTGCACGTCGTCGCGCTATGAAGTCAGCGACTGACAACGCTGATGATTTAATCAAGTCGCTAACCCGACTTGCGAACGCGGCTCGTCAGGCCGAAATTACCCAGGAAATCAGTGAAATTGTGGGCGGCGCAGACGCGTTAGCCTCAGCTAGTGCAGGGAGTGAATGATGTCATCAACAGGTAAAGGCCGCGTAGCCCGAGTTATTGGACCGGTCGTGGATATTGAATTCCCAGCGGATTCAATGCCCTCGATCTTTAACGCGCTCCACGTAGAAACCACCATGAGTGGCACTACTCGTACCTTGACCCTTGAAGTTGCGCAACACATTGGTGACAACCTTGTGCGCGCGATTTCTATGCAGCCAACAGACGGAATGGTCCGTGGCGCAGAGGTAACAGATACAGGTGCTGCAATCTCAGTGCCCGTCGGTGACGTTACAAAGGGCCACGTCTTTAACACACTTGGCGAATCACTCGATGTTCCAACATCATCACTTGATATTAAAGAGCGTTGGCCAATCCACCGTGATGCACCAGCATTCGATCAACTCGAGTCAAAGACAGAGATGTTCGAGACCGGTATCAAAGTTATCGATCTCCTAACACCTTATGTAAAGGGCGGAAAGATCGGTCTCTTCGGTGGTGCAGGTGTAGGTAAGACTGTTCTTATTCAGGAAATGATTTATCGCGTAGCGGAAAACTTCGGTGGTGTATCTGTATTCGCCGGCGTTGGAGAACGTACTCGCGAAGGTAACGCCTTGTTCCTTGAAATGACAGACACTGGTGTTATCAATAAGACCGCATTGGTCTTCGGTCAGATGGGTGAGCCACCTGGCACGCGTCTTCGCGTTGCTCTTTCTGCTCTAACAATGGCGGAGTACTTCCGCGATGTTCAGAAGCAAGACGTATTGCTCTTCATCGACAATATCTTCCGCTTTACACAGGCAGGTTCTGAAGTATCAACACTTCTTGGCCGTATGCCATCTGCTGTGGGATACCAACCAACTTTGGCCGATGAAATGGGTCAGTTGCAGGAACGTATTACTTCACCTGCAGATGACATTACCGACCCTGCCCCACACACAACATTCGCGCACTTAGATGCAACAACAGTGTTGTCTCGTCCGATTTCAGAGCTTGGTATCTACCCAGCTGTGGATCCTCTTGACTCAACTTCACGCATCTTGGATCCACGCTATATCGGAGAGCGTCACTTCCGTGTTGCAAACCGCATCAAGCAGATCTTGCAGCGCTACAAGGATCTCCAGGACATCATCGCAATTCTCGGTATCGATGAATTGTCAGAAGATGACCGCATTCTCGTTGGTCGCGCACGTCGCATCCAGCGCTTCTTGTCACACTTTCGTTGCGAAGGTCTTCACCGGTATCGACGGATCATTCGTTCCGCTAACCGAGACGATCGATGCATTCGAAGCGCTCGCTGATGGCAAGTACGATCACCTTCCAGAACAAGCATTCTTCATGTGCGGTGGCCTCGACGATGTCGAGCGCAGAGCTGCAGAACTAGCGCAGAGCTAAACACATGGCACTTAACGTCGAACTAGTATCGCCAACACAACAGGTGTGGTCCGGGCAGGCAACTTTTGTTTCTGCGCGCACAATCGAGGGTGACCTCGGTGTGCTTCCTGGCCACTCACCTTTGTTTGGCGTTCTAGTCGACGGTGCCGTGAGCATCAAAGCAGTAGATGGCACAACGAAAGAATTTCAAGTACAGGGCGGATTTTTATCAGTCTCAAATAATCGCGTTTCAATTCTTACTGAAAGCGCGGGATAACTTTAAAGATTGTGTTCTGTACGAATCAATCTAACCGTTTTTGATTTTCCACGCATAACAAGTGAATGACTCGTAGCACCAAACTTGGTGTGCCTAATCCCTTGAACAATTTCTCCATCTGTTATCCCTGTTGCAGATAGAAATACATCCTCGGAGTTACAGAGATCCGAAGTAGTCAGTACACGTGAATCTGTAACCCCATCCTTATGCAGTTGGCCTTGAATTGCACCACCCAAACAGATCATGGCAACTGCTGTGATTACACCTTCAGGTGTTCCGCCAATACCCATCAGAAGATCAATTCCGGTGTAGGGGCGCGCAGTTTCAATAGCGGCGGCAACATCTCCATCTTGAATAAGCTTAATTCTCGCGCCAGTATTTCTGATTTCTTCTATCAGATTCTTGTGGCGAGGCCTATTAAGTACCACGACTGTAATATCTGTGACGTTTAAAGATTTCGCTTTAGCAACCCTTGAAATATTCTCAGATACGGATTTAGATATATCAATTACTGAAGCGGCCTCTGGTCCTGTCACAATTTTATTCATATAAAAACTATCTTGTGGATCAAACATAGAACCGCGTGGTGCCAGAGCAATTACGCTGATCGCTCCATTCATTCCTTGGGCTGTCAGTGAAGTTCCATCAATGGGATCAACAGCAACGTCACACGATGGACCGTCGCCGTTTCCGACTAGTTCTCCGTTATGAAGCATCGGCGCTTGATCTTTTTCACCTTCACCAATAACTACAACGCCAGACATATCCACCGTATTAATCATTGCGCGCATTGCTTTTACAGCTGCGCCATCGGCTAGATCTTTTTCACCTCGCCCCACCCAAGGCGCAGCGGCAAGCGCTGCTGTTTCAGTCACTCGAACTAATTCGAGCGCGAGATTGCGATCTGGAATCACGTGAACTATTCCCGTGTCACGTTCGCGCCGAGTGCGCGAAGATCTTCAGCAAAGTTTGGATAGCCACGATCTATGTGGAATGCGCCATCGACCGTAGTTTCACCTTCGGAAACCAATGCGGCGAGAACTAAGCCAGCGCCGGCGCGAATGTCGGTTGCTTCCACTGGCGCTCCAGATAACTGCGGAATACCGTCGATAGATGCGTGGTGGCCATCGACGGTTACTTGTGCGCCAAGGCGCATCAATTCATTTACAAACATAAAGCGCGATTCAAAGACATTTTCAGTAACCATGGAATGCCCATCGGCCACAGCATTCATTGCAATGATAAATGGTAATAAATCAGTGGCAAATCCTGGATAGGGAAGCGTTGCAACATCTGTGGCGCGCGGACGTTGGTTCATCTGCACCCGAATTCCATCTGAGGTTGAAGTAATAATTGCACCAGCGTGAGCTAATTTTTCTAACATAACTTCCATGTGGTCAGCGCGACCACCGTGGATGGTGATATCTCCTTGAGTCATTGCCGCGGCAAAGGCCCAAGTACCAGCGATGATGCGATCGGTAATTGTGATGTGATCGGTTGGATTTAACTTTGCTACACCAGTAATCGTAATTAGCGGAGTGCCCAATCCCTCGATCTTCGCGCCCATTGAAATAAGGAAGTCACCGAGATCAACTAGATCTGGTTCTCGCGCCGCGTTTTCAATTGTTGTCACACCTCTTGCAAGGACTGCGGCAGTCATTAAGTTTTCAGTTGCACCGACGCTTGGGAAATCTAAATCAATTGCGGCTCCTGTTAAACCCTTTGGGGCTTCGGCAATTACATAGCCATGTTCTACGTGGGCTGTTGCACCGAGTGTCTCCAGGCCTTTAATGTGAAAATCTAAACCTCGTGAACCGATTGCATCTCCACCAGGAAGGGCAACTTCGGCGCGACCAATGCGTGCAACTAAAGGACCAAGCACGTTAATGGAGGCGCGCATCTTGCGCACTAAATCGTAATCTGCACGGTGTTGTGGCGATTCTGGAACGTCAATAGTTATGACAGAACCAGAGTGAGCAACGGTGCATCCAAGTCGAGTCAGTAAATCGGACATGATGTCTACGTCGGCGATATCAGGAACATTGCGAATCGTTGTTTTTCCAACTGCAAGCAGCGATGCCGCCATTAGTTTCAGGACAGAATTCTTCGCACCAGTCACAGTCACTTCGCCCTTGAGGCTGGCACCGCCCACGATGCGGAAGCGGTCGCTGCTCGTGGTGCTCGAAGATGCCATAAGGCAAGTCTACTTATAGGCTAGGGCCATGGTTAATTTAACGCGTATTTACACCAAGACCGGCGATGATGGCTCAACCTCTTTAGGAGATATGAGCCGCACCTCAAAGAATGATTCACGTCTTGAGGCATATGCCACTGTTGATGAAGCTAACTCAACGATTGGCGTTGTAATTGCAACAGATGAATTAACTGATGAAATTCGTGCGCTACTTGTCCGAATTCAAAATGATTTATTTGATGTTGGTGCCGACCTTTGCACTCCAGTTGTTGATTCACCTGCTTTCGAACCACTTCGCGTTCTAGAAAGCCAAGTTACTTATTTGGAAGAGCAGATCGATAAATACAATGCTGATCTTGAACCGCTACGTTCTTTCGTGCTTCCATCCGGAACACCGGCAGCTGCTCACCTTCACGTGGCCCGCACCGTTGTGCGTCGTGCAGAACGTCGCACTTGGGCGGCAATTCATGGTTTCGGCACGGGAGTTAATCCACTTACCGCCAAGTATTTAAACCGCTGCTCTGACCTTTTATTCGTTTTAGCAAGAGTTGCTAATAAGAAGATTGGTGACCAACTCTGGGTTCCTGGAGCAAATCGCTAACTTTTTAAAACCGCCCGGGCGATTTTTTCATCGCTGGCAAATACGAATACCCGTGGTCCATCCTTAGTTTGAGTAAGCGTTGCTTTAATCTTCGCGTCCACCAACTTTAGGCGCAAGATTTCACCTTCAATGTGATTGTTTGGGGAAGCGACCACAACCAGAGCACCGTATTCATCTTCGCCACCTAATTTGGGGGTACGTTCAATAACTGATTTACCGCGCGCAAATGCCCACTTTAAAATTAACGCCAAAATGCCGACTGCGAAAAATCCACCGAAGCTACTTAAGAACAGAGCATTATTGATTCCACCGAGCATCTTTATCCAGCCGCTTTGTATTCGGTATTTGGAATAGGACCTGTTGGTTCGCCTTGATTACAGTCCGCGCTTACATTGGAAATGATGTGTCCCACTCCGAGTGGTTCAGTGGTAACTAAAATAACTGTGACGATCTTTTGCGGTGCACTCGCGGCTACGGACGTGGTCACCTTCCCAAAGGTTTTTAGAGTTTTATTCTCTTTCGAGGTCGGACCAACGACCTCGCCAGTGACTTGCCACCAGCGACAGCCAATTTCAGAAGCGACCAAGACCGCACCGCATGTAAATTTTGTGCAGTCTTTTACCTGCGTTGCGAGTGCGACTCTTGTTGAAAGTAATCCGACGAGCTCTTTTGCGGTTGGAATTTTCATATAGAGCTTGGTTTCATTTTGCGGATCGGTTTTAAATCCTGCAGGTGGCCATTTTGGAGATGGCGAAGGCGTTACGGTGGAAACCTTCTTTTTAACAGGTGCCTTCTTTTTCACCGGTGCTTTCTTTGTAGCAGTCGCTTTCGGTGTCGGCGTAGGGCTCTTCGTTGCAGCAAGCGCTGGAGTAACTGTGATTGTTAATCCGAGTGCGAGGACCAGCGCTAACCTCTTGGACTTAATCATTTCTGCTGATCCCATTTAAAAGTACGGATAGAAATAACAAGACCAGCGATAAACCAGGCGAGAATAATGACAAATGTGCGTTCGGTTTCCCAACTGCCGGCGACTTCACTCGCCTCAAATGAATCAGGCAAGAAAACAGAGCGCATACCCTGAGTCATCCACTTAAGTGGAAAGATCGCCGCAACTTGTTGCATCCATCCAGGCAGATCGGTGAAGACAAAGAAAACTCCGCTAAAGAATTGCAAGATGATGACCACGGGGGAGACAACCGCTGATGCGCCGCGTCCGCTCTTGGGAATAACCGAAAAAGCAATACCCAGCGAAGTAGATGCCGCGCTACCCAAAAGTATTAACCAAGTAAAGGTAAACCACTTTGCGGGATCAGTTGGCAGATTGACTCCGAAGAAGGCGATTCCCGCTAGTAAGAGCAAAAAGACTTGAGCAATCATGGTTACGAATACAACGATTACCTTGCCTATGAAATAGCTAGCCGCTGGCATTGGAGTTCCACGAAGTCGTTTTAGAGTTCCAAAATCACGTTCAACCGGAATCATTATCGCTAGTTGTTGAAAGCCAGTATTAACCAAGCCGGATGCGATCATTCCGGCAACAAAGTATTGGCTAAAAGTTACGCCATCGGTTAGCTCGTTTGTAAAAACCGAACCGAAAATACCCAGCAACATGATTGGAAAGGCCAGAGTGAAGACAACTGATTCACGCTGGCGTAAGAATTGTTTGATTTCTAAGCCACCTCGAGCGATGCCGATCGTTAAGGCGCTAGGTACTTTATTAGTGGGAACTTTAATTGTGGACATCTGCGCCTCCAATCATTTCTAGGTATATATCTTCTAGTGAAGCGCGCTTAACAGTGAGTTCAGGGATTTCACCTTTAAAGCCTTCGGTGAGTTTTTTTATTAAGGCAGTTGGATTATCGGTGCGCTCAGATTGGGGCCCGTTTTCACTTAGCCAACTGACCGTTGCTAGAGATGTAGCGCGTCCGCCAAGGAGTGCTGGGGTGGAGACTTCAACAATCACACCTCGATTTATAACTGCGACTCGATCGGCTAGCGCTTCGGCTTCGTCTAAATAGTGCGTCGTTAAAACAATTGTGGTTCCGCTATCGCGCAGATTTTTAATAAGCGTCCAGAATGCGCGACGGGCTTCGGGATCAAAACCTGTGGTTGGCTCATCAAGGAAGAGAAGTTCAGGCGAGCCGATGATGCCGAGTGCAACATCTAGGCGACGACGTTGCCCGCCAGATAATGTACGAATCAACTCCTTTGATTTTTCGGCCAGCCCAACTGCGTTGACTACTTCATCAACATCGCGCGGGTTTGCGTAATATTTAGCAAAGTGTGCGACTGTTTCTTTGACCGATAAATCACCAGCATCTGAAGTTGATTGCAGAACTATGCCGATCCGATTGCGCCAGATGCGACCGGTTTCGCCTTTAATGGCAGGATCGGTATTTAAGACAGATACGTCACCGCTGTCGCGTGTTCGAAAACCTTCGAGTATTTCTACGGTGGTCGTCTTGCCTGCTCCATTAGGGCCGAGTAGCGCAAAAATCTCGCCTTGCGCGATAGCTAAATCAATCCCAGCGACCGCCTGTGTGGATCCATAGCTCTTCTTAAGGCCTCGGACGGATATCACGCTGCTCATATGGCAACCATGCCACATTGTCACCAAAAGTGCGAGAAAATACCTTTATGAGCCCACGCCGCAATTTTCCAAAGGGTCGTCGGCCAAAAACTGAAGACCGAGATATATCAACTTCAAATCAAACAGTTGAAGAGCATGCAGATGGCGACTTTATTGTTCGCAAGATCACGGGTTCTAGTTCAAATAAACCATATCGCTGTCCAGGTTGCGATCAAGTAATTCCAATGGCAACGCCGCACACTGTTGCTTGGATGGTTGACGATGAAGATAACCGACGACATTGGCATAACGCATGCTGGGCAAAACGTAATGAACGCAAACCAAGAACTGAGCGCACTAGAAATGCGCCACGCTTTTAAAAGTTAACCTAGTCGGCCGTTTAGTAGTCTCGTCAAAGTAACAATTAATTTATCGTTGCCCTTTGTGCGTTTAAAACTTGTGAAGGCAATTGGCAGTTGGAATCGTGCACGAACTACCGTGCGCGGATAGGTAAATTCCAGAAGACCTTCTGGGCCGTGAATACGGCCATAACCACTATCTTTTACCCCACCAAATGGCACGGATGCAATTGCAGCAAATGAAATTGTTGAATTAATTGCAACCATTCCGCAATGAAGTTGGCGTGCTATTTTCTTACCTTGGCGCTTTGACCAGATAGATGAGCCAAGTCCATAACGTGAAGCATTTGATAAAGTGATCGCTTCATCCATTGATTTAACGCGATTAATTGCAATTGTGGGGCCGAAGGTTTCCTCAAGCATCGCCGTTGAATTCTCTGGGACATCAAGCAATACAACTGGCTCAACAAATGGCGCTTTTACAGAGTCAGATCCACCGAGTGCGACCTTTGCGCCTTTGGCGATTGCATCATCTATGTGGCCCTGAATTACTTTTATCTGCGATGGCATTGTCGCCGGACCGTAATTACCAACCCCTGGAGCACCTGGATGAATCGTGCGTGCAACCCTTAGCGCCTCTTCGATGAATTTATCTGCAACGCTATCGTGCACATATACACGTTCGGCTCCGATACAAGTTTGCCCAGCGTTAGACATCGCTGACCAAATCGTGGCATCGGCTGCGCGTTTGATATCAGCATCTTCAGCAACGATTACTGGATCTTTACCACCACACTCCAGAACAACAGGCGTCATCGTGGTTGCGCAAGATGCTGCAACCAACTTTGCGGTGCGGGTTGATCCAGTGAATGCCAATTTATCTACACCGCTTTCACAAAGGTCTTTACCTGTTGCTCCAAGACCTGTGATGCAAGTGAAGATATCTGTAAAGGGTGCAACTTCAGCAAAAGTTGTTGCTAGAACTGTTCCAACTCCGGGTGTGTACTCACTTGGTTTAAAGACAACGGTATTTCCAGCGGCAAGTGCATAGGAAATAGAACCCATTGGAGTAAAGATTGGATAATTCCAAGGTCCAATAACTCCTACGACGCCAACAGGGGAGCGCTCTACTGTTGCAGACATATTTGCCATTAAAGCACCAGGAGAACGATGCGAAGTTCGCATTACATCTTCGGCATGACGAGCAGCCCAACCTAGATGTCCGACAGCCAGAGAAGCTTCTAATTTGGCATCGCTGACTGGCTTTCCAGTCTCGCGTGAAACGATCTCGGTAATTTCATCTAACTTAGATATTAATAAATTACTCCACTGCAACAAGACTTTGCGACGGCCTTTAAATCCAAGGTTCTGCCAAGCAAGAGATGCAGCACGGGCGCGGGCAACCGCTTCGTGTACTTGTTCACGGTCAGCTATTGGGTATTCAGCAATAACTTCTCCGGTAACCGGGTAGTGCGATGCAAATCTTGCGCTGGATAAAGTAGTCATGAGTAAAGACTAGACTCTCCTTTATGTTGCAGCCAGTACGCCCCAGCACTATTTTGCCGGCGCATCGCACCGCGTTCACCGTCACAACATCAGATGGCGAAACCTTAATTGGCGAAGTAGCAGCGCCTATTTCTGGCTATAACGGCGCAATCTTGTGCTTGCACCCACTTCCGACAGCTGGCGGAATGATGGATAGCCACATCTACAAGAAAGCGGCTAATCGATTACCTGCAATGTCAGGCATTGAAGTAATCCGCTTTAATACACGCGGTACATCAAGTGAAGCAGGAACAAGTTCTGGCGAATTTGATAACGGTGGGGCAGAACGTTTTGACGTGGAAGCGATGATGAGTTATTGCTTAGATACTTTGAAGCTTGAAAATCTTTGGGTGGTTGGTTGGTCATTTGGGACTGATTTAGCGCTTCGCCATGCGAAAGATCCAAGAGTCAAAGGTTTGATTCTTCTATCTCCACCTTTACGGACATCTCAAGTTAGCGATATGCAGTATTGGGCGGCAGATGGTCGGCCAGTTATTGCGCTAGTTCCTGAACACGATGATTATCTCAAACCTGCCGAGGCGAAAATTCGTTTTGCACCTTTGACTCAAATGAAAATTATCGCAGTCGATGACGCCAAACATCTTTGGGTTGGAGAACCATCGGTTTATCGAGTGTTAAGCGAGATTACAAAGATCCTTGCGCCAGAAAGACTGCCTTTACCAACTGAGATTTAAGAGTTATCTGCTCTAGGAAAGACAACTTCATCAAGTATCAAAATAATTGATGCCGCAATCGGTACTGCCAGCAAACCACCAACCAAGCCGAGGAGAGAAGTTCCGATTAAAGCCGCGATGATTGTTACTGCGCCAGGCACGGCTAAGGTGCGTTTCATTATGCGTGGAGTAACAATGTAGTTTTCCACCTGAACGTAAACCACGTAAGCGATAAATGCGATCACTCCGATAGTTACAGATTGCGTCAATGCAATGATGGTGACGACGGAGCTACCAATAAAATGACCGATTAGCGGAATTAGCCCACACACCAGAACAATCATTGC
Organism: Actinomycetota bacterium; assembly: GCA_026392825.1. GTDB lineage: Bacteria > Actinomycetota > Actinomycetes > Nanopelagicales > Nanopelagicaceae > Planktophila. The sequence continues at coordinate 11,669 of JAPLBF010000005.1, forward strand.
AATAGCGATCGGAGATGGCAGGCCAAGGACCAAGGAAAGAGCGAGAACAAAGACGGAAGCCATTGCCGCGATAACTATCTGGCTTCCGACAAAGGATCCGACTCGCGAAATTACTGCATTCGTTAACCGTGAAACACGATCACGGCGGCTGGCTGGTGCAAAACGAACTCCGAGGTCAACCATTTGTGGGAGGGAAGTAATGAAGTAAAGAGTGAGAATCAAAATAGTTAAAGCGGTGAAGGTGCCGGAAAGAACAGATTTTCCAACACCGATGACCCCGCCGAATGCAGAAATGATCAACGTTCCATCTGAGGTTATCTCTGTTAACTTATTTTGTAGAGTATCGATAATTCCAAACTGGCTGTTTAAATTCGCAATTGTCGAATTAGTCTCGAGTTCCTTCAGCAAATTTGGAGCACTGTTAATTAGCTGCGTACCTTGTGAAACGACTGGTGGAATAACAACTGCGATAAAGAAGGCTACAAAGAAAATAACCGAGATGAAAATTATGGCCACCGCATTAGTTCGTGATATTCCACGCTTTTGAATTGCTACTACTGCCGGATTTAAACCTGTAGCCAAGAAGAGCGCAACGATGATTAAGACAAATATCTGACTTGTACTTGCAAGTGCGCGCATCAAAACAATGGCGACTAAGGCACCTAGAGTTGCAATAAATCCAAAATAGAAAGGATGTGATCGATCTAATGGATGACCTTGTGTGCCAAAATCAGTTATCGGTGCACTTGCCTTAGGTTTACGTTTGATGCGATCAGATATAGCCATGTCGCCTATTCTAAAGCGATATCCTTCTCGTATGGCGTTGCGCATTACGGGGTTAGGCGAGGAAATCGCTGCCGTTACCGGCCTGCCGTGGCATATCAATTTGGAAGAGTGGCCCGAAGATCCCGCCCTTGCTGAAAAACGCGGTATTTCGCGCCACGTGGTTCGTTTGGTGCGATCAACCGATGATCCTGATTCAGAAGTCTATGCAGTAAAAGAGACAGTCTCTGAATTCGCCAATCGTGAATATAAGGCCTTGCGCGAACTTGCTCATCTCGGCGCCCCTAGCGTGCAATCAATTGCGGTGATCGAAGGTCGCACTAATGAGGCTAATGAAGAGCTTCCCTGTGCGCTCGTAACGCGCTTCCTACCTTATTCACTTCCTTACCGCGTTTTGCTCAGCGGCAAGGATGTAACTTCTAATGACATCACCATGATGGCCAATGCGCTTGCGTTGTTGTTAGTGCAGTTACATTTACTTGGTTTCTGGTGGGGAGATTGTTCACTCTCTAACACGCTCTTTCGTCGTGATGCCGAAGCATTTGCGGCGTACTTAGTCGATGCTGAAACGGGAGAATTTCAGAAGTCCCTTAGCGATGGTCAACGAGAGCACGATTTAGAAATTGCCCATTTCAATGTTGCAGCTGAACTTGAAGATCTAGCACTTTCTGGTGTTCTCTATCCAGGCATGGATCCAATTCGCGCAAGTGAAGCGGTTATCAAGCGTTACCACCGAATCTGGAAGGCGCTAAAAGAACGCCAAGTATTAGATCCGAAAGATCGCCACGCAGTCGAACGCGCGATGCGCCAGCTGCAAGATTTAGGTTTTGCAGTTGATGAGGTTTCAGTATCACTTGATGGCGAATCGCAAAAACTCTACTTCCAACCAAAGCTCGTAGCACCTGGATATCACCGTAACCGCTTGCGAGAGTTAACCGGACTTGAAACTGAAGCACTCCAAGCAAAACGCTTGCTTGCATCTCTTGATCGTTTCCGCGGGCGTGAGCAGAATCCAAAACCACCAATTGCAGATTCAGCTCGGCGCTGGCTTAATGAAACATATCGTCCAATAGTTGAGATGATTCCTAAACATTTGGCTGGGCGAATTGAAGAAGCGCAGTTCTTCCATGAAGTTTTGGAACATCGCTGGTATTTGAGTGAGCGTGAGGGCCATGATGTTGGACTAACATTTGCAGCACAGTCTTATATCGATGATGTTATGCCGTTTCGGCGCGACTCAGGAGTGGAAATGGGGGCAAGTAAGTGAGCCTGCCTCCTAACTTTGGCCGAGCAGTGGATTTGAGTTCGCTAGGAAAACCCAAACCAGAGCCAGCCGGACCAATGCCAGGCATTGAAATAACTCCACAGAACTTAACCGAAGAATTCCTGGCGCTTTCAAAGAACAAACCAGTAATTTTAATTTGTTGGTCACCGCGATCTGCTGAGTCAGAAGAAATTGTTGCGATACTTGGAAAGTTAGCCTTGGACGATCAAGGCACTTGGATTCTTGGACGCGTCGATGTTGATGCACAACCACAAGTCGCACAAGCGTTGCAAGCACGCGCAGTTCCATTTGCCGTTGCGATAATCAATGAGCAAATGGTTCCGCTCTTTGAACAGCCTTATCCTGAAGCACAAATACGTATGATTGTAGATAAAGTCTTAGCGCTATCTGCCGAACAAGGTGTGGGTGATGCCTCAGTTGAAAAAATCGAACCTGAAGAAGAGGAAGCAATTGCCGCCCTCGATGCCGGAGATTACCCAACGGCTGAGGCGGCATATAAGAAATTATTGGCGCGCAAACCAGGAGATTCCTTTGCCACCTTGGGTCTAGCGCAAACACAACTCTTGGCAAGAACAGATGGTTTAGACGGTGCAAAAATTATGCAAGATGCGGTCGCCTCACCAGATGATTTAGAAATACAAATTCAATGTGCGGATATTGAAGTGGTAAGTGGATATATCGAACCGGCCTTTGCGCGGTTGTTGCGCTTGATTCAACTATTGGATGGCGCAGATAAGAAGATCGCAAAAGATCGCTTGCTTGAGCTATTTGCCCTAGTCGACCCGGCTGATCCACGAGTTATAAAAGCTCGCGCAGCACTAGCGAATGCACTCTTCTAAATGAATACAGTTAAGCCGGCAACCGAATATAAATTAATTCAAGCGCTTTTTTTCGTCTACGCATTCTTGCTAATGTCTTGGATTCCACGCTTTCCGGAAATTAAAGCGAATCTGAGTTTAAATCTTGGTGGATTCGGGACGCTCATCAGTACTGCCGCCCTCGGCGGAGTTGTCAGTTTATTTTTTAGTGGCCACTTAGTCCACAGATATGGAATAAAGCGAGTTATTTTGACCAATCTCTGGATTATGGGAATCGCCTACTTTTTCATTGTTCGCACGGAATCTGCTGGGATTTTCCTGATCTGTAATATTGCAATTGGCTGGAGCTCCTCGGCTTATCACATTTGTATAAATGCCCAAGGTTTTGATGCGATGGAAAGAGTTAAGAATTTAACAGTTTCTCGATTGCACGGTATGTAGTCACTTGGCGCTTTGTTGACTGCAGTATTTTCGGGATTTATTGTGAATTTCTTAAGTATCGCTTGGCACGTGGGTGGATTAGCAATTATTGCGACACTTGTCATAACAGCAATCGTGCAACGCCTCACCCCAGTTCTTGTTAAGCCTAATAAGAATGAAGAAGATCATCTTCCACTCAAGACTCTCTTCACATCATTTAGAATCGACTGGCTGGTTAGTGGTGGATTTTTAGCTGCTGTTTTCATCGAACTTTCCACGGGTGACTGGTCGGCTATCTTTGCTAAAGAGCGAATAGGGGTGAGCCCCGGATTAGCCGCACTTCCCTATGTAATTTTTATGATTGCAATAATCACGGGAAGGCTAAATGCTGGGAAATTGGCAGAGCGCTTCCACGTGCATCACATGGTTCGCTTTTTAGCAGTATTTGGCGGCGGCGGCTTTCTGATATTCCTAGCAATCACAGCTCAGATACCTGCTGAACATAAGAATATTGCTTTAGCTACAACCTGCATTGCCTTTGCATTTGCCGGGGTTGGTTCATCAGTTATAACTCCAGCGTTCTTCGCTGCAGCAAATCGACGATCCTCACTGCCAAGTGCGGTGGTCATTGGCCAAATGGGCGTTGTTAATGTGTCGTCCGTATTTGTAGTAAAGGCGGTAGTGGCTTGGACCGCTCAATTAACGGGCTCACTTGCAATTGCACTAGCTATTTCGGGGTTAATGCTTATTGGTGCAGCGTTCTTCGCGCGCGCACTTAAAGTGGATTAAGCGCGCTTTAACCAGAGCCTTCAGTGTTCCCTGGATCTGCAGCGTTAATGTCATTGATCTGATACTTATCTATAGCAGCCTGCACAACGCTCTGCTTAACTTCGCCGGCTTTAGCAAGTTCTGCCAAGGTAGCAATAACGATTGATTCAGCATCAACTTTGAAGTGGCGACGAAGTGCACCACGAGTATCAGATAGCCCAAAACCATCTGTGCCGAGTGAGACAAACTCTTGTTCCACCCAAGGAGCGATCTGATCTTGTACGGCGCGCATGTAATCACTCACTGCAATCACTGGGCCAGATGCTCCAGCTAATTTATTTGTTACATAAGCTTTGCGCTGATCATTTGGATTTAGGAAGTTATGACGATCAACGGCAAGACCATCGCGACGAAGTTCATTCCAAGAAGTAACTGACCAAACTGATGCGGAAACTCCCCAATCTGATTCGAGTAACTTCGCCGCCTTTAGCGCCCAGTTCATTCCGACGCCAGATGCCAAGATCTGCGCGTTCTTCTTACGCTGCTTAGCACCGCTCTGGAATAAGTAAATTCCCTTTAACAAACCAGCAACATCTAGGTTTTCTGGTTCAGCTGGCTGCACATATGGCTCGTTGTAAACAGTTAAGTAGTAGTAAACATTCTCGCTGTTTTCACCATACATACGGCGCAGACCATCTTTAACAATATGTCCGAGTTCGTAGGCAAATGCTGGGTCATATGCCACAACTGCTGGGTTAGTTGAAACTAGAAGTGGTGAATGACCATCCTCGTGTTGCAAGCCTTCACCATTTAGCGTTGTGCGTCCTGCGGTTGCACCGACCACGAATCCACGCACCAACTGGTCAGATGCTGCCCAGAATGCATCTCCAGTGCGCTGGAAACCGAACATTGAGTAGAAAATATAAATTGGAATCATAGGTTCATCGTGAGTTGAGTACGAAGAACCAACAGCAGTAAATGAGGCAACCGATCCCGCCTCATTGATTCCTTCGTGCAAAATCACACCGGATGTTGATTCCTTATAGGACAACATCAATTCGCGGTCGACTGCGGTGTATTGCTGACCGTGAGGTGAGTAAATCTTCAGAGTTGGGAATAAAGAATCCATACCAAAAGTGCGCGCTTCATCAGGAATGATCGGCACTAAACGTGCACCAAGCCCCGGATCTTTAACTAAATCTTTAAGCATGCGTACGAAAGCCATAGTTGTGGCAACTTCTTGTTGCCCTGAACCGCGACGTACTGATTCGTAGGCTTCATCTGCTGGCTGTGCCAACGGACGAGAAACACTGCGACGACGAGGGAGTGAGCCACCGAGTGCGGCACGGCGCTCTTGCAGATACTTCGCTTCGGCAGAATCTTCAGCTGGCTTGTAGTAAGCAGGTGTGTATTTATCTAACTTGTCATCAGCAATAGGAATTGCCAAACGATCACGGAATTCGCGAATGTCTTCAAGGGTCATCTTCTTCATCTGGTGCGTTGAGTTGCGGGCTTCAAAGTGCGAACCAAGAGTCCAACCCTTAACGGTCTTTGCCAAGATAACTGTTGGTCGGCCATTTGGTTGCGTTGCTGCAGCGTATGCGGCATATAACTTGCGGTAATCATGTCCGCCGCGCTTTAACGCCCAGATTTGTTCATCTGACCAACTTGAAACCATTGCCGCAGTTCGCGGATCGCGACCAAAGAAGTTCTCGCGAACGTATGCGCCGCTTTCACCCTTAAATGTTTGGTAATCGCCATCTAAAGTGGTGTTCATCAAATTAACGAGTGCGCCTTCGCGATCTTGCGCCAATAGTGGATCCCATTCGCGACCCCAAACAACCTTAATAACGTTCCAGCCAGCGCCACCAAAGATGGATTCGAGTTCTTGAATAATCTTGCCATTGCCACGGACCGGTCCATCAAGGCGTTGCAAGTTACAGTTAACTACGAAAGTTAAGTTATCTAGCTTTTCACGCGCAGCAATTCCAATTGCACCCAAGGTATCGACTTCATCTACTTCACCATCACCCAGGAATGCCCAAACATTTTGCTGACTTGTATCTTTAATTCCGCGGTTCTGTAAGTAACGGTTAAAACGCGCTTGATAAATAGCGTTGATTGGGCCGATACCCATGGAAACTGTTGGGAACTGCCAAAATTCAGGCATTAAACGTGGATGCGGATAAGAAGAAAGCCCGCCACCTTTATTCGAAAGTTCTTGACGGAAACCATCTAATTGATCTTCGCTTAAGCGACCTTCCATAAATGCGCGCGCATACATTCCTGGTGATGCGTGACCTTGAAAGAAAACTTGATCTCCACCACCAGGATGATCTTGTCCGCGGAAGAAGTGGTTAAAGCCGACCTCATACAGTGCGGCAGAGGAAGCGTAAGTAGAAATATGTCCACCAACACCAACGCCGGGGCGCTGTGCGCGGTGTACCAACATTGCCGCATTCCAACGAATAAATGCACGGATGCGACGTTCGATTGCTTCATCACCAGGGAACGCTGGTTCATGCTCAGGAGTAATTGTGTTTATGTAATCAGTGTTGCGAAGTGCGGCGACACCAATATTTTTTTCGTGTGCGCGCTGCAGCAGCTTAAGAATTAGGAAACGGGCGCGGACCGGTCCGGCGCTATTGAGAGCGGCATCAAAGGAAGCCTGCCATTCAGCGGTCTCGGTCGGGTCAGTATCTACAAGTTGGTCAATGATCTGATCTGGGACGCCGAAGTTCTCGCTCATGGTCGTATTCTCGCGCTTACGGGACAGTAGAGCAAAATCGGATGAGATTTCATCTCAGAAAACCTTGGCAAACCCTTGTCAAAGGCCAAATGTTTCGGTGGACTTATCCCGTGGCAAAGGGGATGGGATTTGCTCAAGGCGAGATAGTCCTTGAAGTCGGATATGACGCAGATTGTGATGACGTCTTACGTAAAGAGATCACGACGACCACAGGTACAAAATTTGTTGAAGGCACCGCCACCGAAGTAGTTGACGCCGTAATTTTATGGTGGCGCGATGGTGACGGAGATCTCGTCGATGAGTTAATGGATGCTCTTACCTATTTAAGTGAGACCGGACCTATATGGGTCTTAACTCCAAAAGTTGGACGCGATGGCCACGTTGAACCAAGTGATATTCAAGATGCAGCGCCGATTGCGGGCTTAAGTCAAACTTCAACTTTGGTCGTTGCAATCGATTGGACGGCAACTCGTCTGGTCGCACGAAAGGCCGGCAAGCGCTAGATTTCGCATATGAGTACATCACTTACAGGTTTGTCAGTCGGATCCATTGCTCCTGATTTTGAGTTGAAAGATCAGCACGGTGCGAAAGTTTCTCTCTCATCATTTAAAGGAAACAAGAACGTCGTTGTTCTCTTTATTCCGTTTGCGTTCACTGGTACTTGCACCGGTGAATTGTGTGCAATACGTGATGATTTATCTGCATTTCAAAATGATGATGTTCAAGTTCTAGCGATCTCATGTGATTCACCATTTACGCAGAAAGTGTTTGCTGAAAAAGAGGGTTACAACTTCCCAGTGCTTGCAGATTTTTGGCCACACGGCGCTGCTGCAAAGGCTTATCAAATTTTCAATGAAGATCTCGGTTGCGCTTTGCGCGGCACATTTATCATTGATAAATCCGGCGTAATTCGCTGGGCGGTCGTAAATGGCCTCGGCGATGCGCGTAATAACGGGGACTACAAGGCTGCAATCGCTGCTCTTTAGTTAAGGTAGTATTTGCCCAGCAACAATCGGGTGCTTAGCTCAGTGGTAGAGCGTCTCGTTTACACCGAGAATGTCGGGGGTTCGAAACCCTCAGCGCCCACCAGAAAATTCCATATGCTGAAAACACTCTTACGGAGGCACTTATGAAGGCGACCCCGAGTGACCAGCGTTCAGTTTTAGATATTCAAAACTTCGACTTCACAACCACTTCCTTAAATGCCAAAGCTGCAGCGCTTCCTGAAATTGCCGCCATCGCCTCATTAACCATTAAGGCCAATAACGCCCGCGATCTCCGCATCGCAGCCGAGACCGAACTCAGCGATGTAAAGCGTGAACTAAACCGCGCTGAAACCGATGTAGAACAAGTGGTCTCACGAATTACCAGGGACGAAGCACGTCTAGCATCTGGAACAGGTTCAGCTAAAGAGTTGGAACAACTGCAGCACGAACTTGTCTCGCTCAATACTCGTCGCAGCGAGTTAGAAGAAGTAGAACTTGAAATAATGATGCGCGTAGATTCCATCAAGGAGCGAATTTCTACTTTGCAAGACGAGGAAGCCGCGCTCGCCCTGGAAATCGCCAACTTGGAGATATCCAAAGAGAATGCACTAACTGTGATCCTCGCTGATTTAGGCGCCGCTGCGCAAGAGCGTGCCAAGACTGTGGCGAGTGTAAATCCAGAATTGATCGCCTTATACGAAAAAATTCGCGCCGCAAACAATGGAACCGGAGCCGCCGCCTTAATCGGTAATCAATGCAAAGGCTGTCACTTAACTTTAAATACCATCGAGCTACAACGTATTGCGGCGCTCGTCGAGGATGAAGTATCCCGTTGTGAAGAATGTCGGTGCATATTGGTGCGTGGCTTATAAATGTCTCGCAAATTTAAATTAACTGCCGACGGGGGATCCCGCGGAAATCCCGGTCCTGCAGGTTACGGCGCGGTAGTAACCGAAAATGGAAAGATCGTTGCAGAACTCTTTGATGTAATCGGTATCGCCACAAATAACGTCGCCGAATACAGCGGTTTACTTGCTGGCCTAAGCCATATTCATAGATTAGATGCGGCAGCCACCGTTGAAGTAGCGATGGATTCAAAGTTAGTTGTAGAACAAATGTCTGGGCGTTGGCAGATCAAGCACGCTGATATGCGCGACTTGGCTAAGCAATGTCGGAGCGCTCACGATCCATCGTTGGTTACTTATTCTTGGATCCCACGCGATGAAAACTCACACGCAGATCGTTTAGCCAATAAAGCCCTTGATGGCGGCTCTGCTCATAAACCTGAAGCTCAAGTTCAGCAGAATTACTTATCCGAGCGTATGCGCAGTGATGAAGTTCCAACAATGATTTTTATGGTTCGCCACGGCGAGACAGTTTTAACACCTATGCGAAAGTTTTCTGGTGTGGGTCCATTAAATCCGGTGTTAACCGAAAAAGGTCTCGCTCAAGCCACCGCCGTAGCGGGAGCAATTGCGAAATTAAATCCAGAAGTCTTAATCGCTTCGCCTTTAGCGCGTACTACTCAAACGGCTGAAGCAATTGCCGCAGCAACAGGTCTTGAAATTACCTTTGATGAGATTTGGTATGAACTTTCATTCGGTGACTGGGACGGCCTTTCCTTTGAAGAAGTGAAAGAAAAGTTTCCTGATGAATTCCAGGGCTGGCTTAATTCAACGGCTTATGCACCCGCTGGGGGAGAGTCTTACGATCAAGCTGAAGTTCGTGTTGAGGAAGCGCTAGAAAAACTTGCCGCTCTTTATCCTGGGCAGCGAGTTGTAGTAGTCACGCACAACGGAATCATTAAACTAGCGGCACAAATAGTTACAGGAGCGCCAACGGAGGCGGTCTTTCACATAGATGCCGCACCTTGTTCGATAACTTCAGTATCTATTTGGCCATCAGATGGTTTGCGTGCCCTGCGCAGCCTTAACGAGACAGGACACTTTCGCACATGATCAGTTCAACCGAGTGGCTAATAACTATTGGTGGTCTTGCCGCAGTAATAATTTTTGATTTGGCACTGGCAATTGCTCATCGCAACAAAGAGACCAGCACAAAAGAGGCACTAGGTTGGACGATTTTTTATGTATCTGCTGCAATAACGTTCGGTCTGTTGATGCCACGTTGGACATCAGATCAATTGCGAACCGAATTTTTTGCAGGTTGGCTAACTGAATATGCGCTTTCAGTCGATAACATCTTTGTATTTATCATTTTGATTTCAACGCTTAAGGTAAAGAAGGAATCCCAGCAGTTAGTTCTTCTCTTTGGAATTCTTATCGCCATTGTCCTGCGCGTAATTTTGATCTTCGCTGGTGTCGCACTTGTAACTCGCTTTACCTCAGCCTTTTATGTCTTTGGCGCCTTCTTAATCTTTACCGCTTGGAAGTTAATTAACGAAAAAGAAGAGGTAGAAAAAGAGGAAGGTAAGTTGATCACCTTCCTTCGCAATAGAGGTTTAAGCACTTTTGCCATTGCACTAATCGCCTTGGGCGTTACCGATCTAGTATTTGCACTTGATTCAATCCCAGCGATCCTTGGATTAACAACAAGCACCTACGTTGTAATTACGGCGAATATCTTTGCACTAATGGGGCTTCGCCAGCTCTACTTCTTGCTGCAAGGTGCGATGGACCGTCTAGTACACCTTGGTCGCGGCCTCTCATTTATCTTGGCATTTATCGGCGTCAAGATGATCTTGCATGCTTTACACGAAAATGGTGTGCATGTTCCGGATATTTCACTCGAAGTGAGCCTGACTGTCATTGTTTCCGCATTGACAATTACTGCCCTCACAAGCCTTTATGCCACTCGTAATTCATCCAAAGAAGAAAAAGGCATTTCGTAACACTCAGTATTTCGCGTATCCTTATCTAGAAGAGTCGCCCGGATCACCGCGTTGTACTTGTACACCGAGGAAAGTCCGGACTTCACAGAGCAAGGTGGTGGGTAACACCCACCCGGAGAAATCCGCGGGATTAGTGCCACAGAAAATAGACCGCACATGAAAATGTGTAAGGGTGAAACGGTGGTGTAAGAGACCACCAGTATTTGTAGTGATGCAGATAGCTTGGTAAACCCCACCTGAAGCAAGACCACGCAGATGGCGTTTGAGAACTGCTCGTTCGAGCCATCGGGTAGGTTGCTTGAATCTGTAAGCAATTACAGATCTAGATGGATGGTGATCCCTCGCAAGAGGACAGGATCCGGCTTATAGGGCGACTCTTCTTCCAATTAGGTGGGCGCAGGTTAAA
>JAPLBF010000001.1 GCA_026392825.1 Actinomycetota bacterium
ACGGCGTTCGCCCGCTCGTAATTGGAAAATTAGAACGCGGTTGGGTTGTTGCTTCTGAAACTGCAGCCCTGGATATCGTCGGTGCAGCTTTTGTGCGCGAAGTAGAACCTGGTGAATTCTTGGCGATCAACGAGGATGGGATTCGTTCGCAAACGTGGGCAAAACCTGATCCAAAGGGTTGTCTCTTTGAATATGTTTACTTGGCTCGTCCAGATACAACAATTGCCGGTCAAGGCGTTCACGCAACCAGAGTGCGCATCGGAAAGCGTTTAGCAATTGAAGCGCCAGTTGAGGCGGATTTAGTGATTCCAGTTCCAGAATCTGGAACACCTGCAGCTATTGGTTACGCCCAACAATCTGGAATTCCATATGGCCTGGGGCTAGTTAAAAACTCTTATGTTGGCCGCACATTTATCCAACCATCCCAAACTATTCGCCAGCTTGGTATTCGTTTGAAGCTAAATCCCTTGCGCGAAATTATTGAAGGAAAAAGAATTATTGTTGTCGATGATTCAATCGTGCGCGGAAATACGCAACGCGCAATTGTGCGCATGCTCCGCGAAGCCGGCGCAAAAGAGATTCATGTACGGATCTCCAGCCCACCAGTTGAATGGCCGTGTTATTACGGAATTGATTTTGCATCCCGTGCCGAGCTAATTGCCAGCGGATTAGAAGTGGAAGAAATTCGCCGTTCCATTGGCGCAGATTCCCTTAATTATGTCTCGCTGGAGGGTTTGATCGCTGCGACCACAATCACTGAGGAGAAACTCTGCACCGCTTGTTTTACGGGTAAATATCCGATTTCAGTGCCGAATGATATGTCAGAAGGAAAGATGCGCCTGGAAATTACTGAAACCGTGAAAAGTCATGAGCACATATAAAGACGCGGGCGTCGATATCGACGCTGGTGATCGCGCCGTTGAATTAATGAAGGCATCTATCGCCAAAGCATCTCGTCCTGAAGTTATGGGTGGCATCGGTGGATTTGCGGGACTCTTTGATGCCAGCGCGCTAAAGAAAATGAACAAGCCCTTGCTGGCTACTTCGACTGATGGCGTGGGTACTAAAACTGAAATCGCCAGACAGATGGGAATTTACGACACCATCGGAGAAGATTTAGTTGCAATGGTCGTAGATGATTTAGTTGTTTGCGGTGCGGAACCGCTATTTATGACTGATTACATTGCAGTTGGAAAAGTGATTCCTGAGCGAATTGCCGACATCGTTAAAGGGATCGCCCGCGGATGTGAAAAAGCAAATACCGCTTTGATCGGTGGAGAAACTGCCGAACATCCTGGGTTACTTAAAGAAGATGAATTTGATATTGCTGGCGCTGCAACCGGTGTAGTTGATGCCGATAAACAACTAGGTTCTCATCGCGTAAAGGCCGGAGATGTAATCATTGCAATGCCGGCGAGTGGCTTTCACGCAAATGGTTATTCGTTGGTGCGCCATATCTTGGCAACGCAAAAGTTAGATCTGCATAAACAGTATGACGGGCTAGCAAAAACACTGGGTGAAATTCTCTTAACCCCAACCGAGATTTACACCTTAGATTGTCTAGCGTTAATCAAAGCGCAGTCAGAAAATGTCAGAACCTTTTCGCACATCACTGGTGGTGGGTTGGCAGATAACACCGCACGCGTGATTCCGGATGGGTTAAGTGCAAAATATGACCGTACGACTTGGGCACTTCCTGGCGAAATGAAATTTATGGCCGAGATCGCCAAAGTGCCACAAGCGGACATGGAACGCACTTGGAATTGCGGTATCGGAATGGTCGCCATCGTGGACCCGGCGATCGCCGACCTGACCATCAGATCGCTGGCGGCGCGGGGGATGAAAGCCTGGGTAGCAGGCTCAATTCACGCTCAAAGTGGCCCAGGTGCGGCTGCTTTGGAAGGTAACTACCTGACGCGATAACCTACGCGTCTTGACGAATTTAACTTTGGTAAGGAGGTCGCCCAATGGGTCGCGGCCGTGCAAAAGCTAAACAAACAAAAGTAGCAAGAGATCTCAAATACAACTCACAAGAGATGGATCTTGATCGTCTTGCCAAAGAACTCCATGGCGAGGATTCATCTAATAAATCTCGCGATGATGATGACCCATTTGCTGAGGGTAATTACATTCCTCGTGCGTAATCCACGCGCTTAACATCCACTTGCGATTAAAGTGAGACCAACTCCTTACGTAGCATCACTTCGTATCTACGAACCACTTTCCGCTTTTGAACCCGCAGATCGGTTGCGTTGGCAGGAGTTAAAGGCTGATGAAAATTCTAAACGGAGCGAACAAGAGTTAGCGTTGCGCCGTTTAGTTTTTCCTGAACCACCGGCAGGCCGTCCCGATGGCGCACATATTTTAGATATTGATGGACTGCGTTATGTCTCGCCTTGGTCAACCGCAACACGTTGTTGGGCCGCTCTCGATGATTTCAAAGAGTCTCTTCCTTCGTCGGTGACGCCACTATTCATTCCACAATCTTTAGAAGATGTAATTACGGCTGGCGTTGATTTAATGGAAGATCGCGTGCCACATATTCTCACCGAGAATTGGATGATCCCTCCGCGCTGGTTCTCACTTTTTATGGCAGAAGAGCGCGTCCGCGGCGAAGATGAAGATGGGTTGTTCTGCATTATGCGAGCCACCATTGCAGATGCCAAAGCGCGTACTGAAGTTGCGCACCAAACGGTGCGAAACGCATTCGGTGAAGGGTCAGTAGAAGCAGAGATCGAACATTTACTGGAATGGCTAGATATGTTTCATAATAAATCACTTGTGGAACTCGATTACGGCGGGCTAGCAAATTACTTAGATCACGGGTTGCGCTTAGCTGGCGAAGAAGGGCTAGAAGCAGATACTTCGATAGAAGATGTTCTGTTATCTCTTTCAGGCCTTGCTGCCGGTGACGGTCAGATGGCTGGCCAAGGCTATGAACGCTTGGTTTCACGTTGGCGGATCGTGCAGAGTTTCGAATCTGCGATTTAAAGCTCGCCTACGATCAACCCGCTCTTGCTATTTACGCTTACTTTGGCGGATACTTCAGACAGTCGTAACAAATCGGACATCAAAAGAATTTATAGAGGAGCGTTATGAATCGCATACCTGATGCAGAAATCTTGCTCACTCCTCGTGAAGTCGCTGATTTATTTGGCGTTGATCCCAAAACTGTTACTCGTTGGGCAAAAGCCGGAAAATTAACTTCAATCCGCACACTTGGTGGTCATCGCAGATTCCGTAAATCAGAAGTAGAAGACCTGCGAAACAATTATTTTAAGAGTGAGACCAAGTAAGTAATTTATGGAATTTTCAGTTCTGCAATTCATCGCACTTGGCGCGCTTACTTTCGTTTTTGTTGGTGTAATTACTCCCATAATGCGCAAACTTGCTTTGCGGATCGGCGCGGTTGATGCGCCAAATCTTGCCCGCAAGGTTCAGAAAGAACCAGTTCCGTATTTAGGTGGAGTTGCGATCGCAATCGGCGTAGTCGGTGCATCGTACGGTTCGCTATTGGCTGTTGATTTCTCAATGGAGACTTTTCGTTTAGCAAGTTTCGTTTTGGTTCCAGCGATAGCAATTTCGGTGATGGGGCTCGTTGATGATTTACGCGGACTAGCACCTTGGCCTCGTTTGATTGCGCAGACCGTGACTGGAATTATTGTGGCAATCATCCTGACTTCAACGGACACCATGGGCGTCGCCTTTGGAAACACTTTTCTTAACTACGTAATTTCGGTTTTGTGGATTGTCGGCGTCTGTAACTCCATTAATTTCTTTGATAATTTAGATGGCGGCGCTGCAGGTACCGTCGCAGTTATCTCAATATTTCTCTTCTTAATCGCCTACGATCGTCAACAAGTATTGGTCAGCGCTCTAGCCATTGTTACAGCTGGTGCTACTGCCGGCTTTTTAATGTGGAATCGGGCTCCAGCCAAGATCTATATGGGAGATGCCGGCGCACTCTTTCTAGGCATCATCATCTCGGTATTAACAATTCGCTTAAGTCCAGGAGTTGCTCCGCAAGTAAAATCATTTGCAATCCCACTTGCCCTTATGGCGGTGCCAATTCTTGATACAACAGTTGCGGTCACATCTCGTATTTATCGTGGGATTTCGCCCTTCCAGGGGGGAACAGATCACCTTTCGCATCGCTTGGCGCGCGCAGGTCTAACTAGACGAATTGCTGCATTTACTTTATGGGCCTTAGCCGCCTTCTATGGCGCACTTGCACTAGCTATCTATCTCTGGCCAGATACCGCTGGTTATCAATTAATGGCAATTGGTGCAGCGACATGGCTCTTTAAATTGGTTTACTTCTTACGAATTCCATCTGAGGGGTAGACTGTTCTTATGGCTAACAACGATGATGTAAAAGCGAGAATGCTCGCCGCTCTTGAAGCGAAAAAAGGTAAAAAGGGCGCACCTGGAACTCAGACACATGCTGAAGGTGGTTCAAAGATTCGTGGTGGTCAACGCAGTGGTGGAGCACCTCAGGTGCAACGTAAAGCTGGACCATCAGGTTCAGGTTCTGCCGGTTAACCGGTTTCATTTAATTTAATTGCAGTGGCTCGGGACAGGATCGAACTGTC
>JAPLBF010000003.1 GCA_026392825.1 Actinomycetota bacterium
CTCGACTAAGAAACATATAGTTAGTCTCGGATCTGTAGGTCGATTTATAAAAGGTAACTCCGTTGTGGTTGGCACTGGGGTGAGCTCATTCAAGCACGCTCTCAATCCAAAGGCGGATTACATATCGGTGAGAGGTCCGCATACCGCTGATTTGCTAGTTCAATCAGGCGGACCAAAAGTTGAAAGCTTTGGTGATCCAGGAATAGTGCTATCAAGAATTTTGCCTCTGACCCGGGGTGCAACAAACGGAAGAGTCGCTCTTGTGCGCCACTACACGCATCTGCAAGCGCCTGTAATTCTCCCAGATAGCTTTGACGAGTTATCCGTCCAGCTTTCACATCCTGATGACATCGTCGCCTTCATTAAGAAACTTAATGAATATGACAGCGTTGTAACAAGTGCCATGCACGTACTAATCACTTGTCAGAGTTATGGAATTCCTTGCGCACTCGTTGTATTTAAAGGGTTTGAAGAATATGTGCACGGAGATGGCATCAAATATATTGATTACGCTTTAGGTGCAGGCGTAAAGGCAATTAGCCCAACACCTATAAATCCAAAGTTGGATTGGGATGAGATAAAACCTCTTATTGAAACAATCCAGGTATCAGATTCGAAGATTGCAGAAGTCGAAGCAGCAATCAAAGAAGCGTTGCGAAGAGTTTCGCTTTAAGTTTTTAATAGAAGATTTGGCGGAGACGAGGAGATTTGAACTCCTGAAGGGTTTAACCCCTTACCTCGTTAGCAGTGAGGCGCACTCGACCGGGCTATGCGACGTCTCCAAGTACAGGTGAGAGTTTACAGGTAGTTGGCTATCGAGTGAAACGCTTCTCCTGCATTATCGCGTCCCAAATAACGGCTTGTGCGGCAAGGGCATCCTGAGAATTTTGCGCCTGATTGAGGGCGTTGATATCTATACGATCGCAGACTTCTTCAAGATAGGTAATGACTTCAATGCTGCGAGTAAGTGCGCGCACTGGATCTTCGCGGAATGGGAATTGATCAAGTAAAACAGGATCAGTCCAATTAATACTGCGAAGCGCCAACATATATTCGATAGTTTCAAATAAATGCACTGATGCAACAGGCAGATCATCATCCCAGCCGCGCCAGTTATCGTTTAGCTCAGCACTAACTAACTTGCCGTGGCGATGGATAAGTAGAAGCGATTCAGCAGGTGTTTCTTGCGCCATTAGTGAATGTCCAAAGTCCATAACAATTCCGACGTTATCGACTTTCATTTCGCTAATTGCAAGAAGAGTCTTGGCTGCTGTTGCAAGAGTCATGCGAACGCGTGGCTCTTTGCATTTGTATTCAATCGCAAATTGCACCTTAGGGTTTTCATTTGCAAGGTCGCGGATACCGTTGATGGTGTAATCCCAGATCTGTAAATAATTTGCTTGAAGTGGGAAATCAAAACCGTCTTGGCCTGGCCAAAACTTTACATAAGTTGCACCCAAGATCTCGGCAGCGGTGATTGCTTCGCGCACGCGATCTTTAGTTTGGGAGCGCAGCTTGGTATCAGGATTTGTGAACGAGCCTTTAACATATTCGCGCATATAAATATGAGGAGTTGTTGCGCGGCAGATAAGGCCGTTGTCATCGAGCATCTTCTTAATTTCAACTGCCGTGCGCTCTGGAATATCAAAAGGCACATTTATATCTAGGTGCTTCAGGCCGGGAACTTTGGCGGCATCTTCAATCATCTGTTGACTGGTGCGAGTTGGTCCGTAACCATCTCCTGCATAACGGTCAACGAATTGACCGAACGCCCAGATACCAGCGCCGTATGTTAGTTTTCCCATTTTTGCCTTCTCTCTCTTCTTATCTTGAAATCTTATGAGTTAAAGTCTTTGCTGGATAGCCTTTATTGAGTTCTCATTCGCGAGGCCGCAAGCGCTTTACGCCAAGTTTTTAGCCTTTCTTGCCGCTCTGACTCAGTGATTTGAGGGAGAAATTCATCGTATTTGAGTTCAATCTTTTCAATATCTGCAAACGTTGCAAGACCAGCACCAAGTGCGGCAACCATCGCAGCACCGAAAGCAGATAGTTCAAGGAGTTGCGAAGATTTAATCTTCTTGCCAGTTAAATCTGCCAGCATCTGCATTAAATACTGATTTCGCGCCCCGCCGCCATCTGCGTATAGAGAAGTAATTTGGATATTTGATTTAGCAAAATTTTCTAGAACATCATTTATTTGTGCCGCTGTTGATCTCAGCGCTGCAGCAGCTAAATCAGCTCGGCTAGATCCGCGGGTAAGTCCAGCGATTATTCCGGTGGCTTCGCGATCCCACCAAGGTGCCCCTAAACCGTTAAAGGCAGGAACGATTTCTACCTGCTGCGTAGATTCTGGCGCTAACTGGGCTAGTTCATCTGGCGTAGTTCCAAGTAACTCTGCCAACCAAACAAGTGTGGATCCGGTTGAAAGAATATTTGCTTCGGCTGCTCTAGTTATCTCACCATTGACTTTCCAAGCAATTGTCTGTGGTTTGCTTTCGGTCAACCCCATAAGCGATGTTCCAGTGCCAAAAGTTGCCTTGAAGTTGCCAGCTTTCCAGCCTTGGTGTGCAAAGAGCGCGGCGTGCGAATCTCCCATAATCCCTGAAAGCGGTACATCGTTGGTCAAACCGAGCGCTTGCATATTGGTACAGATATGTTTTTCATCAGATGCACACACACGAGGTAGTTGCGATTGATCTATATTAAATATAGAAAGTAACTCAGTACTCCATTGTCCGCTTTGAAGGTCAAGTAACTGCGTACGGCTGGCACTTCCTGCTTCAACAATGTGGCCTGCTCCGAGCTTGAAGGCAATCCAGGAATCAATAGTTCCAATACAGATTGGATTGCTTTCGAAAGTATTATTCTCAAATAACCATTGGGTTTTTAGCGCTGAGAACATTGGGTCTAGCTCAAGTCCGCTTATTGATCTTACTTTTTCAGCGCTTTTCGCTTGTTTTTCTGCCAAATCTGAGGCCCGGCGATCTTGCCAAGTGATTACGTTGGTCAGCGCTTTCCCGGTTTTTGCATCCCATAGAAGTACTGATTCACGTTGAATGCTTAAACCAACAGCAGAAATCTTATGTAGATGGGTTATCTCTTTACTAGCCGTAACAACTGATTGCCAGATTTCTTCTGGATCTTGTTCCACCCAACCGCTTTGCGGAAAAGTTGTCGCAATCTTTACCTCGGCTTGAGCTAGTACGTGGCCTTTTACATTAATCGCAAGCGCTTTGGTGGAGCCACTACCTTGATCAATTGCTAAAACTATTGGCGCGTTATCTGCCATTTTTCAAAAGTTCTCGCGCTTGGGCGGCGATGGCATCTGCGGTAAGGCCAAAATGTTCTAGTAAATAAGAAGCAGATCCAGTCGGCGCAAATGAATCAATTCCCATTAACTTCATTGGCACTGGGTGGTTTTGCACGATGAATTCGGCAATAGCACCACCGACACCTCCGCGCGTTACAGATTCTTCTGCAGTAATAATTGCCTTGGTTTCTTTCGCTGCCGCCAGGATTTCTGCAGTATCAAGTGGTGAAACAGTTGATAAGTTAATGACGCGAGCTGAGATTCCTTCGCTCTTTAATAGTTTTGATGCGGCAACTGCGCGCGAAACTAAAGTACCTGTTGCAACAATTGTTAAGTCGCTGCCATCAATTATGCGCATCGCTTTATTGGGAAGAAATGCTGGACTCTGGCCTTGCGAAACAGATGGAACTTTAAAGCGGCCGATACGCATAAAGACTGGGCCTGGTATCTTAGCCGCCCAGCGAACTGCGCCTTCTGTTTGTGCTTCATCTGCTGGCAATACGATCGGTAGTGAATCAAGGGCGCGCATCCAAGCAATATCTTCAATTGAGTGATGTGTTGGGCCTAATTCACCGTAGGAAATACCGGGGCTCATGCCGCAGAGTTTTACATTGGTATTTGTGTAAACCACATCAGCTTTTATTTGTTCAAGTGCGCGGCCAGTTAAAAACGGGGCTGCGGCGCATACAAAAGGGGTAAATCCAGCGTTTGCTAGGCCTGCGGCAACGCCAACCATGTTCTGTTCTGCGATTCCGACATCGATCAAACGATCTGGGAAAAGGTCGCGGAATTCGCCTAAATTACTTGAACCAACTGAGTCGTTGCAGACAACAACAATTTTTGGATCTTGCGTTGCCAAGTCAATTAGAGTTTTGGCAAAGATAATTCGATTATCAAATTCTTCCAATTTATCTGCGCTCATTGCTTACCTACTTGTTCAAGCGCTGCTTCATATTGTTCAGTCGAAGGAACTTTATGGTGCCACTCGGCCTTACCTTCCATAAAATCTACGCCTTTACCTTTTGTGGTCTGAGCAATAATCACGCGGGGTTTGGTCTGTGGATCGGTAAAAGCTTTAAGCAATGCCGCATGATCATGGCCATCCAGAACCACAACTTCCCAACCAAAAGATTCAAATTTCTTATCCAGTGGATCTAGTTCATTTGTCTTTGATATGGGACTGCCTTGTTGGAAACCGTTGCGATCAACGACTGCGATCAAATTTGTTAGTTTGCGATGGCCGGCAAACATCGCAGCTTCCCAGTTGCTTCCTTCTTGTAATTCTCCATCGCCCATAATCACAAATGAGCGGCTGCCGTTCTTGGCTAATTGCGCACCGATGGCAGTACCGACTGCAATTGGAAAACCATGTCCGAGCGGTCCGGTATTTGATTCGACGCCAGCAACTTTGTTGCGGTTGGGGTGACCATTTAATTTGCTTAAAGGCTGTGCGAAGGTTTTTAGATCTTCAACTGGAAAGAAGCCACGAAGTGCAAGAGTTGAATAGAGTGCAACCGCGGCATGGCCTTTACTTAGAATAATCCGATCGCGATCAGCCTTGTTTGGGTCTTTCGGATCTACGTTAAGAACTGCGCCAAAGAGTGTTGCCAAAATATCTGTGACGGAAAAATCTCCACCAATATGGCCCATGCCAGCGCCCTTAATGGTGTGAAGGATTTGTATGCGGATTTCTCGCGCTAAATCAGCAATTTCCCGCGTACTCATCGTCATAGTGCCTTAACTCTATGCGTAAATAGATCAGGGTCAAGACCATTTTTTTTATGGTTACTTATCATTGCGAGTTCTGTACTCTTAGCGATATGAATGAGAAGGTGGAAGCCCTAGAAGTTAACGATGTGCGATCTTACGATGTTGCACCGCCTGCGGGTTATGCAGAATTTATGCGCACCGGTTGGGCGCCCTCAAATCTTGAAGGGCTACAGCCTCTTGAAGTGGTGACTTATGCATTTACTCGCCGCCAAGTTTTATCAGCAGCATTTCCAAATATAAGACTCGTAATTCCTTCTGGTAATTTCAAGACTCGCTCAAATGACACCGAATATGCATTCCGCCCGCACAGCGCATTTGCTTATTACAGCGGTGTTCAAGGATCAGATGCAGTTCCAGATTCCGTATTAATTATGGAACCAACTGAATCAGGTGGGCACGATTCTTATCTTTATCTGCATCCGCGCTCGACTCGTGAAACAGATGCTTTTTACACAGATCGTAAATATGGTGAGCTTTGGGTGGGCCGCCACTTCACACTTGATGAAGCCAATGCGGTTTATCAAATTCCAACTCGCGATGTTGAAAAAATTGAAGATTTACTCCGCTTCAGCAAAGAGACGCTGCTGATTCGCGGCGAAGATGCGTTGATGGATAAAATGATTTCGGTTCACGCACGTGAATCAGAATTCCAGACATTTACATCAGAACAACGTTTGGCAAAAGATGTATATGAAGTCGGCCAATTGCAGGCGGCAGTTGATGCCACCGGTTGCGGTTTCAGCGATGTAATTGCAGCGCTTCCTGCTGCATCTGAGCATCCACGTGGTGAAAGAATTGTCGAAGGTGCATTCTTTGGACGCGCCCGCCTTGAAGGAAACGACATTGGCTACACGACTATCGCTGCTGCCGGCGCGCATGCCTGCGTACTTCATTGGATTCGTAACGATGGCGCAGTTCGCAATGGAGAGTTGATATTGCTCGATGCTGGCGTTGAAATGGATTCTTATTACACCGCAGATGTAACTCGCACTCTGCCGGTAAATGGAAAGTTCACGCCTGCACAGCGCGCTTTATATATGTTGGTTTATGAGGCACAACTTGCTGGTTTTGCTGCCGTGAAACCTGGAGTTCCGTTTCTAGAAATTAACCGTGCGGCGCAACGCGTTCTTGCTGAAGGTTTAGCAAACATGGGTGTCTTAACAATTAGCGCTGAAGAATCTATGAAACCTGAAGTTGGTTTACATCGCCGTTGGACACTGCATGGAGTAAGCCATCACCTCGGACTAGATGTTCACGATTGCGAACATGCCCGACAGGATATGTATCGCGAAGGAATTTTGCGCGAAGGAATGGTTTTAACTGTTGAGCCGGGTCTTTATATACAGCCCGATGATGAACTATTTGCACCCGAGTATCGCGGGATTGGTATCCGTATTGAAGATGATGTGGTTGTTACCGCCGATGGTTACCGTAATTTAAGTGAGAATATTCCGCGCCATCCTGATGCGATAGAAGAGTGGATGAAAGCAGTCCAACAACCGCGATAAGATTGGATAATGAGCCAATCGCTAATTCACGCTCGCGAACTAACAAAAAAGTTCGGTGACTTCACCGCCGTTAACGGGATCAATTTCGATGTTGTTAAAGGTGAATCCTTTGGGCTGCTAGGGCCTAACGGCGCTGGAAAATCAACTGCAATGCGCATGATTGGCGCTACCTCACAGCGCACTTCAGGTGATCTAACTATTTTGGATAAAGATCCAGATCTTTTTGGTCCACAAATTCGCGCGCACCTTGGCGTTGTCCCCCAACAAGATAATTTAGATACTCACTTAAGCGTTACCGACAACCTCTACATCTACGGACGTTACTTTGGGCTAAGCCGTAAATTTCTTAAAGGTAAGATCGAGGAACTCTTAACTTTTGCTCAACTCGAAGAAAAGCGCAATGCCAAAGTTGAATCTTTAAGCGGTGGAATGAAGCGACGTTTAACTATTGCACGAGCACTTGTTAGCGAACCTGAAATTTTGATGCTTGATGAACCGACCACTGGGTTAGATCCACAAGCTCGACATATTTTATGGGATCGCCTCTTTAGGTTGAAGGAAGATGGCGTGACGCTGCTTATAACAACTCACTTTATGGATGAGGCGGAACAACTCTGTGATCGCCTGGTTGTTATGGATAAAGGCGCAATTATGGCTGAGGGAAGCCCGGCACAACTCATTAAGGATTATTCAACAAAGGAAGTTCTAGAAGTGCGCTTTGGATCCGAACGTAATGCGCATATGGCCGATGATTTGCGCCAACTGTGTGATCGTATAGAAGAACTGCCGGACCGCATCTTGATGTACACCGAAGATGGTGAGGAGCTATTGGAACGTGTTTATAAAAAAGGATTCCACCCAAAGACTTCGCTTGTACGCCGCAGTTCGCTGGAAGATGTTTTCTTGCGATTAACCGGAAGAACGCTGATCGATTAATGAGCTCTCTCCAAACCAGACAAGGTTCATTAAAGATTGTTGATGCAGCGCGCGTTGCAGCGCGTGGTGCGCTCTTTGTTACTGAGGCTCGCCTGCGCGCAATGGTCAAATGGGTTTGGCTAATTATCTCAATTGCAATCGCTAACCCAGTTCTCTATCTCGTTTCAATTGGCCTCGGCCTCGGTTCATATATTGATAAAAACACGGGCGCCATGGGTGTTGATGGAGTTTCGTATCTAACTTTTCTGGCCCCGGCGCTATTGGCAACCGCTGCGATTCAAGGCGCGATGGATGAGAGCGTCTATCCGACTCTTGAGGGATTTAAATGGAATAAGACTTTCTTCTCAATGAATGCAACTCCGCTGAGTGGAAATCAAATTGCAATGGGTGTTTTCTTCAATAGTTTGATCCGGACTATCTTTACCGCGGTTATATATTGGTTAGTGATGCTGGCTTTCGGAGTACTTGAATCTCCGCGCGCCTGGCTTGCCATCTTCACCGCAGTTATGGCGGGTGCAGCTTTCGGTGCCTTTATGCAAGCGTTGGCTGGATTCCTTGAAAATGAGAATGTCTTCTTCACTATCGTTGAGCGATTTATCATTATGCCGCTCTTCTTATTCTCGGGCACTTTCTATCCACTCACAAATATGCCGATATTTCTGCAGTGGATCGGCTGGATTTCACCACTTTGGCACGCAACTGAATTAGGTCGCTGGTTAACTTACGGTTCTGAGATTTCTACGCCCATGCTTTTGTTGCACTTCATTTTCTTAAACTCAATTCTTATCTTTGGATTAATTGCATCACGCCGAATCTTTACGAAGAGGTTGGGCAAATAATGATTCTTTCAACCGCAGTCGCTATCGCAGAAGCGCGCATGGGTAAACCTGGCGAAAAGTATTATTCGGGTCGCTCACGGGCGATTATGGAGCGCGCCTACATCGCTTTTAAATCCTCCACGTGGCTCATTGTTATCTCTGGTTTTGTTGAGCCGGTGCTCTTTCTTCTCTCATTCGGTTACGGTCTTAAAGATCTAGTTGGAGATATGACCGTTGCGGGTCAACCGGTGGGTTACGTGGCATTTATCGCGCCAGCGCTTTTGGCAACAAGTGCCATGAATGGCGCGATTTATGACTCAACCATGAATGTATTTTTCAAGATGAATCACGACCGCGTTTATCACGGAATGCTTGCCACATCCCTTGGGCCAATGGATGTCGCACTCGGTGAAATTAGTTGGGCGTTGCTGCGTGGTTTCTCTTACGCCGTCGGCTTTATGGCTGTTGTTGTACCGCTTGGACTTGTTCCAAGCGCTTGGGGAATCTTGGCGATTCCTGCTGCAGTTCTAATTGCTTTTGGTTTTGCATCTTTTGGAATGGCGGTTACTTCATATATGAAGTCATTCCAACAATTGGAAATAATTAATGTTTTCTTGCTTCCAATGTTTCTTTTCTCTGGATCTTTTTATCCGCTTTCGGTCTTCCCAGAGTGGTTGCAGACGGTGATTCGCCTCTTTCCTTTGGCCCACGCAATTGATTTGGTTCGCGGGTTAACGCTGGGCAATGTTTCTTGGGCACTTCTTGAGCACGTAGCGTATTTCGTCGTGATGATTGTTGTTGGGCTGTTCTTTACAACAAAGCGCCTCAACGCCTTATTTATGCGTTAAGAAGCTAACTGAAGACCTAGATAAGCGGCAGCTAAACCAAAGCCAAGAGACATTACAAGGTTGATTGTGATCTCTTTATAACGCTTCAACTCAAAGCCGAGATAGATATCGAGCATAAATGTTGACCAGGTTGTGAAAGCTCCAGCAAAACCAACGGCAATGAGATCGTGAACTTGCTCTGTTTTGTTAAAAGTTAGACCGATTACAAATGAACCAATGACATTTACCAAGAAGATTCCATAAGGCTTACTGGAGAATTTTCTAATGTATTGATCAATAGCAAAGCGAGCGGGTGCTCCTATTGCCGCGCCAAGAATTACATAAAGAGTATTCATTTGCGCACCGGAATCAATTTGCGGGTAATTGGCAAGACCATCAGAACGATTAGCAAACTTAAGAAGACGTTCTGTGCCAGGAAGAGTGCGCCTCCAGAAGCTGGCTCGACCACCTGCACTGTTACTGCTGAAAAAGTTGTCATTCCGGCACAGAAACCGGGAAGCAGGAGATGGCGGAGTTCGGTTACACCGCGGCGTTCCATTAAAACAAGCAGTGCGCTGGCAAGGGCTACACCAATTAAATTTGCAGCAAGAGTTCCGTTGCGATCATCAGGAATGACAACGGACAGTCCGAAGCGGACCAAGGTTCCTGCTACTCCGCCTACGGCAACAAGTAGCAGTGACTTCATCTTTAGCTGCGCTTTTCTCTCTTTAAGAGACCCGCAAACATGCGCGCTGGATCATATTTGATATCAACAACGCGTTCCTTCATCGGAATGATTGCGTTATCGGTGATCTTGATGTGTTCTGGGCAAACTTCAGTACAGCACTTGGTGATGTTACACATTCCAAGGCCATGCTCTTCCTGGGCGGTGCGCTTACGGTTCTTCAAGATATCAAGTGGGTGCATATCCAATTCGGCGATACGAATAAAGAAGCGTGGACCAGCAAAAGATTTCTTATTCTCTTCGTGGTCACGAACTACGTGGCAAACATCCTGACATAAGAAACATTCGATGCATTTGCGGAACTCTTGTGAACGCTCAACGTCCACTTGTTCCATACGCGCCTCACCTGGTTTTAAGTCTGCAGGAGGTGCGAATGCTGGAATCTCCATCGCCTTTTTGTAGTTAAAGGATACGTCGGTAACCAAATCTTTAATAACTGGGAATGCACGAAGTGGCGTTACGGTGATTGTTTCGCCCTCTTCAAATGATGCAACCTGGGTCATACAAGCAAGGCGTGGCTTGCCATTGATCTCCATTGAACAAGAACCACACTTGCCGGCCTTGCAATTCCAACGAACTGCAAGATCGCCCATCTGTGTTGCTTGAACGCGGTGAATAACATCGAGAACAACTTCGCCTTCGTTGACATCTACCTGAACATCTTTAAGGCCACCGTCAGTTGCATCTCCTCGCCAAATGCGAAGGTTTAATTTGCGCGCCATTAGTTGGAACCGCCTTTCGCGATTTCTTCCGGTGTCATGTATTTCTTAAGTTCATCGACTTCAAAGAGATCAAAGAGTTCCTTCGGCATAAACGGCAACGCTTGTTTGCGCACGTTTACTTGGTTGCCGTCAAATGATGCGATGTGGTTGCTCTGGCGCCAACCCGAATCCATACCCGGGAAATCATCGCGAGTATGTCCGCCGCGAGATTCTTCGCGACTGATTGCAGACTTTGCAGTGCTTTCGGCAACTAGCAACATGTTGTCTAGATCAAATGCTAAGTGGAATCCTGGGTTGAATTTACGCCCACCAGATACCGCAACGTTGGCGCTGCGCTTTCTGATATCTGCAATCTTTTCAATCGCTTCTTTTAACTCTGATCCGGTACGGATAATTCCGACCAAGTTGTGAGTAACTTCCTGCAATTCAGCGTGAAGTGAGTAAGAGTTTTCTCCACCAGTACGAGCAAACGGCGCTTCGATGCGCGCTGCAGCGGCGGAAACAGTTGCATCGGAAACAGATGCCGTGCTGTTCTGCTTTACGTAAGCCGCTGCGCCCATTCCGGCGCGACGACCAAAGACCAAAAGATCTGAAAGTGAATTACCACCAAGACGATTTGAACCGTGCATCCCGCCAGCAACTTCACCTGCGGCAAATAAACCTGGAACGCCAACAGCTGCTGCAGTATCTGGTTCAACTTCAACGCCACCCATCACGTAGTGACAAGTTGGGCCAACTTCCATCGCCTCTTTCGTAATATCAACGCCGGCTAGTTCATAGAACTGATGCCACATAGATGGCAGGCGCTTCTTGATTACATCAGCAGGGATACGTTTAGAAACATCTAGGAATACGCCGCCATGCTCGGTGCCGCGACCAGCTTTTACTTCAGTGTTAATTGCGCGCGCAACCTCATCGCGTGGCAAAAGCTCTGGAGGACGGCGGTTATTGTCTTGATCGACATACCAACGATCTGCTTCTACTTCGTTGTCGGCATACTTATCTTTAAATACATCTGGGATGTACTTAAACATAAAGCGTTCACCTTTATTGTTGGTAAGAATTCCACCTTCACCGCGAACAGATTCAGTAACCAAAATTCCGCGCACAGACGGTGGCCAAACCATTCCGGTTGGGTGGAACTGTAAAAACTCCATATCAACTAAATTAGCGCCAGCTTTTAGCGCAAGGGCATGGCCATCGCCGGTGCCTTCCCAAGAGTTTGAGGTAATTTTAAAAGTCTTTCCAACACCACCGGTTGCGATGATCACCGCTGGTGCTTCAAATAAAACCTCTGAACCGGATTCGCGCCAGTACCCGTAAGCGCCGGCAATCTTTCCATTCTCTTTAAGAATTTCTGTGATTGTTAATTCCGCAAAAACTTTAATGTGTGACTCGTAATCGCCGTGATCGCGTTTATCTGCTTGTTGCAGGGCAACAATCTTTTGTTGCATGGTGCGGATCAATTCAAGTCCGGTGCGATCGCCTACGTGTGCAAGGCGTGGATATTCGTGTCCACCAAAGTTACGTTGGCTAATTTTTCCTTCTTTAGTGCGATCAAAGAGCGCACCCCACATTTCGAGTTCCCAGATGCGATCAGGAGATTCTTTGGCGTGTAGTTCTGCCATACGGAAATGATTTAGGAATTTTCCACCACGCATTGTGTCGCGAAAGTGCACCATCCAGTTATCGTTTGAATTCGCATTTCCCATTGAAGCCGCAGCGCCACCTTCGGCCATAACTGTGTGGGCCTTACCAAATAGTGATTTACAGATGATTGCTACGCGCAGACCTGATTCGCGCGCCTCAACAGCTGCGCGAAGCCCGGCGCCACCTGCGCCAATAACAAGAACGTCGTACTTATAACGCTCGAGTGCGATTTTTTCGGTAGTCATATCTATTGGCATCCCTTAGAAGAAGTAGAAATTGGTCCAGGCGTCAGTTGCAACTTGGCGAACGTAAATATCGGCGAAAGCAACTGCGGCAAGTGAGTACCAAGCAAATTGCTGATGTTTGTGATTGAGAACTGAAACCCAACTCCATAGCTTGTAACGAATTGGATGCGCTGAGAAATGCTTTAAGCGCCCACCAACTGTGTGGCGACAAGTGTGACAAGAAAGTGAGTAGAACCAAAGAAGGGTTGAACTTAAGACCAGAACAAGTGAACCAACGCTCATGTGGCCCCATTCACCTTCAACGCTTTTAAATGAAATAATTGCGTCGTAGGTTAGGAGAATGTTAAAAACTAAGCCTGCATAGAAAAACCAACGGTGTGCGTTCTGCAAAATTAGTGGAGCGCGAGTTTCACCGGTGTACTTGGTGTGTGGTTCAGCAACTGCGCAGGCAGGTGGTGATAACCAGAAAGCGCGGTAGTAAGCCTTGCGGTAGTAATAACAAGTCATTCGGAAACCGAGTGGAAAGATCAAAATAATTAGCGCGGGCGAAAGTGCGAAGTTAAAAATTGTTGCACTAACTGGCGTCCAACCGAAAATTGTTGCTTCAGGTACACAAGCTTCAGAAAGACATGGTGAATAGAAAGGAGAGATTAAATGGTCTTTGTAATAATTTGCGCCTTCGAATGCGCGGAAGGTGGCATAGATAATGAAGCTAAATAGAACTCCAAAAGTGATCGCGGGTTCTAGCCACCACTTATCTGTGCGAAGCGTGCGCTCTTTAATCTTGGCGCGGGTTGGAGAAAAGACTCCGGACATTGCTTCCCCTTTGGCTTAAAGATTTCTTAAGGGCAAGTGTGCGCTTGAAAATCAAAAGCCGCTAGGCGTAACCCCGAAGACGGGCTATGAAGTCAGCCACAGGTTCAATAAAAACTGGCGGAGGGCGTGGGATTTGAACCCACGAAACTTTCGTTTGCCGGTTTTCAAGACCGGTGCACTCGGCCGCTATGCGAGCCCTCCGTGGGAGAGATTACCCGAACTTGGTAAGCATTAGAAATCGGGTGGTATTACCGCGGAAGTTCGAGGAGTTTTTCTATAACGATTGCAACGCCATCTTGGTTATGAGGCGGAGCTACATCTTTCGCATTTGCTGGGCCTGCGTGATGACCATCGATCATTGCGTACGAGCGCCCCGCCCATTGCAACATGGAAAAATCATTTGGGTTATCACCAAAAGCGACACAATCTTCTGCTGTGATTCCGATGCGCGCTGCCATTATTGCCAAAGTTTCGCCTTTAGATACACCTAGTGCCGAAATTTCAAGAAGCGAATCGTTATTGGCCGAGTGCGTAACATTTACGACACCTTGCAGTGCGGGTATAGCTAAAGCCAACATTTCATCAGCAGAAATTTCTTGTTGAGAAAGTCTCGCCAATAATTTAAGTGCTGGACGATTTGTTACCGAATCAATTGTGTCTACGCCAATGTCATCCAATCCGATATCCCAACGTGGAATGTAAGCCTTCTCGCGATGGAAGTGATCATTTGATTCAACGGCGAATGAAACATTTGGAATTGTCTTTCGCAGAATATCAACCGCTTTCTGCATTTCAACCGGTTGAATCAGCCATTGTTCAAGAACTTTATCGTTGTGCATGTCATACAGAAGTCCGCCATTGCAACAAATTGCAGTTCCGAAATCGAACGCTTCGCGCACATCGCTCATCCAGCGAGCAGGACGTCCGGTTACGAAAAATACTTCGATGCCCATATCGCGGGCTTTAGTAAATGCTGCAATTGTGCGGTGCGAGATGCCTTCGTTGTGAGGAACAATCGTTCCATCTAAATCTGTTGCAATTAATTTGGGGCGACGATCACTCACACAAGCTCAAATCTCTTCATTCCGAGGAATGGTTGTAGAGCGGCGGGAACATTTACAGTTCCATCAGAATTTTGATGATTTTCTAATATCGCAACAATCATGCGAGGAATCGCTACCAGAGTGCCATTTAGCGTTGCCACAGCTTTGGTTCCATCGGCATCTTTATATCGAATATTTAAACGGCGAGCTTGAAATTCCGTGCAGTTAGAGGTGCTTGTCACTTCGCGATAGGCATTCTGCGTCGGAATCCACGCTTCTATATCAAATTTGCGAGTTGCGCTTGAGCCTAAGTCACCAGATGCCACATCGATTACTCGGAATGGAATCTCCATTGCGTTAAGGAAATCTTTCTCCCATTGCAATAAGCGCTGATGCTCTGCTTTAGCTTCCTCTGGTTTACAGAAAGAAAACATTTCAACTTTATCGAATTGGTGAACGCGAATTATGCCGCGAGTATCTTTGCCATAACTTCCGGCTTCGCGACGAAAACATGAAGAATATCCGGCGTAACGCAGCGGCAATTTTTCCGCGGGTAAGACTTCATCCATGTGATACGCCGCAAGTGGAACTTCACTTGTACCGACTAAGTAGTAATCATCTTTCTCTAAATGGTAAACATTTTCAGCCGCTTGTCCAAGAAAACCGGTGCCTTCCATCGCGGCTGGCTTAACCAGAACCGGTGGAATTACTGGAGTAAATCCCGCCTTCAGTGCGCTTTGAATTGCGTAGTTAACCAAAGCAAATTCCAGCATCGCTCCGGTGCCAGTTAAATAGTATGAACGTGATCCTGAAACTTTTGCACCGCGTTCGGTATCTATTGCGCCAAGCAACTTTCCGAGCTCGACGTGATCTTTTGCTTCAAATCCATCTTTGGAAAAATCACGTGGAGTGCCAACATGTTCAATAGTTACGAAATCTTCTTCGCCACCGATCGGCGCTTCTGGATCTAAAAGATTTGAAAGTTGCATAACGAGAGCGCTAGCTTGTGATTCAACCTCTGCTCGCTTGGCATCAGCAGCCTTAACCTTCTCCGCCAACGCTTTGGAATTTTCAAGTAACGCGGCCTTTTCATCGCCTTTTGCTGCACCGACAGATTTTGAGAGCGCATTCTGTTCTGCACGTAGCGTTTCAAATTCAGCAAGGGCTGCACGGCGAATATCGTCGATTGCTAATACTTTATCTACGATCGCAACATCCTCGCCGCGACCTTTCTGTGAAGCGCGCACAACATCAGGATTTTCGCGCAAAAACTTAATGTCGATCATTGTTATTGCGCCTCTCTTGGATAAGAGCCTAAGAATCTAATGTCGTCGCAAATCTCTTTTAATTCAGCCAGGCTGGTACCAACCGCTGAATCATTAATGTGGCCTTCCACATCAATAATGAAATGGTAGTGACCTAATTCGCGACCAGTGGGACGACTCTGAATAAATGTCAGGTTGACGCTATTTTTCGCAAAGACCTGCAGGATTTCGAGCAATGCGCCCGCGTGATCGATATCTATAAATACCGCCATTGAAGTTCGATCATTGCCGGTTGCTTCAGGAACCCAACCTGGTTTTTGGGCACAGATGAATCGAGTTACCGCTCCAGTGTTATCGCCAATATCTTCGGCGATTATTTCTAAGCCAAAGTGTGATGCGGCAACACTTGATGCGATCGCTGCATCTAACTCGCCTTTGCTGACTAGTTCAGCTGCTGCCGAAGTTGAGTTGGTCGGCACAATTTCTGCGTGCGGATAATTCTTGGCGATGTATGCGCGGCATTGCGATTCTGCGTGTGGATGCGTGCCGATTCGTACAAATTTACTTGTGCCAGGTTTTGCCATAAATGCGAATGAAACAGGCAGAGTCACTTCAGCTGCGATTGTTAGCGGATCTCCTGTTGCGAGTTCATCTAAGGTGCGAGCGACGACGCCTTCTACTGAATTCTCAATTGGTACAAGTGCGTATTGCGCATCTCCGGTACGAACCGCATTTAGCGCCGCTGTGACATTTGCAAATGGGATTAATACATCTGAGTCACAAGTTATTTTCTTTAGCGCAGCCTCAGTAAAAGTCCCAACCGGACCCAAGTAGGCAAATGTATGGCTTTCTGCGGCGCTCACTGGTTAAGGATACCTGCTAATAAGTGGGCGCTGATCCTCAATTAAATCGCTCGCTACAAATTGCGCAAGAGTTCACGCGCAAAGCCAGGGCGATTGGTAATCAGATTGTCCACGCCTAACTCATTACAGAGCCTAATGTCAGCTGGATCATTAACGGTCCAAACATTTAATTTTCGACCGGAACTTTTGATCCGTTTTGCCAGAGCAGGATCCTTCCGCAAAAGTGAAATTCCGGGGCCAAGTGATTGGGCTGACGAATATCTCGCGCTTATCCAAGGAGTGTGATCGTGAAGCAAATATGTCGTTTCGATTTTGCTATCTAGTCGTTTAATGTGTTCAATCGCCAACCAAGAAAATGACATTACATTTACAGAGATGTCAGCCTTTTTGATTCGTTTTTCTTCGCGGTTAAGCTTTTCTACTACTTCATCTTCAACTGCAGTACGTGATGGAACTGGGTGTTTTGTTTCTAGCAATAAAGACTTCTTCTCACTAATCCCAAAATCTAAAAATTCCTCGAGAGTTAAGATCTGCGGATAGATACTCTTTAGCTGTGCATAGGTACTTCCTGAAACTACCGCTTTGTCATTTGCGCAGCGCAGTAAATCTATGTCGTGCCATAAGACAGCAACTCCATCTTTCGTTAAACGCAGATCACATTCAAAGCCGTCAGCGCCTTGCTTCACCGCCGCTTCATAAGCGGCCATGGTCATCTCCGGAAAGTCATGAGATGCCCCGCGATGAGCGTAGATCTTCATAGTTTGAGATTAACACCATTAGGCTACGCGGTATGAGTCGGCTTTATTTTCAATGCGCGGCGCGTTCTGCTGTCGGTTTGGTGCGAAATGGAAATGAAGATTCCGCTCTAGTTGGTTCGCAATTAATCGCAATTGCAGATGGCATGGGCGGTCACGCGGGCGGCGAATTCGCATCTTCAGTTGCGATAAATACTCTCTCGGAAATAGCTCCTACATTTGTCAACACCGATGTTGATAGCGAATCAGCGAGTGATTTATTCCTGAACTCACTTCACACGATAGATTTACAAATCCGCGCAGTCACCCAAGACGAACCACAGTTAGCGGGTATGGGAACAACTCTTACCGCGCTTTTTTTAAACGATACTGAAATCTCATTACTCCACGTTGGAGATTCCCGGGCCTATCGGCTGCGTGGGAATGAATTAATACAGTTGAGCGCTGATCACACCGTTTTACAAGAGTTGCTTAATAAAGGGATCATCTCTGAATCGGATGCTCAAATTCATCCACAAAGATCGATGCTTACCCAGGCGCTTATGGGGGAAGGCAATCTTGAACCTTCACTTCACATCTTCGAAGGAAAAATTAAGGATCGCTACTTACTATGTAGCGATGGATTAACTGGCGTCTTAAGCGATAAGGAAATTAAATCTTTGATCAAGGGTAAGGATGCCGTGGCAGCTGTTGATGCTTTGATAGATGCAACATATATAAATGGGGCACCTGACAATGTCACTGTGATTTTGGCCGATCTGGTCGAGTCAAGTAATACCGACGTTGAAAAGTTAGGAGCGGCTAAAGCATGATGAATAAAGTTTTAGGCGGCCGCTATCAATTAGGTGCGATGATCGGCACCGGCGGAATGGCTGATGTGTATATCGCACAAGATCAACGCTTATCCCGCGAAGTTGCAGTGAAAATTTTGCGCAGTGATTTGGCTAAAGATTCAACTTTCGTCGCACGTTTTAGAAAAGAAGCAAAAGCGGCCGCCGGGCTTAACCATCCCGGAATCGTTGCGGTTTACGACTCCGGTGAAGAACCTGCGCCATACATCGTTATGGAATTAGTCTCTGGCCACACTCTCCGCGAATTAATTCACGATGGTGAGCGCTTGCCGCTTGATCGTGCACTAGAAATTGGAGCCGGAATTCTTGCGGCGCTGGATTATTCACATCAACGCGGAATCGTTCACCGCGATATAAAACCCGCAAATGTAATGATCACCAATAAGGGCGATGTAAAGGTGATGGACTTTGGAATCGCGCGCGCGATGAATGACTTAGGTGCAACTTTAACTAGCACCTGGAACGTAGTTGGCACTGCTCAGTATTTATCTCCAGAACAAGCACTTGGCGAAATTGCAGATGCGCCGACAGATATTTATTCGACTGGATGTTTGCTATTTGAATTATTAACGGGACGTCCGCCATATACCGGCGAAACACCTGTATCAATTGCCTATCAACATGTATCTGGTGTTTTAACACCAGCTCGACAATTGCAACCAGATCTACCGGAAAGTGTAGAAGTTTTGTTAACAGTTGCACTTGCCAAGAAACCAGAAGATCGTTACTTATCTGCGAATGCAATGTTGGAAGATATAAATAAGATTAGAGCTGGACAAAATATTTCCACCAAGGTAGCTCGGACGCCGCTGATGAGTCGTCGCAGTGCGCTTATCTCTGGTATCGCAGTTATTGCTATTGGTATCGCAGCCATTGTTGGAATCTCCGTCAATGGAGGATCAACTCCATCGCTTGGAAATGAAATTCCGAATGTAGTTGGTTTAACTGAAACCCAGGCGCGGGAGCTGTTGCAGGGTTACACAATCACAATTCAGCGTGCACCCGATCCACGTATTCCGAAGGATCGCGTGGCTAGCCAAATCCCTCTCGCCACAACTCAAGTTAAAGAGGGTTCTGCAGTAACGCTGACTATTTCCGATGGTCCAGGAGATGCGATCGTCCCTGATGGATTAATTGGAGCATCATTAATTGATGCGCGAACCATCCTTGCCGCTGCAGGTTTAGTGATTGCTAGAACAGAGGCTGCGCCATCTGATGAAGCGCAAGGAACAGTGTTAAGTGTTTCTCCTGAAGCAG
Source organism: Actinomycetota bacterium (assembly GCA_026392825.1). GTDB lineage: Bacteria > Actinomycetota > Actinomycetes > Nanopelagicales > Nanopelagicaceae > Planktophila. Next base: position 19,382 of record JAPLBF010000003.1, read on the forward strand.
GTTCTAAGATTACGGCTGGTGCAGGTGTTGTTCTAACAATTGCTAGCGGTGAAGTAGAAGTGCCAAATCTAATTGGTGTGGAAGCAATTCAAGCAAAAACTTTGCTTATTCAGGCTGGTTTCTTAGTTCGCGAATTTAATGATTACGATCCAGCGCAAGCTGTTGGAGTTGTTATTCGCCAAGCACCTGATGCAGGCACAACGCAAACTATTGGTAAACCGGTGACTATTACAATTAACAAAGCGCCGTAATTTAAGAGCTGCGACCAACTACAGGAGATAGCCCGACCGATTTGGCGAGCGCATTTTTATCTCCACATTGCGTTAACCAGTTTGCCAACATTAAATGACCGTGTTCAGTCAATACAGATTCAGGATGAAACTGAACGCCTTCAATTGGCAAAGTTTTGTGACGAAGCGACATAACAACACCAGAATCTGTTGTGCCAGTTATTTCTAGTTCGTTTGAAACCGTATCTCTCTCAACGGCGAGTGAGTGATATCGAGTTGCAGTAAATGGCGAAGGTAAATTAACAAGTACACCTTTACCTTCGTGAATAACTTGCGAAGTCTTTCCGTGCAGTAACTCTGGTGCCCGCGAAACTGTTGCACCAAATGCCACGCCAATAGCTTGATGTCCCAGACAAACTCCAAAGAGTGGAATCGAATTTTCGGCGCAATACTTGATCATCTCAATACTTACACCTGCCGCCTCCGGAGTTCCGGGGCCGGGCGAAATTAAGACTCCGTCATATTCGCTTGCTTCATTTGCTGCGACTTCATCGTTACGTTTTACGGTGCACGCAGCCCCGAGTTGGCCGAGGTACTGCACCAAGTTAAAGACAAAGGAGTCGTAGTTATCGACGACAAGGATGCGGGCCATGGCGTAATTCTGGCAGGCGCAGAGGATCGCTGTTTCCAGTATTGGATTTAGCCTGTAACCTTTAGCCATGCCAAAATCGAAATTGCGTAAAAAGGTCCAGGAGCGCCACGCTCACGAAGCGTTAATTCACGATACCCAGCCACATGGCCCGCTCGAGAGCCCACGCTGGTTAGCCCCTGTAATGGTGGCCAATTTCTTGATCGGCCTCTTCTGGATCGTGATCTTCTATGTGACTCAGACTGATTACCCAATCCCAGGTATCGGCGCGTGGAACATGATTATCGGCTTTAGCTTCGTGGGAGTTGGATTCAGCCTCGCGACTAAATGGAGATAAGCGCAGCGTAATCGACCATATAAATGGCGATAGATAGAGATAACTAGCCTAATTCTCAGCGTTCTCACAGGTCATGGGAGCATTCTCAAACCATGGCAAACATTGAAAGTAAGAGCTCATACCGCATTCTCGTAGTCGATGATGAAAAAAGTATCAGTGATCTAATTTCCACCAGCCTGCGCTTTGTTGGTTTTGATGTGCGCACAGCTGCGACTGGATCTGAAGCGCTAACCGTTGCCGAAGAGTTTAAGCCGCAGGCGGTTGTCCTTGATGTGATGTTGCCTGATCTTGATGGTTTTGAAGTCTGTCGCCAATTACGAAGTGAAGGTTTAAACATTGGCGTTCTGTTTTTAACTGCAAAAGATGGCATGGAAGATAAGGTCGCCGGCTTAACAATCGGTGGCGATGATTACATGACTAAGCCATTTAGCTTAGAAGAGTTGGTTGCGCGTTTACGCGCACTGCTTCGCCGAATCGGTGTTGTGGAAATTGATACTGATGATGAAAAAATTCGCTTTGCAGATCTTGAGTTAAACGAAGCAACACACGAAGTGCATCGCGCTGGCCAATTGCTGGAAATGTCCCCTACTGAATTCCAGTTGCTCCGATACTTGTTGATCAACGCCGATCGCGTTGTTTCGAAATCACAGATTCTTGATCACGTTTGGCAATACGATTTCAGAGGCGATGCGGGAATTGTAGAAACCTATATTTCATATCTGCGCAAAAAAGTTGATTCCTTTGATCCGCCACTCATTCACACTGTACGCGGTGTCGGGTACCGACTGAGATTGCCTGCAGCAAAATAGATGATTAGCCCATTTTCAAATTGGAGCTTACTTAACCGCCTCACTTTAGGCGTTGTGCTCCTTTCCGCAATGGGCTTTCTCGCATCCGATGTAGCCGCGCAAACACTGATGCGTTCTTACTTAACTCAGCAGATGGATTCTGAATTATTGAGTGTGGCTGGGGGATCATTTCCTCGAGTAGAGCGCGCGGGTATTGCGCGCGAAGCGCGTTCAAGTCAAAGCGATGAAGATGGTGAAGAAAACCAACCAAATGTTCCGTTGCAACGAGTTCCCACATCAATTTCTCTAACTTTGATTGGCCCCGCTGGAATCGTGCTGGGGCAAATTGGTGGTGATTTAAATAGCACTGAAATAACGAGTTATTTACAGTCACTTACCCCCGAGCGGGTAATCGAGCGCGGTAATAAACCTTTTACGATTGAAGCGCCACAATCAGATTTCCGGGTAATTGCGCAACGGCTTCCCACGGGTTTGGGAACGGTCGTAGTCGCACAGTCTTTTGAAGACATTGATCGCACACTGCTTCGCTTACAGGGCTTATTTATTTTAATTGGACTGGTAATGATTTTATTTATTGCGTTGGCATCGCGCAAAGTTATTACAGTTGGTCTGCGTCCCCTCGCAACGGTTGAAGCAACTGCCGAGCGAATCGCTGAGGGTGATTTGACTGCTCGCTTACCGGATATAAAACCGAATACCGAAGTTGGTCGTTTGGTTAATACTTTAAATATGATGTTAGGTCGCATTGAAGAATCTTTCGCTGCACGCGTTGATAGTGAGAGCAAGTTACGACGATTTGTTGCAGATGCTTCACACGAGCTTCGTACACCGATCACCGCTATTCGAGGCTTTGCCGAATTACATCGCCAAGGAGCGGTTACGGGTGAAGAGAAGACTAAAGAGTTAATTGGGCGAATTGAGAACGAGTCCAAACGTATGGGTTCACTTGTCGAAGATTTATTGTTATTGGCTCGCCTTGATCAGTCTCGCGAGATGAAAGCGGAACCAGTTAATTTAAGTAAGTTAGTTTTAGATGCGGTTGAATCAGCTCGAGCCGCTGGGCCAAATCATTCAGTTAATTTCAGTAACTCTGATGATGAGATTTATGCGCTCGGTGATAACGATCGTATCCATCAAGTGGTCGCTAACTTGCTCGCAAATGCGCGCACTCACACGCCCGCGGGAACGAAGATTGATGTCTCTGTAATTCAAAGTGAAGACGGAGTTCGGATTCGTATTGCAGATAACGGGCCAGGCTTATCTGAGAAAGATCAATCTCGTATCTTTGAGCGTTTCTATCGAGCAGATGCATCACGCGTTCGCACTGATGGTGAAGGCACAGGTCTTGGTTTATCAATCGTTGATGCGGTTATGCGCGCACATGCCGGGCAAGTAAGTGTTGAATCAGAGCTAGGTAAAGGCGCTGCTTTCACGCTCTTCTTCCCAATTAGCGGTTAGTTACCTAACGACTCCATTGCGCGCAGGGTGGCAATTCGTTCTTGAATCGGCGGATGTGTAGAAAACATTTTAGAAACTGCTTTTCCATCCAGCGGTGATTCGATCCAGATATGTGCAACGGCATTCGATTTTTGATGCACCACAGTTGAGTCCGCCGCTAGTACTTCTAAAGCTTTACGCAAACCAGCTGGATTGCGGGTAAAGGAAACTGCTGTTGCATCAGCTAAAGATTCGCGGCGACGAGAGATTGCGCTCTTTAATAACGTTGCGGCGATTGGTGCCAAAATCAGAACAACTAGCGATATGACTAGAAGAACTGGATTAGCGTTGCTATCGCGATCACGGCGGCCTCCGCCAAACCACATCATGCGCATTAAAAAATCGCTCAATATTGCGATCGCCCCTGCAGTGGTTGCAGCAACAGCCGAAACTAAAGTGTCACGGTTTGCCACGTGTGACATTTCGTGCGCAATTACACCTTGTAATTCATCGCGATCCATAATTTCCAAGATACGAGTTGTAAAGGCAATTAGCGCATGATCTGGATCTCGACCGGTTGCGAATGCGTTTGGTGCGCTATCTACAACAATTGCAACCTTTGGCATCGGCAAACCGCTAGCAATTACTACTTCTTCAATTACATTAAATAGTTCTGGGTTATCTTCACGTTCAATTAACTTTGCACCAGTCATCTTTAAAACTAATTTATCTGATCCGTAATAAGAGCCCCAGACACCAATTAATGAGATGCCAACGGCGAGTGGCACAACAAAGGTTGAGGTTCCGGCTCCAAAGTAAGTTAGCGCTGCATATGCAACCAGTCCGGTTAATAGACCCATCGACGCGAGTAGAAAATAGGTCTTACCTTTATTTGCACTCTGTTGAGCGCGAAAATCCTGCGTTGCCATCAGGTATTAAAAAGTAACCTTTGGTGCATTGCGAGATTGTGGATCTTCAACTTCGTAAAATTCACGCTCTGTAACCTTTGCAAACCCCGCGAAAAAGCTAGTGGGGATGGTTTTTACCGCAGTATTTAAGTTGCGAACATTGTCGTTGTAGAACTGACGAGAAAAGGCAACTTTATTTTCGGTAGTTGAAAGTTCTTCTTGCAATGAAAGAAAGTTGGAAGAGGCTTTTAGATCAGGGTATGCCTCAGCAACTGCGAGCAGACCGCGAAGCGCTTGGGTCAACATGCCATCGGCTGCTGCAACATCGGCAACTGTTGATGCGGTTGTTGCCTTGGCGCGAGCTGTAACAACTGCATCAAAGGTGCCTTGTTCGTGCTTGGCGTAGCCTTTGACGGTTTCAACTAAATTTGGGATCAGATCAGAGCGACGCTTTAACTGCACTTCAATCTGTGCGAATGATTCGTCAACGCCGATATTTAAGCGGATTAACCGGTTGTATTGGGCGATAAAGAAAAGAACAAGTAAGCCGACAACGGCGAGCGCGATGATGATTTCCATATTTATTTCAACCCCTTAAGCAAAGGTTGTATTCCCTTGCTGGTTACTTAATCTTACTCTGGTGAAAGTTCAAGAAAGAGCGGCTTGCGGTTGGTCCACGTTGGCCCTGATACCTAGAGCCATATTTCGCGCTGCCGTATGGATGTTCGGCTGGGGAAGAAAGCTTGATCAAGCAGAGTTGACCGATCTTCATTCCAGGAAATAATTTAACAGGGAGGTTGGCGACGTTAGAAAGTTCGAGAGTTATATGTCCTGAAAAACCAGGATCGATAAAGCCAGCAGTTGAGTGAGTTAAAAGTCCAAGGCGACCGAGCGAAGATTTTCCTTCTAGGCGACCGGCAATGTCATCAGGCAGAGTGATAATTTCGTAAGTGCTGGCGAGCACGAATTCGCCTGGGTGCAAGATAAATGCTTCGCCATCATCGGCGACGACTTCGCGAGTTAGCTCAGATTGTTCGATTGATGGATCGATCACTGAGTACTTGTGGTTTTCAAAGACGCGGAAGAATTTATCTAGGCGTACATCAACTGAAGAAGGTTGAATCATCGCCTCTTCAAATGGTTCGACGGCGACGCGGCCGGCGGCAATTTCGGCGCGGATATCGCGATCACTGAGTAGCACGGCGTGAGCCTATCTGACCGAGCGGGAAAGTAAGCCGAAGTGAGCGTCTGGGCTTGCGTAAGTTACTGGCGGGTAGCACTATTTGCCTATGAGCCATTACACAGCCAACCTGCGCGATATTGAATTCTGTCTCTTTGACCTGCTTGGAACAGAAAAGGTTTTAGGGACTTCTATCTTTAGCGAACTCGATCGCGAAACTGCGATGGGCATGCTGGAAGAGATGAAGCGTCTGACTGAAAATGATTTAGCTGAATCTTTTGTTGAAGGCGATCGAGTTGGTGCAATTCTTAATAAAGAGACTGGAAATGTCACACTTCCAGAGAGTTTTAAAAAATCGTATAAAGCATATATAGATGGCGAATGGTGGCGCCTTGATGCGCCAGTTGATTTAGGTGGAACTAAAGTTCCAGCTGCTGTGCGTTGGGCAATTGCAGAGATGGTGCTTGGTTCTAATCCTGCAATTCATATCTACGCTTCAGGTTATGCCTTTGCACAGGTTGCATATGTACTCGGCACTCCAGAACAGAAACAAATGGCGAAGTTAATGGTTGATCGCCATTGGGGCGCAACTATGCAATTAACTGAACCGGATGCAGGTTCAGATGTTGGTGCCGGACGCAGTAAAGCTGTGCAACAGGCAGATGGCACTTGGCATATCACTGGCACAAAGCGTTACATCACATCTGGTGATGCAGATTTCTATGAAAATGTGATGCACTTCGTTCTTGCTCGTCGCGAAGGTGGCGGACCTGGAACAAAAGGACTTTCACTCTTTTTGATTCCGAAGTTTATGTTTGATCAAAAAACCGGTGAACTCGGTAAGCGCAATGGCGTTTTTGTTACATCACTTGAAAGCAAAATGGGGCTTAATGTTTCGGCAACATGCGAAGTAAACCTTGGCGAGAAAGAACCTGCCGTTGGTTATCTGCTCGGTGATGTTCACGAAGGTATCGCGCAGATGTTCAAAGTTATTGAGTTTGCGCGAATGATGGTCGGCACCAAAGCGATTGCAACGTTATCTGCTGGTTACCAACAAGCTCTTTCATACGCCAAGGTGCGTGTGCAAGGCGGAGATATGAAGGTAATGAACGATAAAGCCAGCCCGCGCGTAACAATTATTCACCACCCAGATGTGAGACGTTCTTTGATGGTACAAAAGTCTTATTCTGAAGGAATGCGCGCGTTAGTTCTCTACACCGCATCAATTCAAGATCAGATTGAGTTGGCGATCGCCGCTGGCGATCACGATAAAGCAAAGTCAATGGAAGCGCTTAACGATCTGCTCTTGCCGGTTGTCAAGGGATATGGATCAGAAAAATCTTGGACGCTTCTTGGTACCGAATCGTTACAAACATTTGGTGGCGCAGGATTCACTCAAGATTGGCCACTAGAACAATATGTTCGCGATGCCAAGATCGATACTTTGTATGAAGGCACAACTGCTATTCAAGGTCTTGATTTCTTCTTCCGTAAAGTTGTTAAAGATGGTGGAAAAGCACTTGGCTTACTCGGTAAAGAAATCCAAGCTTTCGCTGAATCTGGTGGAGCGCATCTAGAGGAAAAGCAAGCGCTACTTAAAGCACTTGGTGATTTAAATGGCATGGTTGGCGTACTTGTTGGACACGCAATGGCTTCCCAAGAATCATCTCCTGAAATTTACAAAGTTGGATTAAATACCTCAAGAGTCTTGATGGCGGTCGGCGACATAATCACTACTTGGTTGTTATTGCGCCAAGCAGATATCGCAGCCAGCCGCATTGAAGGCGCGTCCGCAAAAGATAAAGATTTCTACGCTGGCAAGATCGCATCGGCTAAATTCTTTGTCACAAATTACTTGCCGCATCTAACTGCTGATCGCAAAATCGTTGAAGGCACCGATAGTTCGATTATGGATATCTCGGAGAACGCTTTTTAACTTTAGATTGACCCGGATTCAGATAGGTCTAGATTCAGATAGGCTCTGCCAATGCTGAATAGGCACCGTGGTGAGCTGTACGTAGTTTTAGGTGCAATTTTCTTCTCCTTAAGCGGAGTGATCGTGACTTTGGTCCTTGACCATATGACAGCTTTTCGCTTAGCTCAAATTCGCGCAATCGGTGCCTTTGCTCTCCTCTTTGTAATTACCTTTATCCAAGACCGTAGCTCTTTAAAGGCTGAACGTCGTGAAATACCGACGCTAATCTTCTACGGAGTAGTCGGTTTTGCGATGGTGCAGCTTGGTTATTTCATCAGCATCTCACGTGGCATACCGCTTAGCCTGGTATCGATTCTGGAATTTACCGCTCCCGTTTGGATCGTTCTCTGGATCAAATTTGTACGCAAGGGGTGGGTTTCTAACGATATGTGGGTGGCGATCGCCCTCGCGCTCTTTGGTCTAATTTTAGTTGCGAAAGTGTGGCAGGGGTTCACATTTGATTTGATCGGAGTTTTAAGCGCAGTCGGTTCGGCGATGTCGCTGGCGATCTACTTCCTGATGAGCGAATCACAAGGTGAAAAGCGATCTCCGCAGGCGACGGTGGTTTGGGGCATTGGAATTGCGGGGCTTTTTTGGTTGATAGTTCTGCCAATATGGAATTTCCCAACACAAGTCCTTACAACTCAAATTAACCTACAGGGGCGCTTTTCTGATTACAGCGCACCTGGTTGGTTATTGATTGCTTACATAATCATATTTGGAACGCTCGTTCCGTATCTATTAGTTATTAACGGTATACGCCTAATAAGTGCATCCAAATCTAGCGTGATTGGAATGTTGGAAGCAGTAATTGGCGGAGCGTTCGCATGGATTTGGTTGGCGCAATCATGGAGTGCAATCCAATTACTTGGTGGCGTAATCGTCTTGGTTGGTATTTATATTGCTGATCGAACAAAGGCAAACGCTAAATAATATTATTCGTTCCAGGCCCCAGCTGCAGGATCTTGTGGCGCTGTGAAGTCACGGCCTGATCCAGCGTTCGGTGCCATATCTGCAAATCGTGCAAAGTGAAGTTGCGCTGCAACTGTGATTGTCTTGGTCTGACCATTACGGTGTTTAGCAACAATTAGATCTGCTTCACCTGAACGGTTCTGCGAGTCATACATATCATCGCGGTGGAGCAAGATAACTACGTCAGCATCTTGTTCAATAGAACCAGATTCACGAAGATCTGAAAGCATCGGCTTCTTATCAGAGCGTTGTTCTGGAGAACGGTTTAGCTGTGAGATCGCAATAACCGGGACGTTTAACTCTTTCGCCATAAGTTTTAGATGGCGGGAGAATTCAGATACTTCTTGTTGGCGATTCTCAACGCGCTTGCCGCTTGTCATCAACTGCAGGTAATCAATCACAATCAATTTAAGGTCGTGGCGCTGCTTTAAACGGCGGGCTTTAGCGCGGATCTCCATCATTGAAAGGTTTGGAGAATCATCGATAAATAAAGGTGCGGCAGAGATTTCACCCATACGGCGGGCGAGCTTTGACCACTCTTCATCGCTTAATTGACCAGAGCGAATGTTATTTAAACCGACGCGCGCTTCGGCAGACAACATACGCATTGTGATTTCAGAGCGCGACATTTCGAGTGAGAAGATAACCGAAGTCTTACCATCATGAATTGATGCGTGACGCGCAATATCAAGTCCAAGAGTTGATTTACCAACTGCAGGACGCGCTGCCAAAATAATCATGTTGCCCGGGTGGAATCCATGTGTAAGTAAATCTAAATCGCGGAATCCTGATTTAACGCCTTCAATACCGGTGCCTTTTTGAATCGCTTCAATTTCATCGAGTGCTTCCGGCAACAAGGTTGCAAGTTGTACATAATCTTCAGAGGTGCGACGTTCGGTTACTGCATAAACTTCAGCTTGCGCTTGATCAACTGCATCATCAACTTCGCCCTCAACGTTGTAACCAAGTTGCACAATCTTTGTGCCGGCTTCAACTAGGCGGCGCATAATTGCGTGTTCGCGAACAATCTTTGCGTAGTAACTCGCATTTGCCGCAGTTGGTACTGATGAAATTAAAGTATGTAGATAAGGTGCGCCGCCGGCGCGTGCAATATCTCCACGTTTAGTTAACTCGGCGGCAACAGTGACCGCATCTGCCGGTTCGCCACGACCATAGAGATCTAATACTGCGTCATAAATTAACTCGTGAGCTGGGCGATAGAAGTCGCGTTCGCGCAAAATTTCGAGAACATCTGCGATTGCATCTTTTGATAACAACATTCCGCCGAGAACTGATTGTTCGGCGATTAAATCTTGTGGTGGTGTGCGCTCAAATTCTGTGCCAATATTGTTGTAAGACGAGTTCGCTCGCGAAGAGTTGTTTGGTAGTTCGGCGATGCTCACGGGTGAAACCTCCCATCTAGCACTGACAAAAGCGAAAGTGGTTGGGGATAAGGGTGTGCACAACTCGGTGGATAACCCACTTTTCCTGTGTAAATCCCTGTGTGCGGGGTGTGGGTAACTCAGCGAGTGCTGGCACTTTTAGAGGAAAGCGCAGGTCAGGCGGGGGTGTTTATCCCTAACCCCTGTGTACGAAAGTAATTTCCAACTTCTCAACTATTGAGATTGAAGGATTTAAGGAAATTAAAAACCCCGACCACATCAGTGGCCGGGGTTTTTATCTTTAATTTTTTACTTAGCGGCAACCACGGTAACGGTAACTGTTGCAACAACTGAATGTGCAAGTGCAACCTTAACTGAGTGATCTCCGGCCTTCTTGATGTGACCAGAAGTCTTGATGCTGTGACGATCGATATCAACGCCTGCGGCGGCTTTTACGGCTGCTGCAATGTCTTTATCTGTGACAGAACCGAATAGGCGACCAGCTGTACCGGCTTTAACGCTGATTGTGATCGTTGCCTTTTCAAGTGATGCCTTTAACTCTTTAGCGTGATCGATATCGCGGACTTCACGTGCAGCGCGAGCGCGACGGATTCCTTCGATCTGCTTTTCGCCACCGAGTGACCATGCGATTGCAACGCCACGTGGCAACAAGAAGTTGCGTGCGTAGCCATCTTTGACAGTTACTACATCGCCGGCTGAACCGACTTTTGGAACTTCGCGAGTAAGAATAAGTTTCATTTTGTCATTCCCCCTTAGCGCGCTGTCGATGTGTAAGGCAAGAGTGCAACTTCACGGCTGTTCTTGACAGCTGTTGCAACCGAGCGTTGGTGTTGTGTGCATGCGCCAGTGACGCGACGAGCGCGGATCTTGCCGCGATCTGAGATGTACTTGCGAAGGGTGGCGATATCTTTGTAATCGATATATGTCACCTTGTCGCGACAGAAGCTGCAAGGCTTCTTCTTGAACTTCTTATTTAGGGCAGCAGCTTTTGCGCCCTTATTCTTCGGTTCCTTGAGGTTC
>JAPLBF010000008.1 GCA_026392825.1 Actinomycetota bacterium
AAGAACTTTACGGAGGCGACCGACCTTACCCATCAAATCTGGTGTTGCGACAACTGCATCGAAATCAAGGCGACCCTTTGAAACTTCATCAATTAGGTCATCGCCGCCGACAATGTCCGCACCGGCTGCGCGTGCTTCTTCAGCGCGTTCTCCGTTTGCGAATACAAGTACGCGAGCTGTCTTTCCTGTGCCGTGTGGCAAGTTAACAGTTGAGCGGATTGCTTGATCAGCTTTCTTTGGATCAACGCCAAGAACGAGTGCAACTTCAATAGTTGAGTCGTACTTAGTTGTTGATGTCTCTTTGGCAAGTGTTACTGCCTCAAGCGGTGTGTAAAGGTGGTCCTTCTTTACCTTTTCAGCTGCCGCTGTATATTTATTTGAGCGCTTCATATCTTCCTCATTCCTCGATATTGCTATCGAGCTAGTGGTTGTGGTTAACGAACCAGCGAGGTTCTCCCACATCTACTTCCCACGGTGAGAAGTAGAAATTTAATTAACCGACAGTGATACCCATTGAGCGAGCAGTACCGGCGATGATCTTGCTTGCTGCATCAATGTCATTTGCATTGAGGTCAGCCATCTTTACCTTAGCGATCTCCTGAACCTGAGCCATGGTGATATTTGCAACCTTGGTCTTGTGAGGAACTGGTGATCCCTTATCGACGCCAGCAGCTTTCAAGATAAGACGTGATGCTGGTGGAGTCTTGGTGATAAATGTAAATGAGCGATCTTCGTAGACAGTGATCTCTACTGGAATGATCTGACCCTTTTGAGATTCAGTGGCAGCGTTGTAAGCCTTCACGAACTCCATGATGTTGACACCATGCTGACCAAGGGCAGGACCTACTGGTGGAGCAGGTGTTGCTGCGCCAGCTTGGATCTGCAACTTGATGAATCCGGTTGCCTTCTTCTTTGGTGCCATTTTTTTATTCCTTTTCTAGTTTCCGGTAATTAAATTTTCTGTACTTGTGCGAATGAAAGTTCTACTGGTGTTTCGCGTCCGAAGATTGAAACAAGAACCTTGAGTTTTGCTTGCTCAGGCATGACGTCCGAAGATCGAAACGAGAACCTTGAGCTTTGCTTGCTCAGGCATAATCTCGGAGATTGATGCCGGAAGCGTTGCAAATGGGCCATCCATAACGGTGACTGATTCGCCAACTTCGAAATCAATAACGCGGATATCAGCCTTGTCAGATTTCTTAACTGGACGTGGAGCAAGAATCTTTTCTACTTCATCCATGCTGAGTGGGCTTGGGTGATGAGCGTTTCCGACGAAGCCTGTTACTCCTGGAGTATTGCGAACTGCAGTCCAAGACTCATCAGTTAGCTCCATACGAACTAGAACGTAGCCTGGGTAGATATTGCGCTTAACCTGCTTGCGCTGGCCGTTCTTAATTTCAGTTACTTCTTCTTCAGGTACTTCAATCTGGAAAATGTAATCTTCCATGTGAAGTGAAGTGATGCGGTTATGGAGGTTATCGCGAACCTTCTTTTCGTAACCGGCGTATGAGTGGACTACGTACCAATCACCAATCGCTGCGCGAAGGGTGCGGCGGAATTCTGCATTTGGATCGTTCTCATCTGATTCGAGGTCGCCATCTTCATCGCTAGCGAGCGCAAGATCATCAACGGGTGCGTCATTTGAAATAACTTCTGCAACAGCTTCTTCTACGGGTGCGTCAACTACGGCAGTTAACTCATCCGCATTAGCGGCGAGCGCTGCTTCGAAAGCGTCGGGAGTCTGGTTCTCAGTCATTTTCTACCTTACCCAAATACCCAGAAGACGAGCTTGGTGATTACCAAGTCAAAGAGTGAAACCACGGCGATAACAAAAGTCACGAAGACCATTACTACTGCGGTGTAAGTGCTTAGTTGCTTACGTGTTGGCCAAACAACTTTAGAAAGTTCAGAAACGATTTGGCGATAGAAAAGGCCAACGCGTGCGAACAGGCCGAGTTTCTCGGCAACGTGTTCTGTTGACTCTGTCATCGTCGTTCCTTCCAATCAGTAAATCGTTTAGTACTTCTTTAAAACTTTAAAACTACTTGCAGGGCAGGAGGGACTCGAACCCCCAACCGGCCGCTTTGGAGACGGCAACTCTAGCCAATTGAGCTACTGCCCTTCGCGAGGGCAGGACAAAACCCTAGGGAATTGCAAATCCTCGTGAGCGTCGAAGTGTAGACGGTGAATGGGGGGTAGGTAAAACTCGCGCTCAATTTTGCCCGCGCATAGGGCAGACTTCGCCTATGAGCAGAGTTTCCGCACGAATCGCAGCAATCGCAGAATCGGCCACTTTGGCAGTAGATGCAAAAGCGAAAGCTTTGAAGGCTGCCGGTCGCCCAGTTATTGGTTTTGGCGCTGGTGAACCTGATTTTCCAACTCCTGATTACATCGTTGAGGCCGCTGCGGCTGCGACAAAAGTTGTTGCAAACCATCGCTACACACCTGCCGCTGGTCTGCCAGAAATGCGTGAAGCAATTGTTGCAAAGACGAAGCGTGATTCAAACTATGTAATCACTGCAGATCAAGTACTTGTCACTAACGGTGGAAAGCAAGCGGTCTATCAAGCATTCGCCACAATCATTGATCCAGGCGATGAAGTGCTTTTGCCATCACCGTATTGGACCACTTATCCAGAATGCGTACAACTTGCTGGCGGAAAGTCAGTTGAAGTATTTGCTGATGAATCACAAAATTATTTAGTTACTGTTGAACAACTGGAAGCAGCGCGTACTCCAAAGACTAAGGCGCTTTTATTTTGTTCTCCTTCTAACCCAACTGGTTCGGTCTATTCTGCTGAGCAAGTAAAGGCGATCGGCGAATGGGCGCTAAAAAATAATATTTGGGTCATCGCAGATGAGATTTACGAACATTTACTTTATGACGGAGCTACCGCCCCATCGATGCCGGTTCTGGTTCCAGGGCTTGCCGATACTTGCATCATCATCAACGGTGTTGCCAAGACTTATGCAATGACTGGTTGGCGCGTTGGTTGGATGATCGGTCCAAAGGATGCAATTAAGGCCGCAACCAACTTACAGTCACACCTTTCTTCAAATGTATCTAACGTTTCACAGCGTGCCGCGATCGCAGCACTTACTGGTGATCTATCTGCAGTACATAAGATGGGCGAGGCATTTGATCGTCGCCGCAAGTTAATCGTTGGATTGTTAAATGAGATCCCTGGATTTATCTGCCCAACACCAACTGGTGCTTTTTACGTATACCCATCAGTTAAAGGCGTTCTCGGCAAAACCATTCGTGGCAAAACTCCTAAGACTTCCGCAGAACTAGCAACACTTATCTTGGAAGAAGTAGAAGTGGCCGCTGTTCCAGGTGAAGCTTTTGGTCCGTCTGGTTACTTGCGTTTTTCTTATGCGACAAGCGATGAAGATATCGTTGAAGGTATTGGACGTATCAAGAAGTTGCTTACTGAAGGTTAAGCCCGATCAGATTTACTTCTGGTTCTAAGGTAATTCCAAAAGCATCTTCAACGTGCTTCTGTGCACTCTTTGCCAGGCTTGCAATATCTTGAGCAGTTGCATTGGCCGCGTTAGTTAAAGCTAAAACGTGTTTACTTGATACGCGCGCTCCCCCGAAGGAATCGCCTTTCTTAACTCCTGAGTGCTCAATTAACCAAGCAGCGCTCGTTTTAATTCGACCATCTGGTTGTGGCCAACGTGGTGCATCTGCCGGAAGTTTTGCGGCAGCTGCTGCATCAATAATTGGATTGGTAAAGAAGGAACCCGCAGACCAAGAATCGCGATCGCTCGGATTTAACAACATTCCTTTGGCGGCGCGAAGTTCCAGAACTGCTTTACGAGTAGCAACAACTGGCGCTTTTTCGCCGATCCCAATCTCTAGCTTATTTGCTAATTCGGCATAGGTAATTGGGTTTGATTCAACGCCGATTCTCAACTGGAACTGAACTTCAATTACAACGTAGCGTCCAGGATGGGCTTTGAAATATGAATTGCGGTAAGAGAATTGGCATTCTTCATTGGTGAAAGTTTTAATCTCTTTCTTTTCACGATCGTAAGTGCGCACTCGTGTAATGAATTCACTTACTTCGTGGCCGTATGCACCGATGTTCTGAATCGGCGAAGCGCCGACACTTCCCGGAATACCACTGAGAGTTTCAAGTCCGGCGAAGCCACGAGCAACGGTTGATTTAACTAACTCATCCCAGTTTTCACCAGCACCGATAGAGAGAGTGGCACCGCTGCAAGCATCGATTTCGGCTTCCAGAGATTTGTTTGTTATGCGAATTACCGTGCCATCGAAACCGTCGTCAGCAACCAAAATGTTGGTACCGCCGCCGATGATAAGAATGGGTGAATCACCAGCTGCTTCTATTGCAGCGACAATCTCTTTTTCGTTGTGGGCATCAACAAACTTTTTGGCAGGTCCGCCAACGCGCAAGCTGGTGTAGTGACGAAGTTCGGCCATGAGTAAAGGTTACCTGCGTGGGCTTAATATTGCGCTTTTGCCTCTGAAGCGCTCGAGGATGCGGTCGTAATTCTTCTTTGATTGGATCTCGCGGAATTCTTCATCTGTGTCGTAATAACCGTGATGACGTGCTTGTTCAAGCGGCAGATCCATCTGCAATAGCCGACCATTTGATTGGCGCAAACGCAGAGAGAATTCGATATCGGCGTTGCGGTAATAAATTGCGCGATTATTAAATCCGCCGGCGTTTGTTGCATCTGCGCAATTAAAAGCTAGGAAGTAACTAAAAAGCACATCAACTTCCCCTGGACCTTTATCATCAACGCTGCGCCATTCATCTTCGGTATTCACCAATCCTCCATGCCAACCAACTGCACTAAATTCTGCCTTTTTGAGCTCGGCAATTACTGGCATCATCGCATCACCAAGGAATCTTGTTGATGGATCCATTATGACCATGTACTTCGTAGCCAAATTCTTTAGCAAGGCATTTGTATTTTCGCCCCAACCAAAGTTCTCCGTTATGGAGATAAGTTGAAATTGCGTATCTATTTCTTCGACTAACTCGGCGGGCTCACCAATAACAAGTGCAATTACCGGAGTATCACAATGCGCTTTTATGGTGCGCACTGTTTCGACAGCATCGGCGATAAAGCCGTCCACGATGATTGTGATTGCAATATCCCCGGCGACCTTTATTGCCTTGATCTCTCGAGTAGAGGCATAACGGGGGTAACGATCTTTCTCGCGGAATTCAAAGCCGCCCGCAACATCTATTACTTCAAAGCCAAGTGCGGCGATTTGATCGCGTAATTGATCTGCTTTAGCAAAATCCTTTGCTGCTCGCGCATCCAACCTTTCTTGCGCTAAGGCTTCCTTGCTCTTTGCTTCACTCATTTCTTAATTACAACAGCCTTTGCCATACCCAGCACCTTGACTCCAGCCGAGGTCGCGATTAGATCTAGTTTGATTTCTTCACCATTTACTTCAATCACAGTTGCGTTGATTGTCAGATCAACTTTTTCGCCTGCCGGGACAATAACTGGCTTTATGAATCGAGCACCGAATTCTTTAACGCTGGCAGATCCGCCTGACCAATCGGTTACATACTTACCGACAAGTGCCATCGTCAGCATTCCGTGAGCGATCACATTTGGAAGGCCCACAGAGAGCGCAAATTCTTCGTTTTGATGAATTGGATTTTGGTCGCCGCTGGCATCGGCATAAGCCTTCAGCAGTGCGCGATCTAGATAAACAATCTTTTCGGGAAGTGCGGTTCCGACGCTAATCATGCGCGCACCACAAGAGTTGACCAAGATGAAATAACTAAATCTTCGCCACGGTGTAAATCAGAGCGCACGCTAACAATCTCATTACCAGCTGCAACGCGATAACTTTCGATCGTTGCAGAACAGCGCAAGCTATCTCCGGCTTTCACGGGAGCGAATACTTCAAACTTTTGATCGCCATGAACCAGGCGCGACCAGTCCAAGCCAACTTCAGGGCGGGTAAGAATATTTTGGAATTGATCAAGTGAAATGCGAATTGTGAAAGTTGGAGGTGCAACAGATGTATCAGTTTCGCCAATTACAGCAGCAAAAGCATCAATTTCAGATTGACTAATTTTTATGGAATCAGCACCTGCGAAGGTGCGCCCGACAGAATCGGGTGCGAACATTAGCGAGTTTCGCGGTGAAGAGTTGAAGACTTGCAACGTGGACAGAACTTCTTGAGTTCCATGCGGTCTGGATCGTTGCGGCGGTTCTTCTTGGTGATGTAGTTGCGCTCTTTGCAGTCGACGCAGGCCATGGTGATCTTTGGACGAACGTCCGCACTCTTACTTGCCATGGTCTTGCTCCTTCTGTCGAGTTTGTTACCCGTTTAGTACGAGGCGCTTAGGTTACCTGAGCGATCTCGTTGCGCGAAATTCACGCTTGTTGAACTAGTAGCGGAGGCGGGATTTGAACCCACGACACAGCGATTATGAGCCGCTTGCTCTACCAAGCTGAGCTACCCCGCCAAGGGTTGTGCATTTTCGAGCCCCCCACCGGAATCGAACCGGTGACCTTTTCCTTACCATGGAAACGCTCTACCGTCTGAGCTAGGGGGGCAATAGGTAGAGGTGTGAGTGTACGACAGTTGCGTCAAAAGATAAAAATTAGCGCCTTGGGTCAAGCGTGACTTTGCCTGTTGTCTGACGGGCGAGCATCGCTTGGTGAGCAATTTTCGCCTCAGATAATCCATAGGTTGCACCAATTACTGGTTTTAGCGCACCTGAAGAAATCAGTGCAAATAACTCCGTTAACACATCGCCCATTAACTCTTTCTTTCCAAAGCAATGTGAAAGCCAGAAGCCAGCAACAGTCTTGGTTCCACCCATTAACACGCCTGGGTGAATTGGAGTTGGCGCAGTTCGCGATGCCATTCCGAAAGTGATCAAGCGACCAAATGGCGCTAATACTTCAAGACTGGAATCAAAAGTTTTGCCGCCAACCATTTCTAAAACGATATCTACGCGCTTGCCACCATTTGCCGCAATCATCGCACCTGCTAAGTCATTGGAATTTGCATCAACTGTCGCATCTGCACCGAGTGATTTCGCTAATTCATTTTTAGATTCGGATGAAGTAACTGCAATTACTTTTGCGCCCCACATCTTGGCCAACTGAATCGCAAGAGTGCCCACACCACCAGCACCGGCCTGAACTACAACGCTTTCACCGGGTTTTACATGCGCCATTGTTTTTAAGATGTGCCAAGCGGTTGTGCCTTGAACCAACATTGCAATTGCTTGTTCATCACTTACGCTACCTGGAATATCAACACACATCGCTTTTGGAGCCAGCGCCTTTTGTGCGTAGCCACCAGTGGTCGCACCAGCTAAAACGCGCCGTCCACTTGCGGTTTTTCCAACAACTTCCAATCCAGGTATCAGAGGCAAAGTCTGCTTAGAAAGATATGAGTTCTCAGTTTGGTGGGTATCGGCGTAGTTAATTCCGATACAAGAGACTTCGATTAACTCTTCGGCATCTGATGGCACTGGATCTGGAAGATCCACCAATTGAATTACATCTGGCCCACCAAATTGAGTTATCTGAATTGCTTTCATTTGTTATCGCAAGAACAACGATCGCTTTCAGAAACGCCGTGGAGTGCTTCTTCGATATGTTCGCCGCAGCCTGACCAAGTGAATTTCTGGCAATTCTTACAAACTACACGTGAACACATTTGAGCCTCCATTTGATTATGGATACATCTTATTACTAGAAATACTTGCGGAAGATCTTCCTGATTCGCCTAGTTACGCGCTTATTTAACTTGAGCGTTTGATCGAGTGGTGAGACCGACATAACTTTGACGTGTGCGGGTTCGTCGGGGGTAATAACATCCTTAAGTGCCGGTGAATTTTGGTCTAGTGAATCAGCGATGCGATCAATACTGGCAACCATTGAAAGACCGCGAACGATTTGTTCTTGGTCGGCATCTTTTGCTTCCTCGATCAGAGATTCGGCAAGTACCGCTCCGGCATCACGCGCGTCATCGGTAGCAGTCGTGGTTGTTTCAAAGTCTTCATCGCTATCAAATTTAGTTGAAATTGCAAAACTTGCGGCGGACAAGGCAACTGCAATCTGCTTTTGAGTTGAATCAGCGATTCCCCCGCTTACCGCAGAATCAAATAGCGTGCGAGCAATCGCTCTGACTTGTAGCAAAGTGTGCTCAATTGCGATTCCTTCAATGTAAACACTTTCGGCTTCATCTTTTTCTGCGGTTGGAAACCAACGCGCATGTCCGCGTGCTTCAACAGACTGGGAACGTATCGATGGAATAGCTTCCATCAATAAGCGCGCCTTTGCCAACCAATTACCCGCTTCTTTCTGGGTGTATCCGGCTGCAACTCCTTCGGACATTTGCGCAAGTAAATCTGCCGCCTTCTTGCTCACTGCGGTTATCTGATCTGTTGCACGCCCAACCGGAGTTTTAGCGTGCGAGAAGTAAGAGAAGAGAATTGCAATTACTGCGCCAATTAGCGTTGAGCCTAAGCGATGTGCCGCAGTTGTTCCGCTAATTCCTGGACCTATAACAATCAGCGCAGTCACGGGAACATTTATAGATGCAACTTCTCCCAGATGAAGCGCGCGGGCAACGACAGCGCAGAAAATAACAGTTAAGCCAACAGCGATAAAACCAACGTCAAAGATTGAAACATTTATTAAGGCAACAGTTGCCCCGATTGCTGTGCCGACGATCTGACCAAAGCCTTCGCGCACCGATTTGTGGAGTGAGATTCTGATAGAAAGAGTGCAAACAATTGCGGCGACCACACCGCCGTCTTCAATTAGCAGATCACCGACTTGCCAGGAAACAGCGCCAGCTAGGCCAGCCACAACTATCTGGCGGACCCACACTCGGCGGTCGGCGAACAATTTCTTCAATTGATTCCACATGATGTGGCTAAGTTTAGTAGGAGCGCACCAATTCGCACATGCGAGCGGCATTATCTGCAAGGTGTCCGCGCGAGAGCGCTCCACCAATCAATAACGCAGTGTCTTTTCCGTACATATCAATTATTTCTGGAATCCGCTCTAAAGTCATTCCACCAGCGGGTGCGATTGTGATTGGCTTTAGTGATCCGAGCTTTTTACGTGATAAATCTGCAATTTCTAAACATTGCTCAGCGGTGAAAGAGAAACGTCCGCCAATATTCGGAAATATTGAAATATCTGCCCCTGCTAATCTCATCAAAGTTCCGAAAACGATTCCGTGGTTCATTCCAACTTCTTTTGTTATTACCAATGAACCTAACATTGCAGGGTGCCCCAGAATTGGCAGGGCCAAAGTTTCATCCTCTGCGATAACTCGCAATGAATCGAATCCAGTTATTCCGGGAAGTACCAACAGCCCACCTGCGCCGAGATCTTTCGCTGTGTGTGCAGCGGCTATCACTTGATCAAAAGGCATATTCAAACTTGGGATATAAGCCGAATTTCCACCAGTAACCTCGTTGGCTTCTTTAACTGCAGCTGAAATTAAAGTGACGCGTTCTTTCCAAGTGGCCCAAGGTTGATTGGCCAGACTGTGATCATCTTTAATCAAATCAAATCCGGCCAGCGCAAGCGTGCGCGCCATTTCGGCAAGTGTCTTAGCATCTGAACCCATTGGCTTAAGCGCTGTAGCAATTAGTGGTCGAGTATCTGCTTTAAAGATTTTGCGTAAACCGCTTATTCCAAAACGAGGTCCCTTAAAGTTATTGAGAATCGAATCAGGAAGTTTGAGGTCAACTATTTTCACGCCTGGAAATAGTGAAGCATTGCCCCACAAAACATTTAACAACTGGGTTAACTCTCCCCCAGTGACGTCTGGGTTATAGGAGATGGTTATTAAGTGGTTGTTTTTATCATTAGAAGTAATCTCTTCAACTTTTCCAACAACTTCATCTTGGATCCAAGTTGGCGCTAACTCAATTGGAAATTCAATAGTCTGTTCGGCTCGGATGAGATCTGCAATCGCAGTCGGGTTTTCACCTAAAAAGGCATAGGTGATGTGAATGCGTTCCATTAAAGCGCCTCCACCTTATGTATACCGATTTTTACCTAGGGAAGGCAGAAGATACACCGCCGTCTACGGCTATGACACTTCCTGTTGTCCGAGATGACTCATCACTCAAGAAAAAGGCTGCTGCGCGGGCGACATCAAGGCTTCTCACTCGCGCATTAAGCAAGTTGCGAGAGGCATAGAAATCTTCAAGCTCTTCGGGCTTTACCCCGTGAGCAGCAGCGCGTTGTTCGCGAATTCCGCCCTCCCACAATTTACTATTATCAAAGACCGCATCTGGATTAATTCCGTTGCAGCGAATGCCTGCGCTTCCACCTTCCAAGGCTGCGATGCGCATTAATTACAACATTCCTGCCTTGCTTACTGAATAACCGCCAAAGCCGGCACCTGGAGAAAAGGCGTTCTTGCTCGCCACATAAACGAGTGATCCACCCATTTTTTGTTTGCGCATAACTTTCATTGACTCTTTAGTGAGCATAAATGCACTAGATAAATTGATATCTAATCCGCGGCGCCATTTTTCTACATCTAGATCTTCTAGTTTGTCGCTGATACCGATACCGGCATTAATAACAACTCCGTCAAGGCCGCCAAAGTGTTTAATGGTTTTTGTGACAGTTGCCTGCACATCAACTTCCTTTGATTGGTCTCCTAAAATGAGCAACGGTGGATTGCATTTGTTCTCGGCAAATTCTTTTTCGACTGCAATAAGTCCTGCTTCTTCAATATCTGCAAGTACTAGGTGAGCTCCGCGCTTAGCAAGTTCAAGTGCAACGCCTCTGCCAATTCCGCTACCCGCTCCGGTGACGATAATTATGTGACCATCTAGCTGTGCTGGTGCCGGCTTATTCTTTAATTTAAATAACTCCATAGGCCAGTAATCAAAGCCGAAAATTTCTGCATCTGAAATCGTGTCGCCATCACCAAATACATCGACGACGCGTGCTGCAACGCCGTGGGTGTGTGAAGCAATGTCGGCCAACATGGTGTTCTCTTTAATTGTTGTTGCGGCAGTTACTGCGCCAACGCCGGGCACAATTATTACCTTCGGGTCATTTCCGTGGCTTACATAACCAGCTGGAAGCAATGACTTATTTGCCTCAAAATAAGCTGCGTAATTCTCGCGAAATTCTTTGATACCGGTTTCAGTATCTTCTAAAGTTACGGTTGCTGACTTGGGACGGATACGCAACATGTGATCCGCACTAGATGAGCCAAGGGCGAGAATCTTCTTCAGATCTGGGCGGGAAGCAATTTCGGCCAAACGAGAATCGGTACGTAAAAGTTGCTTCTTTCCTAGAGTTCCGCGCAGTTTGAGAAGCAAATCTTTAAGCTCTTCATCAGGTAGCTCTTGATGTTGGAAATTTGCCTTAGGGCGCTTATTAAGTGAATCCAAGTATTTGTCAGCCAATGCCACGGTATCGAGCGTTTTTTGATAACACTTATCTGAATCTTCATCCCAAACAACTAATCCGTGATGAGCAAGTACAACGCCTGCATAATCGCCTAAACCGCCAACAATCTTTGAGAGGTTAAATCCTGGGCGGATCCAGTCAACGTATGCAAAATCTTTACCGAGCGCTTCTTGAACAGCCTTTTCACCTTGTGGGTGATTGGTGAGAGCACAGATCGCATCTGCGTGCACGTGATCAATGTGCTTAGCGGGCAAAAAACCATGTAAAAGTGTTTCAATTGAAGGCCGGCGTGAAGTTGGATCAACCAAAGCACGAGTTACGTAATCAACCATCGTGTCATCATCTAACGCGTCAATATCACGTAGCGCTAGCAAATCTTCCAAGTACAAAGCTGGGTAATCACGATCAACTGCGTATTGCATGTCCGCGCCAGAACCTTTAACCCACAAAACTTTCTTCAGATGACCTAGGTGATCTTTGATCTCACCTTTACTCGAAGTGTTTCCGCCGCCGTAAACAACCATAGATTGATCAGCGCCGATCTTCTGAGAACGTGCAACAAGGTCGTGCAGTGGCTTTAATTCACTCATAGTGTTTCGCCTTTTTCTATTTCATAGGATTGTTTCTCAGTAATTACAGCGCTTATGTACTTTGCTGGTGTTACATCAAAAGCTGGGTTAAATGTCTTCGCACCGATTGGGGCAACCTGTACTCCCTTAAAGTGAGTTAGCTCTTCATCCCCACGAATTTCTATATGTATCTCTTCGCCAGTTGCGATTGATCGATCTACTGTCGATTCTGGTGCGACAACTAGGAATGGAATTCCTGCTGCGTGACAAGCGAGTGCAACCCCAAGTGAGCCAATCTTGTTTGCGGAATCACCGTTCTTTGCGATGCGATCAGCGCCAATAAGTGCAGCATCGATTCGGCCGCTTAATATCGCCATGGCAGCAGCACCATCCGGTTCGATCCGATAAGGAATATCAGATTTCATTAACTCCCAAGCGGTAAGGCGAGAACCTTGCAACAAGGGGCGCGTTTCATCTGCATAAACTTCTTTTACATTTCCGCGCTTGTGCAACTCTTTAATTACGCCGAGCGCTGTGCCTGTGCCTGTTGTAGCCAGCGATCCGGTATTGCAATGAGTGAGAAGTGTTAGCGGTTTGCTACCTAATTTATTGATCAACCAGTCGGCACCGATATTTCCCATGCTGGTGCTTGATTCTTTATCTTCACGCGCCAACTGATGTGCGGCCGCAAGGACTGCATCTCGGCCGGCTGGTAAATGTTTACGAATTTGTTCAACCGCCCAGGCCAAGTTAACAGCCGTTGGTCTGGCATCACGCAGTAAATCAAGATTGTGTTCTAGCTCTTTAGCACTGAGCCCTTTACGGCTCGCTTCATCGATTGCCAGCACGACTCCATAAGCTCCGGCAACGCCAAGTGCAGGAGCACCGCGGACCACCAAATTTTGAATTGCGCCAATAAAATCTGCTACTTCATCGTAGGAGTTATAGGTTTCAGAAGTAGGAATCTTCGTCTGATCCAGCAAGATGATCTTTCCATCTTGCCAAACTATTGCCTCAAAAGCGCTAGACATTTACTTACTCCTTATTCAAGGTAGTGAACTTATCACCTTAAAAATTAAATCTAAAGTCGCCCTGCTTGATGTACTCGCTTTAAGAACTCTTGCGTCTTTGGATTAGTAGGATTTTTGAGTACCTGCTCCGCGCTTCCGCGTTCGAGAATATTTCCTGATTCCAGGAAGCAAACTTCGTCAGCGACCTGTGTTGCAAATCCCATTTCGTGGGTAGCTAGCACCATGGTCATTCCATCTTGTTTTAAATCTCTCACAATGCTTAAGACCTCATTTACAAGAACTGGATCGAGGGCAGATGTGATTTCATCTAAAAGTAAAAGTCGGGGATTCACAGCGAGTGATCGAATGATGGCCACACGTTGCTGCTGTCCCCCGCTAAGACGATCTGGGTACTGATCTGCTTTATCAGCGAGATCAAACCGTGAGAGCAGCTTTTTCGCTATATCCCGCGCTTCTTCAACATCCTTGTTCTGCACCTTTACAGGCGCCAGCGTGATGTTTTCAAGTACCGTTTTATGTGGGAAGAGATTAAATGATTGAAAAACCATTCCTAATTTGCGGCGTATCTCATCCACCTTAATCACCGGATCGGTAATTTCTAATCCATCTAAGAAGATCTGCCCATCATCGATAGTTTCTAGCAAGTTGATGCAACGCAGCAGAGTGGATTTTCCAGAACCAGATGCTCCAATTAATACTGTGGCGGTGTGCTCAGGTACCTGTAAGGAAAGATTATTCAACACAACTTCAGAACCAAAGGCCTTGCGAACGTTCTGTAACTCCAGGACGTTTGACATTAAATCGCCCCTTCCGAGTTCTGTGCTTGGGTGCGCTGTCTAATAGCGCGATCTGTATAGCGCGTCATCGGAATCGTAATTAATAAAAAGAGAATTGCTGCAACTACATATGGCGTGTAGTTAAAGGTGCGGCTGGCGTTTATCTGTGCCGCACGAACCGCATCAGTGACGCCGAGAATTGAAACCAGACCTGTGTCTTTTAAGAGCGATACAAAGTCATTTAGGAGCGGTGGCACAACACGGCGCAGTGCCTGTGGCAAAACTACAAAGCGCATTGTCTGCCCAGAGGTTAATCCGAGTGAGCGCGCTGCTGCTCTTTGGCTGGGATGTATTGAGAGAATTCCGGAACGAATAACTTCAGCAACGTATGCAGAGTAAGTAAGTACCACAGCGATAGTGCCGAGCACTATTACGTTGCTAGAAATGCCTTGCAGTCGAAGCGCAGGGACGCCAAAGCCGACTAAGAGAATAATCAAGATAAGTGGAGCGCCTCGGAAGATATCAACGTAGGCAGTTGCTAAAAATCTAAAGGGAGTTAGCGCCGGAGATTTTGTCGTTCGCAAAAGCGCCAGACCCATTGCGATAATGCCGATGGCGATTCCGCCAAAGAAAGTTAACTGCAGGTTTATCCAAAGACCTTTTGCGACTGTTGGAAACACTTCTTTGCCATATTCAATGTCAAAGAAAGTGGCTTTTACTACTTCCCAACCAGGAGAAGTAACCAAAATTATTGTGAGAGTGCCAAGCACCAAAACCGATGAAACGGCGGCAATAAGACTTTGCTTGCGATTTAACTTGCGACGAAGCGCGCGACGATCCAGTTCGCGTAAGCTTGGCGACCAAGCAGAGGTTTTCTTCTCTGACATGGCCGCCAAACTACCGCGTTTATCTAACTTTTACTGTCTTTACTTATGGCTTAAATACTGGTGCGCCTGCATCAGTGGCAAGCCACTTATCAGTAATCGCAGCCAATGTGCCATCAGCGGTAATTGCATCTACAGCGCCAGATACACATGCTGTGATCTTGCTGCCCTTTGCAAGCAAGAGACCAAATTGATCGCCTGCACCAGTTGATGGAAGCTGACCAACAATTAAGCCATCGGTTACTTCTACTCCTGAGAGATAAAAAGCAGTTGGAAGGTCAACTACTAGACCATCAATCTGACCATTCTTAAGCGCAGTAACGCCAGCAGCATTATCATTAAATACCTGTGGCTTAGCGCCAATCTGGTTTTCAATTGCATCGAGTGATGTTGTACCGACTGCTGCACCAAGCTTTGCATTCTTTAGCTCTGCAAGTGATGTCTTACCGGCGATCTTGCTGCCCTTGTAAGAAACGATCGCTTGTGGAGCTGTGTAGTAAGGAGAAGAGAAATCAACTGCAGCCTTACGCTCTTCTGTGATTGAAAATTGCTGCAAGTTAAAGTCGAAGTTCTTTTCACCTGGTGTCACAGCGCCATCAAACGTGGTTCGAACCCAGACAACTTCATCATTTGAGAATCCGAGTTGCTTGGCAACTGCATAAGCAACTGCGCCTTCAAAGCCCTCACCAGACTCTGGCTTATCGTCGATAATCCAAGGATAGTAAGCAGGCTCGCCAGTTGCGATTGTTAGCTTGCCTTCAGTAATAGTTGCAAGATCAGCTTTTTCGCAAGATGCTGATGCAACATCAGTAGATTCGGAACTAGAACATGCGGTTAATCCAAATGCTAGAGCAAGTGATACTGCAAATATAAGAGTCTTCTTTTTCTGCACGATGTCTCCCTTTCGTGGAGTTAGCAATACTCGCAAAGGCTATTAGCGCCGTTTACCTATGTCTAATTGCGAAAGATATGCAATTGAGGTCTCCCCATATGCCCTGCTCTAGACGCTATCTGAGCCAATCAAGGCGCTCAGGCCCTACATATTGCAAGGGCTTAAACCTGCGCTTACCCTTAGCCATTACCAAAGAATGATTAGGGAGCTCACGTGAAATACAAATCGGTCAAAGGTTTGCTCACCAATGATGAGTCCCTAATCCCTTCTACCTTCATTGATAAACTTGAAGATATCTTGCATGGATTCCTTGGAATATTATTATTCATCATTTCAATAATTGCTGCTGGTTACAGTTTGCAGCGCCTGATTGAAACTCGCCCCTTCTTCCCAGTCGGAATGATTCAGGCAATTAACGACATCCTCTTTGTTGTAATCATTCTAGAAATTATGCGAACTGTGATCGTGCGATTTACGGATGGTATTTTCCAACTGGATAACTTCTTAATCATCGGAGTTATCGCAGCAGTGCGTCATATTCTTACCGTCGGTGCATCTCTTACAATGGAAAAAGAGAAGACCACTGAATACTTCAATCGTGCTTTGATTGAAATGGGCGTTAACACTGGAATCGTTTTAGCGCTCGTCTTTGCGCTCTTCTTATCTCGCGCAGCACGCAAAAGTAAGGTCGCAAAGTAATTCTTTTGGTGGCGGGTGAAGGATTTGAACCTTCGAAGGCAGAGCCGGGGGATTTACAGTCCCCTCCCATTGGCCGCTCGGGCAACCCGCCAGGGTCATTCTTTTACGGCGGGCGCTAGATTACCTCAAATTATTATTGAGGGGTAATCGGCTATTTAGACTGTCTTTTCCATATAAAGAAGAGCAGCAATCCTCCGCCAACAACCAAAGTAGCGCTGATGATTAAATAAATGGAAACTTTGTTTCCAGATTCTCTTGTAGGCGCAATCTCTTCTAAAATTCTCGTAGCGGTTTCTGAAGTGACTACCGGTGAAACAGTGAATTGATAATCGCCGGTAATCACATGTCCATCTGCGGCCACTGCTCGATAAATTACTTTAATCACGCCAGTAACTTCAGATACATCTAATTTTATTGATAGAACTGCGCCAGATATTTCAGGTTTTCCAGAAATTAACTCCGTGCCATTCTCGTCTGTAACAGAAATTGAATTGGAATCTCCAAGGGCTACTAATTCGTCTGCAAAAGTAAGAGAAACGGCGGAGGGCAAAGCAACAACCGTTGAATTAATCGCCGGATTTGCGCTGACTAACACTGTATGTGCAGACGCTGGTAAGGCTACGAAAGAGAAAGTTAGTGCTCCTGCAGTAAGTAGGAACTTAGATATCTTCATGTTTGCAGTCTATCCGTGGTGAACTTCATTATTTACCTTGATCGCGATAACCTAGTCACATACCGAGAAGATTGATTTCCGTGAATCCGAGGAGGGCCAGCCATGGCTGATAGCAGTTTCGATGTAGTTTCCAAGATTGATCGTATGGAGCTTGATAACGCGATTAATCAAGCGATCCGTGAGATCGATACTCGTTTTGACTTCAAAAACACTGGTTCCAAAATTGAGATGGCCGGCGAGAAGATAAATATTGAAGCCGATACTGAAGAGCGGGCTAAGGCAACCCTAGATGTCGTAAAAGATAAGATGATTAAGCGCGGAGTATCTCTAAAGCATATTGATCCGGCCGAACCGCAACTTTCCGGAAAGATCTACAAAATATCTTGTCCACTAAAGGAAGGTATTTCAACCGAGAATGCCAAGAAGATTGCAAAATTTTTGCGTGACGAGGGCCCAAAATCAGTTAAGTCACAGATTCAAGGTGACGAACTGCGTGTAACCAGCAAGAGCCGTGATGATCTTCAAACAACGATGGCGATGATCAAAGAAGGTAAGTGGGATTTCGCTGTTCAATTTGTGAATTTTCGTTAATTGAATAAACAGAAGCTCGGCCTCATTTATGGGGTGAGTGCCTATGTCCTTTGGGGGCTCTTCCCCCTCTATTGGCCTCTGCTTCAACCGGCAAATGCACTTGAGATAGTTTCACATCGCGCAGTTTGGACAATGGTTTTCTGCATTGTTGTTCTCGCGCTTACGCACGCACTTAAATCGACGCTAGCCACCTTTAAGCGCCCAAAGGTTGCAATCAAATTACTAACAACGACAATATTGATTTCAATAAATTGGTTGGTCTATATATGGGCTACAAATAACAACCACGTAGTTGAAGCATCTCTTGGGTACTACATAAATCCGCTGATCATCATCGCTTTCGGAGTCATTTTGCTGAAAGAGAAGATGCGACCTCTTCAATGGGCGGCGGTTTCTATCGCCACAATTGGCGTAGTTGTTCTTACCGTTGATTACGGTCGCTTGCCTTGGGTTGCACTTGCCTTGGCACTCTCGTGGGGAACTTATGGCTTAGTCAAGAAACAGCTTGGATTGGGCGCACTTGAAGGTTTGGCGATCGAAACAATGATCGCATTTATTCCTTATTGCGGTTATTTGATCTTCATTGGCGCAAAGGGTGAGGGGCAATTTGGAAATGGGGCTGGCTTAACGATTTTGTTATTTAGCGCGGGCGCAATTACTGCGATTCCACTATTGCTATTTAATGGTTCAACTAATCGACTTCCATATTCAACTATCGGTCTTTTGCAATATATAACCCCAACGATTCAGTTTTCAATTGGTGTTTGGGTAAATCACGAAGCGATGCCGATAGCACGTTGGGTTGGATTTATATTTATTTGGTTAGCGCTGATCACGCTAGCTGGAGATCTTGTTAAATCAGGCCGAACGGTCGATAACAGCATCGCATAGCGAAAAGAGTGCGCCAGTTGCTGGGTTTACCGGTAAAGGACCAAGCGCTGCCCTTGCTTGTTTAGCAACCTGACTTAGTTGTTCGCGTGCTTGGCTTAAGCCATCGTGTGTCCGCAGTGCTCGTAATACTTGCTGAACTGTCTCTTCATCGTGAATCGGCGCGCTCAAAAGACGTTGCAGATCAGCATCTTCACTCTTGCCAGATGCCATCACATTTAGCGTGACCAAAGTTGGTACGCCTTCACGTAGATCAGTACCAGGAGTTTTACCTGATTGATTTGATTCGCTGGCGATATCAATTACATCATCGGCTAATTGGAAGGCGATTCCTATTTGTTCACCGAATTTTGTTAACGTCTCAGTAATTTCACGTGGTGCACCAGAAAGCAGTCCTCCGAAACGTGCGCTAGTTGCAATTAGTGAGCCGGTCTTATCCCCCACAACGCGCATGTAATGTGCAAGAGGATCTTCTCCGTTTTGCGGACCTTGCGTCTCCATAATTTGACCAATTACTAAGCGCTCGAATGTGCGCGCCTGTAAACGAACGGCTTCCGGTCCAAGGTCTGCCAATAAATCCGACGCCTTTGAGAAGAGATAATCGCCAGTCAAAATCGCAATGGTATTTCCCCAGCGATTATTTGCGCTCTCAACGCCGCGACGAAGCGGCGCTTCATCCATTACATCATCGTGATAAAGCGTTGCTAAATGTGTTAATTCACAAACTACTGCAGCCGGAATGATTTCTTTGCGAGTACTGTCACCAAAATGCGAAGAAATCAACGTTAAAAGTGGGCGTAAGCGTTTGCCGCCAGCAGCAACTAAATGTCGTGAAGTCTCTTCAACAAGTGGGTAATCACCTTTTATATGTTCGCGTAGCAACTCTTCTACGCCTTGCATGCCGAGAGCTAGATCGGCCTCTAAAGAGGGATCTAGATCGGGAATGCCGAAGGATGACATTAGCGAAGGAAGCTGGCGGTGCTTTGAATGAAGTTAATCAAAGGCGTTGGATAAATTCCGAGTGCGAAAGTCACAACTGCAGAAACAATGATTGTGACCTGTGTGTAAAGAGATGGAATTACTACGCTGGTTCCGTCTTCGACTGGATCTTTGAAGAACATTAAAACAATTACGCGAATATAGAAGAAAGCCGCGATCGCCGATGAAAGGACGCCGGTAATCAAGATCGCAGTAGATCCACTTTCATACGCTGCAGAGAATATGGAGAACTTTCCAATAAATCCGCTGGTAAGTGGAATACCTGCGAAGGCAAGTAAGAATCCGGCAAAAGCAGTTGCTACCCAAGGAGAACGCTTTCCGAGACCGCTCCAACGATTTAAGTCAGTGACTTCGCCTGCTGAATCGCGAACTAAAGTAACAATTCCAAAGGCGCCAACCGTGGCAACGCCGTAGGCAAAGAGATAGAAGATTGAGGCATCTAAACCTGACTTGTTCAGCGCAATAACTCCAGATAACAAGAAGCCAGCGTGCGCGATTGATGAGTAAGCGAGCATTCGCTTTACATCGCGTTGTGCAATCGCAACAAGTGAACCAAAGACCATTGTAATTAAGGCAATCGCAATTAGGGCTGGACGCCATTGGTAGAGCGCTTCAGCGAATGAGACGTAGAAAATTCTGAGCATTGCGCCAAATGCCGCCACTTTTGTAGCCGCTGCCATAAACGCTGTTACGGCCGTTGGTGCACCTTGGTAAACATCTGGAGACCAAGCGTGGAAAGGCACAGCTCCCACTTTAAAGAGCAGACCAATAGAGAGAAATGCGATTCCGAGAAGGAGATAAATATCGTTACCTGTGCCACCAACTACTGCTGCATGAATGCCAGCCAATGTAGTTGAAGCGGAATAACCGTAGAGATATGCAATACCCATCAAGAAGAATGCAGAAGAAAATGCGCCGAGCAAGAAGTACTTAAGCGCTGCTTCTTGTGACATCAAACGGCGACGACGTGAAAGGCCTGCTAATAAGTAAAGTGGAAGTGAGAGCACTTCTAGTGCAACGAAGAGCGTTATGAGATCGGTTGCTACTGGGAAGAGCATCATTCCAGCTACTGCAAAGAGGGTAAGCGGATAAATCTCAGTGACTCTTAAATCTTTCTGCAAAGAAGCGCGCTCTTCATCGGAACCAGGAAGAGCTGATGCGAGTGCCGTGAAATTCTCCTGATCAGCAAGTAACAGAACTGCAATGATTGAAATCACCAAAATTGACGCCTGCAGCAACATACCCGCGCCATCGAAGGTCACCGATTCCATCGCAGCAGTTGTTGAGGCGCTATTTCGGACGCGGATTAAAGAAGCAAGTGAGAGAACGAGCGCAGTTAAAGTGATGAATAGTTGTGAGTTTGCTCGGGCTGAGCGAGGTGCGAAGGCTTCAATTAGTACGCCAATAAGTGCACCAGCTAGAACAATCAGCATTGGAGCAAGAATTGCATATTCAAGAGTTGGCGATATGAAAGTAATCATTATTTGCCCTCACTATTTGTTGGAGCAGGATCGGTAAATCCTTGTTGTGAAATTACAGTGGTTGCGGCTGGATTAATAATGTTCAGCAGTGGAGAAGGATAGAAACCTAGAGCCACGATTATCGCAATAACTGGAGCGATCGCCACTTTCTCGCGCAATGTGAGATCAGGTAAGTTCTCATTTCCAGGAGTCGTTGGACCGTGCAATGCACGCTGAACTGGAATCAAAATATAGAGTGCAGCCAGAACAATTCCGAATGTGGCAATTACTGCAGCAACTGGATAACGAGTAAAGGTACCGACTAGAACTAAGAATTCGCTCACAAAACTGGAGAGACCAGGAAGTGCCAAGCTGGATAACCCTGCAATAAAGAAAGACCAAGCCATTATTGGAGTTACTCGTTGCAAGCCACCAAAATCTGAAATGGTTGAAGATTTGCGACGCAAGATCATAAAGCCAGCAACCAAGAAGAGTGCTGCCGTTGAGAATCCGTGGTTAAACATATAGAGAGTTGCGCCAGAAAGTCCTTGTGTAGTCATCGCAAAGATTCCCATAGTGATGAAACCGAAGTGGGAAATTGAAGTGTAGGCAATCAGGCGTTTAATATCTTTCGCGCCAATTGCTAAGAACGCTCCATAAAGAATTGAGA
This sequence comes from Actinomycetota bacterium, assembly GCA_026392825.1. Taxonomy (GTDB): domain Bacteria; phylum Actinomycetota; class Actinomycetes; order Nanopelagicales; family Nanopelagicaceae; genus Planktophila. Next base: position 21,550 of record JAPLBF010000008.1, read on the forward strand.
TCACGGCAAGAGTAATAATCAGTGGCGTAAAGGTTTTGCTCGCCTCTGGAAATAGTGTGAGGCAGTAACGGATCATTCCAAATGTTCCGACTTTATCGAGCACGCCCAGTAGCAATACTGATGTGCCTGGTGTTGCTGACTTTGCTGCATCAGGAAGCCAGGTGTGCATCGGCCAAAGTGGGGCTTTGATGGCAAAGGCGATAAAGAAGCCAAGGAATAAGACGTTCTCCATCATTGGAGTAATAACTGTATGGAGTCCAGCAAGAGTTGTTATATCGAAGGTTCGGTTACCGTAACGCGTTGACATAACAAAGATGCCGACAATTGATGCCAACATTAAGAGACCGCCGAAAAGGCTGTAGAGCAAGAATTTAACTGCAGCTGCTGCGCGTTCGCCGGAGCCAAATCCACCGATTAGGAAGTAGACCGGAACCAACATCGCCTCAAAGAAGACGTAGAACAAGAAGACATCGGTAGATGCAAATACACCGATCATCATTGTTTCTAGAACGAGAATTAGCGAGTAGAAAGTTTTAGCGCTCCAACGTCCGCCTTCGGATTCATTCCATCCGGCAATGACGACTATCGGTGTTAAGAGCACTGACATCAGAATTAGAACAAGAGCGATTCCGTCAACGCCAAGTGCGTAGTTAATGCCAAAAGCTGGAATCCAAGGCCGTGATTCCACAAACTGGAATCCAGGTGTGTTGAAATCAAAGTTGATGGTCATCAGAATTCCAACGACTGCAACTAATACTGTCGTTGCAAGTGCGATCTGCTTAGTCAACAAAACATTACCCTTTGGGATAAATGCCAACGCTGCGGTACCAAGTAAAGGCAACAACATTGAAAGCGTTAACCAGTTCATGTTTGCAAGGTTCATTGTGTAACCACCCAAATTGCTGCGATCAGCGCTGCTGCACCAACCAGAATTAACGCTGCATAGCTACGGACAAATCCAGTTTGAGATTTACGTAGTGATGAACCAGAACCGATCGCCATCTGACCGATTCCTCGAACTGCACCATCAATGACGCTTTGATCAATTTTCACAAGTGCAGATGTGATCGCTTGTCCAGGACGCATAAAGAGCGCTTCATTTATCTCATCTTGCAGCAAATCACGACGGGCGAAGTGCGTAAATTCAGTAACATTTTCAGGTGCCACAGAATCAACCTCAGAGAGTTGATACTTAACAACCGCGATTGCAACGCCAATCGCAACCATTGTTAAGGCCAGTCCAGAAACAACGATTGGAGGCAATAGTTCTGAGTGTTCTCCAGGTTTTGCAAAGAGCGGTTCAAGCCAATGTTTGAAAGCTTTTCCTTGATGGAGCAAGTAGCCCGATATAACCGAACCAACTGCGAGAATAGCCATTGGAATCCACATTAAAGCCGGTGACTCGTGCGGGCGCTGATTATCGTCCCAGCGCTTTGGGCTAGTGAAAGTTAAAATCATTACACGCGTCATATAGAACGCAGTGATTCCTGCACCTAACAGCGCGGTGCCACCCAAAAGAATTCCCTTTACTCCGCCGGCGTTAAGTGCGGTTTCAATCAACATATCTTTTGAGTAGAAACCAGCAAATGGTGGAACGCCGATAATCGCTAGATAACCGAGTCCGAAAGTAACAAAGGTAATTGGCATAAATTTTCGAAGTGCGCCGTACTTGCGCATATTCACTTCATCATTCATTCCGTGCATAACCGAACCTGCACCAAGGAACATTCCGGCTTTAAAGAAGCCGTGAGTAATCAAGTGCATAATTGCATATGCATAACCAGCAGGTCCGAGGCCAGCGCCCAAAATCATGTAACCAATTTGCGACATAGTTGAAGCAGCGAGTGCTTTCTTAATGTCATCTTTTGCTGTACCAATTAGCGCACCAAATATCAAAGTAATTGCACCGATGATCGCGACTAAGAGCTGCGCATTTGGGGCGGCGTCAAATACAAAGTTAGAGCGAACAATTAAGTAAACACCGGCAGTAACCATTGTCGCTGCGTGGATAAGTGCTGAAACTGGAGTCGGACCGGCCATCGCATCTCCGAGCCAGGCTTGCAATGGGAATTGCGCAGATTTACCAACTGCTGCGATTAACAACATAATTCCGAGTGCAGTCATAGTTGCTTCAGAAGCAAACTCTGCTTTTTCCTTGACTCCGCTGAATGAAACTGTTCCGAGGCTGGCAAAGGCGATCATGATCGCAAAGGAAAGGCCCATATCGCCGATTCGGTTCATAACAAAGGCTTTTTTAGAGGCCGTTGCGTAAGCCGCTTTCTGATTCCAGAAACCAATTAATAGGTATGAAGCAAGGCCCACGCCTTCCCAGCCCACATAAAGATTTAAGTAAGAGTCACCAAGAACGAGCAACAACATCGCGGCAATAAAGAGATTTAAATAGGCAAAGAAGCGGCGGCGATCAGGATCGTGAGCCATATAGGAGATTGAGTAAATATGGATCAGAGTTCCTACGCCGGTAATGAGCAGAACGAAAGAGATCGAGAGTTGATCAAGCAGTAAAGATGCATCGACGTTAAAGGAACCAACGCTAATCCAAGTAAACAACTTCTGGGTTACTGGGCGTGATTCGACATCGCGACCCAACATTTGTGAGAGTTGGAATAATCCGACCGCAAATGATCCTGCAGAAAGTGCGGTTGCAAGTAAATGTCCCCACTTATCCGCACGACGACCTAGGAGAAGTAGAGAAACTGCACCAAATAGTGGGAGCGCGATTAAATAAACAAGTCCGCTGTTAGTAACCATGATTATCGCTTCAACAAACTTGCGTCATCAATTGATGCTGATCGACGGGAACGGTAAATCGTCACAATAATGGCTAGCCCCACAACAACTTCGCAGGCAGCGACAACCATTGTAAAGAATGCGACTACTTGTCCATCAAGGGTTCCGTTGATTCTGGAAAAAGTAACTAGAGATAAATTCGCGGCATTAAGCATGAGTTCAATGCACATAAAGACAACGATCGCGTTGCGACGAACAACAACCCCGACTGCGCCAATGGTAAACAAGATTGCAGAGAGGTAGAGGTAATTATTGATATCCATTACTTCTCCTCCTTAACCGTGGTGTCGACGTTGTCGAGCTGGAACTGACTAGAGTCGATAACATCACCGCGCGCTTTAAGAGTTGCTGAAATCGAAGATGGTGCAGGTGTTCCATCTGGCAGAAGCGCAGGAACATCAACTGCGTTGTGGCGTGCAAATACTCCAGGTCCAGGTAAACCAGCGGCGCCAGCGAGTGAACCGCTGCGGAAGCGATTTACCGCTTGTTCGCGCTGAGTTGGCCGGACATTTGAGCGTTGGTGATGCGCAAGAACCATTGCACCTATCGCTGCCGTAATTAAAAGTGCAGAGACAACTTCAAATGGCCAAACATATTTCGAGAAGAGAAGAACGGCGATCCCTTGCACGTTGCCGGGTCCATTAGCCTCTGCTAGCCCAACTGGTTCGCGTCCCAAGGTTGCGTGTCCCAGAAGTGAAACTAAAAGTCCACCGAAGCCGAGTGCGGCTGTGATTGCAATTGGGCGCAGGCCGGAAATTGTTTCGGTGAGTGAATCGGACGAATCAACGCCTACCAACATAAGAATAAAGAGGAAGAGCATCATTACCGCACCGGTGTAGACAATAATTTGAACGATGCCAAGGAAGACAGCATCTTGGGCGATATAGAAAATTGCCAAGGTGATCATTACCCAAGCAAGTAAAAGTGCGGAGTGAACTGCTTTCTTAACTAATAACATTCCAAGTGCTGCAATTACAGAAAGTGGAGCCAAGACCCAGAATAGAGCTGCCTCTGGTGCTTGAATTGTTAGCAACGGTTCCATTACTTAGCCTCCTGCGAAGGATGAGCTTCCGTAACATCACCGTTGTAATAATTTGTATCAGTCATACCTGGATACATTGGGTGTGGAGGCGGAACCATTCCTGCGCGAAGTGGACCAAGCAAATCATCTTTTTCGAAGATCAATTTTCCGCGAGTTGAATCTGCGAGTTCATATTCATTTGTCATTGTCAGCGCGCGAGTTGGGCAAGCTTCAATGCAAAGTCCGCAGAAAACACAACGCAGGTAATTGATCTGATAAACCTTGCCGTAACGCTCTCCCGGTGACATTTGGTGATCAGGAGTGTTGTCGGCGCCTTCAACATAAATTGCATCTGCTGGGCATGCCCATGCACAAAGTTCGCAACCAATACATTTTTCTAGACCATCTGGGTGGCGATTTAACTGATGGCGTCCGTGGAAGCGCTCAGCAGTTGGCTCTTTCACTTCCGGGTACTGAACCGTGTTCACCTTTTTAAACATAGTGATGAAGGTGACCCAGAAGCCCTGTAATTGCGCCCAGAAACTCTTAGCTCCTGGCTGGTCTACCTTTTCGTATGCAACTGAAGTGATATCTACATCGTTTGAGATATGCGGTTGCACTGAATTTGATTCGTTCTGATCAGCCACGATCGCCTCCTTGGTTAGAAACGTTGATGGTTGTTATTTCAGATGGAAGTGACGGTACTGCGAAGTTTGGCTCTGCCGCCTCTGGATGAACTACAGAATCGCGCTTCTTCTTTGAACTTTCAAATGCCGTTGAAATTGCAAGAACGATTAGTACGACAACTCCGGCGAATGCGAAGGTAACGGGACGTGATTGGCTAGTTGTTGAAATTAAACGCAAGGTGGCGACAACCAAGATCCAAAGAAGTGAAACTGGAATCAAAACCTTCCAACCAAATTGCATGAACTGGTCATAACGCAAACGCGGCAGCGTGCCGCGTAACCAGACGAAGATAAAGAAGAAGAAGAGAACTTTTATAAAGAACCAAATTAGCGTGAACCAACCGCCGAGCCATTGTTCAGTAAAGCCAAGGCCTGGGATCGCGTGATATCCACCGAGGAACAAAGTTGTGGCAAGGGCAGATACAGCGATGATGTTTACGTATTCTGCCAAGAAGAAGAGCGCGAACTTAAGTGAGGAATATTCAGTGTGGAATCCACCAACTAGTTCGCCTTCAGCTTCAGCTAAATCAAATGGTGCGCGGTTAGTTTCACCAACCATTGAAATTGCATAAATTACAAATGATGGGAAGAGAACCAGGCCGTACCACCAGGTATCTTGTTGGGCTTGCACAATGCTGGAAGTAGACATCGATCCGGAGTAGATAAAGACTGAAACAAGGGAAAGTCCCATTGCGATTTCATAGGAAATAACCTGCGCGCTAGAGCGCAATCCGCCAAGCAGCGGATAAGTAGAACCTGATGACCAACCAGCTAAAACGATTCCATAAACACCAACGGAAGCGGTCGCTAATACATAAAGAACGCCGACTGGAATATCAGTTAATTGCATAACTGTCTCTTCGCCGAAGAAGTTAACCGGACCAGTCATTGGCATAACCGCGAAGGCCATAAATGCAGCGGTGGCGCTGATAATTGGAGCAATAACGAATACGACTTTATCTGCCGCCGCTGGAATCAAATCTTCTTTAAGGGCGAGCTTCACACCATCAGCGAGTGCTTGGATCAGACCAAACTTGCCGACGCGGTTTGGGCCCACGCGCATTTGCATGCGCGCAACGAGACGACGCTCGCCCCAAACAGACATGATTGTTAAAACAACGCAGACGGCAAAAACGATCACAGCTTTGAGGGTAATAATCCAACCTGGATCATCTAGCAATAACAATGCGTTACTCATGCCTTCACCACCGTTACTATATCGCCGTGCACTGCATTGAGTGAAATCAAGGTTTGGGTACCGAATGAATTACGTGGCACCCAGACTGCATCATCGTGAATATCTTCAACGAGTGCGGGAAGTGAAATTGCGCCGTGGCCATTTGAAACGCGAAGGATGTCGCCATCTTTAACGCCAAGTGATTCGGCACGCTTTGGAGAAATCACGGCTACTGATTTACGTGCAGTGCCGGCCAAGTTTGCTTCACCTTTTTGCATTGTTCCGAGATCAAGCAAACGGCGCCAAGAGTTAAGTAGCGCTTCATTGCCAGAAATTTTCTGAGCACCTGGTGCAGTAACAGATGCGAAGTTAGCGCGTGCACCATCCCATTTACCAAGAGATGCAATTTCACGTGCTGCTTGTGTAACAGTGCCGAGCATTATGGATTCGCCCATTTGATCTGCAACTGCAGAAAGAATACGAAGATCAGAACGGTTTAGTGAATCAGAAACCGCAGAATCAAAAGCACGTGGACGGCCTTCCCAATTAAGGAATGATCCAGATTTTTCGGTAATTGCAGCAACTGGCAGAACTACATCGGCAAGATCAGTAACTGCCGAAGGTGCAATTTCTAGTGAGACAACAAAAGATTTCTTAAGCGCGGCAAGTACTTCAGCGCTATTAACCATATCAAGCGGATCTACGCCACCGACGACAACAGCATCAAGGCTTCCAGAGTTAAGTGCTTCAACAATTTCAGATGTTGTACGACCTGGATTTGTTGGAAGATTAGATACGCCCCAAAGTGTTGCGATATCCACGCGGGCTGCGGCATCAGATACCGGGCGACCACCCGGAAGAAGTGCGCCAAGTGCGCCTGCTTCGAGTGCTCCGCGCTCACCGGCACGACGTGGAATCCAAGCGATCTTCGCGCCTGACTTATCACTCAACTGTGCAACAGCAGATAACAAACCAGTTGATTCAGATGCGCGTTCGCCGACCAAAATAATTGATTTAGCGGTGAGTGAAAGTGCGGCAACTGCTGCGCTTTCCGCACCTGGTGCAACTTTTATAAATTCAGCCTTTAACTTATCGACACCGATTGAAAGTTTTGTTGCAACGGCGCTTACCTTTAGTGCGCGCTTACGAACTTGCTTATTGATTCGCAAGAAGACAATTGGTGACTCTTCTTCTGGTTCAAATCCAACAAGCACAACGTGGTCTGCCACATCAATATCGCGGTAAGTAGTTGTTGAGCCAACAACCTTCGCGGATAGGAAATTACGTTCTTCATCCGTTGTTACACGCGCACGGAAATCAATATCGTTTGTGCCAAGTGCAATTCGAGCGAATTTGCTGTAACCGTAGGCATCTTCAGTTGTTGCGCGTCCACCTACGAGCACAGCAGCGCGCTTACCCTTTAGCCCGGCCGCTGCAGCAGCCAGTGCTTCTGGCCAAGATGCTGGTGCAAGAACACCATCTGCGCCACGAACAAGTGGAGTTGTCAGACGATCAACAGCTGTTACATATTTAAATGCCCAACGACCTTTATCGCAGTTCCACTCTTCGTTAACCGCTGCATCATCACCAGCAAGGCGACGTAAAGTCTTACCGCGGCGAACATCGGTGCGCATATCGCAACCTGATGCACAGTGCTCGCACGCAGATGGAGTCGAAACTAAATCGAATGGACGTGCGCGGAAGCGGTAAGTCGCGCCAGTGAGTGCACCAACCGGACAGATCTGCACAGTGTTGCCAGAGAAATAAGATTCAAACGGTTGGTTCTCGTAAATTCCAACTTGTTGCAGCGCACCGCGTTCGTTGAGAGTGATAAATGGATCGCCGGCAATTTGATCGGAGAAGCGAGTACAACGTGCGCAAAGCACGCAACGCTCACGATCAAGAAGAACTTGTGAAGAGATCGCAACTGGCTTCTCAAATGTGCGCTTTACGCCTTCAAAACGAGTCTCGCCATTACCGGTGCTCATCGCTTGGTTCTGCAATGGACACTCGCCGCCCTTATCGCAAACTGGGCAATCAAGTGGGTGGTTAACGAGCAAAAGTTCCATCACACCGCGTTGCGCTTTTTCAGCAACGGCAGATGTCAATTGTGTTTTAACAATCATGTTTGGTTCAACTGGAATCGTGCAAGATGCCTGTGGTTTAGGAAAAGCGCGGCCATTGATTTCGATATCAACTAAGCATTGGCGACAAGCACCGACTGGATCAAGAAGTGGGTGATCACAAAAACGTGGAATTTGAATTCCTAGTTTTTCAGCGGCGCGAATAACCAAGGTTCCTTTTGGAACGCTAACTTCAAAACCGTCGATCACAACGGTAATTAGTTCTACCGCTTGCGCTGTTGGGTTCTCTTGAGTCGTTGTCATTATGCGTTCGCTCCAGAAAACAGTGTGGATTTCACCGGATCGAATGGGCAGCCACCGTTTGTTAGGTGAGCAATGTATTCGTCGCGGAAATATTTAATTGACGATGTGATCGGGCTAGTTGCGCCATCACCTAGTGCGCAGAAAGAACGTCCCATGATGTTGTCGCAGAGATCAAGTAACTTAGCTAGATCATCTTCGGTACCAACGCCATTTTCAAGATCGCGCAGAATTTGTACCAACCACCAAGTGCCCTCACGACAAGGTGTGCACTTACCGCAAGATTCGTGCTTATAAAATTCTGTCCAACGCAATACTGCGCGAACCACACAAGTGGTTTCATCAAAAATTTGTAGCGCTTTTGTACCGAGCATTGATCCGGCTGCAGAAACACCTTCGTAATCAAGCGGTGTATCTAAATGCGCATCAGTAAATAACGGTGTTGAAGAACCACCGGGTGTCCAGAACTTTAACTTGTGACCGGCGCGGACTCCGCCTGATAGTTCAAGAATTTCGCGCAGGGTAATTCCAAGAGGTGCTTCAAATTGACCAGGGTTTGTAACGTGGCCGGAGAGTGAATAAAGAGTGGTGCCCTTTGATTTTTCAGTACCCATTGACTGGTACCACTCGGCGCCGTTGGCAACAATTGCCGGAACCGATGCAATTGATTCAACGTTATTTACAACAGTTGGTCGCGCATAAAGTCCTGCGATCGCCGGAAATGGTGGACGAAGTCTTGGTTGACCGCGGAAACCTTCGAGTGAATCAAGGAGCGCAGTTTCTTCACCGCAGATATATGCGCCAGCACCAACGTGCAGCACTACATCAATACCTTTACCAAGGTGTCCGGCTTTGTAGGCATCTTCAATCGCTTGGTTTAAACGGCGAACAACGTGGGTTACTTCACCGCGGATATAAATAAAAGCGTGCTTTGCGCGAATTGCGTGACAGGCGATTATGCAACCTTCAATTAAAACGTGTGGGTTAGCCATCAAGAGCGGCGTATCTTTACAAGTTCCTGGCTCTGATTCGTCAGCATTTACAACTAGGTAATGATCTTTCTCATCACCTTGTGGGATAAAGCCCCACTTCATTCCAGTTGGGAATCCTGCTCCGCCGCGACCGCGAAGTCCAGAATCTTTTACAAGTTGAATAACCGCATCGGGATCCATAGCAAGAGCTTTCGCTGAAGCTTGGTATCCACCGTGACGTGTGTATGCCGCAATTGTGAATGAATCTTTCTCATCCCAATGAGCCGAAAGTACTGGAGCTAGCTTTGTCATTACTTGCCCTCTTTCGAAAGTTTTAAACCAAGAAGAGTTGGTTCGCCTGCTTGCAGACCTTCATTTGCTTTTCCATCATTTATTCCAGCAAGTACTGCAGATGCTTCTTTCCAAGTAACAAGTGAATTGGGTCCGCGCGTTGGTGGCTTAGGTGTTCCCTTGCGCATTGAATCGACCAATTCTTTGGCAGATGAAACATCTTGGTTATCGTAAAATTCCCAGTTAGCCATAACGACAGGTGCGTAATCACAAGCCGCGTTACATTCGATATGTTCTAGCGAAACTTTTCCATCAGCGGTTACGCCATCGTTTTCAACGCCGAGGTGCTCTTTCAGCGCTGCGAAGATCGCATCTCCGCCCATTACTGCGCACAAGGTATTGGTGCAGACACCGACGTGATATTCGCCAACTGGCTTGCGCTTGTACTGAGTGTAGAAAGTTGCGACTGCAGAGACTTCAGCGGTTTCTAAAGTAAGTAACTTAGCGACGAGTTCGATACCTTCATTTGTTACATAACCAGCAATTGATTGCACATAGTGAAGTAAGGGCATAATTGCAGAACGGCTGCGTGGATAGCGCTTAATGATCGCATCCATAACTTGCAATTGATCAGGTGTGTAAGCCATTAGCGGTCAACACCTCCCATCACAGGATCGATCGAAGCAACTGCGCCGATGATGTCAGCGACCATTGATCCTTCGCACATTGCAGAAGTTGATTGCAGGTTGTTAAAAGATGGTTCGCGGAAGTGAACGCGATATGGGCGTGTGCCACCATCAGAGACAACGTGTGCACCGAGTTCACCGCGCGGTGATTCAACTGCTGAATAAACCTGACCTGCAGGAACACGGAAACCTTCAGTTACTAACTTGAAGTGATGGATCAAAGATTCCATTGATGTACTAACTTGAAGTGATGGATCAAAGATTCCATTGATGTACCCATAATTTCGCGGATATGGTTTAGTGAATTACCCATTCCGTCAGCACCAATTGCAAGTTGTGCCGGCCAAGCAATTTTCTTATCGGCAACCATTACTGGTGCGCCTTCAAGTGATTTAAGTTTTTCAGCGCATTGTTCAATGATGCGTAGCGATTGTTCTAGTTCATTGATACGAATTAAGAAACGACCATAAACATCGCAGGTATCGGCTGTGACAACATCAAACTTGTAATTCTCGTATCCGGAGTAAGGCTGAATCTTGCGCAGATCAAGTGGCAAACCTGTTGCGCGAATAACTGGACCTGTAACGCCAAGAGTTGTGGCACCAGCAAGATCTAAATAACCAATTCCTTCAGTGCGCTTCATCCAGATGCTGTTGCCAACGAGCAACTTCTCATTATCTTTAAAGCTGTGGCGCAAATCTTTTACAGTTGCCAAGATCTTGTCGACAGCGCCGACAGGAAGATCTTGTGCAACTCCGCCTGGGCGGATGTAGGCCATATTCATACGTAGGCCAGAGATAAATTCAAAGATATCGAGAACTTTTTCGCGTTCGCGGAAGCAGAAGATCATCGGTGAAAGCGCACCTAGTTCAAGTGCGCCAGTGCCGAGTGCGACCATATGTGAAGAAATTCGGTTGAACTCCATCATCATTACGCGAATAACGTTCGCCTTTTCTGGCACATCATTTGTGATGCCAAGGAGTTTTTCAACGCCTAAGCAATATGCCGCTTCATTAAACAACGGAGCCAAGTAATCCATACGGGTAACGAATGTTGTGGCCTGGGTCCAGTTGCGGAATTCAATGTTCTTCTCAATACCTGTGTGCAGGTAACCAATACCGCAACGAACTTCAGTAACGGTTTCGCCTTCAAGTTCAAGCACCAAGCGAAGCACACCGTGAGTTGATGGGTGCTGTGGCCCCATGTTTACAACAACGCGTTCTTCTTTTGCTTGACCAATTTCAGTTACGAGTGAATCCCAATCGCCACCGGTTACTGAAAAGACAGTACCTTCGGTGGTTTCGCGTGATGATGCATATGGATCCGCGTATGTACTCACTTGTATGTCCTCCGATCTGATGGAGGTGGTGTGACAGCGCCTTTGTATTCAACGCCAATTCCGCCAAGTGCGTAATCCTTACGTTGTGGATGTCCTTGCCAATCATCTGGCATCAAGATGCGGGTTAGACCAGGATGTCCGTCGAAGATGATTCCGAACATGTCAAAAGTTTCGCGTTCGTTCCAGTTTGATCCAGCCCATACTTCAACGAGTGATGGAATGTGTGGATCAACATCAGGTACGGAAACTTCAAGGCGAATACGTTGGTTATTTGTTACAGATAACAAGTGATAAACGGCGTGCAATTCGCGATTGGTATCTTCTGGATAATGAACACCGGATACACCCATTGACATTTCAAATTTCAATTTATCGCGCAAGATAAGTGCAACTTCAACTAGGCGTTCGCGTTTAATGTGAAGCGTTAACTCACCGCGATCAACAACGACTCGTTCAATTGCATCAGCAAAATCAGGGTATGCGCGCTCTAAATCATCAGCGACTTGATCAAAATATCCGCCAAATGGGCGCTGGGCTGAGCCCGCGTTAGCTTGGCTGCGAACCAAGCCGCCGTAACCAGAGGTGTCCCCAGTTCCTTGCGCGCCAAACATTCCTTGCTGATTTTCAGTCATTTAAGCCAACAACCCCTTTAACTGATGGGTTGGAAGAGCGGCCATTGCAGCAGCTTCAACTTCCTTAATAACTTTTTCACGATTAGGTCCGAGTTTTTCATCGTAAATCTGATCGTGCAATTTAAGAATTGCATCCATTAACATCTCTGGACGTGGTGGACAACCTGGCAAGTAAATATCAACCGGCACTACGTGATCCACACCTTGCACAATTGCGTAGTTATTAAACATTCCACCTGAAGATGCACAAGCACCCATCGCAATAACCCACTTTGGTGCCGCCATTTGATCATAAATCTGACGAAGTACTGGCGCCATCTTGTTTGAAACGCGACCAGCAACGATCATTAAATCTGCTTGACGTGGGGATGCGCGGAAAACTTCCATTCCAAAACGTGCAAGATCGTAACGACCTGCACCTGCCGCCATCATCTCGATCGCACAACATGCCAAACCAAAAGTTGCAGGCCAAAGCGAGTTCTTACGCATATAACCCGCGAGTTTTTCAACCGAAGTTAAAACAATTCCACTAGGTAATTTCTCTTCTAATCCCATTCGAGACCTCCACGGCGCCAGACGTATGCATAAGCAACAAAGACTGTTGCGATAAAGATTGCCATTTCGACTAGACCGAATAGCCCAAGTTGATCGAAGGTGACAGCCCATGGATAAAGGAAAACAATTTCAATATCAAAAATAATAAAGAGCATTGCGGTTAAGAAATACTTAACTGGAAAGCGTCCACCTTGTGCTGCCTGAGGCGATGGCTCGATTCCGCATTCGTAAGCTTCTAACTTTGCGCGGTTGTAACGCGCTGGCCCAGTGAGCGCTGCGGCCAAGATTGAAAAAACGGCGAACCCAAAGCCAACTGCGGCAATTGCCAGAATCGGAACATATGGATTTGCGCTCACAGGCGAAATCTTAAGGCGGGCAGCGGGGTGGCGCTCACCGTTACGCCTTGACGGCCATGTGAACTGCAACAACCCCAAAAGTCAGGTTGCGCCAGCCAATTTGGCTCCAGCCAGCGTCTGCGATCTTGGCGGCGAGCGCCTTCTGATCTGGCCAGGCGCGGATCGATTCGGCTAAATAAATATAGGCATCTGGGTTTGATGAGGTCTTCTTGGCGATCGCCGGCAGGGCGCGCATTAAGTAATTGGTATAAATCTTGCGAAACGGTGCCCAGGTCGGGCTGGAGAACTCGGCTATGACGATCCGGCCGCCCTTTTTGGTGACCCGTAGGGCTTCCCGTAGGGCTTTATCAGTATCTGAGGTATTGCGCAGGCCAAAAGAGATGGTCACAACGTCAAATTCCCCATCAGGGAAAGGCAGGTTTAACGCATCGGCGAAGGTAAAAGGAAGGTGCGGGCGTGCTTTACGGCCGGCAGCCAGCATCCCCTGCGAAAAGTCGGCTGGAATCACATCGGCACCCGCGGCAGCTAGCGGTTCTGAGCTGGAACCGGTTCCTGCAGCAAGGTCGAGGATCTTCATCCCAGGCTTTGGCGCAATGATCGCGGTGGTCGCCCGGCGCCATCTCTTGGTCTGGCCCAGACTCAATAAATCATTGACTAGGTCATACCTCTTGGCCACGCCATCGAACATTGCGGCGACTTCATCCGGGTTCTTATCCATATTTGCGCGCGACATGAACCCAGTCTCTCGCAAGAGTAGGCTCATCCACAACTTAAAGGCGATTTAAGGAGAATTAATGTCGATCTCAACTGGCTCACTTCGCGCCACTGTATTTCCGCGCAGCACTGCGTTGACCCATGCCGCTTTCATAGTCGGTGGCACATTATTTATCGCAGCCCTGGCTCAAATCGCCATCCCGGTCCCAGGTTCGCCAGTTCCGGTTACGGGCCAAACATTGGCAGTTTATTTAATCGGTACCACTTACGGTGCGCGACTTGGTTTTGCAACATTTGCTACATATCTATTGGCCGGAATCGCAGGTGCTCCAGTCTTTGCACCTGCCGCAACTGTTGGCCTTGCTCGTCTAACCGGTGCAACTGGTGGATATCTAATTGGAATGTTGGTTGCCACATTAGTTTTAGGTGCGCTCGCAGATCGCAAAGCAGATCAAAAGTTTAAAACATCTTTTCCTGCTTTAATTTTCGGTAGCGTAATTGTCTTTGCCTTCGGATTGATCTGGCTAAATGTTTCACTCAATTTAACTTGGGCTCAGACAATCAGCGCAGGGCTCACACCATTTATTTTTGGTGAAGTAGTCAAGATTGCAATTACCGCAACTTCACTTCCACTTATCTGGCGCAGAATTTCCAAGAAACTCGCGCGCTAAAGTATTTCCCTATGCCTTCCCTTATTCCAGTAACTTCTGCGCGCCTTGGCAATCATCTGCCGTTACTAGAACTTCTACCAGATAACGCACCGCTAACTTGGGTTCGCGGTGGTGATGGCTTAGTAGGCTGGGGAAGTTATGCATCCACTGTTGTAAAAGGCACAAACCGTTTTGCTGATGCGCGCACCTGGTGGCACCAACAGCTAGAAAAATTTGCGATTTCTGATTCTGTTCATGCCAGCGGAACAGGCCCAATTCTCTTTACCTCTTTCTCCTTTGATCCAGATGAAGATTCAGTGCTCGTAATCCCCCAAATCATCGTTGGAATGCGCAATGGCAGCTCATGGATCACGTGGATTGGCGATCAAGCACAGCCCGAACTCTTAGAAGAAGTCCCACTGCTTCAAGATGCAGAATTTAACTGGGGCGATGGATCTTTAAGTCCAGCAGAATGGCAAGTCCGTGTTGCTAAAGCAATTAAGGAAATTGAAGATACCAAGCTGGAAAAAGTTGTTCTCGCGCGCGATTTAAAGATTAATTCACATCGCCCAATCGATGCGCGAAAAATTCTGCGGAATTTAAGTGCGGAATACCCATCGACTTGGATCTTTGCTGTCGATGGCCTCGTTGGTGCAACGCCCGAACTTTTACTGCGCCTATCCCGCGGCATGGTTACATCACGTGTTCTCGCCGGAACAATTAGCAAAACAGGTGATGACGAAAAAGATTTAGCACTTGCTGCCTCCCTTGCAAGATCTTCTAAAGATTTAGAAGAACACGAATATGCAGTCCGCTCCGTTGCAGATGCACTCGATCCTTTCTGTACATCAACTAACGTTCCAGAATCTCCTTTTGTTCTGCACTTAGCAAATGTTATGCATCTTGCCACCGATGTAACTGGCGCGTTAATTGAAAGTAAGAAGAGCGTTGATGCTTTTACCATTTTGGAGAAATTGCACCCATCGGCTGCAGTATGCGGAACTCCAACTAACGTCGCCGCAGATCTGATTAAGCGAATCGAAGGAATGTCACGCGGGCGTTACGCCGGCCCCGTCGGTTGGTTAGATGCACGCGGTGATGGCGAGTTAGGGATTGCTCTGCGTTGCGGACAGATCACTGTAAATGAGATCCAAATTTATGCAGGATGCGGAATTGTCGCCGGATCTAACCCAGAGAAAGAGTTAAGCGAAAGCAGTGCGAAATTTGCACCAATGCGTAGCGCTCTAAATTAACTTAAATTTAGATTGATTCCATCTTGGCATAAAGGCTTTTAATTAGATCAGCGTTAGATTCTCGGTCCGGTACATCGCAGACAACAATGCTAATTCCTGAAACTGGTTTCTTAAGCTCATCGCGAAGTTGATCAACTGATGAAATGGTTTTTGCATCCAGCCCCATCGCCTTGGCTATCGCTGCAGGATCTAAGCCGTGCGGGGTTCCAAAGACTTGCTCAAATCCGTGGGTTCCACGCTGTGGCAAGGTCGAGAAAATTCCGCCACCATCGTTATTAATTACTAAAATCCGTAGGTTAATTTCTTCCTGATGAATCAATCCGGTGAGGTCATGCAGAAATGATAGATCTCCAAGAACCGCAAATGTTGCGCTGTGGGTGGTGGCAATACCAAGTGCGGTCGAGATGTTTCCATCAATTCCGGCAAGGCCGCGATTAGCAAATGTCTTAACTCCACTACGTGCCGCACCAAATGCTTCGATATCGCGAATTGGGCGAGATGAAGCAATAAATAGCGAAGCTCCATCGGGTAAGTGCTGCGATATTTCACGAGCAATAAGCGGTTCAGACCAAGTTGTAATCTCTTTTACAACTTTAGATGTGCGCTCAGAATACTTAGCCCACTTGGATAACCAATCGGGATCTGCAGGCGACGTGTAAAGCTCAGGGATGTCAGTGAATTTTTTCTCTGCCATTCGATCAGAATCTACTGTTGCCATACGTGGATCGATTACAAAAGTTGCCCGCGCCGACTTGATAAGTGCATTCACTGAACGAGATAAAGTAGTTCGCCCAATAACAATAACTGTATCTGGTGCCAAATCTTTTGCAATAGTAGTCGAAGTTAGAAAGAGGCTGGCATGTGCATTTGTATTAGGAAAAGTTAAAGGATCTTCACTTAAAATTGGCCAACCTAATTGATCGGCAAATTTTGTAACATCTGCAACCGATAACCCACCGCGGTCATGACCAATTACTAACAATCCACGCGTTGATTTGCTAGCCAAGGTGCCGGCTTTCTTGCGATCAAATTTTCTAGGTGGGCTAATCTTTAAATCATCTAACCAAGCAGTATCAGCGCTACCGATCAACGGTTCATCAAATTGCACATTTAAATGAACTGGTCCGGTTTGCAAAGCATTTAGCGGAAGTTCTAATGGATAGATCGAACCAGAAACATCTGCGAAGTAGCGAACAGCTTTTCCAAAAATTCTTGCTTGCTCAGTTGTTTGATTGGCACCGGTGCGGCGTAGTTCAGCTGGACGGTCAGCGGTGATCACAAAAAGCGGAATATTTGAGTGTGAGGCTTCAAGAACTGCGGGGTGGTAATTAGCAACTGCGGTTCCACTGGTGCAAATTACCGGCACCGGAAGATTTGTTGCTTTCGCCAGACCTAAGGCATAAAACGCGGCAGTTCGCTCATCAATTCGGATATGTAATTTAATTAAACCTAGATCTTGCGCAGTTACTAACGCGAGCGATAGCGGTGCGTTACGAGATCCTGGAGAAATAACCGCATCGGTAATTCCGGCTTCAATGATCTGTCTGACGATAACGCGAGCTAGTTTTGTTGCATCACTCATTTAAGTAACGCTCCGACTCTCATGATGCGATTCTTCCACCATTCATATCGTTCTGGTGACACATCAAGGCCATCTAACTTTGGAGATATCTGACCTAAAGTGATTTTTCCATCGCTAATTTCATGCGCTGCAACATCGCTGGCTAAAAGTGATCCTGTGGCCAAACCACAGTCAAAGGTGAGATCACTAATTGATGCCGCAAGTTCAAGTCCGTACTCAATTCCGATGGCGCTCTCTAGCGCACTTGAGACAACTACGGGCAGGCCGTGATGGTTTGCAATGTCGAGGCAGCGTTGAATTCCTCCGAGTGGTTGAACTTTTAGCATCACCACATCTGCGGCATCGGTGAGATCAACGGCAAATGGATCACTCGCTTTGCGAATGGCTTCATCTGCAGCGATACGCAGTGGAATCTTTATCTTGCGCTTAAGTTCACGGAGTTCTTCAACAGTTGCACAAGGTTGCTCCACGTATTGAAATGGCCCAATCTCTTCGTAATACGCGTATAAATGAGTGAGTGCTTCTTCTACAGACCACAGACCGTTGACATCAATGCGGATTGCAGCCTTTGGTGCATTGGAAAAGACTCGGGCAACTCGGACTACATCTTCAGTGAGATTGCGCCCCACTTTTACTTTAAAAGTTTTGGCGCCTGAAAAAGTTCGCATAAGAGATTCGATCTCTTTTTTATCGTTTAACTCCGGAATTATGCCGTTGACTGCAATGGCATCGCGATATCGCGCGGGGCGAGCAACTGTCGCTGCTTCTATTGCGCTAGTGAGCCACGGCCGGCATTCGTTATCGTCGTATTCCAGAAATGGTGAGAACTCCCCCCAGCCTTGCGGGCCTTGCATAAGTGCAACTTCACGAACTGTTACACCACGAAAATTGGTGCGCGTTGGAAGTGCAATTACTCGAAGGGTTTTAAGAAGGTCATCAAGCATAAGGACTAAGGACGCTTAGGGAACTTTCCGAAATCGGGAGCGCGCTTTTCTTTATAAGCATCGCGGCCTTCTTGGCCTTCTTCGCTTAAATAAAATAGCAAGGTGGCATCGCCAGCAAGTTGTTGAATTCCGGCTAGGCCATCATCGGCGGCGTTCATTGCAGATTTAAGTAAGCGCAGCGCAAGTGGAGAATTGCGTAACATCTCGCGGCACCACGAAACTGTTTCGGCTTCCAACTCTTTGAGTGGAACAACGGTGTTAACCAATCCCATAGCGAGCGCTTCTTGCGCATCGTATTGGCGAGTCATAAACCAAATCTCGCGCGCTTTCTTTTGTCCGACACTTGCCGCAAGTAAACCTGAACCGTAACCACCATCGAATGAACCAACCATCGGACCGGTCTGACCGAACTTGGCGTTATCTGCCGCGATTGTTAAATCACAGACAACGTGCAGAACATGTCCGCCACCAATTGCCCAACCAGCAACCATTGCAACAACTGGTTTTGGTGTGCGACGGATTTGAATTTGTAGATCTAAAACATTTAGACGGCCGATACCTTTTTGTGCAAGAGGATCTTCACCGAGATATCCATCATCGCCACGAACGCTGATGTCACCTCCAGAACAGAACGCTTCATCGCCGGTTCCAGTAAAGATGATTACGCCAACTTCAGAATTATCACGAGCTAATGAAAATGCTTCTTGCAATTCAATAATTGTTTGGGGGCGAAATGCGTTTCGAACATCGGGGCGATTAATTGCAATCTTGGCCATGCCTTCGCCAACTTGGTAGGTGATATCCGTAAATTTCTCTCCACCTGCGCCGGTTGCCCAGGCAGGGATGCTTCGGTTACCAAATTCACGCTTGATCGGCTTGCTCACGATTCCTCCATCGACGACTACGAGCGATAGCCTACGCGTGCAATGGAGCAGACGTCACAACGAGAGATTCGTGCGATAGATCCCACGTGGAGCATCGCCGATATAACTGCGCGCCTAGCCAAAACCTTGGCTGGCGAAGGCCCCGCAATCACGTTGGGTCCGATTTCTGTTGAAAGAGTCCCATCTGAAATAGCCGTTGTCGTATCCACCAGTGGATCAACAGGGGATGCGAAAGAAGTTGGTCTTTCAGCAGGAGCAATATTTGCCAGCGCCAAAGCCACAAACAAATTTTTTGGAGCAAGTAAAGGTCAAACCTGGTCGTTGTTATTGCCACTCACTCATATTGCGGGAGTCAATGTTCTTGTACGCGCTCTTGAACTTGGCACAATTGCAATCGATGCACGTGGAATAACCGGCAAATATCCAGACGCAGATTACACAGCGATTGTTCCGACTCAACTATTCCGTGCGTTAAATGGTGACAGCGACTTGCTTGCACATTTGCTTTCTGCAAAATCTGTGTTAGTCGGTGGCGCTGCTCTTGATGATGAGTTGCGCGAACAAGCGCGTGCTGCCGGAATCAATATCGTTGAAAGTTATGGAATGACGGAAACCTGTGGCGGATGTGTCTACGACGGTCTGCCCATTGGTGATACCTCAATTGAGATCAATAGTGCAGGGCTGATTAAAATTTCTACATCTTCCCTGGCCACAACTTATTTAAATGACGTAACGGGTTGGAGCGCCAAGTTGGAAAATGGCTACTTCCTCACCTCTGATCTTGGAGAAATCGTAAACGGTAAGTTAAATGTTACGGGCCGCGCCGATGATGTGATCATCACAGGTGGAGAAAATATTTCTTTGACTAAGGTTGAAGAAGTTATCCGAAATACTTTTGCAGGTATTGAATGTGCTGCCTTTGCCGTTGCAGATCAACAGTGGGGTCAAGCGTTGCATTTAGCAGTTGCTGGGTCCGTAAAACCAGAAGTTTCGGAAATCAATGCATCACTTTCATCGCAGATTTCGGCAGCTGCCAAGATTAAGGGCGTCATCTATTTAGATCAGTTACCAAAGAGTGCTTTGGATAAAGTTAATCGTCAGGAATTGGCTAGCCTTGTGCTGAGGAAAGGTAAGTGAAATCTATGAATAAATGGATTACTGGCGCACGCCCGCGCACCTTGCCCGCTGCAATTGCACCCGTATTAGTTGCCACCGCATATGCCGGAAGTAACTGGGAACCTATTCGCGCACTTTCTGCGCTTTTAGTAAGTCTGTCGCTACAAATAGGTGTCAACTATGCCAATGATTATTCAGATGGAATTCGCGGCACAGATGATTCGCGCATCGGTCCCGTGCGGCTCACCGCCTCTGGTTTAGCCTCACCAAAATCAGTTCGTGCCGCAGCGTTTATTTCATTTCTTTTCGCAGCACTGGTCGGTTTAACACTTGCTGCTGCGACTTCTTGGTGGATTATTCTGGTTGGCGCTTTAGCAATTAACGCTGCTTGGGGTTACACCGGTGGCGCTAAGCCCTATGGCTATGTGGGTCTCGGTGAAATTTCCGTATTCATATTCTTCGGCATCGTCGCAACCGTTGGTAGTTACTACGTGCAGACTGAAGAGTTGAATCGGGAGATCTTTATCGTCGCAATCCCAATGGGTTCACTTGCATGTGCAATCTTGGCAATCAACAATCTGCGTGATCGTGCGCAAGATCAAATCGTTGGCAAGAAAACCTTGGCGGTTCGATTGGGCGAACGCGGGGCCCGAAAGTTATATATCGCGCTCTTGATTTCTGCTCACCTCTTCGCGCTTCTAACTCTTCAGCCAGCCGTTCTATTGACCTTATTAGCCGCTCCCCTGACTTGGAAGTTAGCCCGCGGCGTTGCCAGCGGAGTATCGGGCGCTGAGTTGATCCCCTATTTGGCCAAGACTGGCAAGTTGCAACTGGTCTTTGCCATCCTTTTTGCACTCGGCCTAACTTTCTAATTTTCGCTAGAATAGGAGCATGATTAAGTTGCAAGCCATCATCTTTTTAGCCTCACTTGCTTTAACTTTGTACACATTTATCGATTGCGCTCGTCGTGATGATTCCCGAATTAATAAATTGCCTAAGTGGGGTTGGCTTTTACTCATAGTTTTGCTTTCACCATTCGGAGCTATTGCATTTCTAATTCTTGGACGCGTTCGGGGCGAAAGAGGCCCACGCCCACCAAAGCGACGCGTTTTGCCGCCTGATGACGACCCAGATTTTCTTCGTAAACTTTAATTAACTGTTAAAGGCCGCTATATGTGTGCTTGCCGGTCCCCCAGACATTTACATACACATAGTTAAATAAGAATGTAGATCCGGCAAATAAGCAGAGCCACGCAGCGCGCTTTCCGCGCCAACCAATAGTTACTCGCGCATGTAAATATGCAGCATAGGCAACCCAAGTAATAAATGCCCAAGTCTCTTTTGGATCCCAGCCCCAATATCTACCCCACGCTGCTTCAGCCCAAATAGCGCCGGCGATAACTGCAAAAGTCCATAGAGGAAATACAAAGGCAACTAAGCGATAGGAAAGTTGGTCGAGTGTTTCTAAATCTGGCAAACGTTTAGCCCACGGCTTGCGATCACCTTTTGACTCCATCGCATGTAAATAAAGGTAAGCACCAGCGATGACATTTGAGAGTAAGAAAACACCGCCTGAGATAATTGCAGCAATTACGTGTATGACTAACCAAGGTGAATTTAGCGCTGGGACAAGTGGTGCGCTATCGCGATAGAGCAATGTAACTGCGGTTCCGAGAGTGAGTAGAACCGATATTGAGATAAACAAGCCCAGCCAACGCAGATCATGTTTGCGAAGTGCTAACAAGTACGCTCCGGTTAAAGCGAGCGCACCGGTAATTGAAAACTCATACATATTGCCCCAAGGGACGTGTTTATTTGAAATACCGCGAGCAATTACGCCGCTCAGAAGAAGTAAAAATCCTAAAATCATCAACGCTGTTGCGATACGCGCTGCGCGTTCGGTGCGCGTGTAATCCAGAGTCTTTGTTAAGACACTTCCAGTTTCATTTGTATCTTGTTGGGGAGCTTTTACCGCCCAAGCAGTTTCGAAAGCATGTGCCAAGAAAGATAAGGCGAAGATGCCCATTGCTGAGTAAACAAAGTAATTGGAGATATAGGCCCAAGTGGTCAGCATCTACTTCTCCTTTTTCAGGTGCGTTACAAAGCGTTCGATTTCCGCGTCTAGCCCCGGTGCCCCATTCTTAGCCAGACCAGCAACTTCTACAACTCCAGTTGATGTGATCCTTATCCATATACGTCGGCGCCTGCCAAAGAGTGAGGCAAGTAAGCCAAGAATCGCAGCGATTGCTCCGTATAAGGAGTAACTCTTGCCCGGATCGTCAACAATTTGCAGATTAATCCAAGGCACAAAAGTTTCAAATTTTATTGAACCCTCTGGGTATGAAAACGTTTCACCAGGTTTTAGTGAATCTAGCGCTATCCGCTTCATCTTAGAAGTATCAATGCGATAAACAGATTGTGGAATTCCTGAATCTAAACCGAGGTCACCTTCCCAAATAGAAAATAGCAGCTTTGGATCTAGCGCCTCCGGGAATACGGAAATTCCACCTTGGCCACCTTCGCGCGCAAATGTTGGGTAGAAGCTGGCAACGAAACCAAGTTGCGGATCTGCATCGGGAACTTTAATTGATCCAATAGAGCGCAGATTGCCATCTTGTGGCAAAAATGGAATTGGGCCTTGCAGGGCAACTTGGCCAGTTGAATCGCGCACTGTAACTATCGGTGAGTATCCATTGGCTTGTAAGTAAACGCGCGTATTTCCAAAAGTGAGCGGACTATTCACTTTAATTGTTTTCATCTCGGAAGTCGTTTCACCTGGATTGGTAACTCGAACCGTCGCGGTGTAATCCAGAGGCGCATTCGTCACCGGATCATATTTAGCGACGAAATCAATCACTTCGATAATGAAAGGTTGCAGTGAATCTTCATTGACTAGCTTTCCAAATGAGAGATTGTCATATGAGGTTGCCAGGCTAATAAAGCGCTCACCTTTATTAACTATTGCCTCACCGCGCATTCCAAATAACGATCCGACGCTTACGCCGATGAGAATCAAAATTAGTGAGAGGTGGAAGAGCAGGTTGCCGGTTTCGCGCAAGTAACCTTTTTCAGCAGAAATTGCACCCTCTTCGCTACGTACTCGAAAACGTGATTTTTTAAACCAGATTTGCGCTTTTTCAAGTTCTGATCCGTTGCCTGCAAATTGTTGGAAAGATTCCATGCGAGATAAATTGCGAGGAGTCAGCGGTGGCAAAGCTCGCATCGCTTTGAAATGTTCGAAGGTACGCGGCAGAACACAACCAATTAGCGAGATGAAGAGCAAGAGATATATCGCGCTAAACCAAGGTGATGAAAAGACAGTAAATCCTGAAAAACGTTCGATCCAGCGGGCTAGCTCTGGGCTATCTAAATAGTATTGACGCACAGCCATTGGATTCTGGGCTCGTTGCGGAATAAGTGATCCGGGGATCGCGGCCACACCCAGCATCATCAAAAGAATCAGTGCGGTGCGCATACTTGTTAATTGGCGCCACATAAAGCGGAGTAGGCCGGTTGCGCCTAATTCTGGAAGTGTTGGTTCTGTCGTCATTAAATCACCGGTGCGAAATCTGTAATCAGCGAGCGAAGTGAAATCATTAAATCAGTCCAAAGTCCAAGCAGTTGCGCGATACCAATCAGAATTAAGAGCGCACCACCAAATTTAGTAATCAAATCTCCACGCTTGCTTAAATACTTTCGCAAACGTTCGGATTTATCTAAGTAAAGACCCGATGCAATAAACGGCGCACCTAGTCCGATGCAATATCCGAACGAGAGAATTGCACCACGCGCGGCGCTAGATTCTTGAAAGGCGAGCGTTTGAACCGTTGCTAACGCCGGACCGATGCAAGGTGTCCAGCCGATACCAAAGAGAAAACCTAGAAGTGGTGCACCAATTAGCCCACCGTTTGTCGCAATCTTCGGTGAGAAAGTTCGCATCATGGGAAAGCTCCCCATAAAGATAAGGCCCAGCAGAATTGTTATTACTCCCAAAATACGTGTGATGGTCTCATCGTTAGTTGCAATACGAGATCCAATTCCGCCAAAGAGTGCACCGTAAGAGATAAATAGAACGCTAAAGCCAAGAACAAAGAGAATTGAACCGAGAAATACTCGCCCCTTTGCTTTGGAATAACCAGCGGCAAAAGATAAATAACCGGGTACTAAAGGAAGTACGCAAGGAGAGAGAAAGGAGATGAGTCCGGCAAGAATTGCAATCGGAAAAGCGACGAGCAGAAAACCGCTAAATAATTGATCTACGAAGAAGTCAATCATTCTTCTTCAATCTCTCTAATCAATTTACTTAACGAAGTAAGGGTTACTTCTCCCGAAATACGCGCTGCCACATTGCCGCTCTTATCAATTAATACCGTTGAGGGAATCGCATTAGCGGGCAGTGAGCCCTTAAAACCAATCAGAAGTGAGTCGTCTATAAATGTTGGATAAGGAATAGCAAATCTACGGGCAAAAGCTTCGGCGGTGGCTGGGTTATCGCGGGTCAATATCCCCATAAATTGCACATCTGGATACTGTTTTGAAAGTTCAATCAAGGTTGGAATTTCTGCTCGACAGGGAGAGCACCAAGATGCCCAAACATTTACCACTGCAACTTGACCGGGATTGAAAATAAATGTTTTTCCGCTAAGCGTCATTCCAGATAAAGCGGGCGCTGCCTTTCGCTTTGCGCTATCGATTCTAGTTACCGCACCGCTTCCTTCGATAAAACTTTCTTCCGGGGTGGAGCTTCCCCCGCCGCCGCAGGCAGTTAAGGAAATTGCAGAAATTAGCGCAAATACTATTACATAAATTGGCTTACGCATATTTCGCATTACTTCTTAGGTGGTAACAAATGTGCGGCAGGTTCGGAATATGTAAGTCCAGATATCACGCCATCGTCATCGAAGTGGACACTTGTGACAGATGCCAATGTGCACTCGCGTTTACGTGGGTCGTGCAGCATTGATCGTCCTTCAATTGCACTTCGGGTAATCCAAATTGGTAATTGATGTGAAACCACAATTGCATCTTTGCCGTTTGCTGCCTTATTGGCGGCAAAAATCGCAGCAAGCATGCGGTTGATTTGTTCTTCATATGGCTCACCCCAAGATGGTTTCCAAGGATTGTATAAATGACGCCAAGAACCTGGATGCTTCAGCACTCCGCTTCCAAGTTCAAAACTCTTGCCTTCAAAAATATTTGCAGCTTCAATTAAGCGATCATCAGTTGTGATCGTAATTCCGTGCGCTTTCGCAATTGGTGCAGCGGTCTCTTGTGCGCGTTGCAGCGGGGAGACATGTAATGCGCCCAAATCAATCGCCTTGGACCATTCGCCCAATACTTGAGCCATTTCTTGTCCGCGATTAGATAAACGCCAGCCGGGTTGTCTTCCATAGAGAATTTTCTCTGGATTCTCGACTTCGCCGTGGCGTACTACGTGGACCGTTGAACTCATAGCGCTAAGCATAAAGCGTCATCCAGCAGGGCAATATCGCGCCTAATCGCTAGGGTAGTGACATGTCACTCACACCGCGGCGTGCGGCTTTCTTCGACGTCGATAACACCTTGGTGCGGGGCTCAACTATCTACTTTCTCGGCCGCGGAATGTACCAACGCGGATTTTTCACAAAGTCAGATATTTCGCGATTTGTATTGGCAAATCTGAGATTTCGCTTAACAGGAACTGAAAAGCAAGATGAGATAAATCGTTTCCAAAAATCAGCACAAGATTTTATCGGCGGACACAATGTCTCCGAAATTCAAGCAGTGGCTCAAGAAATTTATGATGAGTATGTTTCTCCCGCTTTGTGGGAAGGAACGATTGAAATTGCACAACGCCATCTAACTGATGGGGTTGAAGTTTGGTTAGTAACTGCCGCGCCCGAAGATATGGCAACTCTCATCGCCAAACGTTTGGGATTTACCGGAGCGATTGGAAGCAAGGCGGCCATCGAAGATGGTCATTACACCGGTGCCATGAATGGACCACTCTTGCACGGTCGCGAGAAAGCAACTGCAATACAAGAACTTGCTAAAGAAAATGGATTTGATTTAGATGATTGCTTTGGTTATTCAGATAGCCACAACGATTTACCTTTATTGCTAACTGTTGGCAATCCATCTGCCATCAACCCTGATGCAAAGTTGCGAATTCGCGCATTGCAAGAGCGTTGGCCGATTCACGACTTCCGTCGCATGCGCTTTCTAAATCGCTTACTTGGGCCGATGGTCTCGCGCCTGGCATGGCTTGGAACCAGACTTACTCCGCGCCGTAACTCGCGCTGACTTTAAAAGCCAATTCGCGCCACCACCTCACTTACCAGTAATGTAGGCAAGTTATGGAAACGCGCTCCTTTGCAGATTACTTACGCACCTTGGATGACGCTGCCCTAATTTCGCTCTTTTCTCATCGGCCAGATCTAGTAACGCCAGTTCCGCCTGATGTTGCTTCTCTTGCGGTTCGTGCAACATCGGCCCCAAGTTTGGCACGGGCAATTGATGCTTTAAACGCTTGGCAGTATCAAGTATTAGAAGCTTGCGCCGTTGTTGCCGAACCATTTAATGAAAAAAACATTACCTCACTAACCGACAAGGCTGCGCTCTTTGTTATTCCCGGGCTAATTGAACGTGGCTTGATTTACCCAGGAAAAGATGGACTTTATCTACCAACAACTGTGCGCGAAGTTCTCGGCGGCGACATTGCTGGACTTGGACCGCAATCTATGGCGAAGTTAAATCTAAAGAAATTGGAAGAAGCACCAGCCGCCGCAAAGAAAGCGCTAGATGCCATGGTTTGGGGCCCACCGCGCGGAACGATTGCTGATGTTAAGAAACCAGGTGCCGGCGTTCAATGGTTATTGGAAAATGACTTTGTAGTTGTTGCAAACTCTCATACTGTTTTGATGCCGCGCGAAGTTGCAATTTATTTACGTGGTGGCAAGATACATAAAGAACTTTTCATTCAAGCGCCAGAGTTGGCAGGTGATAAGCGAGATAGTAAGAGCGTTCAACTTGCCGCGATTGCAAACATTTCTACTTTCTTACGCTGGACCGAAGAGATTCTAAATTTCTGGGCTCAAGAACCTGCAGCTGCCCTGCGCTCTGGTGGGTTGGGCGTGCGAGATTTAAAGATAATTACTAGCCATCTCGGTGTTGATTCCAACTGTGCCGCATTTGTGGCAGAACTGGCTTACTTATCCGGCCTGTTAACAATTGAAGCTGACGACCGCATACTTCCAACAAATCAATTTGATATTTGGTTAACCCAATCTCCATCTGCGCGTTGGCAATCACTTGTCTCGCAGTGGTTGATTACCTCGCGGATGAGCGGCTTAGTCGGCAAAGAAGAGTCAAAGAACGTTTCACCGCTTGGGCCAGAGCTAGATCGCGTTGCTGCTGCTCCGATTCGCAAGCTAACTCTGCGATTGCTGCAAGAAAGCGAAGGATCTGCTCCAAAAATCGAATCTCTAGTGTCACTCGCACAATGGAATACCCCAGCAAGACGTAGTGGTGGAATTCCAAGTGATTACATCATTTGGAATTTACGCGAGGCAGAATGGCTTGGAATTACCGGGCAAGGCGCAATTTCAAAGTACGGAATTGGGCTATTGCAAGGTTCAGATCTAGACGAAATTGATGAAGATCTTCCGAAACCTGTTGATCACATTCTTATTCAGAGCGATAACACTGCAATTGCACCCGGTCCCCTTGAGCACGAAATAGCTCAAGAGTTAGCGATCCTTGCTGAAATTGAAAGTCGCGGTGGCGCAACCGTTTATCGCTTTAGCCAATCAACAATCCGTCGCGGTTTAGATCACGGACGCACCGGAGATGAGATAAAGGCATTCTTGAAGAAGGCTTCCAAAACTCCAATGCCACAACCGCTGGAATATTTGATTGCAGATGTCGCAAAGAAACATGGCAAGTTACGGGTTGGAAACACTGCAGCGTTTATCAGATGTGAAGATTCTGCCTTGATCGCACAGATAATCAGCGATAAGCGTTTAGAAATGTTATCGCTGCGCCAAATATCTCCCGAAGTTCTAATCTGTCAGCACGATGCTGCCGATGCCATGGCAATCTTGCGCAGTTTCGGATACTTGCCAGCGGGTGAAGATTCACAAGGTGCGTTACTGAGTGGTCCAAGAATTCAACGAGCAAAAAGTAAAGCAAGACCACCAAGAATTGTTGGTGAGTTCGATCGTCCTGATGAATTGCAGTTAGAAGCAGCGCTTCGCGCACTTCGCACCGGAGAAAAATCTAGCCACCGCCAAAGTACTTTGCGCAATATTGCATCGAACGCACTTGGTTCACTTCCGCGCACAACCGCAAATGAAACGCTAGATATCTTGGCGGATTACCTAAGAAATCAACCCGCGACATCTCTTTCTATTGGATACGCCGATAACAACGGCCTAGTTTCACATCGCATCATTGATCCCTTAAAACTCTCGGCCGGTTCACTTATTGCACGAGATCACGCCACTGGCGAGGTTCAAACCTTTAGAATTGCGCGCATAACAGGGGTGGCGGCGATATGACGAGCACGAATGAGGCGAAATACGGCAGACTTGACCCTATGTTGGCTGCGATTGAAGCTTTGGTGCGATGTGAGTCGCCAACTGAAGATATTGCCGCTTGCCAAAATGTAGTTCGTTTAGCAAGTGATATCGCAACTCGCGTACTTGGAACGCCGGCGCAAATTAAAGAGATTAAAGGGCGCCCAGTATTTTGGTGGGGTGCTAGCCAACCAGAAATACTTTTGCTTGCTCATCTCGACACAGTTTGGCCGCACGGTTCGTATCAACCACTTTGGGAAGTTAATGGCGATGTCATTCGCGGCCCTGGGGTCTTTGATATGAAGGCGGGCTTTGTGCAAGCGCTCTTTGCACTAAAGGATATTGACGGCGCTGCAGATCGTGTTGCTCTTGTTGCAACTACCGATGAAGAGACCGGTTCTTTTGCTTCACGAGAATTAATTATGGAGCTATCCGCTGCTGCCAAAGCAGTACTAGTTTTAGAAGCCTCACTCGATGGCAAAGTTAAAACTGGTCGTAAAGGCACAGCAATGTACAAAGTAACTGTCCACGGATTGGCAGCGCATGCCGGGCTAGAACCTGAAAAGGGTGTTAACGCAACGGTTGAAATTGCCCACGTGATTCTCAAACTTGCTGCGCTAGAAAATAAAGAGCACGGAACAACTGTTGTTCCAACTTTATTAAAATCTGGCAATAGCGCTAATACCGTTCCGGATCAAGCAGTTCTTGAAATCGATGCACGCTCATTTGCACAATCTGAAATTGAACGAGTTGATGCAGCAATTAAATCCCTAAAAGCGACGGTTTCTGGCGCACGCTTAGAGATAACAGGTGGGCTAAATCGTCCACCACTTCAGCCATCTTCTACGAAAGCGCTTTACGAAAGAGTTGAACGGGTTGCAAAGTCGATTGGAATGGCGCCGCTAGGTTGTGCCGAAGTCGGAGGAGCCAGTGATGGTAATTTCGCAGCAGCTGCAGGTGCGCAAGTTCTTGATGGTTTAGGTGCAGTTGGTGGCGGTGCACACGCGCCGAGTGAATGGCTAAGTTTGAAATCCATCGAAGAACGTAGCGCCTTGCTCCACGCATTTATTAAAGATTTGCTGAAATGAGCGAAGGCCCACTAATAGTCCAGAGCGATAAAACGCTTCTGCTAGATATCGATCATCCTCTTTCAACAGAATGTCGGCGCGCGATCGCGCCATTTGCTGAACTAGAACGTTCGCCAGAACATATCCATACCTATCGTTTAACCAACCTGGGCTTATGGAATGCGCGCGCTGCTGGCCACGATGCAGAGCTAGTCATCGATACTCTGATTAAGTATTCACGTTACGCGGTTCCGCATTCTCTTCTTGTAGATGTTGCCGAAACAATGTCGCGCTACGGGCGTTTGCGCTTAGAAGCCGACCCAGTACACGGGCTAATTTTGATCACGACCGATGTTGGAGTTTTAGAAGAAGTTATTCGCGCGAAGAAGATTGCTCCGCTCTTGGGTGTTCGCATCGATCCCGAAACTATTGTGGTTCATCCCAGCCAGCGCGGTGCCATTAAACAATCGCTGCTTCGACTCGGTTGGCCAGCCGAAGATTTTGCGGGATATGTTGACGGCCAAGCCCACGAAATTTCACTTAAGCAGAATGATTGGAAGATCCGCCCTTATCAAGAATTAGCAGCCGAAGGTTTTTGGCACGGTGGTTCAGGCGTAGTAGTTCTTCCCTGCGGCGCAGGTAAAACAATTGTTGGCGCAGCTGCGATGGCCCACGCCAAGGCAACGACTCTTATTTTGGTGACCAACACGGTGGCGGCGCGACAATGGCGTGATGAATTATTGCGCCGAACAACTTTAAATGAAGATGAGATCGGCGAATATTCTGGAGCGAAGAAAGAGATTTGTCCAGTAACAATTGCGACTTACCAAGTTATGACCAAGAAAAAGAATGGCGTTTACTCACATTTAGATTTATTCGATACCCACGACTGGGGCTTAATTATTTATGATGAAGTCCACTTACTTCCTGCGCCAATCTTCCGATTTACTGCAGATATTCAATCGCGCCGCCGCTTAGGACTTACCGCCACTTTAGTTCGTGAAGATGGTATGGAAGGCGAAGTCTTTTCACTTATTGGGCCAAAGCGTTTTGATGTACCTTGGAAAGAGATCGAAGCACAGGGTTATATTGCCCCGGCAGAATGTATTGAAGTACGAGTAAACCTGACAGAAGCAGAGCGACTCTCTTATGCGACCGCAGAACCGGAAGAGCGATATCGCTACTGCGCAACGACTCGAACCAAGCGCAATGTCGTTGAAAAATTGGTGGATCTTCACTCGGGAGAACAAATACTCGTAATCGGTCAATACATCGATCAATTAGATGATTTATCAGAGACTTTAGGCGTTCCGGTTATTAAAGGTGAGACTCCAATTAAAGAACGCGAAAGGTTATTTGCCGCCTTCCGAACAGGTGAAATCACTTGCCTAGTCGTTTCAAAAGTCGCTAACTTTTCAATTGATCTTCCGGAGGCGACAATTGCGATCCAGGTATCTGGTGCATTTGGTTCACGTCAGGAAGAAGCGCAGCGACTAGGCCGTATCGTCAGGCCAAAAGCTGATGGCCGTGGTGCAAAGTTTTATTCTGTAGTCTCACGCGACACTATCGATCAAGATTTTGCACAGAATCGCCAACGCTTCCTCGCAGAGCAGGGCTACTCATACCGAATTATTGACGCTGACGATGTTTTTCAAGGGAAGATTTAAATCTAATCGGATCGACTTTATAAAAGTCGTGGTGCTCTCCATCAATATGAATAACTGGTACTTCGTGCCCATACAACTTTTCTAATTCATTTGAACCATCAATGTATTTAACTTCTATCTCAAAGTTAAGTTCATCTTTTAGCTCTGTGAGGGTTGTTTCAGCAACTTCGCAAAGATGGCACCCGTGGCGCGAGTAGATTGTTACTAAGTTACTCATTTTTTCTTGGATTGCTTTGAGGTAAAAGCGCGATCGACTAGCTCTTGAATAACCAAGGTTGCATCACCTTTTGCCCGATACAAATTCTCTTCAGCGCTTTTTAAAACTGTTTCTGCCGTTGTCTTAGTAACCGTTCCGACTAGTGGGCCATACTTCTTTGAGAAAATGGTGTGAGCCAACTGACCAATTGCGCTAGCTAACTCCCCACGGGCTTCTTCTAAAGTGGGTTCAGGTCGTGCTGATTCACCGGAAAAATTAAGAATCGCTGGTCGCTCAGATTTCATACGAGCAATTACCTGATCCAAATCAGTATTAGCGCTTTCGGAGGACATGGGGACATTCTCGCATCCTGATACCGTTGGGCGCTATGGCGAGCAAAAAAGTGAGATCTTTGAAGCGATCCTTCGCCATTGCCACATCTTTTGCGATCTTTTTAGCAGGATTTACAACTCCGGCCACCGCGCAATCTCAAGTTTTAGTTAGACCGGCCACACAATGGGGAAATGTTTACGCGGGACCTGCCACTAATAGCCTCCAGTCGCCAAAACCAAAGGTCGCAAATTTAGAGAAGAAGGCGAAAATTATTGTTAAATTCAATAATTTTCCAAAGTGGACCGAAATTCAATTACAGGCAGCCGTTGATGTTTGGGCAGAGAATTTTGAATCTAAAGTTCCAATTCACATTGAAGCAACCTGGGGGCGTTCTTCTTCATATAGCATTTTAGGAAGTGCGCGTCCCGGAAATTACTTCGCAAATTTTGCAGGCGCTCCCGATCCAAGTCTTTGGTATCCATCTGCCCTAGCAAATGCTTTAGCGGGTAGAGATCTAGATGGCGATACCCCAGAAATGATTATTACTGTGAACTCGTTAGCGGATTGGTATCGCGGTGGCGGAGTTGGTCCGAGCAAAAGTGAATACGATCTACAATCTGTGATGTTGCACGAAATGGCACACGGCTTGGGATTCCTATCCACAAGTAATTACGATAAATTCTTCGGCTATGGGTCGATTGATCAACCAACGCCATTCGATGCATACGTTCAAACTGGCGATGGTCGCAGACTCTCTGATCTCCCATCTCCATCTCTTGAACTCGGTGAAGCACTTACTTCAAAGTTAGTTTGGTCAGGTGCAAACGGAATTGCAGCTAATGGCGGAGTTAAACCACTTCTTCACTCACCAAAGAAATATGAAGATGGATCTTCAACGAGCCACTTAGATGAAAACGCATTTGATAACGCCGGTAAAAATGCAGTGATGTCTCCTAATTTGGCAGCAGGTGAAGTTTTTCACGATCCAGGGCCGTTATTGCTGGCAATGATGCAAGATTTGCGCGCTAAACCTCCGGTAGGAATTGCAGTTGGTATCCCTCAGATTGTCCGCAATCCTGAAGCGTTAATTTCTGACGCTGGAGCAATAGTTAAATTCGACCCACCAGCCAATGCCCGTGCGGCTCAGATAACTAGCTACACGGTTAAGAACGATAGAACTGGAGCAGAGAAGAGCTTTACAAATAGTCCAGTGATGTTTTCTGGGCTAAAAAATGGCACCTCTTATACCTTCACTATTACTGCATCAAATTCACTTGGAACTTCTGTCCCAGTTACGACAAATGCCATCACACCAAAGGCGGGTTGGGTCAAGAAGGTTATTGATTCAAATGCGGATGCTAAGAACTTAACGACAGTTACATTTAATGGAAATCCGGCAATCATCTATCAAGATGATTTTAACGGTGCACTTAAAGTTGCACTTTGGAACGGAAAACTCTGGAGCAAGTTGATTGTGGATGGACGCGGCGGTTCTGCTGGCCGCACCAGAAATCCGATCGCTGGTGATCTATCTGCCTGCGTAAGTGGTTCTGGAAAAGCACAGACCTTACATATGTTCTACGCCGATTCAGTTGATAAAGATCTTAGGTATGCAACATACGATGGCAAAACATTTAAATTTGAAGTTATCGACGGCAACGGCGCTGCCGTAAATAAGTATGAAGACCCAATTCGTGTCCGTACTGCAAGCGATGTGAGCGTTTCCAATGCTTGTTCAGTCAGTGCAGTCGGCGTGCAAGCGTTCTATCGTGATGAGTCACAGGGAATTTTACTAGGCGCGGTAAAAGCTAGCGGTAGCAAAGAATGGAAGTATGAACTTGTCGATGGTGATCGCAAAACAGATGGCCGGACTACTGGGGATGTGGCTTTTCATTTAGATGCACTCTTTGACGGTAGAGAGACAGTTTTGTTATATGACTCAGTGGATGCAATTAACCAGCGAAAAGTAGTGACTGCAGGATCTATTCACGTTGCAAAACGAAGTGGCATAAGCCCATCAGCATGGCGTTACTCAATCCTTGATACATCTAACGGACCGGTTGCAGTTGCAGGTTATGACGTCACACTTCAAAAAGGGGCCCGTGGAATATTAGCTACTTGGCTGACTTCCTCCGGATTGACGATCCCGAAAGCGGAGAAAATTCGCTGGACATACCTTGCTGAACCAAGTGATGTAAAAACTCTTGCTACAAATGGATTTGGAACTCCAAGCAAATTCTTAAGCAGCAACGGTTCGACCACTGTATTCAACTGTCAGGAACGTCTGTGCGCCTTAGATATATCTACCAATGCACTTTCTTTGGTAGCAAAGGAGCAGAGCGTTGACGGTTTGGATTCAGCGTGGATAGTTTTAAATAAAGTCCGTTATCTAATATCTGGAATAGATGGAAAATTGGTCTCTCTCCGCGCTGCTTAATTAACGACCTGCAGCGCGCAGAATATCTCCAGAGGAAGTTAAAACTACAAGCCCAGCTTCTGCAGAGTATCCGGCTGCAAAAGGAGTGCTTAGTAGCAACTCTGTAAATGCACCAATCAGTATTCCTTTGCTATCAAATTGAAGTGCGGCAGATTGTCCTTTTCTCACCTTGAAGCCCGTAACTCCCTTCAATGCGGTAGTCGGTTCGAAAATTGCAAATACTGAACCGTTCGCTCCAGGTGCAGCCAAGCTATTTCCAGTAGATGGAAATCGAGTGGTCCAAGTTGGGGCAAACGAAGGATTAAATTTTGTTATCGCTGTTTCAATTTTCGTACCGCTCTTTACTACACCTGTTAAAAAGTTTGTTGCAGTCGCGCTCTGCCAGTCACGTATTGCTCCTGCAGCGGAGCTACGCACAACGCTAGAGATCGAACCGGCTTTAGAGACTTTCAGCAAAATGCCATCAACTTTACCCGCTAACTTTTTACCGCCTAGCGTTTCGCTGCTAGATCCAAATAGCGAAGTAGAGCCATCTGCACCACGGAAAATAGCGCTGAATTTACTTTTGATTGTTCCGATTTTTATTTCTTTTTCTAACTTTCCTGCCTTAACTAAAGCAAGAGATTGTCCATTTTCTCGCGATAGCAATACTGACGCTCCTGATGTATTAACCGAAATTTCATCAACGAGTGCTGGTTGAGTTGTTTTCAAATCTATCTGTGACAATAAATCACCTAATGGCGAAAATTGCCACAAGGAAATATTCTTCATGTCACCGCGCAGCTCAATCGGACTTTCCACCGTTACCGAATCTGGATTAAGCGCACCAGCAATAGTGGTCGCAGTCTCTGGAAATGATGCAGAGGCGCTATTTCCTATTAACCAGATTGAGCCCTGGGTATCAAAGCTTATTGAAGTTGCGACCTCATCTCGGCCAGAATCAACGGTTTTTGACCAGATCTGCGTACCCGCAAAGTCGATGGCGCGAAGCTGAATATCTGAGCTCTGTCCAACTATGTTGGCATAAGTAATTATCGCTTTATTCGTTACGACCATTCCTTCAGCGGTTGCATCCTTGGTTAATTGCACAAAAGACTTTGTTGCAACCGTTTTAGGTACAGCTTGTGCGGTTGGCGTAATTGCAACTGCAAATGCAATTGCTGCGAGAAGGGATTTATTAAGCAAGTTCTTGCGAGCGATCACGTGCTGCCTTCATTGCTTTTGCTACTACCTCAGAAATATCAGAGTCGTTAAATGAATTGAGTGCTGCAAAAGTTGTTCCGTTAGGGCTAGTTACCTTTTCACGTAACGTTGTTGGACTATCCCCTGATTGATCAAGTAATTTCGCGGCTCCAACCATTGTTTGAATAGTTAATGTGGTTGCATCAGCGTGCGAAAGACCAAGTGCAACCGCGCCTTCAACCATCGCTTCTACAAATCTAAAGAGGTATGCGGGTCCAGAACCACTGGTTGCGGTGACGGCATCCTGCAGTTCTTCATTGACTTCAATGACTTTTCCTACAGCGCCTAAGAAACCAAGAACAAATTGACGTTGTTCTTCAGTTACCAGAGCGCAGCAAGAAATTGCGGCCATGCCGGCGCCCACCAACGTTGGAGTGTTTGGCATTACCCTGATTACAGGGTTGGCTTTAGTTCCAATTGAATTGGCGATTCCCTGAATCTGCTTACCCGCGACAAAAGATATGACCAGACATCCTGGGCGAATTTCTGACTTAATCTCTTGAAGTACGGTTGCCATATCTTGTGGTTTTACTACCAACAAAATCATGTCGCATTTAGCAATGTTTTCACTGAGCGGAGCCCTTGATACTTTATAACGGTCTATTAACTCGAGTGCTCGCTCTTCGCGCTTTTCAGAGATAGTGATCGCACTAGGTGAAATTCCATATGTAATCAACGCGGAGATAAGGGCTTCACCCATTACTCCGGCACCTATGACGGCAACCTGTTTTTCTGAATTAGCCATAGCGAAAGAGTACGCGTAGGCTCTGCACCTATGTCAGAAATAAAGCCAGGTTTCGCACGCGATTGGGTGGAATTTACCGACCCCAATGATGAGGAAGAAATCTTTAAATGCGACCTCACTTGGCTAACTTCATATTGGACCTGTATTTATGGCGATGGCTGTAAAGGTGTATTTGAGAATCGACCAAACGCGGGTTGCTGCACAGAAGGTGCAATGTATTCCGATGAAGATGACGAAGAACGCGTTCGTAAAGCAGCCGCTGACTTAACACCTGAAATGTGGCAGTTCTACGATCAAGCACGTCCAAAGAAGCCAAATGGACAACTTCGAATTTCAGATTTAGATGAAGATAAAGAACGAAAGACTCGCACAGTTGATGACGGTTGCATTTTCTTAAATCGCAAAGGTTATGAGGCTCCCGGATTTACTGGTTCGTTTGGTTGCGTGCTTCATCATTTGGCTCAAAAAGAGAACCGTCACTTTGTTGATACCAAACCTGATGTTTGTTGGCAGCTTCCACTTCGCCGCAGTTTTGAAACTCGCGAAGTTGGCGAGCGCGAATATTCAGTAACTGTAATCGGTGAATACGAACGCCTGGCATGGGGCGATGGCGGAGATGACTTTGATTGGTACTGCACTAGCAACACTGATGCACACGTCGGCAGCGAACCGGTTTACATTTCTAATCGCACCGAACTTCAAGCTTTGATGGGTGAGGCGGCTTATGCAGTCCTTGCCGAGCATTGTGATAAGCGCGTTAAAGGAATCAACGATGCGAAAGCGCGCTCACTTCCACTCTTTGTTATTCAACACCCAGCATCAGTTGCTGCTGGGAAGTAGTCAGCCCCACCCTCTAGAGTTTACGTATGGCTAAAGTCGAGAAGGATCCATTCCGCTGTTCTGAATGCGGCTGGGGCTCCCAAAAATGGGTTGGTCGATGTGGCGAATGCCAAGCCTGGGGCAGCGTTGAAGAACTTGCTGCACCTAAGAAACTCTCACTTGTCCCTGGAAAAGTTACCCACGCAGCAACACCTATCGGCGAAGTTGACCTTTCATCGGCACGCGCTCGTGCAACAGGAGTATCTGAGTTAGATCGCGTACTGGGTGGTGGCTTAGTACCAGGTGCCGCAATCTTGCTTGCAGGCGAACCCGGCGTTGGTAAATCAACGCTTCTTTTATCTGTTGCAGCGCAAACAGCTGCTAAAGGAATTCCCGCCCTCTACATAAGCGGTGAAGAATCCGCTTCACAAGTTCGCTTACGTGCCGAACGAATCAACGCCGTTGATCCTAAATTATTTTTAGCATCCGAAACCGATCTCGGTGCAGTGATTGCACATATTGATTCCGTTAAACCAGAACTTTTAATTATCGATAGCGTTCAAACAATTGGTTCTGCTGCAGCCGATGGCTCACCAGGTGGCGTCACACAAGTTCGCGAAGTTGCCGGCGCACTCATCCGCATCTGTAAAGATCGCGATATCACTTTGCTTCTCGTTGGCCACGTTACAAAAGATGGTTCTATCGCAGGCCCACGCTTGCTCGAACATATAGTTGATGTTGTTCTGCAATTTGAAGGCGAGCGACACTCACGACTTCGTTTGATTCGCGCCATCAAAAATCGCTTTGGTGCATCTGATGAAGTTGGTTGCTTTGATTTAAGTGATACCGGAATCGAAAGCGTGCTTGACCCAACCGGACTCTTTACTTCTCGCCATGCCGAACCAGTTCCAGGTACTTGCGTAACTGTGACTCTGGAAGGCCGCCGTCCACTTCTTGCTGAAATCCAAGCGTTAGTTAGCCAAGGGCGCGAAAATGATTTTGGAAATGCTCGTCGCGTCACCAGTGGACTTGATTCTGCGCGCACTTCAATGACTCTGGCAGTACTTGAACTTCGCGCCAATGTGCGCGTCGGTGGTCGTGATGTCTATGCCGCAACAGTCGGTGGAATGAAGATGTCAGAGCCGGCAGCAGATCTTGCACTAGCACTCGCTGTTGCATCCGCTGCAAAAGCTTTAGCGCTACCTGCAGATTTAGTTGCGATTGGCGAAGTCGGTCTTGCAGGTGAAATTCGCAAGGTAAGCGGTGTTTCACGTCGCTTGGCTGAGGCATATCGTTTAGGTTTCAAGCGCGCACTCGTGCCCGCAGGCAGTGATGTAAAAATCGATGGCATGGAGATCTTTGAAGTATCTCGCCTTGATCAAGCGCTACAACGTGTAAAAATTAACACATGAGCCATCTCGCAGCGCTTTCTAACCTGCTTGGCCCAGATGCATCGCTGATCTCTGATCCTGATATCACTTCTTCTTATTCACGCGATCAAGCGCCATTTGCAAAGAGCGCTCCACCATTTGCCGTATTGCTCGCCCGCAGTGCGGAGGAGATTTCGATTGCTTTGAAATATGCAAATGAAAATAGGATTCCAGTTGTAACTCGTGGCGCGGGCAGTGGTTTATCGGGTGGCGCTAATGCATCAGCTGACTCGCTAGTTATCTCGCTCGAGAAAATGAATCAGATAATTGAAATAGATGCCGCAAATCAGATTGCCCGAGTTCAAGCAGGGGTAATTAACCTTGATCTTGATACCGCTGCAAGCAAACTCGGTTTGGCTTACCTTCCAGATCCTGCCAGCCGTGATTGGTCTTCACTTGGCGGCAATGCCGCAACTAATGCAGGCGGCATGTGTTGTGTTAAGTACGGCGTAACTTCAGCGCACGTGCGAGCGATGCAAGTTGTCTTAGCAAGCGGTGAAATAATTGAGTTAGGTAAAGCCACTAAAAAATCTGTAACAACGTATGACTTACTTCATTTGTTTATTGGCTCAGAAGGAACTCTCGGTGTAATAACGGAACTCACATTGAATTTAGAAATTCGCCCTGCTGCTCCGTCAACTTTGATCGCAACTTTTCCAGAAATCACAAAGGCAGGTGCTGCAGCCGCTGCGCTTTTGAAGTACCGACCATCAATGTTAGAAATTGTTGATCAGACAACTCTCAAGGCAGTTGAGGCGTGGCATCCACTCGGCTTTGAAGTTGCCGGTGCGGTGTTGTTAATGCAGTTAGATGAAAACCATTCACTATGTGAAGCGGCGTTAAATACTTGTAAAGAATTTGGCTCGATTGATGGCGTTTACTCGGATGATCCAACCGATGCTGCCGATTTAATTCGCGTTCGCAAGATGGCATATCCAGCACTTGAAAGAATGGGTGCAACTTTGCTTGATGATGTCGCTCTTCCGATTACCAAAATCGCAGAATTTGTTGAGAAAGTGGAGGCGTTAAGTAAGCGCGCAGATTTAACTATTGGAATTTTCGGCCATGCTGGAGATGGAAATATGCACCCAACCATCGTTCATGACCACGGAGATGATGCAGCAGCAGAGCGGGCGCAGCAGACTTTCAATGAGATTGTGGAAATAGCCCAGTCGCTCGGTGGGTCTGCAAGTGGTGAACACGGAATTGGTTCAATTAAAACCGGATTCGTCACCAACGAAACCTCAGCGAAAGTGATTGAGTTACAGCGCGCAGTAAAGAAAGTCTTCGATCCGAATTCAATTCTGAATCCAGGAAAGAAGATTCCTTAATTAGTTGCTGCGGCTAAATCTTCTGGAGAATCGGGTGTGGTTGCTTTGGCTGCACCAGCAAATGTGAATTTAGCTTCCGCTGCATCACCTTCGACATCTACGACGATAATTTCGCCAGCCTTTAGCTCGCCAAAGAGAATTCGCTCTGAAAGTGAATCTTCGATCTCGCGTTGAATAACGCGACGCAATGGACGGGCACCAAGTAGCGGATCGTAACCACGAGCTGCCAATAGATCCTTAGCTGCTTGAGTAAGTTCGATTCCCATATCTTTCGCCTTTAAACGCTCATCCAAGTTAGCGATCATCAAATCAACAATTTGAATAATCTGATCTTTCGTCAACTGGTGGAAGACAATTACATCGTCGATACGGTTAAGGAATTCAGGACGGAAGTGGTTCTTGAGTTCGTCTTGAACCTTGCCCTTCATGCGATCGTAATTCGTTAAGTCGTCATCGATATTGGCAAAGCCAAGTCCGAGGCTCTTGGAAATATCGCGAGTACCGAGGTTGGTAGTCATGATGATTACTGTGTTCTTGAAGTCAACGGTGCGACCTTGTGCATCTGTGAGGCGACCATCTTCAAGAACTTGAAGGAGTGAGTTAAAGATATCTGGGTGAGCTTTTTCTATTTCATCGAATAAGACAACTGAGAATGGGCGACGACGCACTTTCTCTGTTAGCTGTCCACCTTCGTCATAACCGACATACCCTGGAGGTGCACCAAATAAACGTGATGCTGTGTGGCGCTCTGAATACTCAGACATATCTAGTTGGATAAGTGCGGTCTCATCGCCAAATAAGAATGAAGCGAGTGTGCGTGAAAGTTCAGTCTTACCGACACCTGATGGGCCAGCGAAGATAAATGAACCACCAGGACGCTTTGGATCCTTTAGACCTGCACGAGTACGGCGAATCGCCTGTGAGAGAGCCTTGATCGCTTGGTCTTGTCCAATAACGCGGCGATGAAGTTCATCTTCCATGCGAAGCAGACGTGCAGTCTCTTCTTCAGTTAACTTGAATACAGGAATACCGGTTGAGGCAGATAGAACTTGGGCGATGAGTTCTTCATCAACTTCAGTTACCTTATCGAGATCAGTTGCTTTCCAATGCTTTTCAGCTTCGACCTTTTCCGCAACAAGAGTCTTCTCTTTATCGCGAAGTGCGGCAGCGCCTTCGAAATCTTGACCGTCAATTGCTGACTCTTTCGCTTTGCGAGCTTCTGCGATCTTGTCATCAAATTCGCGGAGTTCAGCCGGAGCAGTCATACGCTTAATGCGAAGACGTGAACCTGCTTCATCAATTAGGTCGATCGCCTTATCTGGCAAGAAACGATCCGAAACATAGCGATCTGCCATATTTGCAGCGGCAGCTAGTGCGCCATCGGTAATTGAAACGCGGTGATGGGTTTCATAGCGATCGCGAAGACCTTTAAGAATTTCAATTGTGTGAGCAACTGATGGCTCTTTAACTTGAATTGGTTGGAAGCGTCGTTCTAGCGCAGCATCTTTTTCAACATGCTTGCGGTATTCATCCAAGGTTGTTGCACCAATTGTCTGCAGTTCACCACGGGCCAACATTGGCTTCAAGATGCTTGCTGCATCAATTGCGCCTTCAGCTGCTCCTGCACCAACGAGGGTGTGGATTTCATCGATAAACAAAATGATATCGCCGCGAGTTTTAATCTCTTTCAAGACTTTCTTTAGGCGTTCTTCAAAATCTCCACGGTAGCGACTACCGGCAACAAGTGCACCCAAATCGAGTGAATATAACTGCTTATCCTTAAGGGTTTCTGGGACATCGTTTTTAAAGATCGCTTGTGCAAGTCCTTCAACTACGGCAGTTTTACCAACGCCTGGTTCGCCAATTAATACTGGGTTATTTTTGGTGCGACGTGACAGAACTTGCATCACGCGTTCAATTTCATTTTCGCGACCGATTACTGGATCGAGCTTTCCCTCACGGGCAGCCTGTGTGAGGTTGCGGCCGAATTGGTCTAAGACGAGTGAAGTAGATGGCGTGCCTTCTGCAGGTCCGCCAGATGTTGCTGCTTCTTTTCCTTGGTAGCCAGAGAGAAGTTGAATAACTTGTTGGCGAACGCGATTTAAGTCTGCGCCGAGTTTTACAAGAACTTGTGCGGCAACGCCTTCACCTTCGCGGATTAAGCCAAGCAAAATATGTTCAGTTCCGATGTAGTTGTGGCCCAGTTGCAACGCTTCGCGAAGTGAGAGTTCAAGAACTTTCTTAGCGCGTGGAGTAAATGGAATATGGCCACTAGGTGCTTGTTGTCCTTGGCCAATAATTTCTTCAACTTGGGCGCGCACGCCTTCAAGTGAGATGCCGAGCGCTTCCAGGCCTTTAGCTGCTACGCCTTCACCTTCGTGGATCAAACCGAGGAGGATATGTTCAGTACCGATGTAGTTGTGATTGAGCATGCGTGCTTCTTCTTGAGCCAAGACAACAACACGTCGGGCTCGATCGGTAAAGCGCTCAAACATCGGCAGACTCCTTTGAAGGTGGTAACTATTCTGTTCTAGCCAAGCCTATAACCCAACGCAGGGAAGACGCGAGGTGGATTGCTTGTCCTCAGTAGAACCCCAGATTTAGGTCTGATATTCCCAAATGGGGCTAGAGATAGCGTTTTCTGGGGGTGGCTACAGGGTTAAGAGCATGCGGGTATTGCCCAGGGTATTGGGCTTAGCCGCTTCTAAATCTAGGAACTCGGCAACACCGGCATCATAGGAGCGCAGTAATTGTTGATAGACATCTGGTGCTACTGGTGTTCCCTCGATTTCTACAAAACCGTGGCGCCCGAAGAAAGATGTTTGGAAAGTTAAGCAGAAGATTCTTTCTACTCCTACTTCACGCGCGCGTTCAATAATTCGTTCCAGAATCTGATGTCCAATTCCTTGCTTATGAAAACTTTTTTCTACTGCAACTGTACGAACTTCGGCTAAGTCATCCCACAGAATGTGAAGCGCTCCGCAACCAACAACTTTTCCGTCGACTTCGGCAACTGTAAATTCTTGAACGCTTTCATAGAGCGTGACTGTTTCTTTGGAGAGCATCTGACCGGGAGCCGCATAAGAATCTACGAGTTGGCGGATGGTTTTAACATCGCTAGTGCGTGCTGGGCGAATTACGATCATGGTTAATCGACTTCAGGTTTTACCAGTGGGAATAAAATAGTTTCGCGAATTCCTAGACCGGTGAGCGCCATCAACAAACGATCCACTCCCATACCCATTCCACCTGTAGGCGGCATTGCAAATTCCATAGCGCGCAAGAAATCTTCATCAACCTGCATCGCTTCTAAGTCGCCCTTTGCACCAAGTGTCGCTTGTTCAACTAATCGATCACGTTGAATCACTGGATCAATCAGCTCGGAATATCCCGTAGCAAGTTCGAAGCCATCAACGTATAGATCCCATTTTTCAGCAACCCCCGGCAATTCGCGATGTGCGCGCACCAATGGTGAGGTATCAATAGGAAATCCCATTACAAAAGTTGGGGCAATGAGTTGATCTTTAGCGACGTGTTCGAAGATTTCTTCCGCGAGTTTTCCAGTAATCCACTTGGGATCAATCTTCATGCCTAGTTTCGTCGCGATTTTCTTTAAATCTTCCAGCGGAGTAAGTGCAGTAACGCTTTCGCCAACACCCTCAGTAATAGCGTCGTAAAGTGAAATCTCGCGCCACTTTCCACCCAGGTCTGCTTTTCGACCATCGTGGTGTGTAACTACATGCGAGCCAGCAATCGCCAGAGCCGCATTTTGAACCAAGGTGCGAGTCAAATCTGCAATAGAGCGCCAGTCACCATATGCCTGATAGCTCTCGATCATTGCAAACTCAGGTGAGTGAGATGAATCTGCTCCTTCATTGCGGAAGTTGCGATTAATTTCAAAGACGCGCTCAATGCCACCGACGACACAACGCTTTAGAAATAGTTCGGGTGCAATGCGCAGGTACAGATCCATATCGTAAGCATTACTGAAAGATTTAAAGGGACGCGCTGCTGCTCCACCGTGCATTACCTGCAACATTGGTGTTTCAACTTCTACGAAATTTTGCTGATGAAATGTCTCGCGCAATGAGCGCATCACCGCTGGACGCAAGCGAGCATTTGCACGCGCTTCATCACGAACAATCAAATCCACATAACGCATGCGAACGCGGGTTTCCTCTGACATTGGTTTGTGATCATTTGGCAAAGGGCGCAGAGACTTGGCTGCGATCGCATAACTATTTGCCAGAATAGAAAGTTCACCGCGCTTAGAGGTAATGATTTCGCCGGAAACACTGACTATGTCGCCCAGATCAATATCGCTCTTCCAAGAATCTAAAGTTTCTTGCCCAACCTTGTCGAGTGAGAGCATCGCCTGAAGTTCTGTGCCATCGCCTTCACGCAAAGTGGCGAAACAGAGTTTTCCTGTATCTCGTTTAAAGATAATGCGACCAGTCAGGCTTTGAATATCACCCGTTGTCGAATCAGTCTCAAGGCTGGCATACTTCGCTCGAATTTCTGCCAGCGATGCAGTGCGTGCAACTGATACTGGATAAGGCTCAACTCCGCGCTCAATTAACCCCGCACGTTTTTCACGGCGGATACGTAATTGCTCAGGTAGGTCATCTTCTACCGATGCGGCGGGCTGCTCTTCTTTGCTCATAATGGCGAAAGTCTACCTATTAGATATTTCTCTCGTGGATAAGGCGCAAGCCAATCAAGGTGAGATCAGGCTCATGCTCATCAATAGTTTCGGCAACTCCAATAATTAGCGGTGCGAGTCCACCAGTTGCAATCACAGTTGGGGCGCCATCATAACTCTGCGCTAATTCAGCAGTGATGCGATCAACTAATCCATCGACTTGTCCGGCAAATCCAAAGATGGTTCCAGATTGCA
Source organism: Actinomycetota bacterium (assembly GCA_026392825.1). Taxonomy (GTDB): domain Bacteria; phylum Actinomycetota; class Actinomycetes; order Nanopelagicales; family Nanopelagicaceae; genus Planktophila. The sequence continues at coordinate 66,318 of JAPLBF010000008.1, forward strand.
GAGCTTCGACGGTGTTCTTTCCGATTACATTCTTGGGGCGAATCAGTTCTACTTTGCGCAATTGCGCGGCACGTGCGGCCAGAGCATCAACTGAAATTTCAATACCTGGTGCAAGTGCTCCACCCAAGAATTCTCCTTTAGGAGAAACGACATCAAGATTTGTTGAAGTTCCAAAATCTACGACGATTGCGGGTCCGCCATAAAGCGTGTGCGCCGCTAAAGTATTTACGATGCGGTCTGCACCGATCTCTTTTGGGTTATCAACTAAGAGAGGCACGCCAGTTTTAGTCCCTGGCTCCACAATTGTGGTTGGAATCTTAGAGAAGTACGTAGCAATCATTGTTCGTAGCTCGCGTAGAGTCGCCGGAACTGTTGAACAGATGGAAAGTCCAGTTATTTCATAGTCAGCAACAAGTGAGCGGTATTGCAACCACAGCTCATCTGAGGTTGTGCGGGGATCAGTCTTTACTCGCCAGGAGCGAATTAATTGATCTCCCTGAAAAATACCCAAAACGGTATTTGTGTTTCCGACATCAACAGTTAGCAACATAACTACTCCGCTCTCAGATCTAGACCGATATCAAAGATTGGCGCTGAATGTGTCAGCGCCCCAATTGCAATGTAATCAACACCAGATTGCGCATACGCCCGCGCATTGGCAATTGAAATCCCACCTGATGCTTCTAATTTAAATGCACCGCTAACTAAAGCAACTGCCTGCGCACATTGTTCTGGGGACATGTTGTCCAGGAGCACGAGATCAGGCTTTTGGGATAAGACTTCTCTTAACTGCTCAAGAGTGTCTACTTCAATCTCAATTTCCGCCTCTGGAAACGCGGTACGAACTTGGGCGAAAGCAGAGATGACTCCACCTGCTGCGGCAATGTGATTATCTTTAATCAATGCGGCATCACTTAAGTTCATGCGGTGATTGGTTCCGCCACCCATACGCACTGCATATTTTTCAATAACCCGCATACCTGGTGTGGTTTTTCTCGTATCGCGAACCTGACATTTTGTTCCGGAAACTTCCCCCACCCATTTGCTGGTTAAGGTAGAAATTCCGCTTAAGTGTCCAAAAAAATTGAGTGCAGTGCGCTCTGCCAATAAAATCGCTCGTGTATTTCCACGCACGGTCATTAACACCTCACCGGCTTTAACGTGATCTCCATCTTTCTTGCAAAGGGTCACATCAGTTAACCCAACTTCGGCAAGAACCGCGTGGGCGATATTGATCCCCGCAATAACTCCATCCATACGGGCTACAAAATCTGCAGCAGCGTTTGCATCTGCAGCAATAGTTGCCTGTGAAGTTATATCAACTCCCCCGGCTAGATCTTCCGCGAGTGCAGCTTTTATCAACTCTTGATCTGTCACTTTCCACCCACTTCTTGATAACTAGTCGTCCAATTTCCATTACGGTCTAATTCTTGAACAATTCTCTTGCGCCAATTGCTTTCTGGATTTGGAAAATCTTCACGCCAGTGAGAGCCACGAGTCTCTTGTCTAATCAGCGCCGCCTTTAAAATTGCTTCAGCAAGTTGGAATAAGTTTGTTGTTTCCCACGCCTCAACACAGGGATTGGTGCTCTCGCGATCTTGAATGCGGGTTAAATCCGCGCTGGTTTGCAATAACGAATCAGAAGAGCGCAACACTCCTGCTCCTCGACTCATACTAAGTTGTAATTCACGTCGGTTGGCTGGGTCTAAGAGAATTGATTTGGAATTATCTGCAACAGGTTCAGAGCGCTCTTTTAAATTTGCAGCAATATCTGCAGCAATTCGCGCGCTAAAGACCAGTCCTTCAAGCAAGGAATTTGAAGCTAAACGATTTGCGCCGTGCACACCAGAACAGGCGGTCTCTCCGCAGGCATAAAGTCCTTTAACGCTGGTGTGACCATTTAAATCAACGCGAACTCCGCCGGATGCATAATGCGAAGCTGGTGCTACTGGGATCAAATCTTTACTTGGATTGATGCCGTGCGAAATGCAAGATGCGTAAATAGTTGGGAAACGGCTCTCAAAACCAACTAAATGTCGTACATCCAACCAGACGTGATGCGCACCAGTTTTATTCATTCGACGCATTGATGCGATTGCAACAACATCACGAGGAGCAAGTTCACCTAATTTATGTTCGTCTAACATAAAACGATCGCCTGAATCATCCAGCAAATATGCGCCTTCTCCGCGAACCGCTTCACTAATCAAAGGTTGTTGACCTTGCGTGTTATCTCCCAGCCATAAAACTGTGGGGTGAAACTGGATAAATTCCACATCGGCCACTTTTGCACCAGCGCGTAACGCTAAGGCCACGCCATCTCCAGTTGAAACAGAAGGGTTTGTAGTTTGTGCAAATACTTGGCCGAGTCCACCGGTCGCTAATACAACCGCTTTACCTAAAGCACGACCAACGCCGTCGCGACTTCCTGCGCCAATCACGTGCAGTGTTACACCGCAGACCGCGCCACTGGCATCTTTAAGCGCATCCAACACAAGCGCATCTTCAACAACTTCGATCTCTGGATCATCATGCACTGCAGCAAGGAGTGCGCGCGAAACTTCAGCACCAGTTGCATCTCCACCAGCATGCAGAATCCGATTACGTAAATGTCCACCTTCACGAGTGAGTGAAATTTCTCCTGAATCTTCGGTATCAAAAATTGCGCCGCGTTCTATTAACTTACGCACCGCTTCAGGACCTTCGGTAACAAGTACGCGCACTGCTTCAACATCACATAAATCAGCGCCTGCCACCAAGGTGTCCTTTAAATGTTGATCAGGAGTATCACCAGGACCAAGTGCTGCGGCTATTCCGCCTTGCGCCCATTTAGTAGAACCTTCATCCACTTTAGATTTTGTAACAATTAATACAGAGAGACCGAAAGTGCGCGCTTGCAACGCAGTTGTAAGTCCCGCAATTCCAGAACCAACCACGATTACATCAGCAGTTGCAGTCCATCCTGGCTCAGGTGCAAGTAACTTCATCGCACACCGGCAATTCCGGTTGATGGGTTCATCTGCATATTGTCAATCAAACGGACCCCATTTAGCCAACCAGCGATAATTGCACGCTGCTTTGAGGTGGAATCAGTGGCAATTTCAAAGTTTTCTTCATTGATGATCTCGGAATAATCCAATTTAAAGAGTGGTTCTTGTGCGCAAATCTGGTGCATCGACTCTCTTGCCGAACTTACATTTTCGCTCTCCTGGGCTGCTGCGAGTGCTCGATAAATCACCGTTGCAGCAATGCGATCGCTCTGACTTAATCTGATATTTCTAGAGGAAAGTGCCAGACCATCACTCTCTCTTATTGTTTGCGCCGCAATTATTTCAAGGCTTTTGTAACTTTCCTTAGCAAGGCTTTTTATCAAAGTTAGTTGCTGAAAGTCTTTTTCACCAAAAATTGCCTGAGCGGGAGTGAGCAAATCAAATAGGCGCGAGACAACTGTGACAACACCGTCAAAGTGGCCCGCCCGATTTACTCCTTCGTAGATTTCACCAATCGGACCCGCAACTTTCTTTGTAACGTTCTCTGGATAAATCTCGCTCACATGAGGTAGCCAAAGGTGAGTAACACCAGCTTCGCGCGCTATTTCAATATCGCGATCTGGTGTTCGAGGATAGAGTTCTAAGTCTTTACTGTTTTCAAACTGAAGCGGGTTTACGAAGATGCTCGCAACTACAAAGTCGCCTTTCGTTTTTGCTAATTTAAATAGTGATGCGTGCCCAGCATGAAGTGCTCCCATTGTCGGAACAAATGTGCAGCCGTCATCCAACTCAGCTGCGCTGTTAACTATCTTCATATCGGGCTCCAGTCCTTTCAGGTACCGGGCGGTGATAGATATAAGTTTAGAGCCTTAAGGCAATTGCTCCAAAATCTCTGAAATCTTTCCGTAGGTCAGCAAAATCGCTTCTGGCTCAATCGAATGCCAAGGTTCAATGACAAAACGTCGTTCATGCGCTCGTGGATGTGGAAGTAGCAATTCATCTGCCGAACTAAGCAATGTCCCATATTGAATCAGGTCTAAATCAATGGTGCGTGGCCCCCATTTTTCATTTCTTTCTCGTCCGAGAGTTTTTTCGATGCCGTGTAAGAGCGCCAATAAATCCAGGGCAGGCAAATCACTTTCAACAATGCAGACTGCATTTAAGTAATCTGGTTGCTCAATATCGCTGACTGGCTTAGTTGAAAAATACTTTGATACCGATTTGAAGTCTGTAGCTTCGCGCAACATCGCTACAGCTAAATCCATCTGCTCTTTGGGGTTGCCAATATTGGCACCTAGCGCAATAACCGCTTTCATCTATTAATTGTTACTGAAATATCTTGCACTTGAGCGTTAACTGGAGCTTGTGGTTTGTGCACAGTGACCGAAACTGCGGCGATTTGTGGGTAGGTACTTGTTATTCGGTCGGCAATTCGACCAGCCAATTTCTCGATTAGCTCAACTCTTTCACCGGTTACTTCTTCTAAAACTAAATCGGTGATTTCTGCGTAGTTAACTGTGTCGGCGACATCATCCGTCACGCTAGCTCGCATTAAATCTAATTCCAGTGCCACATCCACGAAAAAATCTTGTCCGGCGATATTTTCTGATTCAAAGACGCCGTGATAGCCAAAGGATTTGATTCCTTTAATTTCAATTTGGTCAGCCATTAGCCAATACCAAATTCTTATGTGGGCTCACGCTATGAACTCTAACTCCCCAAATATCTTTCGCAAGCAGGCTCTTAGTTAATTCAATCGTTGCCGCTTCACGCTCATCAGGAGTGTCACCGCCCAAAAAGCGCTTGCGCGAGCCACCGATCAGTACTGGGAAACCTAGATCGATAATCTCTTCGATTCTATTTAAAATCTCCCAGTTCTGGGCAGCATCTTTCGCAAAACCAAGGCCTGGGTCAATAATCAGATTGTTTCTAGCAATTCCACTTCGTAGCGCTGCATCGATTTGCGTATTCAACTCTGCGATTACCTCTTTAACTACATCACCATAAACGGCCTGGTTATTCATCTCTTTAGAGTGACCACGCCAATGCATCAAAATGTATGGGCAGCCCATTTCAGCAACAACTTCGTGCATTAGATCATCTGCAAGGCCACCACTTACATCGTTAACAATGCTCGCACCTGCAGTAATAGCTAGTTCTGCAACTTCTGCTCGCATTGTGTCGATACTGATTGGGATTCCGGTTTGTGACAACTTTTCAATTACCGGGATAACGCGATTCTGTTCTTCCGCCGCGGAAACGCGTTCTGCACCAGGTCGCGTAGATTCACCACCGATATCAATGATGTCAACGCCTTCGGAAATCATCTCTAACCCGCGCGCAACTGCCTTTTCAAAAGTGTCATGTTTTCCCCCATCAGCAAATGAATCGGGGGTGACATTTAGAATGCCCATTATCTTCATTGCTGTGCCAACCAATTATCAGCTTTTGGTAATAAGGCTGATTGCTTCTGCTCGTGTAGCAGGATCACGCAAAACTCCACGAACCGCACTTGTTGTGGTTCGTGCTTGTGATTTACGAACACCACGCATTGACATACACAAATGCTCGCAATCAATAATTACAATTACTCCCATAGGATCGAGAATTTTCACCATTGCATCAGCAATTTGAGTCGTCAAACGCTCTTGCACTTGTGGGCGCCGGGCGAAGAGATCTACTAAGCGAGCGACTTTAGATAAGCCGGTAATTTTTCCGCGCGGGATATAACCAACGTGCGCTACTCCGTGAAACGGAGTCAGGTGATGCTCGCAATGTGAAAAGACTTCGATGTCGCGAATGATTACTAATTCTTCATGACCAATATCAAATGTTGTTGTTAGTACTTCTTCAGGAGATTTCCAAAGTCCTTCAAAGTTCTCTTTGAAAGCCCGCGCAACTCGTGCGGGAGTTTCCTTTAAACCTTCGCGATCAGGATCTTCACCCAGCGCCAAAAGCAGTTCGCGCACCGCTGCTGCGGCACGTACTTCATCGTAAGGATGCGACGCACGACCAGCATCAGGCCCCATTGAAATTGGATTAACTTCGTTCACGTTTAAGAACTTTCCTTGTTCGTACTCTTCTTAACTCGTGATGGTTTTTTATCTGCAGCAGGCTTAACAATCAACCGCTCCGGAACGGCAACAGGTGGTTGTTGTGAAGGAATGCGAGTTGATGAACCAGTCCAGGAAGGACGGCGCGGCCAAGAATTTACTTTGGCGAATATCGCAGCGATCTCTTCCTTATTAAGAGTCTCTTTCTCAAGCAACTCCAACACCATTGCATCTAAAGTCGCACGGTTTTCTACCAAAATATCAAAGGCCTCTTGATGGGCGTTCTCAATTAACTTGCGCATTTCGGCATCGACTTTAGCCGCGACGCTTTCAGAGTAATCGCGTTGATGGCCGTAATCGCGACCCATAAATGGTTCGGAAGCATCTGAACCTAGCTTTATCGCGCCAATTGCTTCAGTCATTCCGTATTGAGTGACCATTGCACGGGCCAAAGCCGTTGCTTTTTCAATGTCATTTGAAGCGCCAGTTGAAGGATCGTGGAAAATTAATTCTTCCGCAGCGCGACCACCCAATGAATACGCCAATTGATCTAGCAGTTGATTTCGGGTAGTTGAGTACTTGTCATCATCTGGCAGAACCATTGTGTAACCGAGCGCGCGACCACGAGGCATGATCGTGATCTTATGAACCGGATCCGTATGTGGCAGTGCATGCGCAACAAGTGCGTGACCGGCTTCGTGATAAGCGGTAACGCGACGTTCTTCATCGGACATGATTCTTGATTTACGTTGTGGTCCAGCCATTACACGATCAATAGCCTCATCAATTTGCAGATTAGAAATTACCTTCTTCTCTTCACGTGCTGCTAATAGCGCCGCTTCATTGAGAACATTGGCAAGATCAGCGCCAGTAAATCCTGGTGTGCGGCGCGCATAATTGAGTAACTCGACTTCGTCCGAAAGTGGCTTGGTCTTTGCGTGAACCTTGAGAATTTCTTCACGCCCCTTTAGATCTGGGCGATCAACTGCAATCTGTCGATCAAATCTACCTGGACGCAAGAGTGCGGGATCTAATACATCTGGACGGTTGGTTGCGGCGATCAGAATTACTTGACCACCAGTTTCAAAACCATCCATTTCTACCAATAATTGATTAAGGGTTTGTTCGCGCTCATCGTGACCGCCACCCATACCGGCACCACGTTGGCGACCGACTGCATCGATTTCATCTACGAAGATGATTGCTGGTGCATTTGCCTTAGCTTGCGTAAATAAGTCGCGCACACGAGCTGCACCAACTCCAACAAACATTTCTACAAAGTCAGAGCCAGAAATAGAATAGAAAGGAACCTTTGCTTCACCAGCAACTGCACGTGCCAATAAAGTTTTACCGGTTCCAGGAGGACCGTATAAAAGAACGCCCTTCGGAATCTTTGCGCCAAGTAACGCGTACTTAGCGGGATTTGCTAGGAAGTCTTTAATCTCCTCAAGTTCGGCAATCGCCTCATCTGCGCCGGCAACATCTGCAAAGGTGTTTTGTGGAACATCGTTATCTTGCAGTTTCGCCCGAGATTTTCCAAAAGAAAAGACTTTATTTCCGCCTTGAGCATTGCTCATTAAGAAGAAGAATAAGAAACCAATCAGAAGGATTGGGAAGATCGAAAATAGGAATGAAACAAATAGAGATTGGCTAGGAACGCTTACATCCCAGCCTTTAGGTGGTGGGTTTCCAGTTAGGGAATCAATAATTGTTGGTTCTTGGCGAGCAACGTAAGAAGAAACAACTTTACTTGAGCCTTCAATTAACTCGCCTGGCTTCAGAATTAACTGTAACTTCTGCGATTTATCAATGACCAGTGCTGACTCAACCTTTGATTGCGCGATAGCGTCAAGCGCCTGTGAGGTGCCGATCTCTGTGTAACGATTTCCTACACTAGAGATTTGTCCAAAAATTGTTACCCCGAGAATTGCAATTATGATCCAGAAAAGTGGACCGCGAACAATTCGGCCAGCGCGAGTTGTCGGAACTTTTTTCGCCGCTTTCTTATTATTCGAAACTTTGTTAGCCGACTTCTTCTTCAAAGGGTTTTTCTTCTCCATATTTAAATTCGCGTTCCTTATGAATACATGTGCTTAGCGAGCACACCGACGAATGAGAGGTTGCGGTACTTCTCGTTAAAATCTAATCCGTAACCAACAACAAAGTCGGTAGGGATATCAAAGCCGACGTACTTGCATTCGACTTCGACTTTTGCTGCTTCTGGTTTACGTAAAATTGCCAGGATTTCAACTGACGCCGCTCCGCGTGACATTAAGTTTGCGCGCAACCAAGAGAGAGTTAAACCTGAGTCAACAATGTCTTCTACGATCAAAATATTGCGTCCTGTAATATCGCGATCTAAATCTTTTAGGATGCGAACTACGCCACTTGATTTAGTGCCGGAACCGTAAGATGAAACCGCCATCCAATCCATATCAATATGGCGTTGCATTGCGCGGGTTAGGTCTGCCATCGCCATAATCGCACCTTTTAATACACCGACCAGAAGTAAGTCACGATCCTTGTAATCAGCATCAACGCGCGCTGCGAGTTCAGCAACTTTTGATTGCAGTTCTTCTTGAGTAACAATTACGCGTTCAACATCTGTGCCGACAGCAGCTAGATCCACTTAAGGACTCCTTTAATATCAAATCTCTTTAGGAGATTTATGGGCGGGCCAAGAGCGAAAGTCTGCCCGAAATCCGAGCAACCTTCACACCACCCGGCAGGCTCACTTCGCCTTGGCCGCGCCAAGAAGTGACCAGCGCCTCTACGCCAGAGAGGTGATCCGCGCTTACTGAGCCGCTCGGCGCCCCGGCAGCGTAGATCGCGGCTCGAAGCACGCGAGATCGGATAGCCCGCGGCAGCTCAGCAAGAGCGGCACAATCCAGGTCGCTTAAATCAACTCGCGAGATAACGGCCTGCGCCATCTCATCCAATGCATCGGCGTCATCGCGCAAAATTGCCGCACTTCGCGCCAAGGCGGCGGCAATACCTGGGCCAATCTCTTCTTCCATTACCGGCATAACTTTATTTCGCACACGTACTCGAGAAAACTGTTCATTCACGTTGTGCGGATCGTTCCAGGCAGTTATTTCTGCTTCAGCACATGCCGCAACCGTTTGCAATCGAGTTAATTGTAAAAACGGACGCGCATATTTTCCGTTAACTGTTGCCATGCCAGATAAAGATCGAGTACCGGAGCCACGTGCTAATCCAAGCAAAACAGTTTCTGCTTGATCATCTCGTGTGTGACCCAAGAAAACTTGTGAAGCGCCATATGCGTGAGCGATTGCATCTAGTGCGGAATAACGAGCGGTACGCGCATCTGCTTCTATTCCAGATTTTTCTACTACTGAAACTTTTTCAATTATTACTTCTTGATACCCCATCGCCTTTAATTGTTCTTGCACTTTCTTTGCTTGATCCGCCGATCCAGATTGCAATTGATGATCAACTGTTACTGCAATCAAAGTGATTGCCAAATTTGGCGCTTCTTTAATTAGCGCGTAAGCAAGTGCGAGGGAATCTGCGCCTCCCGAGACTGCAACAATCGCAGAATCTCCAGCAGTTAAATTCTCAAGAAATGGGCGTACTGTGCTACGAAGTTCTAGCAGCGCCGAAGTCATGGGCCAATTCTAGACCCGACCACCGAATGGCATAAGCCCCTTGATGCTGTAAATGTTTGAATAAAGCAGGCCTTTACCTTTGGAATTTGCTTCCCACATCATTCCGTTGCCTGCGTAAATTGTTATGTGGTGAATTGATGAAATTGTTCCCTTATATGAGTAGAAAAGTAGATCGCCTGGAACTAGTTCGTTGAGTGAAACGTGCTGGGTATAACCAGCATAAAGAGAGGAGTTAAGGCGATCCCAGTTTGGCCAACCTAGTCCAGCAGACCTATATGCGGCATAGACCAAACCAGAACAGTCAAATGAATTTGGTCCTTCTGAACCCCAGATATATGGCTTGCGCGCTAAGACCTGTTTCTTCGCGAATGCAACAGCAACTGCACGTTGTCCCTCCGTTGTTCTGATCGTTGAACGCCCCTTGAAACCAATGTCAGGCCATACTTTTTTCTGTCCGCCGGTATTGGCTGCGGTATTTGCCAAACTCTCTTCAAGTAAGGCAAGTGCCCGTTGTTGCTCAAGGGTAATTCGAACTTTCTTCGCACTCGCTAAATCTTTTGCCAACTTATCTTGAATGGCCTGTAACTTATCGACTTCTTTTTGCTGCAACGCTTTGGCATCATCAGCAACTTTCTTAGCAGCAGCAACTTTGGCGGTCGCCTTTTCTTGAGCAATTTTTGCTTCATCAGCTTTTGCTTTTGCAGCGCGCGCGATCACTTCGGCAGCTTTGTAACGATCCAAAGCCATTGAATTCTGCTGCCCTAATTTATCCAAAGTTGTGATTTGATCTATTAAATCTTGTGGACCGTTTGAACTCAGCAAGGGTTCGATCTCAGTTAAAGAGCCACCCATAATGTATGCACTCGCCGCCATCTTGCCAATTACGCGATGAGCTGCGGATACTGCTTGTTGGGTTTCAAGTGCATATGCTGCTGCAGCAACTGCAGCAGTTGTGGCTACCGCTAACTCTTTCTTTGCCTTTGAATATAAGGCTTGCGCTGCATTCGCTTTCGCAGTTAAAGAGCGCAGCGTTTGATTTGCTGCCGCTAATTTCTTTGCTGCAGCATCAGCAGCTTTCTTCTTTGCTGCTTCTGCTTTCTTCGCCGCTTCAATTTGAGCCAACGTCGGCTTTGGTGTCGCCGCGATTGCAGGGGTAGTGGCAAGGGTTAGCCCAAAAATTACGGTTAACGCTGCGGCTTTACTGCGATGTGACACAAAACCCCCAACAAGTAAGGCCTCAGAATAATTGAGTAACCTGAGTAACTTCGGAGATTGCCTTAAGTGTCGCTAGTTGGATACATCTCTCTTAGTAAATAGCACGGTAGCAATCACTAGAGCAACGCTTACATAAATTGCCGACAGGGAGAGCGCATGAGAATAGGAAACATTTGGGCTTCCACCGGTTGCGATTATTGAAAGCTGATTTCCGGGCAACCAATTTAAGGTGCTGGATTTAAGAGCGCCGACAATGTTTTCGATAATCAACAACCAAAGTACGCCTAATGAAATCGAACTAATCGGAGAGCGAAGAACTATTCCTAAAACCATCCCGATAATTCCAAAGCCAAGAATTGATAGAAAGACATTTAATAGCGTCTTGGCGATTTCTAGGCGCCCATCAGCGTTAAACCAGAGTTCGGTACTCACATTCTTGCCACCAGCCAGCGCGTAGGAAACTCCAATTGAAATAATCGCGCTAACTAATGTCATCAGCATTGCAAAAGTTTTCATAGAAGCTAGCTTGCCAACCAAAATTCGGATACGTCCAGGTTGACGAACGAGAAGGTTTCGCAAAGTTCCAAGTGAATATTCCTGAGCAGTCTGGGCTGCAAAGACGCAGAGGGCGATGATCCCGAGAAGTCCACCAATGCTTGAGAATGATTGTGTGGCACCGCTTGAAAGAGAGAGCATCTCGCGGGTGATTTGAACTCCGCGATCGCCATTTCCCTGAGGTGAATCAATCATCAAGAAAAGAACAGATGAGACTAAAACGCTAAAGAAAGAAACGGCACCAAGCGTGCCGAGAAGTAATGTCGGGCGGCGTAACTTGCGCCATTCGGCGAAGAAAATTCGAGTGATGCTGCGAATCATTTCTGATCTCCTGTCATCTCAAAGAAAGTTTCTTCTAGATTTGGTACCTGTGGCGATAATTGAGTGATCAATACTCCGCTTTCAAATGCCAATTTATTTAGAACACCCGCCCACTCAGCCGGACCTTCAATGTGCGCAGTGCCATCGCGCTTGTGCGCTTTGTGGCCAGCGTTCTGGGCTATTTCAATAATTCGCTGTAAGTCCGCTTCGCGTTCAGTTTTTACAATCATAAATGGTTGCTGTTGATCAAAGAGTTCTTGAATTGGGCCAGCGAAAACAACTTCACCTTTACGCAACATCACCAAATATTCGCTGATTAATTCGAGTTCTGATAACAAGTGGGAAGAAACAAAGACTGTGGTGCCATTATCTGCCAGAGTGCGCAGCAATTGGCGAATTTCTTGAATACCTTCCGGATCTAGACCGTTGGTTGGTTCATCAAGAATTAATAACTTTGGATTTGGAAGAAGAGCTGCTGCAATTCCTAAGCGTTGCTTCATTCCCAGCGAATAAGTTTTGTACTTTGATTTTCCGCGTTCGGCTAAACCAACTTGCTTAAGAAGTTGATCAACGCGCTCTTGCGGGAAACCGCCAAGTGTCGCAAGCACTCGTAAATTCTCAGCGCCAGATAGCGCCGGGTAGAAGGCGGGTCCTTCGATCATTGCGCCAACGCTGGAAAGATATTTATCGGGCGAAGTAATTGGCTCACCAAGTATTTCGCCCTTGCCGCCCGTTGGTGAGATCAGGCCAAGGAGCATGCGAATCGTGGTCGTTTTACCAGCGCCATTTGGACCTACAAACCCACAAATAGTTCCGAGAGGAACTTCAAATTTTGCGTGTGAGACTGCAAGCCCTGTGCCGTATTTCTTGCTCAGATCATCAACTGAGATTGCTAGTTTGGACATGTATTGAATATAGCAATTGCACCTTAGAATTATCCCTGTGAGTAATGAGACCTGGGGCTATCAGCCACGCAATGAAAGGCCAGCACCAGATTGGGATTTAAATCCCCAGACGGATGCGGTGCGCGCAGGCTTGGCTCGTTCAGGATTTGGTGAAACTTCAGAAGCGCTCTATTTAAATAGCGGATTTACATATTCTTCTGCACAGGAAGCCCTTGATTCATTTGCCGATGAAACAGATCACTATGTTTACAGCCGATTCCATAATCCAACTGTTCAGATGTTTGAAAAGCGTTTAGCTGCAATTGAAGGCGCTGAATATTGCGTAGCAACTGGGGTCACCGCGGGAGATCACATCGTTGCATCTGCGGCAATGTTTAGTTCTTGCCACGTTGTACTCACTGAAATTTTGCCTAAGTGGGGCGTAACCGTTGATTTAGTTAGAGGAAACGATCAAGCGAAATGGGCTGCAGCACTTAGCAAGCCCACCAAGGTTGTCTTTATTGAATCCCCAAGTAATCCACTTATGGAAATTGTTGATATTCGCATGGTCAGCGACCTTGCCCACAAGGTTGGTGCCACAGTTATCGTCGATAACGTAATGGCCTCACCAGTTTTACAAAAACCGCTTCAACTTGGCGCAGATGTAGTTATGTACTCGGCTACTAAACATATTGATGGACAGGGTCGCGTACTCGCTGGAGCAGTGCTTGGTTCTTTCTCTTATATCCACGAATATTTGATTCCATTTATCCGCCACACTGGCCCGACCCTTAGCCCATTTAGCGCGTGGGTTCTTTTGAAATCTCTCGAAACTATGGAGATGCGAGTAGAAAGAATGTGCCAGAACGCACAAACCATTGCTGAATTCTTTGAAACACGGAAAGAAATTAAATCTGTGAAATACCCTGGGCTCAAGTCTCATCCTGATTATGCAATTGCACAGAAGCAGATGAGTGGCGGAGGCAGCACTATCGGTATCGAATTTGTGGGCAGTCAGAAAGATGCCTTCAAATTTATGGATGCCCTGCGAATTATCGATATCTCAAATAACTTGGGCGACAGTAAGTCCCTCATCACTCATCCAGCATCGACAACTCACCGTCGCCTATCGCCAGAAGTTCAGGCAGAGATGGGAATTATGCCTTCAGTGTTGCGTCTATCAGTTGGTCTAGAACACGTGGATGATTTGATTAAAGACTTAACTCAAGCCTTAAACAACTGAGCGGCAACTAGCAGGACAGATAACAGGCTTAAATAACTTATTGACCAATTAAAAATCTTTCCTGCAGTCTTTTCGTAATTTTCAGATTTCTCATCAAGGCCGCGAATCTGCCAGGCAAATACAACACCCAAAATGATATTTAACCCTTGTGCCCACAATTGCAGATCTGCATTTATAAATAAGGCAACCGAAGATGCAATCATCGCAATCGTGTACACCCACATCTGGCGAAGTAAATGGGTCTTTGTCGCTACGACTGGCAACATTGGAATTCCTGCTGCGGCATAGTCATCTTTATATTTGATTGCCAGCGCCCAGAAATGCGGTGGTGTCCAGAAGAAAATTACTAAAAAGAAAGACCACGCAGTGACCGACAACGTATTCGTAACTGCGGCCCAACCAATGAGTGCTGGCATGCAACCGGCGGCACCTCCCCAAACAATGTTCTGAGGAGTTCGTCTCTTTAGGGCGATTGTGTAAACCAGGACATAAAAGGCAATTGCAATAAATGTTAACAACGTTGCAAGCGATGTTGTGAAGATTTGAAATATGGCTAGCGAAAGTAGCCCAATGAAAGTTGCAAAAAGTGTTGCTTCGGTTTTATTCAAAACGCCAGTTGCGAGTGGACGCTTTGCAGTTCGTTTCATTAACTTATCTGATTCAGATTCGATCACCATATTAAATGCATTCGCACTTCCGGCAGCCAATGTTCCACCAATTAAAGTTGCGATCGTGAGAGAAAGAGAAGGCAATCCACCTTGCGCTAATACCATCGCTGGAAGTGTTGAAACCAATAAGAGCTCAACTACGCGCAATTTCATTAGGTCTATATATCCCCGGACTTTTGCGGAGAGATTTAAGCGTGAATCGGTGCGCACAGGACAAGATTACTCAGCATTAATGAGTGGTGTTCTCACACTTCTCTAAGGATGCTCGCCTATCGTGCGTAATGAAGAAAGGGATATGACAAATGACACCTCCAAACAAGCCAGAATGGATCCATCTCGCGGAAACAGATTCTGCACCGCAAAAAAAGAAATCATCTCGCGCGCTTCCCGCGCTAGTGCTTGCCGCCGCCATGTCGATCGTTGGCCTCGGAGCACTTGTCGCGCAAAACGGAGCTGAAACACCTGCCGCCGCGCTCGAACAAGGAACTAACCTCTCTTCCGCCTCTTCACCTGCCGAACCATCAACTCCGAAGCAACCATCTATCGCTTCTCTGCCAACAGGCGGTGGAGATGATGACGAAGCTGTTGATCACGATGATGACGAGGAAGACGACGACCACTAATTTATAAAGGTAAACTCACTCACTATGAAGCTAAAGTGGGTGGGTTTTCTCTTTACCTCTTTTTTTGTCATTGCTTCAATTCCGGTCAGTGCGAGCACAACAACTGATCAAACTAATTTGAAACTTATCAAGACAATATCTGGAGCTATTGCTCCAAAATCAGTTCAAGCTTCTAATGATGGCTTAGTTAGTGCTCACAACATGATGTATCGCCATAGCGTCACTATTTATGATGCGGAAACTTTAGAGCTTAAAAGTACGGTTCCTGACTCGGTTGAATTGTCTAAGTTTGGATACAAGAAATATTCTGGATTGTATAAAGGTGCTCCAGTAGAAGGTGCCTATTCGCCAGATGGCAAATACTTGTACTTCACAAATTATGCGATGTATGGCAAAGGTTTTAATAAAGAAGGTCACGACACTTGCTCACCAGCATCAGGTTATGATTCAAGTTATTTATCTCGCATAAATCTAGCTAACAGCAAGATCGATGCTGTTTATCCCGTCGGATCTGTACCAAAGGTTGTCAAAGTAACGCCCGATAATAAGTACATCCTGGTTTCGAATTGGTGTTCATATACAGTGACCATAATTTCAATTGAAACTCAGAAGACAATTAAATCAATCAAGATTGGACGCTATCCGCGTGGTATTTCAATCTCCAGCGATAGTAAATATGCATACGTTGCCGAAATGGGTGGCAACCGAATTCATCGTATAAATCTTGAAGATTTTTCAGTAAATTACATTCCGATTGGTTCAAATCCAAGGGCAATTGAATTATCTCCCGATAACTCCACTCTTTACGCGACCTTAAATATCTCTGGCAAGGTAATCGCTTGGGATTTAACAACGAATAAGGCCATCAAGACGGTAGCGACCGGAAAATCTGCACGCAGTTTGGCAATTTCATCGGATGGTTCTGCGCTTTTCGTTGTTAACTTTCGCAGCGGGACTCTTTCAAAAGTTAGAACTTCAGATATGAAAGTCCTGCAGAACATCAAAGTTTGCGCTGAACCTATTGGCGTTACTTACGACTCCGTAAATTCTCGAACTTGGGTTGCATGTTACGGCGGATCAATTAAGGTTTTTGCTAACCAATAATCGCGGTTGCAGTTTCGATAATAGGCAACATCAGCGGCGCCGCAATCTTGCCTAGGTAAATATCTAGAGTTTTTCGTGCTCGCTCACTGGCGGCATTGGTCCGTCCTATTTGGTCGGCGATGATCGTAAAGGCATATTCACGATCACCTGATTGAACATAGCCCGCCAAACTGACAGTTCCTGAAAGTGTTCCTGTCTTTGCTTTTACTAAACCGACCGCTTGTGGTGCAGATTCGATATAGCGCTTGCTTAGCGTTCCCGTTTTCCCACTCACTGGCAGTCCGCCTATCAACTGAGAAAACACAGGATCTGAATGAATTTTGTATAAAAGTTGTGACAAAATGTTGGCAGTTAACTTATTTTCTTTTGACAGTCCGCTTGCATCTTTGATGATGATTCTTGAAGGATTAATCCCTAATTCGGTAAGTACTTTATCGAAGGTTTTTGCAACGCCTTTTTCATTAAAGTCATTACCGGCAGCCTTTGCAGCTAATCGCGCCATTCGTTCTGAAACTATATTGTCGCTCCATACCAAGAACCAATTCATAATTTCTTTAACCGTTGGCGACGTGGAATAAACGATCTGTTCTGTGGCCAATGATTTGGCCTTCGCCTCGCTCACATCAATCATGGTTGCGCTCACGCCTCGTTTTTTATAATACGCCTTGAAATTAGCAACATCTTTAGAAAAAAGGTCATTGTAATAAACCTGTAATTTCTTTACTGGTTCTTCTGACTTCTTGGTAACTGCGCTCAAACCCCTGGAAGCCAAAGCGTAGAAAGAAGTTCTACCCATTTTTAGCGCTTCCTTGCTATTCATAGATATCCAAGGGTCGTACTCACCGTCAATGACTATTGAGTCGGGTGTCGGTCCAAGAGCAACTGATGTAGCGAAGACTTTTGAAGGATCTAAATAACGCAACGTGGCTGACGCTGATAGCAACTTCATCAGTGATGCCGGTTTGCGTTGCGAGTTGGCATTAGATTCGAAAACTACTTTTCCGGTGCTGACATCAATTAGCGATACTGAAGGATTGCTAAGTGTTGGAGAAGCAGCCATGCGCGCAAATACAGTTGCTGCGCTAGCGGGATCGAAGGCGGAAGCATTTGAGGTAGCGAAAATACTTGCCGACAGAAAGGCAGCGCTTAACCCCAAAAGCTTTCTCATCAATGATTGACCTTTCTAGCGTTTAACCGTTATTAAGTTTAGAGTGCGCATATGGAAATGAATACACCTGCCACGATTGGACCAGGAGAATTCTTTCCCGTTGTCGGAGTCGGGCCACACGAGAAACCCTGGCCAACAGGCTCGCAATATGATCCAGAGTTGCTAGAAAATGGCGATCGAAGAAATGTTTTGGATCATTACAGATATTGGTCAGTCGAGGCAATTGTCGCTGATTTAGACACTAAGCGACATAAATTACATATAGCAATTGAGAATTGGCAGCACGATTTAAATATTGGATCTGTCGTCCGCACTGCCAATGCATTTAATGTTTCTGCGGTTCATATTGTTGGCAAGCGTGACTGGAATAAGCGTGGCGCAATGGTTACAGATAAATACCTACGAGTGATTCATCACCCAACAATCGCCGATTTTGCAACTTGGTGTAAAGAAAACAAGTTGCCGATTATTGGAATAGATAACGTTCCAACATCTAAACAACTCGAAGGTTCAGATCTGCCTGAATCTTGTGTTCTTCTTTTTGGCCAAGAAGGCGCGGGTATGTCAGATGAAGGAATTGCTGCGTGCGAAGTTTTATATGCAATTCAACAATATGGATCTACTCGTTCAATGAACGCTTCCGCTGCAGGCGCAATTGCGATGTATCACTGGGCGCTTCAGCATCTTCCAAGATTGAGCTAGCGGGCTAGTCACCTAGATCAGTTGGAGCGGGAACATCTTCCATCGCTTCGCGAACCGCGATAAGGCGTCGATCAATCTCGTTCGCCTCATCCATACGCCCAAGGCTGCGCAGAACCGTTGACATGCGAGTTTCTATATCGACGATGAGTTCAAAATCTTTTGGCTCATCTTCAGAAATTATCTGCAATACGCCATCTAAAGTGGATAAGCCCTCTTCGAGCTTGCCGATCAGTACTTCCGCTTTGCCGTATTCAAGAAGTGCGAAAGTTTCGCGGCGGTGGTCGTGTCCGGTTTCAAATACATCGATCGCTTTACGCGCTGCTTCGAGCGCTTTCTCGCCATCGCCAATTTCGACATAACAAGATGCGATTTTCTGATCACAACGCGCTACTTGAATTACTTCTTTCTCAGTCTTAAAAATTAGACGCGCTTCTTTAAATGTAGAAATTGCTAAATCAAATTTCTTTAATTCGCGATAAGCGCATCCGAGGAGATGAAGATCGTTTGCCGCACCAACCTGGTTTCCATCAACCAAATGCTCTTGCGCGCATTCATCCATAATCTCGACAACTTTTTCAAAATTCTTAGAGGCATACCACCACTCGCCTAAGGTGCAGGCGAGTTCAAGTGAAAGAGGCGATTTACTTTCGCGTAGAATTTCTACCGCTTTACTCATTGCAGATGCTGCTTCATCCATGCGCTTTAATTGATTTAAGTTGTAACCAATTGCCGAGTAAGCCTGAGCAAGTCCTTCACTGGATTCTGCTGCGCCGAGTTCGGCGAAAATATCTCGTGCGGTTTCGGCGAGCGCGAGCGCTTCGTCATATTGACCGCGAGCAAAGATTCGGGCGGAGAGTTCGTAATAAGTATTTGCGCGTTCTGCGCCATTTACTTCCGGTATTCGATCCCAGAGCATTTCCTCGGATACGAGCTCGTCTTGGCCATCATCTTCGCTCATCGATACCCCCAGATCTATTTCACTTGAGTTGAGATTAGTCCAAAGTGGATCTACGGGAGCGCTGACTTAGCCGTTTTCGGCTATTTTCCAGATGCGAATCATTTGCATCTGGGTTAAAATCAAGCCATGCATATCCCTGATGGGTTCATTGGCCTTCCTACCTCTGGCGCTTTCGCCGTGGTGGCTGCCGCTGGCGTGGCCATTTCTATCCGTGGGGCGAAATCCTCACTCGATGAAAAGACCGCGCCTCTGGCCGGCCTGACTGCCACTTTTATCTTTGCGGTACAGATGCTCAACTTCCCGGTGGCGGCAGGCACCAGTGGCCACCTACTTGGCGCCGCCCTCGCCGCAGTTTTGATCGGACCGTATGCGGCAACTCTTGCAATAACAATTGTTCTAATCTTGCAAGCTCTTTTATTTGCCGATGGTGGACTAAGCGCACTTGGTTTAAGCATTTTCAATATGTCAATCGTTGCCGTCTGGTTTGGCTACGGAGTATTCCTGTTGGTTAAGAAGATTGCACCGAAGAAGAAGGTCTCAATCAGTATTGCGGCCGCAATCGCTGCGCTGCTATCTGTCCCAGCCGCCGCAGCAGGTTTTGTTCTGCAATATGCAATCGGCGCAAATGCCACATTCTCGATCTCGGCAGTATTCACTGCAATGATCGGCACACACTTGCTTATAGGAATCGGCGAAGCTTTAATCACCTTCTTTGCAGTAGGCGCAGTACTCGCCAGCCGCTCAGATTTAGTTTATGGATATAAGAATCAAGTCTCTCAATTAGAAATTCGGGCTAATTAATGAAACAGAAGACATTTTTAATCTCAGGCTTTATCGCATCACTCTTTCTTGCCGGCGTCGTTTCTTTTTACGCTTCGTCTAGCCCTGATGGACTTGAAAAAGTCGCTGGTGAAATTGGATTTTTAGATTCTGCAAAAGAGCACACAAATAGCGATGGCGTGCTCGCTGATTACGGTGTTAAAGGAGTTGAGAACGCCCGACTTTCAACAGGTGCCGCTGGAGTGATTGGCGTAATTGCTACTGGCGCTATCTCTACTGGGCTCTTTTTCTTGATCCGTCGTAAACCTGGCGGAATAAAATAAAAATTCAAAGCCCAGACCTTGATCTCGTACATAGTCACGGCCACCATCACGGCCACGATGTAGGGGAACGTCTTTACTTACACCGACATTCGGTAGCCCATTCCCTAGCTGCCCACGTCAAGATTTTGACTGTTCTAGCCTTTATTTCAGTCTCCGTAGCCACTCCGATTACCCGCTGGCCCGCGTTTATCGCCTTCTTTAGCCTGTTGATCTTTACTGCGGTGATGAGCAAAATTCCGCTTCTGCTTCTCTTTAAGCGCGCATTAATCGAAATTCCATTTATCTTCTTCGCGATATTGATGCCGTTTTTTGGTAAAGGAGAAAAGTTCTCTGTTTTCGGTTTAGAACTTTATCGTGATGGTTTGCTGGCCGGAACATCGATTGTCATAAAAGGAACACTTGGCGTTTTAGCGGCCGTCATACTCTCCACGACCACAACTGCGCGCGAAATTTTGCGTGGCGTCGAAACTTTAAAACTTCCTACGATTATGGTTCAGATCGCTTCATTTATGTTGCGCTACATCAATGTGATTAGCGATGAGATGGAGCGGATGAAAGTCGCCCGCGAATCACGTGGTTTTGTCGCAACTGGAATCAAACATTGGAAAGTTTTAGCAACAGCAGCCGCAGCGCTCTTTATCCGTTCATACGAACGCGGTGAGCGAGTGCACTTAGCAATGCTCTCGCGTGGCTTTGATGGTGTACTCCCATCTTTAAACAATCAATCTGTAACTGCGCGGCAATGGTTAACAGCGCTTTCCATCCCATTTCTAGCTCTCACCGCTTCACTTATTGCTCTAATGATTGGTTGGTAAATATGACTAGCACCCCGAGTCTGCAAATCTCCGAACTCGCATTTGCCTATCCCGATGGCAATCAAGCGCTCTTCGGTGTCAATTTAACAATTCAAAAGGGCGAGCGAGTTGCACTTCTTGGTCCAAACGGTGCCGGCAAGACAACTTTGGTAATGCATATGAATGGAATACACCCAACTATGCAGGGTGAAGTTCGCATCTCTGGACAGCTGGTCGACAGCAAAAACAAAGAATCGCTTAAAGCAATCCGCTCTAAGGTAGGAATTGTTTTTCAAGATCCAGATGATCAACTCTTTATGCCAACAGTTGGAGAAGATGTTGCATTCGGCCCTTACAACATGGGCTTGCGCGGTGAAGAGTTAAATAAAGTAGTAGCCCAAGCGCTAACTCAAGTGGGAATGCTCGACTTTATCGATCGCCCACCACATCACCTATCTTTTGGACAAAGGCGCAGAGTCGCCGTTGCAACTGTGCTTGCAATGAAGCCGGAGATATTAATTCTCGACGAACCATCATCTAATTTAGACCCAGCTAGTCGCCGTGAATTAGCCGATATTTTGCGCTCACTCGAAATCACGATCGTGATGGTTACTCACGACTTGCCTTATGCACACGAACTTTGCGAGCGTTCAGTAATTCTCTCGGGCGGAATAATCGTCGCCGATGGTAAGACTGATGCAATTCTCAAAGATAAGGCGCTATTGAAATCTCACCGGCTAGAGCTGCCTGTAGGGTTTGTGTTATGACTACTGCGAATCCATTTGCCAAGAGAAGCACCCTTGAATACGAACTTCCACCTTTTGCTCTTATAACAGATGAGCACTATCTCCCTGCCTTTTATGAAGGATGCACGCAACAGTTAGTGGAAGTTCAGGAAATTCTGAACACTCCAGGGGACGCGACGTTTGAGAACACAATTGTTGCTCTGGAAAAAAGTGGGCAGATGTTGAAGCGTGTGCTCAGAGTGTTTTTCAATAAATCTTCAAGTGATACCAGTGATTCCTTAGATGCTATAGAAGAAGAATTGGCGCCTAAGCTTGCGGCGCATCAAGATGCAATTCAGTTAAATCCTGTGCTCTTCAATCGCATTAAATCCCTATATGAAAACCGCGAATCTTCGGGGCTCAACACTGAAGATGCCTGGTTGCTAGAGCGTTATTACAAAGATCTCGTCCATTCAGGTGCTCACCTATCTGAATCAGAACGCGAAAGATTGAAGCAACTCAATGAAGAGCTTTCTAAGCTATCAACTCAGTTCGCTAAGAATGTATTGACCGATACGAATGACTTGGCTGTTCTGGTTGAAAGTATTGAAGAGTTAGACGGCTTGAGCGAGAATGAAATTGCAACGGCGGCTGCGGCTGCCAAAGAGCGCGGCCACGAAGGTAAATGGCTAATCGCAATGGTGAATTTCTCTGGTAATCCTTTACTGTCTTCACTCACTAATCGTTCGCTGCGAAAGAAAATTATGCAGGAATCGCTGGTTAAAGCTAACCGCAAAAATGAAAGCGACAATAAGCCAATCCTTTTAAAACTGGTTCAATTACGAGCCGAGCGCGCTAAGTTATTTGGAAATAACACGCATGCCGAGCACGTTATTGCTGTTCAAACAGCCGAACATCCTGACAACGTAAATGCGATGTTGAGAAAGATCGCCCCTGCCGCCGTTCGCAATGCCAAAGTGGAAGCAGAAGACCTCAAGAAATCTGCAGGTGCTGATATTGAAAGCTGGGACTGGGGTTTCTATACCGAGCAGGTTCGTCTCGAGAAGTACAACATCGATACCAGCAAAATGCGTCCATACTTTGAATTGGAATCAGTCTTAGAAAAAGGCATCTTTTTCGCCGCCAATAAACTCTTTGGGATTTCCTTTAAGGAACGCCCGGATTTAATTACCTACCATCCTGAAGCCCGCGCCTTTGATGTCTTTAATGAAGATGGCTCAAAGCTTGGGCTCTTCATCGGTGATTTCTACACTCGCGATTCAAAGCGTGGTGGGGCTTGGATGAATAGTCTGGTAAATCAAAACTTCCTCTTCAACCAACTTCCTGTTGTTGTAAATAACCTAAATATTGCAAAGCCTCCGGCTGGTAAACCCACGCTGTTAACTTTTGATCAAATTACAACTCTCTTTCACGAGTTTGGCCACACACTTCATGGTCTGCTTTCACAAGTTAAATATCCACGAGTATCTGGAACAAGTGTGCAGCGCGACTTCGTTGAGTTCCCATCACAGGTTAATGAGATGTGGATTTTGTGGCCAGAGGTCGTAGAAAATTATGCGCGCCATTTCGAAACCGGAGAGAAACTCCCCCAAGAGTGGATTGACAATTTAAATGCCGCATCAACTTTCAATGAAGGACATGCCACAACTAGTTATTTAGCTGCTGCAATTTTAGATTTAGCGTGGCACTCACTCACAGTTGAAGAAGCGGCAAAAGTCAGCGATGTAGAAGCTTTTGAAACCCAGGCGATAAAAGACTACGGTCTTGATTTCTCTCCTGTTCCTACGCGTTACCGCTCCACTTACTTCTCGCACATCTTTGCTGGTGGTTATTCGGCCGGTTACTACGGCTATATCTGGTCAGAAGTATTAGATGCCGACACCGTCGATTGGTTTAAAGAAAATGGCGGATTACAACGCAAGAACGGCGAACACTTTAGAAACACGCTTCTGGGGCGCGGCGGATCGATTGATTCGATGCAGATGTTCCGTAATTTCCGGGGACGTGATTCAAAGATCGAGCCGCTTTTAAAGCGACGTGGTTTACTATAGAAAGTGGGCCCAGACGGGCTCGAACCGTCGACCCACGGATTAAAAGTCCGTTGCTCTACCGACTGAGCTATAGGCCCCACTGTAATTTGGCTTAATCACCACCAAACACTCGCCGTATCTTATGTCATTCTCAGGCCGAAAATTACACTCAGTTCGATACAACTTAAGCCTTTATTAGAAATCATCGCTTTTTGAAGCCTGATGGGCAAACAGGGGCGGTGGAAGTAACTTTCTTAGTTACCTTTCCTTTGACGCAGGTTATCGTCTGCTTCTTATCTGTCTTTTTTACAATCGGTAAGCGCTCAGCTGGTAAAGCCGACTTAGGAGCTTCCACTCCTGCAGCCTTCTCCTGAATTAATTTAACTTTTATATTCTTTTCACTAAATGTAAATCCTGCAGCTTTCATTTTTAGCCAACCATCTTTTTCTGAAACAACAGTTGTGGCTACATTTTGAGATCCATCTGAACCAGAGATTGACACGGTCGCTGAAATCGGTGCTTCCGAAAATCTGTATAAACATCTTGCTGCATCGCTACGCAATAGCAAGTCATAGGTTCCAAGATTTGGAGTCTTACCGTCTGGTCCAAAATGTATGCCTGTTACTCGGTAATTGAGGAATCCGTCTTTGAATTCTGGGGATGCACCCTCGTAACCAATTGCGTTTGTAGAAACTATCCCAAGTACGCGCGTTGAATCTTGCAGGCAAGGGTTCCGATTATCCCAAGGAGTAGAAGTCAATGTCCAATAAGTATTAGAAAATTCTGCTACGTCGTTCACAACTTTTCGAGCCATTTCAATATAGTCAAAGATTTCTCTCGCCCCAGGTTCAACTGAAATCACGCCTTTGAGAGCGCCCGTGTACTTCTTCTCATCCGTACTCAAATTATTTAAATCACGCTGGTATGCAAATGCTGGAACTCTTACTGGCGCACCAGTAATTTCGACTCGGCTATTTAGAGAGTTGAGCGATGAAATGCTTATATCCGGATTCATTAATCGAGCTTTAAACCAACCTGCAGCTGATTTTGACATATGAATAACTGCCCGCATCTGCACATTTTCAGGAAAATCGTAGAGAACACCGCTTTCCGTCGCTGTAAAATACAAAGATGACCATTGATTTCCACCGACTACCTTGAAAGGTCTAATTCCCAATTGAACATTTTGTAATATGAATTTCTTCTCTGCTGATTCATAGTAC
Organism: Actinomycetota bacterium; assembly: GCA_026392825.1. GTDB lineage: Bacteria > Actinomycetota > Actinomycetes > Nanopelagicales > Nanopelagicaceae > Planktophila. The sequence goes on from JAPLBF010000008.1 coordinate 91,327, forward strand.
ATGCTGTACTGGTATGAAACTAAATACTTCAAATCAGAGATTTGACCATCAATGACATCAGCCCAAATTGAAGCGGCGCTTCCGCGAGGGAGATTCATGGAAGCATCAGCTGGAAACTCCTTGCCATCTTTATCTAAACCTGCCACACGTGGCATATCTCTTTCGAATACTAGTTTTCGAAAATTTCCACCATCGCGACTTATCTCAATACTCTCGATGCAATCGTTATTTGCCTGCTCCGAGCAAATAGTTAGCATTGGAGATGCTCGAATTTTTGGGCTGCTGCCTGACGAAACAACTCCTTTGAAATCGCAAATCGGGTCAGCTGTGGAGGAACAGATTTTATCTGGCCAAGTACCCAACCCCGAGGACATTGTCCCCGCGTCATCGCCTACCGAGTAGACACGACTATCGTTCATCGGCTTGTGCAAGTCAGCTGCAAAGAACGCCTTCTTATCAGTTTCGGCTCCAACGCTACCCGACAGGGCAAGGTTTAGCGCAAGAACAAATAATGAAGTGAAGGCGCTTCTTCGCATAAGTAATCCCTTTCGCGAGTAATTATACAATGATACACCGCGAGCGTTGGACAATTTTATGCGCCACTAACGTCCTTTCGACGCCCGCATTAAACGGTCGCGAATGGCAAGAGCCAGTCCATCGCCCGCGGGCTCTGCAACAACTACCGATTTCAAACCTTCTGCATCGCCTTCGCGAAGTGCGGAATACATAATTCGCGCAAAATCTGAAATGTTTTTTGGTGCGGCCAAACGAATTACATCGGCAGGTGTTTCGATATCTGCAAGTGCGATGAAGCCTTCACCTGGTTCGGGTCTACGGTTAAGCGCAACCGTTGCCTTTGGTGCGTAGTGATTTTCGAGCGAACCGCTTACTCGAATATTTGTTTCGGCTTTAGAAACTTTGAGTCCAGTGGATTCTTCAATTATCTCAATGGTGATTGCACCGGGGCGCAAGATCCGTGGGGCATCGGATGTGCAATCAATAATTGTTGATTCCAGGCCAACGCTTGAAGGTCCGCCATCGAGAATCAAATCGCTTTGATCTAGAAATTCACCAATCTCTTCTTGAACGGCTTGTGCTGTAGTTGGTGAAACATGTCCAAAGCGATTAGCACTCGGTGCTGCAATTCCTTTTCCACCGATTTTTGCGAAAGCAGAAAGGAGTGCGAGTGCAATCGCATGATCTGGAACTCGCAACCCAACTGTTGGTTGGCCGCCAGTTACAAAATCTTCAGCTAACAAAGTGCGCTTTAAAACCAGAGTCATCGGCCCGGGCCAGAAATCACGGGCGAGTGATATTGCATAATCTGGAATCTCATCAGCCCAATCACCCAGTAATTGCATGGAATGGATATGCACGATTAACGGGTGATCTGCGGGGCGGCCCTTTACTTTGTAAATTCGAGCTACTGCATCTTTATTTGTGGCATCTGCGCCAAGGCCATAAACGGTCTCAGTTGGAAGTGCGACCAAGCCACCAGATTTGAGTAATTGCGCTGCAGATTCGAGCGCATCAGCGGTGCAATTAGATACAAATTCGCCAGCGGTCATGTCCGCAATTATCGCGCCTTTTTGCGAGAAGATAACCACATGAGCAGCAAAAGTGATCCTATCCGCGTCCTTCATATTGTGACGCGTATGAACACGGGTGGGGTCGCAGTTTTAATCGCAAATTTAATGAGAAATTTTGACCCAAACGAGATTACAGCGAAATTGCTTACTGGGAGTTGCGATAGTTCTGAAGAAGATTACCTAGAGAATGTTGCACGAGGTCTACCCGTAACGAAAATCCCATCTTTAGGCAGGGCCATCTCGCCGATAAAAGATATCTTCGCGTTTTTCACGATTGCAAGAGAAATTCGTCAATTTAAACCCGATGTAATTCATACTCATACTTCCAAGGCAGGATTAATCGGCAGAATTGCTGGCTTGATTTCTGCTCCTAAGGCAAAACGCATTCACACTTTTCACGGTCATTTGCTAGAGGGCTATTTCTCAAAATTTAATACCGCGCTTTTGGTTAAATTAGAATTTCTTTTAGCTAAGAAAACTCATCGTTTAATTGCTATGGGTAAGCACGTGAAAGGAGATTTACTTACGGCTGGAGTAGGAAGAGAGAATCAATTTTCGGTCTTTTTCCCAGGTCTGCTACCGGCACGATTGATTCCAAAAGTAGACGCTCGTAGCCAACTTAATCTAGATTCCGATTCTGTC
>JAPLBF010000019.1 GCA_026392825.1 Actinomycetota bacterium
CGACGCTTCTTTGGTGCTGCTTTCTTAGCTGCGGCCACGTACTTCTCCTATCGGAATGGTTCGGATCCGTCACCCAAACCTGTTCGTGGATAAGTGTGACGGAAATGTAAAAATATTGCTAGTACATAGTGAGAAAAAACGGAGTGCGTGTCGCAATTTATTTTTTAAATATTTTGTGCATTTAAGAAAAATTTAACGATTTCGGTTACCGAAATACCGATTTTTTCCGCCAAAATTTCGGTCCAAACTCTCAATTTCGGATTTACTTTTGCGAATTTGGACGATTTTCTGGTGAATTTTCATTTTCGGCGCGAATTTTTCGCATGGCAACGGCATATTCGTTGGTTTCGGCATCATATTTTCGCATTTTCGGCAGGAATAGGGCCAAAATTGCCACCGAAACTATGCAGAGAACCCCTCCGAAAGTTACTGAGAAGTTCAATGTAGTAACCGCCGCCATTGATGCGGCACGCATCTGTCCGGCCAGTGGTCCAATCGAATATGAAAGCAGTTCGATACCGGCAAGCCTTCCGCGATATCCATCTGGGATTGTTTGATTCCAAATAACGCCCCGGAAAAGTGCGCTGACCATATCTGCCGCCCCGGCCATGGCAAGAAATAGCAGAACCAGAATCAAAGAGTTAGATAGTCCAGCAAATGCGATCGCAGCTCCCCAACCAATCGCTGCCCAAATTACCGCCCGCCCATGAAAGCGATAGGTGCGAGTCCAGCCACTTGTCAGAGTTACTGCAACTGAGCCAACAGTTCCGGCGGCATAGAGAAGTCCAAGGGCCCAAGGTGCACCAAGTTGGTCGGCCCAAAAAGGAAAGAGTGCAATCGGCATTGCAAAGAACATCGCCGCTAAATCAACTAGATAAGTTCCGAGTAAATCTTGGCGACTAAATGCATATCGCACACCCTCAATTAACCCTGCCAGAGATGGCTTTTGCGCCTCTGGATTGGCAGGCACGCTTTTTACTCTGGACAAGAAAGCAAGTGAAATAAAGAAGGTTGCGATGTCTGCAATGTAACCAACCGAAATTGAGTAAGTAGCAATTAATACCCCACCAATTGTGGGACCGATGATGACTCCAAGTTGCCAGCGCAGAGACATCAGCGCACTTGCCGCCGGTAGATCTGCATGGCCGACCAATCGCGGCAAGATGGCATCGGCACTTGGACGTTGCAGTCCATTGACTGCGGCAAAAAGCCCGATGACTACATAGATAAGAATTAGATTTGGATTGGGTGAAAGCGAGTTGACCAGCAAAATTGCGACTAAGGCTAAGGATGCAAACTCGGTAACCCAGATCATCTTTTTGCGATCCACATAATCAGCTAAGACCCCACCGTAGAGTCCAAAGAGAATTAAAGGGACGATCTCAACTAGGCCAGAAATTCCAACTGCGATGTATGAGTTGGTCATTTCTTTGATCTGAAAGGGCACAGCGACGTAGGTGATCATTGATCCGAGATAGGTAATTAGCCCAGAGGCCCACAAATTTCGAAAATCTGGGTACTTTTTAAGCGGCGTTATATCTATTGCAAAGCGGGTGCGCTTATTTTCTGGCTTGGGTTCAGACACGTCGCTTAGTTAAAGGTATTTTCGGTGCCAGGGAAAGTTCCCCCACGCACTTCGGCGGCAAATTCTTGCACCGCACCTGTGATCTCCTGGCGCAAGTTGCGATATGCCTTCGCCAATTTCGGTGGCTTGGCAGTTAACCCAACTAAATCCGTCCAAACCAAAATCTGTGCATCGCAATTAACACCGGCTCCAATTCCGACAGTCGGAATAGAAAGCGCCGCAGTAATTCGGGCAGCAAGTTCGGCAGGAACTAACTCCAAAACAATGGCAAAAGCGCCAGCCTTTTCCAGGGCAAGAGCCGCCTCCAAAATGGCATCACCATCATTGCGACCCTGCACCCGATATCCACCAAGTTGATGAAGTGATTGCGGGGTAAGGCCGAGATGGCCCATCACTGGGATTCCGGCGGCGGTCAGTTTTTCAACGGTTGCAATGTGGGCGCCTTCTAATTTCACGGCCATCGCCCCGGCCTCTTTAAAGAAGCGAGTTGAAGTTGCCAGCGCTTGCTCCGGTGAATTTTCGTACGAACCAAAGGGGAGATCAGCGATCACCATGGCGCGCTTTGATGCGCGAACAACGGCGCGGGTAAGAGGCATTAATTCATCGACAGTTACGGCGATGGTGTTTTCACCGCCCAGGAAATTATTGCCTGCGCTATCGCCAACTAAAAGGACGGGGATGCCGGCTTGATCAAATATCTCAGCGGTCATCTGCTCGTAAGAAGTAAGCGCCGCCCATTTTTCGCCAGCGACTTTTGCTGCCTTGAGATCGACAATGGTTACGCGACGATGGGCCGCGCCGCCATAAAGGGTCGTTGTACTCATCTGTTCCTCCAGCCTCGAAGCTTCGCGAGAAGTCCCCGGGTAATTTAATTGAGGGTATTGAGATAAGAGTAATCCATTACTCTTGAAGTATGAAGTTGCGCATAGCGCTCGCGCAGGTCAACCCGACCGTAGGTGACCTGGCGGCCAATGCTGCGCTGGTGCGTCAGAACGTTGCCGCTGCGCAATCCGCGGGTGCACACATCGTCGTCTTTCCCGAGATGGTTTTAACTGGATACCCAGTAGAAGATTTAGCGCTGCGGCCATCATTTCAAAGCGCCAGCCAAGGTGCGATTGCTGAACTGGCCAGTGAGTTAAACGGTGAAATCGTCGCAATCGTTGGCTATCTAGATCAAGTAAATGGTGCGCCTCAAAATATGGTTGCGGTCATTTCTGGTGGCGAGATCAAAGCGCGTTATGCCAAGTGCCATCTGCCGAATTACGGCGTATTTGATGAGTACCGCAATTTTGTGCCGGGGGATAAGACCTTGGTGGTTCGCATCCACGGCGTTGATGTCGGCATTGCAATTTGTGAAGACCTTTGGATCGATGGCGGAATCACTGCGCAATTAGCCGCCCGCAAACCTGGCTTAATTATTGTTCCGAACGGGTCTCCATATGAACGCGCTAAAGATGATGTGCGATTGGCTCTGGTTACCAAGCGCGCTCGCCAAGCCGCGGCCCCACTTGTCTATGTAAATATGACTGGCGGCCAAGATGATCTGGTCTTTGATGGCGACAGCATTGTTGTCGATAAGGAAGGTGCAGTCATTGCGCGCTCCCCACAATTTGCCGATGATTTAAGAGTTGTTGATATTGATGTTGCAACTCAAACCAGCGAGCCCGATGTCGTTATCTCCGCCGAAGCCGCAGCGATTGCGCAGCCTTTAACTCCTGAAATTGCGCCGGGGCTAAATGATCTAGAAGAGATCTGGCAGGCGCTGGTAATTGGTTTACGAGATTACGTGGAAAAGAATGGTTTCCGTAGCGTCGTAGTTGGCTTATCTGGTGGAATCGATTCGGCGTTGGTTGCTGCAATTGCGATCGATGCCTTGGGTGCTAAGCGGGTAAATGGCGTTGCCATGCCAAGTAAATATTCTTCGGATCATTCGATTTCAGATGCACAGGCTTTGGCCGATGCCACGGGGATTCATTTTCGAACCGTCGCAATTGCGCCGATGGTCGATGCCTACATGAACAACTTGGTTTTAAAGGGTTTAGCCGAAGAGAATTTGCAAGCGCGCGTGCGTGGCACAACTCTGATGGGGATTTCTAATCAAGAAGGACATCTCGTTTTAGCAACTGGCAATAAGTCAGAGCTTGCCGTTGGTTATTCAACTTTGTACGGCGATGCAGTCGGTGGCTTTGCTCCGATAAAGGATATTTACAAGACTGATGTTTGGGCGCTGGCACGTTGGCGAAATGAGGTTGCGGGTAAACGCGGTGAGGCTGCACCGATTCCAGCTAACTCAATTGAGAAAGAACCAAGTGCCGAACTGCGCCCCGACCAGAAAGATTCAGATTCACTTCCCGATTACTTATTACTCGATCGAGTGTTAACGGCTTACGTTGATGACGATCAGGGGTCGACCGAGTTAATTGCCGCGGGCTTTGATGAGGCGTTGGTCCGTAGAGTGATCGCAATGGTCGATAAGGCTGAGTACAAGCGGCGCCAATATCCGCCGGGCACAAAGGTTTCCAAGCGTGCTTTCGGTAAGGATCGACGCTTGCCAATGACTAGTAGATGGCAAGAAGGCATTTAACACAGCCGTAACTTGGCCTTGGCAAGATGTGGGCTATGTCCGCCAACGATTCACAGATGAGCAAGCAGCAGGAGTTTGTGCTGCGCACAATCGAAGAGCGCAATATTCGTTTTATCCGGTTGTGGTTTACCGATGTTTTGGGTTATTTAAAATCTGTTGCGATCGCACCAGCTGAATTAGTAAATGCCTTTGAAGAAGGTATCGGTTTTGATGGATCTGCAATTGAAGGATTTGCGCGAGTTACTGAATCAGATATGTTGGCAAAGCCAGATCCCGCAACATTTTCAATTTTGCCTTGGCGCACTGAATCACCAGGTGCAGCGCGTATGTTCTGCGATATCACCATGCCAGATGGATCTCCATCGCATGCCGATCCACGCAATGTTCTGCGTCGCACGTTAAATAAGGCGGCGCAGATGGGTTACACCTGTTACACACACCCTGAGATTGAATTCTTCTTATTTAAATCCAATCCAGTAAAGGGTGAACAACCAATCCCAGTTGATCAAGGCGGCTACTTTGATCACACACCAGCGGTTGTGGGCCATGACTTCCGTCGCCAAGCGATCACGATGCTGGAAGCAATGGGAATCTCAGTTGAATTTAGCCATCACGAAGGCGCGCCTGGTCAGCAAGAAATCGATCTGCGTTATGCCGATGCTTTAAGCACCGCAGATAACATCATGACTTTCCGCCACGTGATTAAGGAAGTTGCCCTCGAACAAGGTTTCTACGCCTCATTTATGCCAAAGCCATTTACCGATCATCCTGGCAGCGGAATGCATACCCACGTCTCGCTCTTTGAAGGCGAGAAAAATGCTTTCTATGATGCATCGGCGGAATTTAATTTATCGAAAGTCGCACGTTCATTTATCGCAGGAATCTTGAAGCACTCATCTGAAATAACTGCGGTCACAAATCAGTGGGTCAATTCTTATAAGCGTTTGCAAGGCGGGGGAGAAGCGCCATCGCTGATTAGTTGGGGCCACAACAATCGCAGTGCTTTGGTGCGTATTCCGATGTATAAACCAAATAAAGAGAATTCGACTCGTATCGAATTTCGTTCCCCAGATTCTGCCTGCAATCCTTATTTGGCCTACGCGGTTATGTTGGCTGCTGGGCTTAAAGGTATTGAAGAAAAGTACGAGTTAGTTGATAACCCCGCTGTTCCTGCTTCCTTGCCGGCCAATCTAAATGAAGCGATCGCGGTTATGGAAAAAAGCGAACTGGTTCGTGAGACTTTGGGCGAGCATGTCTTCGAATACGTTCTGCGCAATAAGCGCGCTGAATGGCAGGATTATCGCCGCCAGGTGAGCGCATACGAGCTAGATCGTTATTTACCCGTTCTTTAACCCGCAATAACGCCAGAATTCAACTTTTGGCTGTTACTTTATTGTTATGACTAAAGAGATCACAGATCGCGGTTTACGCCGCATCAACTTATTTGCCGGCGTTCTTCACTTTGCACAGATGGTGGCGGTTCTTGCGCTTTCATCTGACTTCACGCTACCAATCACTGCGCGATATATGTCGGGTCCTCCGGGAAGCACCTACGGCGATCTAATTGTCTTGTACAACGCACCACTTGCAATCGGTGTTGCCATCTTCTTGGGACTTTCATCCCTTGCTCATTTTATTGTTATTAGCCCGAAATTCTTTCCGCGATATATCGCAGGCCTTGCCGCCCACCGAAACTTCTTCCGCTGGGTTGAATATTCAATTAGCTCATCGGTGATGATCGTTTTGATCGCACAAGTAACTGGAATTTCAGAGGTCACTGCGCTGATTTCAATCTTCGGGGTCAACGCTTCCATGATTTTATTTGGCTGGCTCCAAGAAAAGTATGAAGAGCCAGGTAACGGCGGCTGGATTCCATTTATCTTCGGCTGTATCGCCGGCGTAGTGCCGTGGCTTGCGCTAGTCTTCTATGTCTTTGCAATTGGCGGTGCTGGTGAAAATAAAGCGCCAACTTTTGTTTACTTCATCGTCTTTACAATTTTCGCACTATTTAACTCATTTGCCCTTGTGCAATATCTTCAATACAAGAAGGTCGGCAAGTGGTCTGATTATCTGCGGGGAGAGCGGACTTACATAACGCTATCCCTTGTTGCGAAATCACTACTTGCTTGGCAGATATTCGCCAATACACTTATTCCAGTTTAAATAATTGATTTAATTTTTGGAGGATAAGTGGCACTTCGTTGGGGTTATCTAGGCGCGGGCGGAATCGCCGACATCATTGCAACTGACTTCGGCCACGCTGGCTTGAAGATCCAAGCCGTTGCAACTCGCGATCTAGCGCGCACCAACGCCTTCGCCGATAAGTTCAATATTCCCAATCGCCATCCAGATTACGCGGCGCTTGTGGCCGATCCCGAAGTAGATGTTATTTACATTTCAACGGTTCAGACCCTGCACCGAGATCACGCACTTCTTGCGATCAAGGCCGGCAAGCACGTTCTGCTGGAAAAGCCATTCACCATGAACGCAGCCGATGCCCATGAAATTTATGCTGCGGCAAAACGTAAAAATGTATTTGTCATGGAAGCTATGTGGACTCGTTTCTTGCCAACGATGACAGCCGTTTTTGCTGCAATAGAAGCAGATGAAATTGGAACGCCACATTTTGTTTACGCCGACCACAGCCAATTTTTGCCAATCAAACGAGCACCGCGCCTTTGGAATCGCGAACAAGGCGGCGGCGCACACTATGACCTAGGAATTTATCCCGTGCATATGGCGATACGCACCCTGGGTATCCCAGATTCGGTAAGTGGAAAATCAATAATGACTGATACCGGCGTTGATTCAGCAACTTCTGCTGTTCTGCAATACAACAACGGCAGCCTGGCACTAATTAACTCTTGTATGACTATGGCCGGAACAATCACTGCAGCGATACACGGCACAAAAGGTCGTATCGATATTGATGGTTGGTTCTTTGAGCAGACCACTTTCAGTATCTATGACAACCATCATAAATTGGTTCGCAAATATGAAGAAAAAATCCAGGGCCGCGGAATGCAATATCAGGCAGTGCATGTTGAAGAGTGCATCGCCAAAGGCCTTACCGAAAGCCCAATTTTGAGCCTTGCTGAAACAGTGAAAATAATGGAAGTAATGGAGCAGATACACGTCTTTTAAACCGGCGTTATCGAATACTTGCTCATACGTAACGCTGCGCGTTACTATTTCACCATGTTGTTAACCATGACACTTCGCAGCCTCCTCCTTCGCTGCCGTGGCGGGGCCAAGTAACCGGTCCCCTCGCCGCGGGGTTTGTCGCACCGGTAAAACCCGACAAAACCCAAAAATTAGGAGTTAAGTAAATGTCAGTAGAAAAGAATTTCCCTGAACAAAAACCATCGCAGATGCCGGTGCATCGCTATTCATCTTTTATCCCAGTTGATCTAAAAGATCGCACATGGCCAACAAAGCAGATGACGAAAGCGCCACAATGGTGCTCAGTTGATCTGCGCGATGGAAATCAAGCCTTGATCGACCCAATGGATACACCGCGCAAATTGGCGATGTTCAAGCTATTGGTTGAAATGGGTTACAAGGAGATCGAAGTTGGTTTTCCTTCAGCATCTCAAACTGATTTCGACTTTGTTCGCAAAATTATTGATGAAGGCTTGATCCCGGATGATGTAATTATTCAAGTGCTTACCCAGGCTCGCGAACCGTTAATCCGCCGTACTTATGAAGCGATCAAAGGATCCAAGCAAGCGATCGTTCACCTTTATAACTCGACTTCAACTCTGCAGCGTCGCGTGGTCTTCGGACTTGATAAAGAAGGTATCAAGAAGATTGCAACCGATGGTGCGCAGTTATGTCTTGATTTAATCTCAGAGGTTCCTGGCACCAAAGTCTCTTTTGAATACTCACCTGAGTCTTACACCGGCACCGAGCTGGAATTTGCCGTTGATGTTTGCAACGCGGTTAACGCCATCTGGAAGCCAACTCCACAGTGGAAGACAATTATGAACTTGCCAGCAACTGTTGAAATGGCAACGCCAAATGTTTATGCGGATTCAATTGAATGGATGTGCCGCAATCTAGAAAATCGCGAGAGCGTAATTGTTTCACTGCATCCACATAATGATCGTGGTACTGGTGTTGCAGCTGCAGAACTTGGTTATTTAGCCGGCGCAGATCGCATCGAAGGAACGCTATTTGGAAACGGCGAGCGAACCGGAAATGTTTGTCTTGTAACCCTTGGAATGAACTTGGTATCTCACGGAATTGATCCAAAGATTGATTTCTCAGATATCGATCAGATCCGTCGCACCGTGGAATATGCCAATCAATTACGTGTTCCAGAGCGCCATCCTTATGGTGGAGATCTCGTATTCACTGCTTTCTCTGGCTCACACCAAGATGCAATTAAGAAAGGCTTTGAACATCTAGAAAGAGATGCCAAGGCTGCCGGCGTTGATAAAGACAAATTCACTTGGGCAATTCCTTACTTGCCGATTGATCCAAAAGATATTGGGCGCTCTTACGAAGCCGTTATTCGCGTTAACTCACAATCTGGCAAGGGTGGCGTTGCTTACTTAATGAAGAACGAACATCATCTTGATTTGCCGCGTCGCCATCAAATTGAATTTAGCCGCGTCGTGCAAGCAAAGACAGATTCTGAAGGCGGAGAAATCACAGCCAGTGCAATGTGGCATATCTTCGAAGATGAATACCTGCCAACTGAATCAGCACCTTGGGGACGTTTCAGATTAAAGGGACTTTCACAAACTTCCGTACTTGGCGAAGATGTTCACTTAACCGTGAAACTTCTAGATCGCGGTGAAATGAAAGAATTAGTAGGACAAGGAAATGGACCAATCGCGGCGTTCTGCAATATCTTGCAAAGCTATGGAGTCGATGTCCGAGTCCTTGATTATTACGAGCACGCACTTTCGGCAGGAGGCGATGCATCAGCTGCCGCTTATCTTGAGTGCTCAATTGGTAGCGATGTTTTCTGGGGGGTCGGAATTGACCCGAACACTACAACTGCTTCACTTAAAGCGGTCGTGTCTGCAATAAATCGCGCTATTCGCTGACTACCTTTACCTTCGTGAGCCTTTATCGTGACGAAGCAATTATTTTGCGCACCCAGAAGTTGGGTGAAGCAGATCGCATCATCACGCTCTTAACGCGCGAACACGGTCGAGTTCGTGGAGTAGCTAAAGGTGTCCGTCGCACAATGTCTAAATTCGGTGCGCGCCTGGAACCTGGAAGCCACGTAGATATTCAGCTTCACAAAGGGCGCACCTTTGACACGATTACCCAAGTTGAAGCGATCAATAATTACGGTGAAGAGCTAACTGAGGATTACCAGCGTTGGACCATCGCATCCGCCATTTTGGAGACCGCCGAAAGATTTACTTCGCAAGAGTACGAACCAGCTCTGCAAGAGTTTCAATTAGTCGTTGGCGGAATGAAGGCACTGGCGGAAAGCCGATACGACGCCTCATTAATTCTCGATGCATTTCTACTTCGCTCACTTGCGATCGGTGGTTATGCACCATCAACTTCAAATTGTTCGCGCTGTGAAAAACCAGGGCCACATCGTTACTTTTCTTTAGTTGGCGGTGGATCGGTATGTGCTGAATGTCGCCCATCAGCATGCGCGACACCTGCCCCTGAAACACTCGAACTATTAGGTGCGTTGTTGAGCGGTGATTGGGAAGTTGCCCAGGCAAGTGAAGCCCGCAATCGCCGCGAGGCTAGTGGATTGGTAGTCGCTTACTTACAATGGCACCTAGAACGCGGGCTGCGCAGCCTGCCGATCGTGGAGAGAGTTTAAAAGTTGAGCAAAAAGATTGAAGTTCCAGAACACATTGCAATCGTGATGGATGGAAATGGACGCTGGGCGAAAGATCGCGGGTTAGCGCGAACTGCCGGACATGAGGCAGGCGAGAAAGTTCTCTTTGATTTAGTAGAAGCGGCGATCGGTTTTGGCGTTAAAGAGTTAAGTGCCTATGCATTTTCTACAGAAAACTGGAAGCGAACCCCAGAAGAAGTTAAATTCCTGATGGGTTATAGCCGCGATGTATTACGCCGCCGCCGCGATCGCTTAAACGAAATGGGCGTAAAGATTCAGTGGATTGGCCGTCCTCAAAGGCTATGGAAATCTGTAATTAATGAGCTTGAAGAAGCCGAAGCTTTAACCAAGAAGAACAAGACCTTAACTTTAAATATGTGCGTTAACTACGGCGGTCGTGCCGAGATTGTTGATGCCACAGCCGCACTGGCGCGAGATGTGAAACGCGGCAAGTTAAAGCCCGATGCGATTACTGAAAAGACTATTGAGAAGTATCTTTACTCACCGAAGATGCGCGATGTTGATTTGTTCTTGCGCTCATCAGGGGAGCAGCGCACCAGTAACTTTTTGCCTTGGCAATCGGTCTATGCCGAATTTGTGTTTATGGATGTGCTTTGGCCAGATATGACGCCAAAACAATTGTGGAAAGCGATTGAAATTTACTCGGAGAGAGATAGGCGGTTTGGAAAGGCTTAAGGTTTAACACTTAGCGCAGAGACCAAAGATCTCTGCAGTGTGTCCGACATCGCGAAATCCGTGTTCTTCAGCCATCATCTTCGCCCATTTTTCAATTGCGCCACCTTCAATTTCAACAGTATCACCACAGCCCTTGCAGACTAAGTGATGATGGTGGGCTTCTCCGCATAAACGGTAAATAGCTTCACCATCATCGCGGCGCAGAACATCAACGATCTTGTCGTTAACCAAACTCTGCAGCGCGCGATAAACGGTGGTTAAACCGATGCTTTCGCCTTCACGTTGCATCAGTCTGTAAATTTCCTGCGCGCTGGCAAATCCGCCAGCGCGCTCAAGGGTGCTCAGAACCCTTGGATTAGATCTAGACATTATTTATTCCATGCCGTGAAGGATTCCGACAAGTGCCCACATCACAAGCACACCAATTATCGTCGCCATTATTGTGTAGCGAGATTTATGTCGTGAATGTGCTTCCGGTAAAATATGAGCCGTTGCTAGGTAGATTACAATTCCAGCAAAGAATGCAAGATAAAGTCCAACAAAGTTATCGTTGACTGCAAAAGTAGTACCGAGTGCTGCGCCGCTGATTCGAGCAATTGCATCTACGCCAAGGAGCCAGACGCCCTTCTTACTCCAAGATCCGCTCTTAATGAGGAATGAAACAGTGTTTAGTCCATCTGAAAATGCGTGGACAAGTAAAGCGATGAAAACGGCAAAGCCGAGGTTATTACTTACTGAAAATGCAACACCGAGAGCTACTCCATCAAGAAATACATGGCCGCCCATAGCAAGGGCACCGAAAGCTCCAGAGATATTGGATGAGTGTTCGTGCTCGTGACCGTAATCTGATTCTGCTGGTTCGTGCGAACCAAAGATTTGTTCATAGAAATGAAGAAGTAAGAAACCTGCAATTAGGGCTATGGATGCAGCGGGTGCGTGCAGAAATTCTTGAGTATTGAGTTCAAAGATTTCAGGAAGTAGGTCGAAGGCGACTAAGCCGAGTAATAGACCTGCGGATAATCCGAGGACGAGATGGAGGCGATCCTTGGATTTAATGGCCAAGTACCCGCCGGTGGTTGTGGCGATCGCGGTCGATGCTGCCAAGATGATTGCTGTGTTCATATCGAAAAGATAGCACAAATGAAAATGATTTTCATTTCCGTATCCCATCCAAAGCGCGGCGCTAGGCTAAAGCCATGATCGCAATCGCCCGATTTGAGCAGGCTTTAAGCCAAGCCGTTGAATTTCGCGCTGAGCTCGAGTCGGTCAAGGCGGTTTTAGCCGAGGCTGCTGGATTTATCTCAGCCACGATCGGACAAAATCTTGATCAGCCTACGCTCTGGGTTTTAACCACCGAATGGGAGAACGTTGGCTCTTATCGCAGGGCGCTGAGTTCAACTCGCGCAAAGTTAGAGGCGATTCCAGTTCTCGCTCGCGCAATCGATGAGCCCGGAGCGTACGAGTAAACTAAGCACACGATTGCAACGCCCGTTGCTTTTCGCCGACAGCCAGCCGGACGGATGGGAATCTTGAAATGGCCGTAGATCGTTTAGAAAATATTGTTTCACTTGCAAAGCGACGTGGATTTGTTTATCCCTCATCAGAAATTTATGGCGGACTTCGCGCCTCTTGGGATTACGGCCCGCTTGGAGTTGAACTTAAGAACAATGTAAAGCGCCAATGGTGGAAATCCATGGTGATGGGTCGCGAAGATGTTGTCGGTCTCGACTCTTGTGTGATCTTGGCACGTGAAGTTTGGGAAGCATCCGGACACGTTGCAACTTTTAGCGATCCGCTAACTGAATGTACTGCTTGCAATAAGCGTTATCGCGCAGATCATTTGGAAGAAGCGTACGAAGCAAAACATAAGAAGAAGCTTGAATCACTTGCCGATATGAATTGTCCGGCGTGTGGAAATAAAGGCCAGTTCACAACGCCAAAACAATTTTCAGGGCTGCTGAAAACTTTCCTCGGACCAGTAGAAGATGAATCTGGGCTTGCTTATCTTCGCCCGGAAACTGCGCAAGGAATCTTTATCAACTTTGATCAAGTAATGACGACATCACGTCGCAAGCCACCATTTGGTATCGGCCAGATCGGAAAGTCATTCCGTAACGAAATTACGCCTGGAAACTTCATTTTCCGCACTCGTGAATTTGAGCAGATGGAAATGGAATTCTTCGTAGTACCTGGAACCGATGAAGATTGGCACCAATATTGGATTGATACGCGTCTTGCTTGGTATAAAGATTTGGGAATCAACCCAGACCGCTTGCGTGTCTACGATCATCCAAAAGAGAAGTTGTCACATTATTCAAAGCGCACTGCAGATATCGAGTATAAATTTGAATTCGCGGGCACTGAATGGGGCGAGCTCGAAGGTATTGCTAACCGAACCGATTTCGATCTAAAAGCCCACTCTGCGGCATCAGGAAAAGACCTTTCTTACTTTGATCAAGAGAAGAACGAACGCTGGACTCCATTTGTAATTGAGCCTGCGGCTGGCGTAGATCGTTGCGCACTAACTTTCTTAATGGATGCATTCACGGAAGATGAAGCGCCAAATGCGAAAGGCGAGATGGAAAAGCGCGCAGTACTTAAACTTGATCATCGCTTGGCTCCTGTAAAGGTTGCTGTTTTGCCGCTATCTCGAAACGCCGATCTTTCGCCAAAAGCTCGCGATCTCGCTGCACAATTACGCAAGAACTGGAATATTGATTTTGATGATGCCGGTGCGATTGGTCGTCGCTACCGTCGCCAAGATGAAATCGGAACTCCATATTGCATCACCATTGACTTTGAAACTTTGGATGATCAAGCGGTAACAATTCGCGATCGCGACACTATGGCGCAAGAGCGTATTGCACTCGATCAAGTAGAAGCCTGGCTTGCTCCCAAACTGCTTGGTTGCTAATTAAGTGGCTTTAACTCTGCCACTTGCAAGTGGTGACCATGTAATCGATCCACCGGTAGTGCTTGCGCCGATGGCGGGAATTACCAACTCGGCTTTTCGCGCTCTTTGTCGTGAACAAGGCGCTGGTTTATTTGTCTCTGAAATGGTTACTGCGCGCGCTTTAATTGAAAGACGACCAGATACGTTGCGCATGATTGCTCCTGGCGCAGGCGAGTGGCCACGTTCAGTGCAGTTATATAGCGTTGATCCACACACAATGCGCGCCGCTGTGACAATGATTGGTAAAGAGAATTTAGCCGATCACATCGATATGAACTTTGGTTGCCCAGTTCCGAAGGTAACGCGCAAAGGCGGGGGAGCAGCGCTTCCGTACAAACGAAAACTCTTTGCGGCGATCGTTGATGCAGCTGTGCAAGCCGCGAAACCATTTGGAATTCCCGTAACAGTAAAGATGCGTATTGGTATCGATACCGATCACCACACTTATTTAGAAGCAGCCAAGTCAGCATCTCACAGCGGCGTTGCTTGGGTTGCACTGCACGCGCGCACCGCAGAACAAATGTATGAAGGAAAAGCAGATTGGTCAGCGATAGCGCGCTTAGTCGAACATTTAAAGCCAACCGGAACGCCAGTGCTAGGCAATGGCGATATCTGGTCTGGTGGCGATGGTTTGGCGATGATGAAAGAGACGGGTTGTGCTGGCGTTGTGGTTGGTCGCGGATGTTTAGGGCGTCCGTGGTTATTTGCTGATTTGGTAGAAGCTTTTAATGGCGGTGATAAGAAAGTACTGCCGAGCCTGCATGAAGTCCGAGAAGTTATGTATCGTCACGGTGAATTAATCGTTGATTACTTTGAATCAGAAGATCGCGGTTGTCGCGATCTGCGCAAACATATGGCGTGGTATTTAAAGGGTTTTAGAGTGCCAAGTGAGTTGCGCCGCCAATTCGGAATGCATTCATCACTAGCCGAACTTCGCACGCTCCTAGATCAGTTAACCGATCAACCGTACCCAGTGGAAGTTGCTGAAAAGCCACGCGGACGCGTAAGTCACGGACGTCCTCCAACCTTGCCAGATGGTTGGCTTAACGATCCTGATGAGGATGTTGCAATTGAGTTAGAAGATGCGATCTCAGGAGGATGATTTTCTTTAAGATTATGCGTCGAGTTATCGCGGCAATTTTGCTGGTGATAATTTCCGTGCCACTTTATGCATTTGCAGTCACTTGGCATGCAGCCAATAATCCATTGATTCGAAATGGTGATGTGATTGTTGTGTTGGGCGCTGCGCAACTAGATGGTCGACCAGGCGAAGTTTTGCAAGCGCGTCTTGATGAAGCAAAACGCATTTACGATTTAGGTTTAGCGCCTCGCATCATCACAGTTGGAGCAGGTGCTCCTGGTGATCGCACGACAGAGGCGGCGTCTGGAAAATACTGGTTAACAACCAACGGCATCAAGTCTAAAAACGTTACCGCACTTGAAGTAGGACGCGATACCTGGGTATCGACAGAAAATTATGTAAAGTTTATGAAGTTAAAGAAAATGAAAGATGTAATTATTGTTACCGACCCATTTCACTGTCGTCGCGCAATGACAATGGCCAATGATTTAGGTGTGACTGCTACTTGTTCGCCAGTCCAAACTGGGCCAAATTCACTGGAAAATTCTGGAAAGCGCTATTTAATACGTGAAGCCGGCGCTTATCTGTCTTATGTGAGCCTAGGCCGCCACGGCATTCATATCAGCGATCATTTAGGGTAGGGCTATGAGCGGGGCGAAGAATTACAGCGAAGCGGATCAAGAGCGCTTCCTATTCGAACCTGCCAAACGTGCAGGACGTACTGAATTTATGCGCGATCGTGCGCGCGTTATTCATTCAGCGGCGCTTCGTCGCTTAGCTGCAAAAACTCAAGTAGCAGTTCCTTGGGAGAATGACTTTCAACGCACACGTCTTTCACATTCACTGGAATGTGCCCAAATTGGTCGCGAACTTGGTGAATCACTTGGCGCAGATCCCGATCTGCTTGAAACTGCCTGTCTTTCGCACGATTTAGGCCATCCACCTTTTGGACACAATGGTGAAGAAGCGTTGGCTGAAGTTGCTAAAGACTTTGGTGGCTTTGAAGGAAATGCGCAGAGCTTTCGTTTATTAACCAGAATCGAAGCAAAGACGGTAGATAAAGATGGCAAGAGCGTAGGCTTAAATCTAACTCGCGCATCTCTTGATGCAGCAACCAAATATCCATGGCCGCGCGCAATAAATCCAAGAAAATTCGGCGTCTATGACGATGATGTTGAAATCTTTAATTGGGTGCGCGAAGGCGCTCCAGTTGATCGCAAATGCATCGAAGCGCAAATTATGGATTGGTCAGATGACTGCGCATACTCGGTTCACGATTTAGAAGATGCCATCTTCGTCGGACAAGTTAAAGTTGCAAATTTAGAGCACGACTTCGACATACTTCACAGTGAAATGCAATCCGGATATGGCTCAACTGCAACAAAAGAAGAGGCAGCCGGTGCGCTCGAGCGATTGAAAACTCTTTCGTGCTGGCCACGTTATTACGATGGAACACACCGCTCATTAGCCAGACTTAAAGATTCCACCTCTCAGTTAATCGGACGCTTTGTGTTAGCGGCAGAGTTAGAAACGCGTAAAGTTCATGGCGATGGGCCACTAATGCGGTATTCCGCTGATCTAGTTATTCCGCGCGAACAGCAGGTAGAAGTGGATTTCCTGAAAGCAATTGCGGGCCATTACTTAATTAACGCTGCGGCATCACAAGAGCGATATGCCAAACAGCAGGTTTTAATTAAAGAGTTAGTTGAGATGCTCCACAAACATGCCGACACAAATTTGGATTCAATCTTCGCTAAAGATTGGGCGGTTGCCACAAACGATACCGAGCGGATGCGTATCGTTATTGATCAGATCGCTAGCCTGACTGACCCCGGCGCATATGCCTTACATGCTCGCCTTAGCGCACTCAGATAGCCTGAGATAGTCTGATATAGCATGTGCTTATGAGCGGACGCATTAAAGAAGAGGATGTCACTTACATCCGTGAACGCGCTCCGATAGATGAAGTTGTCGCTGATTATGTGCAACTTAAATCAGCAGGTGGCGGACAGAAGAAGGGTCTCTGCCCTTTTCACGATGAGAAGTCTCCTTCATTCCACGTAACACCAAGTAAAGGTTTCTTCCATTGCTTTGGCTGCCAAACAAGTGGCGATGTCATCTCTTTTGTAATGAAGATGGATCACTTGAGTTTTACCGAAACGATTGAGCGTCTAGCAGATCGAATTGGATACCAATTACGTTATGAAGAAGGTAATTTTACGCCAGCACCTGCCGGTAATCGCTCTCGCCTGATTGCCGCAAATGCATTGGCTGCAAAGTTTTATCAAGAGCAGTTAAATACTTCACCAACTGCAGCCCATGCCCGCGAGCTAATGACAAAGCGTGGCTTTGATAAAACAGCGTGCGAGAGATTCGGGGTTGGCTATGCACCAGATGAATGGGACGGCCTTACAAAATTCTTACGCGCTGAAGGTTTCACAATTGATGAACTTGAAACTGCTGGGCTTTCTAAGATGGGACAGCGCGGACCAATTGATAAATTCCGCAATCGCCTAACTTGGCCAATCCGGGATATTTCAGGTGATGTAGTTGGTTTTGGTGCCCGTAAATTAGCTAGCGATGAAGAAGATCAAGGACCTAAGTATTTAAATACTTCGGAGACCCCAATATATAAGAAGAGCCAAGTTTTATACGGACTTGATATGGCTAAGAAAGAGATCGCCAAGAAGCGACAAGTAGTGATCGTAGAAGGATATACCGATGTAATGGCGGCGCAGTTAGCGGGAATTACGACCGCAGTAGCAACTTGCGGAACAGCTTTTGGAGCAGACCACATTCGAATTATTCGTCGATTACTCATGGATGACGATGCTTTCCGCGGGGAAGTTATCTTTACCTTTGATGGTGATGCCGCAGGACAGAAGGCAGCACTGCGTGCATTTAGCGAAGACCAGAAATTTGTTACACAAACTTTCGTTGCGGTTGAACCGGATGGACTAGATCCTTGCGATTTACGTCAACAAAAGGGCGATCTTGCGCTGCGGGATTTAATTGCTAAACGCGTTCCGCTATTTGAGTTTGCAATCCGCACCGAGCTCGGCCTACACAAACTAGATAGCGCGGAAGGACGCGTCAACGCGCTCAACGCGACTGCGCCACTTGTCGCACAAATACGCGATAAGTCGTTACGTCCGGAGTACACGCGTTTACTCGCTGGTTGGCTCGGCGTTGAAGCAGAATTAGTAACTGCTGCGGTTAATCAAGGTTTGAAGAAAGTACCAGCCAGTGCATTTAATGCGCCAACGGATGAAACTGTAAACACTGTCCAGTGGCGCCCTAACCCACAAGAGCCACGACTTATTCTCGAGCGCGAAGTATTGAAAGCGCGGCTGCAAATGCCGACGTTAATTTCAAATTGGAACAAGATAGAAAGCAATGCATTTACTCATCCCGCCTACAGCCAATTGGCTTCAGTTATTACCGCTCTTCCAGAACAGAGTTCAGTTGAAATTTCGATTATTGAAGATGAAAACATGCGTTCCCTTTTTACGGAGTTAAATGTTGAACCAATTCGCGCCGATGGCGAAGTAACTGGCCATTACGTTGAAAGTATCGTTGCTCGCTTACGCGAGGTTGCGATCTCGCGATCAATTGCCGAATTGAAATCTTCCTTGCAACGACTTAATCCCGTCGAAAACGAACAGGAGTACAACGCAGCATTTGCTGCCCTGGTCGCCCTTGAAACGACCCGTCGGGGGCTACACGACCTGGCGCTTCGCTCGATTTAGACCCAGTGCGCCTCTTGCGCTAGAGTTTGCGCCTGCACGGCAAGTTAATAATTAATGCCCCATAGCTCAGTTGGTAGAGCGCCGAACTGTTAATTCGGATGTCCCTGGATCGAGGCCAGGTGGGGCAGCTCCATATTCACAGTCAAAGAGGTTACTTTTTGCGTATGAACTTAAAAACGTCCTGGCGAAACCAACTATGGCCAATGCGAGTAATGCGACTCTGGCTGGGAGTTACTTGGATTTACGCTGGTTGGCATAAGGCGAGTGATCCTGGCTTTCTAACTTCAGGATCAACAACTTTTATAGGAACACAACTTTCTGCCTTTGCCTTAAATTCACCAATTGGTTTTGCAATAAATAAAATGTTAGAACATTCCACACAAATTGGAATCTTTGTAATGCTCACCGAGTTTGCTATAGGCGCAGCTACCTTGCTCTGGATCGCACCGACATGGGCAGCGTTCGGTGGATTTGTGATGTCACTTGGTTTATGGCTTTCCAGTACCTGGCAAGTTCAACCTTACTTTCTAGCTAGTGATTCTGCCTACACAATTTTATGGCTTTCTTATTTCTTATTCTTATATGGCTCTCGCCGTAAGAGCAATGTTTCAGTGGATCGAAGAAGTTTCTTCAGGATTTCATCGGTTGCAGCAATTGCAGTTGCCGGTGCGGGGCTTGGGAAGTTATTTCCAACAGGTGCACCAGCCACAACTCCTTCAGCTGGTGTTGATGCGCAATTGAAGAGTATAAAAATTGTAAAAGATGCATCTCTCAAAGTTGGTGATACAAAGACCTTTGTTTCAAAGGCCGGCACACCGGCGGTGCTATTTCGCACCAAGGCTGGCGTTTTCGCTTATTCGGCGGTCTGTACACACGAAGGGTGCACCGTTCAATTTAACTCCGCCTCAAAGAATTTACAATGCGCCTGCCACGGCGCAGTCTTCGATCCATTCGATGGCGCAAAGGTCGTTACCGGGCCAACTAACCAGCCACTAGCGAAGATCAAGGTTGCTATAGAGGGCTCCTGGATCGTAGAAGCTTAATGAAAATTTCAATCAGATCACAGAAAACGCTAAGCAACACAAGGGATGATCAAAGTATGAAATCAAACCGCACCCCGCTAAAAGTCACTGTCGGATTTATTCTCGGAGCAGTTATCGCTGGCTCTGTCGCAACCGCAGCTACTAATACGGTTGTTAGCAGCGTTGTCGTATGTGCCGATAATCGCACACAGACACTGACTTTAGCCAAAGCAGGGGTGTGTGCAACCAATAAGACTGCCATTGAAATCGGAAGCAATTCCATAAACGCAAAGTCAATTTCAGCGCTGGTGACTCCATCGGTTGTTTCAATCTCTGTCAAGGCAACAGCTGGTAGCGGAACTGGTTCGGGATCAATCTATAAAACTAACACGACCTCAAGTTTCATCATCACTAATAACCACGTAATTGAAAGTGCGGTTACATCAGGCACTATCAAAGTGGAATTTGCTGATGGAACAGAACTTCCAGCCACAATTGTTGGTCGTGATCGCGGGTATGACATCGCGGTTCTATCCATTCAAAAAGGCAACTTGCCAGCGATAGCCCTTGGCGACTCATCTAAAGTAAGCGTTGGTGATGAAGTGCTCGCTATCGGTTCTCCTCTTGGCCTAGCCAACACAGTTACGCAAGGAATTATCTCAGCGCTAAATCGCCCAGTTACAACTGGCACAACAGATTCCACTTCATATGTAAATGCGATTCAAACTGATGCAGCAATTAATCCTGGAAATTCCGGAGGCGCACTTGTTGATTCACAAGGTCGAATCATTGGAGTCAACTCTGCAATTGCAACGTTAACTTCCGGTGGCACAAGCGGAAGTATCGGACTTGGTTTCTCAATTCCCATAAATGAAGCCAAACGAGTAATCGATGAAATTATTGCAACGGGTAAATCAACTCGTCCAGTATTAGGCGTAGTTTTCGCAAGTCCAACAACAGATAATCAAGCCAAAATTGCTGACTTAACTCCAGGAGAAGGTGCGCAGAAAGCGGGAATAGTTGTTGGTTCAATCATTACTTCAATTGATGGAGTAAAGATTGCAAATCGCGATGCTGCCATAGTCAAGATTCGCTCGTATGCACCTGGCGCTGTTATTACCGTTGTCCTGACTCTGCCCGATGGTTCGAGCAAGAGCTACAAGGTCACACTCGGCTCAGCACCCGCAATTTAATTAACGAATGAGGCCAGGACTCAAATGTCTTTGTTGCATCTGACAAGGTAACCTTTACCTATGGCTCTCTTTCGCTTACAACTCTCTCTCCCTGATCGACCAGGGGCTTTAGGTTTGCTTGCCTCTGCCATCGGCGCAGCAGGCGGCGATATTCGAGGGCTAGTGGTTGTTAAATCTGAAGGCGGTCGCGGTTTTGATGATGTGACTGTTGCAGTGCCAGGATCTGATCCGACAGATTTGCTAGAAGTTCTGGGATCTATCGGCGGTGTTGAAGTTATCTCTGTTACAGCGGTGGAATAACTACATCACGCAGTTGACCAGCAGATTGTTCGGGCTTTAAATCCATAATAAATGCGCCCATCGCTGACTCACTACCCGCTAAGTACTTTAACTTTCCTGGTGCACGACGCACACTGGTGATCTGCCAATGCAGCCGCAATAAATCTCGCCCTTCGCGCACTGGCGCTTGATGCCAAGTGGCGATGTAAGCCATTTCAATTCCAAACACGCCATCGAGTCTGCGCATAACTTCAAGTGCGACTTCTGGAAAAGCATCAGATTGTTTGGGGGAGAGTTGCGCAAGATCGGCAACTGGTTGCAGCGGGGCGACATGAATTTCAAATGGATAGCGCGCAGCATATGGAACAAACGCAACCCAATGCGCATTTTTCGCAATGATGCGATCGCCATCTTTTAACTCACGAGCGACAACGTCATCAAAGAGAACACGACCGGTGTTTTCAAAGTG
Organism: Actinomycetota bacterium; assembly: GCA_026392825.1. GTDB lineage: Bacteria > Actinomycetota > Actinomycetes > Nanopelagicales > Nanopelagicaceae > Planktophila. The sequence goes on from JAPLBF010000019.1 coordinate 21,433, forward strand.
TAATTGCGCAACAGCCAACATTTTTTGTACTCGCGGTGGAAGATAAGAGTAAGCGTAAATCTGGCTGTGCGGATGAGAAAGCGTCACACCAACTTCTTCACCGCGATTTTCAAAGGGAGCGATGTGATGGATATATGGCTCTTGAGAGAGTTCTTGTACTCGATCTTTCCAAGCTTCAAGTAATACGCGAACACGCGCAGGTGTGAGTTCTGCGAAAGAACCTCCGTGGCTATCGGTAAAAGTTATAACTTCACATTTGCCTGCGGCTGAACCGGGATCCGTTTCGGTTCCGACCATATCCGGAATTGCCCAGTCACCTTCGGGGCGCTGCAATGATGGTGAGCGGTTATCAAAGACAACAACTTCATAATTTGAATCAGGAATTTCGGTTAAGAGTTCACCCTTGGTGGGGCAGAGCGGACATAACTCTTTTGGCGGTAAGAAAACTCTGCCTTGGCGATGTGCCGCCATTACTACCCATTCATTTACCAATGGATCTAAACGAAGTTCACCGATACCGGGTTGCGCTTCAGGTGGACGTTTATCTTCTGCGTTACGCAATTGTCCTTGGGTGTCGTAGTAACGAATAGTGCGGCCATCGGCCATAGTTAAATCGGAGCGTGTGATTCCTGCGCCAATTTTCTTTGCCGGGCTCATAGTGGATAACTCTACGGGTTAGGCAAGTTAAAGCGAGTATTTGCTAAGTGAAATCAATTCTTTATTTGGTATTTGCAACCATCGAATGCAGGTTTTTTGCTTGGTACTGGAGTTGGTTTTGGCGTGGCTGTCGGTGAAACCGGAAGCGCTTGCCCGATTGCGAATTCGATTGGAGTTTTGCTCACAGCGTGCGTACCGGTGGCATCAACAAAACCGATATCACCTGTCCATGCACCCTCGGGAATTCCTTTAATGCTCAACTTCCAAGAACCACTAGTTGCTCGAATAACAGTCTGGATCGGCTTAGGATTTATCGGAGTTAGCGGATTTACATAGAATCGAACAGTTCCGGTTACAACCGGGCGACCGTCTGGCCGAATAACATCTACTTCTACACTCAACGGTTTATCGGCTGTAGAGAATTTCACATTTTTATATGTGATCGCTGTCGGCTCATTCTTCGGCATTTGATCCGCAACTTCTGGGACCCAACGCCCTTTTATCAAATCTAAAAATGTAGAAGGTGCACCACGAAATACATTTAAATCTAAACGAGTACCTGGAACTCCATATTTAGGTGCGATGCCACAAGAAGAGTATTGCCAGATAGTCCAAGTAGATGAGCAGTTTGCAGTTGTCCAGGAGTGCACATAGCAACCGCCATCTTTTATTCCAGGTTGTGCAAGTGGATCGGCGGGATTAATGGCATATTGGGCTAGCCAAAGTGGATATTGGCGCAATTCCTCATCGCGCATCATCGCGCCTTCTAAGAAATTTGGATACGAATAGATAATCGGAGTGCGATCCGTTTTCTCTTTTACGATCTTTAAGAAAGTTTTCGCCCAAAGCGTTATCTGAGATTTAGGTAGATATCTTGCGCAAGTGGTTCCCGAAAGTCGGACACAGTTATTCTCTAAATCTAAGGCATATGGAAGATCGCGCTCGTTGTAGCCGCCCAATGAACCTAAGCGCCAAAGTGCTTTCTGTGCCTGGGTCTGTGCATCAACTATTACCTGTTCGTTTGTCTTAACATCTGGCAGGACTGCATAGTGATAAAAACCGGTGTAAATCCCCGCAGCTTGAGCGGCAGAGCGGTCCATCATCACATATTTGAGCGCAAGAGCATCGGCATCATCGCGAGTATCGGACGCTTTGATGATTACAAATCTAACTCCTGCTGCATACATCTTTTCAAAATTAATTAGGGCACCGTTCGGGTGCTGCCAGCGACTGATATCTGCACCGTGAATTCTTCCTCCGGGACCAAGTTGATCAATCATCGAAAGTGAAGAAGCGTTAGAAATTTCAGGTATAGATCTAACAGTTATCGATTTGCTGCTCGAGTAAATGTACTTACTACCTATTTTTGCTTTTGCGCGGTAGTTAACCTTTGCATTTAACGCGGTTGCGACTGCAACTACTTGCCAAGTGCCAACGCGCGCTGTCTTAGATGAGAAACGTGTATCTTGCCACTTTCCATCCAACTGAATCTGTACAGATACCTTAACTCCTGATTTTGCTGGATTAACTGCTCCATACAAAGTCACAATTGGTTCTTCGCCACCAGGAGTTTGCTTAAGCGTCATAGTTATTTTTGAAGCAGCTGCTTCGGATGAGATAACTTGCAATGAGAAAAAGCCCATGCTCATTACTATAAAGATCACAAATTTTTTCATTAAATTTCTTCGATCTTTATATCAATATCCAAAATGGACTTAATTGATGAAATCAAGGAGTTCTGCAACTTCTCTCTAGTCGGTGAGTACTCGTGCCCACCCGAGAATTTGCGTGCATCAGAAAAATCAAGTGAGAGTTTTACGCCATCAAAATCAGCGAGGCGAGCATCGAAGTATGCGATCCAAGCGACTCGATCTTGGCTCTCTAAATGATCAAGGACATCATTCCAGCGGCTGCGCAATTGCGGCAGGGTCAGGTGCGCATCCATGCCCCACACTTTACTGGGTTGATGAAACCAGAGTTGGCTAGTGGCGCGGTGAGCCGATCCATTTGAAATATTCAGCGGTTAAGACAACTCTCAGGTTCTGTGCTCTGTCTGGAACAACTTGTAGATGCTGTGCAATGCGGGCAACGATCTGTTCCACAGATTTCTCGCTGACAAAACGTGTCTTAGCAATTTCAGAGTTACTTAAACCTTTGGCGAGTAATCGGTAAGTTTCAATTTGAATATCAGTGAAGTCGGTAAGGATGCTACGAAAGGCATTCTCATGCAGGGATCCGTGGCTATCTATCCAAGACATCTTCTTCTTTTCTTTTATTGCAACTAGTGAATTAGAAATCGCATAGCTTACAACCGATAGGTCAGAGACAGATTTTTTCAATATTACTTGAGAACCTAAAGGTATTTGCTTCTCTACTAAGCCAAGTAAGCGAAGATCTGGACAAGCGGTCATTAAGACCACACCAAGGACGGGATTTACTTTGCGAAACTTGTTCACCAAATCGAGGGCTTGTTCACCGGCAAATTGAAGATCAACCAGCACAACTTCTGGTGAAAGAAACTTATAAAGATTCTGTGCAATTCCTTCAGTGTGTGCTTCTGCAACAACATTTATAGCGTGTAAGCGAAGTGCTGCACTGAGAGTTGCTAACTCAAATGCATCATCGCTTGCAACTAAAACTGTCGGAGATTTGTTCACCCCTAAAGGTAGCCCTGATTGCTAGCACGCGTAACTTGAAACAAATTAAAATCAAAATTAGAGGGCTACCCCTACTTTAATATTTTTTTGTAACGCTGACGGGATAAATTCAATGATGGCGGATGCTGAAATAGGGCAATCCTTAGATATAGTTACCGCAGCCAAGTTGTGAATGAATGAACCACTCGCAGCAACTCTTGCAAGATGATCTGGATCATTTAAAATTTCAATGTAATTAGTGGCAACAAGTGCGCCAATAATTCCCGCCAACACATCACCAGATCCTGCATTTTCAGGCCAGGGAGCCAGATTGCTCAGCATCTCAGGCACTCCAATTTTCATTCTTGTGCAGGTATTTCGGATTTTCTTGGCGGTAGCCAATTTTGCAAGTATTGTCACCGATATGGAGAAAGTACGCTGGGGATTTATCGGCGCTGGTTACATTGCAAGGATCGCCCTATATCCAGCGCTACTTAATTCCGAAGTTGGCGAGACTTATGCCGTGGGATCAAAAGATCAAGAACGCGGAAAGTCTTTATCTCCCAGCGGCTTGGTTTACACAGATTACGAGCAATTGCTTGCCGACCCGAAAGTTGAAGCTATTTACATTTCGCTTCCAAACTCATTGCATATCGAATGGTCAATAAAAGCGATGCGCGCCGGAAAACATGTTCTATGTGAAAAACCCGCTGCGATGGATGTGGCAGAACTCAATGAGGCAATTGCGGTCGCCAACGAAACTGGACTTATCTTTATGGAAGCTAGTTGGAATCGTTGGCATCCAAGAACCTTGCGCCTAAAGGAGATTGTTGATTCAGGAGTAATCGGCGAGGTCAAAAACATTCGCACCGCATTTACTTATGATGGACTAGATCCCAGCAATATTCGGGCGATTTATGAATTAGGCGGCGGAGGACTTTATGATCTCGGACCATATTCTGTGGCGGCCCCAATTTGGTTGATGGATTTTGCACCAGTAAGCAATATCAAGACTGATGTTATTTGGCATCCCGGCGGATGTGATGAAACGTTAAATATCTCATTCGATATTGGCGGCGCACATGCCGAAGCGCTAACTTCTATGAATATACCGAGCACCCTTTACTTTGATGTCGTGGGCACGAAAGGCAGAGTTTCTTTGAGTGGAAACGACGCCTTTAACTCTCACAACAAGGCCAGCGCACTTGAATTAGAAGTTGATGGAAAGGTGAGCGTTGAAAACTTTGCTGCTTGCGATCCTTATCAATTGATGGCTGATTCAATGTCGCGGCGCATTCGCGGGGGAGAAGGTTGGTTAATGCCGCATTCTCAGTCAATCGCATTTGCAGAAGTCTTTGAACGTGGCTTTGAAGTAATGGGCCGCCCCTAAGTGATGAAACGGTTGCTGTGGGAGCCAGAACCTTCTGAAGATCTGGCAATCGATAAGTTAAAGAGATTTGCCAAAGTGAGTGATTTCCAAAGCCTTCATAAATGGTCAATTGAAAATAAAGAAAGTTTTTGGCGCTATGTATTTGAAGATAGTGGCGTAGTCGGAACCCTTGGCGATAAGGCAATAATTGATCGCGGCTTTCTCGACAGTCAATTCTTCCCCGATGCAAAGCTGAACATCGTAGATACCTTATTAAAGGGCAACGATGATCAAATTGTGATTACTGAGATAAGTGAATCCGGAGTCAAGAAGAGTTATTCACGCGGACAAGTACGTCACATTGCCAACCAAGTCGCCTATGGTTTACAGCAAATCGGCCTTAAGGAAGGCGATGTTGTTTCGGCAATTGTTGCCAACGTAGCAGAGACTGTTTTCATCGCACTCGGTGCCCTAAAAATTGGTGCCATTTTTTCTAGCACCTCTGCTGATTTCGGAACTGCAACCGTCTTAGATAGATTTGAACAGATTCGACCAAAGGTTCTGTTGGTCACGACTAATTACCAATATAACGGCAAAGAAATCGATTGCTCAGAAAAAATTGCTGAAATAGTCGCACAACTGCCAACACTTCAGAAAGTCATCTCAATGGGATCGGCAAGTTCGCCACATCAAAGTTTTAGCGAGTGGATTGCAACCTGTGACCCAAAGAGCGAAATTTCAATACCTGGTGGTTTTGATCGCCCAGGTTTTATTTTGTTCTCATCTGGAACAACTGGCAAACCAAAATGTATCGTGCACAGCGCTGCGGGAGTGTTGTTAAAAGCGCTTAGTGAGCAGAGATACCACCTTGATATAAAAGCTAATGATGAAGTTTTCTACTTCACAACCTGTGGCTGGATGATGTGGAACTGGCTCTTTATGGTGATGGGAACAGGTGCGGCGATAGTTCTATACGACGGAAATCCCATGCACCCAACCCCTGAACGATTATTTAATCTAGCCGATGAAAACCAATTAACTTTCCTTGGTGTTTCTGCTAAATATATAGATTCAATTCGTAAATTAAATTTGCAACCAAAAGAAACACATAAACTCTCTAAGTTGCGCACCATTGCCTCAACTGGATCACCACTTAGCCCAGAAGGCTTTAACTTTATTTACGAAAACGTCGCTTCCGGCGTCCATCTCGCTTCAATCTCGGGAGGAACTGATATCTGCGGATGTTTTATGCTTGGCGCTCCCGATATGCCGGTTTATTCCGGCCAGATTCAAGTGCCAGCGCTGGGACTTGATGTCCAAGTTTTAATTGAGAATGGCGATGTTGCAGCAGTCGGAGTCAATGGCGAACTAGTTTGTAGAAATGTATTTCCTTCCGTTCCGCTCTACTTCTGGGACGATCCAGGTAACGCTAAATTTAAGTCCGCTTACTTTGAAAGATTTGCCGACGTGTGGACCCACGGAGATTATGTTGAAAAGACTTTAGAAGGTGGCTTCATTGTGCAAGGCCGCTCAGATGCAACGCTAAATGCCAGTGGAGTGCGGATCGGTACCGCGGAGATCTATCGCATCACTGAGGAGTTTGCTGAAGTCACAGAATCTTTGGCGATTGCCCAAAAGTGGGATGGCGACACCCGAGTCATTCTTTTTGTAAAGATGGCAGAGGGAGTTGATTTAACAGAAGAGTTAATTGCTCAGATCAAATCAGCGTTGAAGAGAAAAGCGAGCCCGCGCCACGTGCCTGCTCTCATTTTGCAAGCGCCAGAATTTCCGCGAACCAAGAGCAATAAACTCGTGGAAATCGCCGTTGCCAATGTCATAAACAAAGTAGCAAATAACAACTTAGGTGCACTTGCCAATCCAGAATCTTTAGATTGGTTTAGCGGCTTAAATCTTTAACTTGTTCCCAAGTGCGTGAGCTCCAAGAGTTAATCAAAGCTTGTTGCACACTTACGACATCGACCGCTTCTTTAAAGCTTTGGCCAAAGGCTTTGCCTTCAACGATTGATTGCATAAAGACATAATCTTCAATGGCAACCAGGTCTTCAAATCCGATGGCATTTGCTTGACCAGGAACAAATGCTCCGTGGAATGGGAAGCGATCTCCACCATAAATTGTGGTGTAACCGGTGTTAAGCGAACTTCCGAGTTCGTAATACTGCAATTCGTTTATCTTTTCTAAGTTCCACAAAAGTGATCCCTTGGTTCCGTAAATTTCGAAGGCGTTCTGACTTTCTGGTCCAACGACAGTGCGGCTAACTTCAAATGTTCCGGTTGCGCCATTAGCGAAAGTGCAAAGCATCGAAGCGAAATCTTCATTTTCAACAGGACCTTTTGGATCACTTGCTTTGCCACGTGAGTAATGGCTGGCATTTGCGGAAGGCAATGGACGCTCTTTAATTGTTGTGTTCTGCATTCCGACAACTTCAGATATTGGTCCTACTAAAAATTGCGCCATAGAAACGCTGTGACTCAAAATATCGCTGGATACACCGTAACCAGCATCAGCTAACTTAAAACGCCAAGTGAGCAAACCGAGTTCGTCGCTTCCATACATACTCAAGAAACGGCCACGGTAGTGCGTGATTTCTCCGAGTGCACCGCTAGCAATCAAGTTCTTTGCGTGCAGAACCAGGGGAGCCCAAACATAGTTATAGCCAACTCCAGTTGGAACACCAGCGCTCTTCGCTAATTTATAAGCCTCAACTGTTTGTTCTGGTTTTCCACCAATTGGCTTCTCGCTAAATACCGCTTTACCAGCCTTAGTTGCTGCTTCAATCATTGGAAGGTGCAACATATTTGGAGCTGTTACCCACACAGCATCTACATCTGATGCAGTCGCTGCCTCCATCCAATCACCAGTGGCGCGCGCAAATCCGTAATCTTCAACTGCGCTCTTCTGTCGCGCTGGATCAACATCAGCACACACTTGCAAGATTGGCTGGAACCCGCGATCAGGAAATAGCGATGGAATGCGTAGCGCAGAGCGAGAGTGTGCCTGTCCCATCCAGCCGAGACCGAGAACTGCAATGCGGATATCTTTTTTCATTTTTTCACCTTGCCTTGGGCTGAAGTAACTGGACAACGAGGGTCTTGCACTTGATCGTTCCATGAATCTCTAATCCAGTGATGTGCTGGATCATCGCAAAAAGCCATACTGCGTTCGGCGGCAGGTCCGGCCATTACATTTAAAAAGTACATTGGATATTCAGGGGAAGCGATTGATGGTCCGTGATAACCATGAGGCACCACATAAGTATCTTTATCGTGAATGGTCACAGTTTCATCTACAGAACCATCGACGGTATAAACGTGGAAGAAGCCAACGCCTTCGCCATCACCGTGGTCGGTTCCTTCCTTACCAATTTGGAAGTAGTAAACCTCTTCGTTAATTGTGGGACAACCCGGAAATTTATCGTGGCGGTGTGGTGGCCAAGAGGAAAGATTTCCACCTGGAGTAATAACTTCGCAGACCAAAATTTTATGACAAGCGGTAAAACTAGTTGGCGTTGCAATGTTATTCACTTGGCGGGTTGCCTTACCTGAGCCGCGAACTTCAACGGAAACGCCTTCAGCAGGTGTGTAGCAAACTGGAAATTGCTCACTCGCTTCAGCGGTCAATAACGCTACTTCGCCAGATTTTCCAGAGAATTTAACTGATGAATTAACTGGAAGGTAGATCCAATCGGAGACCGCTGCAAAAACTCCGGTGCGACCTTTCAATGTAAAGGTCTGACCATCTACTTCCACCTTCACATCTTGAGCTGAGAGCGGAAGCAATATCGCCTCACGCCCTTTCAGTTCTACGCTAACTTCGGCGCGCTTTGCCAAGTCATAAGTATAAAAACCGCAGAATTCCCATTGCGCATCCTTTGGCGTTAATGAAATCTCTGCATCCGCAGTGGCTAAAGTTCCAGCGGGTTTATACCAACTCATCATCAACCTTTTCTAACCATTTTTGCTGCGCGAGATACGGCAGCTTCTACATCTAAATCTTCACCGTATAAAAGTGCGCGGCCTGGAACTAAGCCACGGATATTAGGAACAGTCAAAGCTTTCTCCCACTTGGCAAAGACTTCTTCCCAATTACTTCCTGGATCTCCACCCAATAACAAAATTGGACAACTCGTTGCCGCCGCAACTCTTTCAGGATTTGTAGGTGCTGGAATCTTTAGCCAAGTAAATGCTGATGATGAACCAAGTGCCGATGCGATTGAGACTACCTTTATCAACTTCTCTTCCGATGGATCAAGCACTGCTCTGCCATCTGAGTTCTTCATATATGGAAGCGGTTCAATCATAGATACGAGTTCCAGGTCAGCCAGTTGTGTGGTTACTTGAGCAACCATTTCGATTGTTCTAGCAACTCCCGGGTCCGTCTCATCAATTCGCAGCAAAGTCTTTCCGCCATCGAGCCCCATGCTCTTTATATGTTCGGCGTCGTATGCGGTTAGGCGATCATCGAGCTCCCAAGTAGCTCCGATAATTCCACCGCGATTCATAGTGCCAATTGCAACTTTTTCTTCAAGCGCGCCTAGCCAAGCAAGTTCTTCTAAGATATCCGCACTTGCCATTACGCCGTCAACGCCGGCAACGGCTAAACCACGAATTAATTTATCTAATAGAACAAAACGATCTGCGATAGCCGTCGGATTATTTCCCGCAGCAATGATTCCGCGCGCCGTGTGATCTGCCGCCAACAACATTAATTTGCCGTCTTTACCAGCAACGCTTCTGCGCGCACGATTCTTTAAAGCCTTTTGAAGTGATGCCGGATCATTTATTCTGGCTTCAATAAGTTGGAAGTAGCGCTTACGATCGAGGTTCATTACCGCTTACCTCCTGTGCCAATAAAGTTATTGAGAACTTCAATAGTTGGCATTGCATCGGAGCACATTAACTCAGAAGCCAAATAGGCACCAGCAGCGTTGGCAAACTCACCTATTTCGTGTAATCCCCAGCCGCTTAACAAGCCATGTACTAGTGCACCGCCAAAAGCATCTCCGGCGCCAAGTCCGCATACCAATTTGATCGGACGTGGAGCGATAACGATTCGTTCACTTTGCGTTGCAAGCAGAACACCATCTCCGCCCATCTTCACAATCGCGATACGAACCCCACGCTTTAGAAGTTCGGTCGCCGCTTCCTGCGGATCAGAGATTCCAAGTGCGACTTGGCATTCAGCAATATTTCCAATTGCAATCGTGCAAAGTGATATCGCCTCTTGCGCGGCAGCACGCGCTGCATCCACATTTGGCCAAAATGAAGGTCGGTAATCTAAATCGATAATTGATTCAGCTCTGCGATCGCGAATTTGTAGCCATTTGACCGCGCTCTTTGCCGTTTCACCGGTAGATAAAGCGCACGCGCTTACCCAGAAGATTTTTGCAGCCAATATTGTTTCGGAATCGACATCGCTAACGATTACTTGCGTATCCGGAGCCGAAGGCTGGCGATGAAAGATGATCTTTGGATCTTCTGGTGGATCTTGTGAAGCAAGCACAACAGGCGTTAGACCGCTTTCAGCAACCTTCACAAAATCTGTGTTCACGCCAAATTCTTTTAATTTATTAACAACGTATTGCCCAAGAGGATCAACACCGACTTTTGTAACTATCGCACTCTTATGGCCCAATCGAGCCGCCGCAACTGCCACATTTGTCGGAGAGCCGCCGATTGATTTATGAAAAGTCTGCGGCTGACTAAAGGAAGTATTGATTTGTTCAGCAAATAAATCAACGCTGATTCGACCCACCGTGATGAGGTCGAGATCCTTAGCCATTGTTATCCTTACGTGCGTAATAGGGGCACTTCATAAATCCTTCTCCAAACTATATAGTGAAGGTCTATCGCTGCGAAATAAGGAGTAAATCTGCGCCATGAAGATCGCAGTTATTGGTTCTGGGCGCATGGGCGCTATTCGCGCCGAAGATTTACTTGGTGATGGCGCTCAAGTAACAATATTTAATCGACGCGATTTAGCGGCTGAAGAATTGGCGAAAAAATTGGGCTGTGGCTCTGGTAAGTATTCAGAGGTTTATAGCCAAACTTTTGATGGCTATGTAGTAGCAACTGCAACCAATGCTCACGTGGAAATTTTAAAAAGCTTATTACCTCTTGGAAAACCTATTCTCTGTGAAAAGCCAATTTCACTCACAGTTGAAGAAACTGATGAAGTCATTGCTACAGCCGATAAGTATAGAACTCAGATCCAAGTAGGGTTTCAGCGCCGCTTTGATCCGCCAATCAGCAAAGCCGCCAAGATGGTTTCCAATGGAGATGTCGGAACTTTATACACATTACATATGTACGCCCACGACCACCAGCCTTCAACTTTAGAGTTCTTGGAAGGTAGCGGAAGTATCTATCGAGATCTACATGTTCACGACTTTGATCTCATCCGTTGGATTACCCAAAGTGAGATTGCCAAGGTTTACGCCACTCAAGCAGTTCGCGAACACCAGCAATACGCGAAGTATGGTGATGCTGACGTTTCACTAATTTCTTTAACAACTGTCAGCGGCGTTCAAGTAGCAATTACTGGAACGCGCCACGATCCGGTCGGACACGATGTTCGCCTGGAAATTTTTGGCTCAAAAGAATCTCTCGCCGTCGGCTTAAATAAAAAGACGCCGATCCATGATGTTGAAGGCGAGATTAACTTTGCTCCAGTTAGATATAAAGGTTTTATCGAAAGATTTCGTGAGGCATTTACAAAAGAATCTCAAGCATTTCATCAACTTACTAAAGGCGAGATTTCTAATCCATGCCCACCAAAATCAGCTCGCGAATCGCTCAGAGTCGCAATCGCCTGCGAAGAATCGATCAAAACCGGAACTGCTGTAAGCATCGCGCAATAGTTCAGAAGTCGCTCGCTAGAAGATCCCAATTACCTTTCCGTCTACATAATCAATTCGTTCTGCCGCGGGATTTTTGGGTAGACCGGGCATGGTCATGACATCTCCACAGATCATCACGATGAACTCCGCACCTGCCGAGAGTCTTACCTCCCGAATATTTATGGTGTGATCACTTGGTGCGCCTCGAAGGCTGGAATCGGTAGTAAAGGAATATTGGGTCTTAGCTACACAGATCGGAAAGTGGCCATAGCCAGAAGCTTCGAACTCTTTTAATTGATTGACTACTTTGGCATCTGCAGTTACTTGCTTTGCTCCATAAATCTTTGTCGCTACAGCAGTGACTTTCTCCCACAAACTCTGACCATCCTCATAAACGAATTTCATTTGCTCTGGCTGCTCACAGAGCTCGACCACCGCGTGAGCTAGGTCTGCTGCACCACCACCGCCATCGGCCCAATGCGTTGCAAGAACAATCTTGACACCTAGAGACTCAACGCGACTTTGCAAAAGATCTATCTCTGCTTTGGTGTCACTCGTGAAGTGATTAATTGATACAACCAAAGGCAAATTGTAAACACTCGTAATATTCTTGATATGGCGCTCTAAATTGACTATGCCAGCCTCGAGCGCTGCTAAGTTTTCGGTCGTAATGTTTTTTAGATCAGCACCACCGTGATATTTGATTGCTCTAACTGTTGCAACGAGCACACAGGCAGATGGGCGGAGCCCTGACTTGCGACACTTAATGTTGATAAATTTTTCAGCACCTAGGTCGGCCCCAAAGCCAGCCTCGGTTACGACATAATCCGCTAGCTTCATAGCTGAAGTTGTTGCAACAACTGAGTTACAGCCGTGTGCGATATTTGCGAAGGGTCCACCATGGATAAAGGCTGGAGTGTTTTCCAGGCTTTGAACTAGGTTAGGTTGAAAGGCATCTTTAAGAATTACCGTCATCGCGCCTTGAGCTTTGAGATCACTCGCCAGCACCGGAGTCTTGTCACTTCTATATCCAACAACAATTCTTCCGATTCTACCTTTCAGGTCCTCAATTGATGTAGCAAGACAGAAGATAGCCATAATCTCTGATGCAACAACTATGTCAAAGCCATCACTTCGAGGATAGCCATTACCAACGCCGCCAAGGGATTGAATAATTTCGCGAAGAGCACGATCATTCATATCGATTACACGTTTCCAAGTCACCCGGCGAATATCAATAGCGAGTTCGTTACCGTGGTGTATGTGGTTATCAAGTAGCGCAGCAAGTAAGTTGTTTGCACAAGCTATCGCGTTAAAATCACCAGTGAAGTGAAGATTGATCTCCTCACTCGGGACAACTTGAGCAAGCCCGCCGCCAGTTGCACCACCCTTCATTCCAAAGACTGGCCCTAGGGATGGTTCGCGCAGCGCAATCATGGCGTTTTTACCAATGTGGCGAAGCGCATCGCCCAAGCCAACGGTGGTCGTTGTCTTTCCTTCGCCCGCAGGCGTAGGACTGATTGCGGTAACGAGAATCAATTTAGAATCTTTGCGCTTCGGAAGTGCATCAAGGTACTTCAAATTTACTTTAGCTTTATATTTTCCGTAGGCCTCAAGATTCTCACTATCAATTCCAAGCGTTGCGGCAATCTCATTGATTGGTCTCATCGTCGGAAACACCTCCAAGAAGTTGGGCGAAAGTGGGACGGGTCGGACTTGAACCGACGACGACCGAATTATGAGTTCGGGGCTCTAACCAACTGAGCTACCGTCCCTGGTGGGGTTGATGCGAACTTTACTGTACTCAGAGACCTGCTTTGCCAAGCAGTTGGTTTAAATGCTCAAGGTGATGATCGGCGTGAGGTAACTCTTCACGTGTATGCGTGGTTAATACTCCGGCGACGATGCAGCCAGCGTCTTTTGCTGATGTAACTCCGCCCGGTGCATCTTCGATTGCCCAACATAATTCTGTTTGTAGACCTAAACGATCAGCACCCAAAATAAATGGTTCTGGAAATGGTTTGCCGCGAGTTACTTGATCAAAGGTAACTGAATTAGTCGGCATTGGAATTTTGCCAGCGCGAGTGCGAGCAATTGCTAAATCCGTAGTGCAAGAAGTAACGATCGTCCAAGGAATTTCGCGATCGGTAAGTTCGGTAAGAAGTTCAATTGCGCCAGGTACGGCGTGAACACCATCGACATCGGCAATTTCTAAATCAGTTACTCGCCTGATCCATCGTTGTATTTCAGCTTCTTCGCGGCCGGCTAATACTTTTCTTAGAGTTTGTTCTGCCGGTACACCGTGATGGCCAGCAAGTGCTTCCAGTGGAATGCCTGCTTCATTAGCCATAGTGACCCACGAGTTAACCACCGCATCTTGCGAATTGATTAAGGTGCCATCTAAATCAAAGAGAAAACCGATTTTTTTCAATTCTTCCCTTTATCTTTATTCGGTCTTGGATCACGCTGCATTCCGCGGCGGCCCCAAAATTCCCACATATCCATCGTGCCCAGAATTAGCGCGAAACCAAAGAGGAGGTCTTCAGCAGGTGCGGAGAAAATTCTTAATCCAACAATGGCATCAGGGTGATAAATCACAATATTCTTTGAGGTCAGCCACCAATTGGTAAGAAA
>JAPLBF010000030.1 GCA_026392825.1 Actinomycetota bacterium
ATGCGCCTACTCTCTCGAGCAGAAGCGCTGTTGCTTTACCAATTCCGCTACTAGCACCAGTGACAATTATCCGTTTTCCATCAAGTCCTCTACCTATAGATAGATCGCTATCAGAAGGCATACTTTTGTACGGTCTTCTCAATTACTTCTACGCCAAGTCCTGGCTTTGATGGAACAGCGATCTTTCCATTTTTATGTGTGAATGGCTCGGTAATTAATTCATGCTGCATCGGATTCTCATCCGGCTTTAGCTCTTGCAAGAGGCAACGCGGAGTCGATGCGGAGAGTGCGATAGATGCGGCGGTATTAATCGCACTAGACCAAGCGTGGCTGTTGAACCAGAGCCCGGCTGTCTCAACTAATTTGATAATCGCAAGCGCACCTGTAATTCCTTCTACACGTCCGACATCGCAGCCGATTACATCTAGAGTTCCTGAAGAGATAGTTTCGGAAAATCCGCGGTAATCCCATTCGCGTTCACTGCCGGCAATCAAAACTTTAGTGTGGTTGCGTAGGCGCTTAAATTGCTCGTACTCCCAAGGCTCGAATGGCTCTTCCACCCACTTAAGTCCTTGCTCTTCCCATGCGCTAACGCGCTTAACAGCATCTTCAAATGTCCAATTGAGTGATTGACCGCGATCCATCATGATCCAAGCATCTGGTCCAGCTGCCTGGCGAAGATCACGTACAAAGTTGATATCTCTCTCTAATTCATAACCAAGACGGGCATCGCCACGTTTGCCCATTCCGATTTTGAAACCGATATATCCCTCTTTTACATAACGTGCGTGACGCTCTACTTCAAGATCAAGATTTGCATTAAAGACGTGGGTTGATGCAAGCACCGGAATCTCAGTAACTTCCTGGCTATCGCGCTTACCGATCATTTCAATTAGTGATTGGCCGGTAATTTTTCCGCGTAGATCCCAGAGCGCGATATCAATTGCAGAGAGCGCGAAGTGGCCAAGTCCGCCGCGATAGGTGTACCACCAAGTCTGTTTGCGAATATCGCGCCAGATGCCGAGATTTTGAAGTGGATCTTTTCCAACAATCACATCTGCTAAATCTTCGATAATGGCAGCGGTTCCTTTAGTGCTACCTGGAAATTGCGTGATCGCCTCGCCCCACCCGACAGTTCCATCAGAAGCGGTTACTCGCACAAAGGTGAGATAACGCCAGGACATTGAATCATTTGGCTCCTGGTATTTCACTGGGAAGGCCTCGACCTTGCTGATCTTTACCGACATCGCTTTCTCCTTTTGCTGGGTTTATTTGGTTTTATTTAAGTTATTTTCTAGAAAAACTTTCGTCACTGCGAGCAAGTGCTGGTGCAAGTTCGGCAACCGTTACCCAACCTGGTTGAGCCTGGATAATTCTTTCAATTGAGTTGATAACCATATTCTGCGAGCCCATTTGCGCACCGATTCCGGGATTAAGCGAGATTGTCTGATGCACTTTCCCATCAATGCTTAACTCGATCTCATCCTTGGCAGCTCTATCGATTCCAGCAAGATCTACGTGGCCAAAGAAGTGCGAAGAGAACCAAGGCTTTCCTTTAACGATTGCCGTGTAAGTCTGATTAACACCAGCGCTAAAACCTGATTCAATGATGAAACGCTGTGGAAGATCAATCGCGCGTTCAGTAAGAACCGGTAGCAACACTTTATCGATCCGTTCAATTTCTAATCCGAGCGCATCGGCAACCACGTTCATAGATTGTGGAAATCCAGCGTGTCCCAGGATCTCACCACGCTCAACTTTCTCTTTAAATTCTTTCTCAGTTGCACCGACACCGATTCTACGAAGAACAGTGGCACCAAAGCCAGAGATATTTACCGTCCGTCTTACTTCAACTGTTGTCTTAGGTGTGCCATCGCTGTTAAGTCCTGAAGGGGTTGGACCAAGAAGAGTTGCAACTAGCGCATCAAAGATCAGTCCGGGATTCACACCAGCGCCGGCAATGCTGACTCGCTTAGCCTTCGCTAATTTATCTAGCTCTTCTGCTAATTTTTTATCTACAGCCCACGGATAGGTGCATTCTTCGGCCGAGACCAGAACATTAGAACCTGCATTGACGGCATCTCGGATGTAATCTGCAACATCTTTAAAGAGAGTAGTTGTAGCAATTAGAACTACATCTGCGCCAGAGTTAAGTGCGAGTTCGCGATCGTCTCGTCTAAATGGTCCGGAGACGCGATGCATTCCTCGCGTGCGTAGACCGGCTGCAACCGCTTGACCGAGTTGGCCAGCACCATAGATCGCAACCGAAGCCATTAATTTTTATCGACTCGATATTGCGCAATAAAGTCTTCGTTTAACTTCCAACCAAAGCCAGGCTCAGTTGGAAGAATGAAATCTCCATTAACTAACTTAGGACGGTTATCTAGAAGTTCCCAGAAGATTGGATCTCTAGTTGGAGAAAATGATTCGACATATGTTCCGTGAGGAACTGAAGCAAGCAAGTGCGATGCAACTTGAGCTTCTTCGTGATGTCCAAGTTGTACTTCGAAGGCGAGTGCCATTGCGGCGATTCGGCGCCACTCAGTTGGTCCACCACCCCAAGAGGCATCAAAGTTACAGACATCAATAGCGCCATTAAGCATCATCTCGCGCATACCAACTCTGTGGATCTCACTTTGCCCTGCGGCAACATTTACATTTCCGCGAAGTCTTACATCCTTTAGGCCGCGCCAATCCGCGTGCCATCTTGTAGGTTCTTCAAACCAACGTAACTTAACTTCGCCTTCAATAAGTGAGAGGAAGTTAAGTGCTTCTGCAACGGTGTAACCCTGATTTGCATCTACGACAAAAAGGAAGTCATCGCCAACAATTGACTTAGCAAGTTTTAGTCGAGCCGCATCTTCCTCTGGTGGCTTGGCTCCGATCTTAAACTTCATACCAACCATGCCAATTTCATCTTTAAAGAACGCTAATTCTCGTTCCAGATCTGCTTCACTTGAACCGTAGTAACCGCCGATACCGATCATTGGAATTCGATCGCGGTATCCGCCCCAAAGGCGCCAAAGTGGTTGTCCGGCAATCTTGCCAAAGCCATCCCAGACAGCGCTATCAACGCAAGCAATTGCCTGCATTGGCATAGCGCGATTGCGAAGTTGATCAAGAGTTACGGGGATCATCGAGTGCCAGATTTTTTCGACCTGGCGGATATCCATTCCGGTAACTAACGGCGCAATCTCATCGTGGATGATCCCCAAAATAATATCTTGCTCTTCATCTGTATCAGCGTTGTAGCTTTGTCCGACTACTCCATCAGAGGTGTGAATTCTGGTGATAATGGTGCAACGGTTACGCATCTTGTAGTACGAACCCTTGTAAATATGCTTAAGAGGAACGCGAAGTGGGATCGTTTCAATTCGCTCAATCTTTGACATAGCACAGCTACTTATTCGAGAACGGCGATTACTTCGCCAGTTTTAATCTCTGCATCAATAGCAAATCTCAACTCAACTATTTTTCCCGTAGCAGGGGAGGGAACTGAAAGCTGTGCTTTATCAGTTTCGACTTCCAAGAGATCTTCGCCTTCGTTAACCATATCTCCAACAGCTTTAAACCAAGAAACTAGGTAAACCGAATCAACAGTTTCGGCAACTCGCGGCATGGTGATTTCGATACTCATTTATTGACTAACCTTTCTGCTCCAGATGTTTTCGAACATGGTTTTGGCGGAAGGCTCAGGGGCGTTCTGACATAAAGCAACAGTTGCTTCGATCTCTTTCGCTTTACGAACTTTCATATCAGCGATTTGCGCATCGGTTATCTTGCCGGATTTCTTAGCCCGCTCTTCTAGAAGAAGTAGTGGATCGCGAGATTTCCAAGAATCAAGTTCACCTTCTGGGCGATAGAGCGCTTGATCTGCACGTGAGTGACCGGCAAAGCGATAAGTCTTCGCTTCGATGAAGGTAGGTCCGCCGCCTGATCGTGCACGATCAACAGCTGATTGAATACCTTCGCGGACGACATCTATATCCATTCCATCGAGTGCGAAATGCGGCATCGCATAACTTTCGGCGCGGATATGTAGATCTTCAATCGGAGTGGTGAGATTGATGCGGCTGTACTCTGCATAAACATTGTTATCGCAGATAAATACAACTGGAAGCTTCCAGATTGCTGCCAAGTTGAGCGTTTCGTGGAATGCACCGATATTTGTTGCGCCATCACCAAAAATAGCAACGGCTACCCGGTCATTGCCTTGAACTTGGAATGCAAGTGCTGCACCCGCTGCGATTGGCATACCGCCACCGATAATTGCTGAAGTCGGTAGAAGACCTAATTCAAGATCGCACAAGTGCATCGATCCACCGAGGCCACCGCAACAACCAGTTGCTTTACCCATAATTTCCGACATCGCAGACTCTGGCGTAATACCGAGAGCAAGTGCAATACCGTGGCTGCGATAAGTTGCAGAGACTGGATCGTCTGTGCGAAGAACGCTGGCAAGTCCAATAGCTAACGCTTCTTGTCCGTTGCAAAGGTGGGTTGTGCCTCTAATTGTTCCTGAAGCGAAGAGAGCATTAATTTGATTTTCAAATTCGCGAATCTCAACTGCACGTTCAAACTGTGCAACTGGATCAGAAAGTATCGCCTTACGACGATCTAAACCTTTACTCATCTTAGAAACCCTCCCGAATCCACCACGGTTGCGGAGCTTTACCTGTGGCCATCAATTGATCAATCAGATAATTCACTTCAGTTGCATTCGGCAAGAAGCGCGCTTCCAGGCCACCGTTGTAAGGAACTGGAACATTTGGGCAAGTGATTCGGATCGGAGGCGACTTGAGTTCTCCAAAGAATTCGGCACTCACAGCAGCAACAATCTCAGATCCCCAGCCACCGCTTTGTGGTTGCTCTTCAACAACAACTAAGCGACCAGTCTTCTTTACGGATTCAAATACTGTTTTCTTATCCCAAGGAACAATCGTGCAAAGGTCAATGACTTCAATATCCAAAGAGCTAGCTGCGGCAGCCTCGCGTGCGATATTTGTCATCTGTCCAAGAGCGACAATGGTGAGATCTTTTCCAGGCTTAACGACTCTGGCTTTGCCGATCTCCATCTTAAGATTTGTATCTACCTCACCGCGTTCAGCATAAGTAACTCTTGGCTCCAAGAACATAACTGGATCTGGATCTTGAATCGCAGCGCGCAACAAACTGTATGCGCTCTGTGCATCACTTGGTGATAAAACTTTTAGCCCTGGTGTAGCAGCAACCCAGTTTTCTAGAGTCTGTGAATGTTGACCACCGAAACCAAGTCCGCCACCGACAGATGCGCGAACCACCATTGGGACAGAGAGTTTTCCATTACTTAAGTAACGCATCTTTGCGCCTTCAGTAACGAGTTGATCAAGTGCGACGCCAAGAAATTCCATAAACATAATTTCAATAACGGGTTTCAAGCCCATTGTTGCTGCGCCAACGGCAGCGCCAGTAAATGCCATTTCAGAGATTGGCGTATCGCGGACGCGAATAGGACCAAACTCTTCAAGGAGACCTTCAGTTGTCTTAAACGGTCCTTCGGCTGCTGCAATATCTTCGCCGAAGACGATCACCGTTGGATCGGTGCGCATCTCATCTGCGATAGCTGTTGCAATTGCTTGTCTTACGCGCATTGCTGGCATTGCGCCTCCCTCAAACTCTCTAAAAATCGCTACTGGAAACGATTGCTATAGTATGGGCGTACCAGGCGCAAGTCAACGCTTATAGATCTAATTTCAATATGCGAGAGCGAGTCATCAGTGAGCAAAGATCAGGCACCCGCAGAGTTACCTCTGGCAGGGATCACCGTTCTTGATGCAACATCGAATATCGCTGGTCCATTTGGCGGGGCAATCCTTGGAGATCTTGGTGCACGAGTTATAAAAATCGAAACCCCGGCCGCCGATGCCGCAAGAACTATGTCTCCAGTTGAAGGTGATCGTTCGGCATACTTTCACGTAGTCAATAGAAATAAATCAGCAGTCACAATAGATTTAAAAAGTGAATCAGGACGTTTGTTCCTGGATAATTTGCTGGATTCCGCCGATGTTTTATTGACCAACTTTCTTCCTGAGAAGTTGGCGGAGTATCACCTCACACCAGATGAGTTAATGGCAAAACGACCTGGGCTGATTCTCGGCAATCTATCCTCTTACGGATCTGAAGGACCTTCTCAACATTTTCCTGGATATGACGCAACCGTGCAGGCCCGAACCGGAATTATGCAAGTAACTGGAGAACGAAATGGAGAACCAGTTAGAACTGGAATCTCCGTTCTCGATGTTGGCGGCGGAACTTGGCTCGCTCTTGGAATTTTGGCCGCGCTGATAAAGCGAGAAAAAACTGGAATCGGAAGTGTTATTGAGACTTCACTTTATGAAACAGGCGTCTCTTGGGTTAGCTATCACCTATCTGCATTTCAAGTAACGAACGCTCCCTCAATTCGCTCCGGAAGCGGTCATCCCGCCTTTGCGCCTTATGGGCTGTTTAAAACCAGTGATGGCGAAATTATGATCGGTGTTGGAAACAATGTGATCTTTGCCCGACTTTGCGCCGTTTTAAATCGCGAAGATCTCATTGAAAATGTGAAATTTAAAGAAAATGTGGATCGCGTAAAGAACAACACCGAATTAGATGTTGAAATTGAACGCGTTCTTGTCGAAAAAGGATCTAAACACTGGGTAGAACTCTTGGCAGCAAGTGGCGTCCCGGCTGATCATTTAGCGCTTCCCGAAGATCTATTAAACGATCCGCAAGCGGCAGCGCTAGATATTCTCGTAGATTATCCCGATCCAACTTCTAAGGTAAAGAAGATTCCAGGATTGCCATTTCGAATCGATGGCAAGCGTCCCGGAATTAGAAACCCTGCCCCACATAAAGATTAAAGCTAGCGAAGCGTTTTCTTCATTAGGCGCACGCAGTTCTCAACAATTGAGGTAAATGAACCTTTTCCGTATGGCGGCTGCCAGGCTTGATAAAGATTGTGATCGCACAACTCTTCACGAACAATGTAACCAATTGCTGAATAGTTAACATCTGTAATTGCGACAACGCCATAACCTGGAAATGCCGCTCTCACTTCTTGTTGCCAAGCAACATCGATTTCACAGGAAATGCCAACAAAGATTAGATTTCCAAAGCGCCAAGCAAAGACTTGGGTTGGGATTGAACCTTTGCCTTGAGTAAAGTTAGCGATGATCTTCTTGCGAAGTAAGCGTTCTCTAATTCTAAAGTCTTCCTCGGCAGCAAGTTGTTTATCAAGTTCTTCCACCCCTGGCCAATCCTTTGAAGGAAGTCCCACGGTCTCGAAATCAATTGCGCTCTCTTTCGAAATTGCATATGGACGAGGTTCCCAATAAGCAAGAGGTGCACCAGATTCAATTGGCTTTACATATTCCAGGCGATGTCCGGCCGGATACATACCAAGTAATGTGGAATAAGCAGCATGGCCAAGTTGATGTCCATAACGATCTGCCACTGATATATCTGCAACATATTGATAGGCCGGTGCTAAATCTCCAGATGCGCCTTGCAAGAAGACACAGATCGCACCATCGGTATTAGCTTCCATAACATCGCGCATACCGCCAATGAAATCTGGTGAAACTAGGCGATTATCGCCACCAAGAGTGGTTGGATGGCAGGCATAGTTGACGACGGTTGCTTTAATAGTTTTATCACTAACTCGAGTAACTCTTCCCACCATCACCGTGTCATCGGTAATCGACTTGTTACTTGGGTTGTAACCAGTTAGGTAACGTGTTGGATTTGCTGGGTCTGCCAAGTTTCGATTCTTAGCCAGATCACAGCGGCCATCTTTAAAAGTAATAATGCAATCTTCTGCAGTCTCGATCGCTTCACGCGATGCTTCAAGAATCGCGCCTTTCATTAACTCCAAATAACCTTCAATCAAATCTCCGCCTGGAAAACCAACGCGGCTGCGGTATGGCCAAGGAGCGCCGTGGGTGTGGGAAGAGGCGAGCATTAGATTTGAAATTGGGATACCTAAATCTTTAACGACACTTTCTCTGATCCATTCATCTTCCATACCGGTTAGGTCACCGCTTGTACCAAGATCAAGTGCGACGATAACTGTTGGTTTGCCACCAGGTTGAGCAGTGATTGCAAGAGCCGTGGCATAGATCGGCTTGTGAGTACCGCGTGAGCTTCCATCGTGGGTCGAGAATCCCCAAACCGGTCCGTAAATTCCAAATGGGGGAGTTATATCTCGTCTGGAAACACCGATCACTGCACGCGCTTCGTGCGGTTGATCTATGAGATTCGGATCTGCAAATGTAGATGGGGTTTCATCAAGGGCTTTGCTATCCATTGGGGCAGTTGTCATATCAATCTCACAATCTGAAGCTGTTCGGTTTACTTCGGTTACTTTCTTTTTTCTTAATACATCAACTGTCCGCCGGAAATGTTTAACACAGTCCCGGTCATATAGCTTGAAGCGTCGGAGGCGAGAAATATTGCACCGCCCACCATTTCACTTGGATCAGCCAAGCGACCCATTGGGATCATCTCCACAAACTTAGCCATCGCCTCTTGGCTGGTATCACTCCACATCATCGGTGTATCAACCCCACCAGGTGAAAGAGAATTAACGCGCACTCCATCTTTAGCAAATGAACGTGCCAAACCTTTAGTCATTGAAACCACGCCACCTTTACTTGCGGCGTAAACAACTGAGCCACCGAAACCACCGCTCCACCAACCTTGAGATGAAAAGTTAATGATCGAACCCTTGCGGCCCTTGGAACGGAATGCATCGCGCGCAGTTCTATTGAGAAAGAAAGTTGATTTTAAATTTACATCGATCTGCAAATCCCAATCTTCTTCAGTGACCTCATCAACTGTTGCGCGGCGGCGTAAGACAGCAGCGCAATGCACCATTGCCACGAATGGTGCGATCGCTTCCGCTGCCTCAAAAATCAAGTGATGTTCTGCAATCTTTGATACATCTGCTGCAAATGTTTTATGGCCATCCCCAGTAAGTGTTGCGTGAACTTCATCGAGTGCTGGTCCGGGACGATCTACTAGAAGCACCTTGGCGCCTGCCTCGGCAAAACCACGGGCAATCGGTGCACCGATACCGCCGGCAGCTCCGGTGACAACAACGCAATTACCAACTAGTCCGCTGCGACTATCCCAAGAAATTGCCATCTATCTATTTCTCTATTCTCTAAGAAATTTCCTTGACCTAATGAAAGAAGAATAGGAAGATAACGTATTAAAATCAACGACTAATTGACTAAGAAAATAAGATTGCGAGAGCGCTAATGAGTTCCTTCAAAATTAAGGGAAACCGTGTAGTCATCACTGGCGGTGCAGGTGGCATCGGAAGCGCACTGGTAAAGGGATTCGTTGATGCTGGATCAGAAGTCCTTGTTTCAGCAAGAGAGGCTTCTCAATTTGAGTCGCTTAAAGAATTCCTAACTGCAAATAACTCGCCCACAACAAAACTGCATTACGTCCTTGCAGATTTCGCCGACCCAAAACAGTGCGGAGCCTTTATAGAAAAGGCCAGAACCGCTCTCGGTGGAATTGATGTATTGGTAATTGCCCACGGTGGAGTAAAGCCCGGTCCGGCAGTTGATACCAGTGATGAGGTTTGGATGGAACAGATTCAGATAAACCTCTCTTCTTACTTCCAATTAGCTAAAGCGGCTGCGGGCGAGATGATCGAACGAGGCAGCGGCAAGATAATTACCTTTGCATCAATGCTTACTTTTCAGGGTGGTTTAAATGCATCTACTTATGCGGCTGCTAAAGGCGGCGTGGGCCAGATGACGAAAGCGCTCTCTAACGAATGGGCGAAATCTGGGGTCAATGTAAATGCCATTGCTCCGGGATATATAAAGACTAAACTCAATAAACATATCTGGACTGATCCAATTCGCAATGATCAGATTCTTAGCCGTCTGACATCTGGGCGCTGGGGAGTGCCTGAAGATATGGTCGGACCAACTCTATTTCTTGCATCCGAAGCATCTGACTATATGCACGGCGTAATCCTGCCGGTCGATGGCGGATGGTTATCTAGATGAGTGGAGTCAGATTTGGTATCGATAGCTTCTCTTTCCACCGCTTCTTTGGTGAGAACTCAAAATGGGAAGTGCCAGCAGAAATAAAATGGCAAACTAAAGATTTCATCGATTTTGCACGTGAGCACGGTCTTGATCTGATCACGCTTCAGACCGCATATTTAGATTTAAGCGATAGCGAAACCCACTCCGAGCTAAAGCGATGGGTGAGTGAGAAAGAGAATTACCTTGCCTTCACTTGGGGGCACCCAAATGGCTTCGACGGCGGTAAGAAGTTAGAAGCATTTAAGAGTGCGACTGAGTGGCTAGAGCGATCTGCCGACTTTGAGTTAGAACAAATGCGCATCGTCTTTGGAAATCACTTCAATTTCGATGAAGCCCCACGCATTCGGATGGAGCGCTTAGGCGAACATTTAGAGGTGTTGGTTAAGCGCGCTCGCCAACTCGGCGTGCGTCTCTCAGTTGAAAATCACGCTGACTTTAACGTCCCGGTCCTGTTAGAAATGATCAACGGAATCGATGATCAGTATCTTGGACTCTGTTTAGATCTCGGCAACTCCTACCGCGTAGGCGATGACATAAGTCAATTAATGGAAAGTATCGATACTTCGCGCATTTTTATGATTCAAGCGAAAGAGATCGATCAAATGCCAGATAACGTACAAGGTGAACCAATTGGGTGGTGGCCAACCGTTAACTTTGGCACCGGAAAGATTGATATTGCCAAAAGAGTTAATCGCCTTATCGCACGGGGCTTTGATGGTCCTATTGCGATTGAACTTTCTAACTTGGGTGCAGGGCTAAATGAGATAGGCGTTGCGGAGCAAGCGATTAGCCATTTGCGTCAAAATCTCGCACCACGTTAGGCGGAGATAACTTCATATAGATATGAAGTCCGATTGAAATTAATAGGGTGACAACTGCCCCAAAGTAAATTGAACTTCTAACTGAGAATGTTTCACTAAGCCATCCCAGCAATGGGCCGCCAATAGCCAGAGCAGCCACCCATAACGAGATATAGATTCCCCAGATCCGACCGTAGTGTCGTGGATCTGCGAATTTACGGATTGACATATTGCCCGAGATGTTTATTCCCATCGCGAAGTAACCAGCGAAGAAAAGCGTGATTGCATAAGTAAGGTAATTTGGCGCAGAAGCAACCAAAAGCCACGTCAGACCCATATAGAAAGCCTTTCGGCCCAAGAAAGCGATATCGATTTCCGCGCTTGTGCGAGCTACGGCGAGTGAACCGGTGATAGCGCCAAGGGCAAGTATTGAAACTAAAAGTCCGAATGAAGATGGGCTTACGTCAAAGACCTTTCTCGCCATCAAGGTTGATGTCATCTGCATATCCTGACCAACCATTGCAATTGCACATACGACTGCAATTGGGATTAGAACAGTTCTGTTTCCTCGCAAATATCTGAGTGAATCAAAAAATGTAACTTTATTCCCCGATTCTTCCAGGTCGTGGGCCCGAAAATATAGAGAGGCGTTTATCGTCATTAAGAAAATGATGGCAATTAAGTAGGTGCCGCCATTAATTAAAAATCCAGGACTAGTGCCAAAATATTCAATCAGTAGTCCTGCAGTTATAGGGCCGGCAAGTCTTCCAATATTGAGGTTAATCTGATTCCAGCTCAGCGCATTCGGCAGATTTTTATCGCCGACTAGAAGTACGTAGTAACTCTGACGGACAGGGCCTTCGAGGCCGGTGAATATTCCAAGTAAAAAGGCTGAGATCAATACAATTTCAAAATTAATATGGCCAGTTGCGATCAAGACGCCGGTCGTTGACGCAATTAAAAATCCAGCAAAATTTAACCAGAAGAGGATACGTTTCTGATCATAACGATCAGCAAGGACGCCTCCGTAGATTGCAAATACTACTCCAGGAAGAAATTGCGCTGCAACTACTAGACCTAGACTCTTAGCACTCGAAGTTAGATCAAGGGTTAACCAATCTTGCGCAACTCGCTGCGTGCAAGTTCCAAAAGTTGAAATTAGAGTGCCAATATAAAATTTTCTGTAGTTTTGATTTTTGAGCGCAGAGAAGACCACTATGTTATAAACCTGCTAGTTCTGCACCAGAATCAGCCCGGAGCACATGGCCCGTAACAGTGCTAGACATCTCACTCGATAAGAAAAGAACTGCTGCAGCAACTTCTTCCGGTCGCGTCCATCTTCCGAAGGCATTGATCCGCAAGTGCTCCTTCTTCAAATCGGCCAGCACATCATCTTTCATTCCGCGGCGAAAGAGCGGTGTATCCAAAGTTGCAGGGGAGAGAGCGTTAACTAAAACCCCATCTCGCCCATTTGCTCTGGCCAAGTTCTTAGTCATAGCAACTGCACCAGATTTTGAAATTCCATAAACAATTGAGCCAGGAAGCCCACCAGAAAGACCAGCTGTGGAGATGAAGTTAGTGATACGACCCCATTTTCCATCACGCATCACCTTTGCCGCACCTCGCGAGATAAAGAATTGACTACGCAGATTTACGTTAAGGGTTGTATTCCAATGTTCTTCATCAACGTCCTCGGGTAGGATATTTTGCAATACCGCCGCAGTATGAACCAAAATATCTATGCGATTAAACTTTTGATAAACATCTCTAATGAGTTGATCACAGTTATCAACAGATGAAATATCAGTATTAAAAATTGCAGTAACTGCCTCAGGATTTCCAGCAACAACCATTTCTTGAGTCTTTTCTAATTCATCTTGATTTCGATCAATTAAAGCGACGTTTGCTCCGTATTGCGCCAGCGTCAGCGCACATTGGCGTCCATAACCACCAGCTGCGCCAACAATCATTGCCAGGCGACCTTTTACTCCTAAGAGTTGATCTACTGAATTCATAACCGCTCCTTGGCTTAGAGTGTAATTCTTGCATCAAAAATCATTTATTTAGGTGGTAGCAACTGATAACGTTGCGACGTGTTCGAAATAGTAGCCATCTTCGCTGCTTTTACAATGGGTCTCGGAACATTTCTTACAAAAGGTATAACAACACAGATCTCATTCCTTAAGACACTCGGCCCACTCTTTCTTCTCAACTGCTTTTTCACCTTACCCATTGCATTCGTGCAACGGGACTGGATCGTCTTTGAACCAAAAGTCTTCGCACTACATATAAGCGCAGCGATTGCCAGCATCATCGCTGGTTATTTCATCTTTGTAATCATCGTTCGAAGTTCGGCATCAATTTCTTCTATATCTAGCACTCTTTCGCCCGCTGTAGCACTCGTTCTTGCGCCAATTTGGCTCGGAACAACCGTTTCGTCTCTGCAAGTTGTCGCTGTTATTGCTCTGATTGCCGCAACTCTTTATCCCATTCGATCAAGCATCCCGGGCTTGCGCTTGGGAAAGACAATTTTCTTTACTCTCTCTGCGGCTCTCACAACGGGTTACGTATCGATAAACGTTGCGATGCTGGCTTATGAAGGGGTAAATCTCTCTGAAACTTTTCTTGTAAGGCAAATTATCGCCGGACTTTTCTACATCATTATCTTTCCACCACGCGGTTTAACCAAGAGCGATCTTTTAAAATTGGTGCAGAGAGCATCGCTAATTTCGGTTGGCTCAGTTGCTTCGGTATATGCCCTACAAGGTGGAGAAATTATCTTGATGGTTTCGATACTTGCGACTGTTTCGCTGTGGGTTTTAATCTTTGAATCAATTGCCTCCAAAAGAATTCCGGAGCGATCCACAATTATTGCAGCATTGATTGCAGTCTTGGGAATCATCTCCCTCAGATTTGTAAGTTAGCTTGCTTATTTACAGAGATTTGATTGCTTGATCTAGAACTTCCAACATAATTTCAAGTCCGCCAGATGCCACAATGCTTTGCTGAGACTGGTAATTATTTTGCTCGTAGGCGATCTTTGTAGGTAAATATAGATATCCGGGACCATTAGTCATATCCAAGAAGACAATCATGCGATCGGCATTTCTGCGGCGCAGATCGCGCGCCAACTCCAAATAAGCTTCGCCGCCGTGTGCGATCACGATCGCATCTCCGAGCTGCCAAATCCAGACGGGATGTTTCACCGTTCCATCGCCAGTGACGTAATCAATTCGAATCTCGTGTTGTTTTCTAATTCTAAAGTTAAGAAATACTTCTGTAGCCGTTAGGGGAGCCCAGGCAACTCGCATCTGCTCATCGGTGAGTAGTTCCTTATGAGGCATCTCAACTGAAATCTTCTTTCTATCAAAGAGCTCATTAGGTTCTACCTTTGTGGGCAGCCAAGAAGCAAGGTTTGAACCAGAAGTTATAACTTGGTCAAAGCGGAGTTCACACGATGGCGCAAGCATGCTGGCCAGAGTTGCCAATGTGGCATAGCCCAGCATTTCGCCATTGCGATCTGCAACAGAAACATCACCGGAGTACTGCTCTTTCGGTGCAACATTTCCGCAAGCACCAAGTAAGAAGAGCATCGGTGCACCAGTTGCTTCAACAACTAACTCACGCGCTCTTCCCACATAATCAGGGCTGATTAAATCGCTCTCCCAACCAACTGAAGTTGGGTGGCATCCATAATTAACAATAGTGAGAATGGCTTTGCCACTCTGATCGGTAACACGGCCAACCACAAGAGTGTCATCTGGCTCTAATTCCGGGTTGTATCCGACTACAACTTGTGTTGATTCGCCATCGGTGACTACTAAATCACGCACCGAACCGAGTGCACACTTTCCGTAAGCCCAAGTTAAATCTGCTTTCACTCGAGATTGAATTGCACGTTTGCCAGCGGCAATCAAATCTTCGATCGTCTTTTCGACATATCCAGCAACTAATTCGCCACCTTCGCGTGCTGGTTCGTGGATACAGAAGGGAGGACCTTTATGAGTCTGGCTTAGATTTACAAGAATTGAATCAAGATCAAGGTTTAACTCACGAGCTAAACGTGATCGAAAATTCACAACATCACATTGGTGACAACCGATCCAGCCAAGATCTAAACCATAAATTAACGAGATATCACTGTCGCCATCGCTGCTTATTGCAGCAACCGTTGCTTCCATTGGCTTATGAACGCCACGAGATATCGCACTCTTACTCTTGCCCCAAGGATTTGCTGAGATTCCAATTGGGGGAGTGATGTCAGCAGTTGCTACCCCGATTTGAAGGAGCGAAAGGAATGCACCTTCACGATCTACAGCAGGACGTGCTTTATTCATTTACCTTCCGAATTTCGGCATTCGCGCAATCGCTGCAGAAACTTCATCGGTGATTAACTCCAGCGCTCCCACTTCAAGGAGAGTTTGCCAAGATTGATAACGAAAACGCGAGTAAGCATCTGGTGTTGGGATGTAAACATAACCTGGACCATTGGTGCAGTTGAGTACAAAGATAACGCGATCAGGATGTCTGCGACGCAGCTCAGTTTGGAAGAATGAGTAAGCCTCACCTGGTTGCCCCACAATTATGGCATCGCCCCAAGCCCAGATCCAGACCGGATGCTTGGCGCGCTGATTTTCTAGAACGTAACCAGTGCGCAACTTTCGTGCGCGTGCTAAACGAGTCTCGCGTGCGCCAGCATCAATATCTTTCCAACGCTCTTCTAACTCTTCAAAGGTGGGCAGATCTTGTAGCGGAACATCGATATCTAAACGGATTGCATCTGTAAATGTAGAACTATTGAAAGGAAAGTCTTCCCATTCAGCAAGAAGTGCTCCAGATTCAACGCGATTCTTAAATCGCATCGCCTTACCTGATGGAATCATCTTTTCTAACACGGCAAGAGATGCGAAACCAAGTATTCGTCCATTCTTATCGGCGATCTCGTGATCGCCAACATAACCATCACGCGGAGCAAGGTCACCGGAGGCTCCCTGCAAAAAGAGCATTGGTGCACCTGTCTTTTGCTCAACCATTTCACGAGCAGCGCCAATGAAATCAGGTGACACATCAGTATTTTGCCAAGCCAGAGTTGTTGGATGGCACGCGTAGTTAACAATCGTTGCAATTATTGCGCCAGAAGCATCACTTACTCGACCAACAGTGAGTGTGTCATCGGCTTCTACGCCGGGATTAAAGCCCACGATATCGACTTCACCGCAAGGAAGTTCGCGATTTACCGCAAGATCGCATTTTCCGTAAGCCCAAGTAAGAGTTGCGGCGATCGCACTATCTGTAGCTTCTTTACAAGCGCTAATAATCGAATCGACTGCAAATTGATGATACGGCGCAAGCAACTCGCCACCTTCTAGGTGAGCAACATCGCACGCCGTATTTGGGCCAGCATGAGTATGAGTAAGGTGTAATTGAAGCTGATCTTCTTTGATTCCAAGGCCGGCGATAACTTTGCCTCGGATATTTAAATCATCCTTAACTCCCTGCCACCAACCCCAATCAACTGTTACTAGAAATAGCGGAGTCGATCCGTGCAGTACCGCAAGAGCGGTTGTGGTTATATCGCGATGAAGACCAGTTGAAATGTGTGACTTTGCTGCGCCCCAGCTAGCCGCTCTAATTCCAATCGGTGGATCGATATTGCGTTGTGCAACGCCGGCCTTTAGAGATGCGCTAAACGGATAATGGAAGAGTTTCTCCTTCGGAGGCAGATCTGTACTGCTCGTCTTTGGTATGACTCTTTTAACCATGATTCATTCCGCCTCTCATTTGATTTTCTTAATCTCATTATCAACGTAATCAGTCACAACCTCAACACATCCTGGCGCTAATAAAGTCTGCCAAGCTTGATAGGCGGGTGCGTTATAGGCAGAACGAATTGGCAAGTAAAAGAGCCCCGGTGCATTAGTCAGGTTTACAACGAAGATAATTCGACCAGGGTTACGTTTGCGCAATTCAGTCTGAATAAAGGAATAAGCCTCACCAGGTTGAGCTACGAAAATCGCCTCACCCCATTGCCAAATCCAAACTGGATGCGTTACCTCAGCGCCAGATTCATATCCAATACGAAGGCGAGTTGCACGATTGATACGCTCATCCAGAGCGTCAGCATCAATTCCCGCCCACTCTTCGCGTAATTCCTCGATGCTCTTCCATTCCTTAACGCGCACTGGAACATTAATGCGAAATTCTTTTACCTCACTAGAACCAGAAACTTTCTCTTCGTGCCATTCACCAAGCAGGGCACCTGATTCAACAATGCCATTCCATCGCAATCCGCAGCCAGGAGATTGCATCGCTTTTAGCGTTGAGATAATTGCGTGCCCCAAAATTGCGCCATTGCGATCGGCGAGAGCGGTGTCACCGCTGTATTGATTGCGCGGAGAAAGTTCTCCTGATGCTCCTTGTAGAAATAGCAATGGAGCGCTGGTTTCCGCTTCGACAAGTTTTCGCGCCATACCAATGTAATCCGGAGATATTGCCATGTTCTCCCAGGCAAGCGTCGTTGGATGGCAGGCATAGTTTGCAATTGTTGCAATCACCTTGCCGTCGCGAGTTGATACACGTCCGACAGTGAGTGTGTCATCAGCAATAATTTCTGGATTGAATGCAACTACTTCGGCAGAACCACACGGCAAATCTCTATTCACCGCTAAGTCACAGTGACCATATCCCCAAGTGATATCTACATCTGCAATCTTTGATCCCGCTTCAATACACGCTTCAATAGTCTTATCGATGATTAATTCTCTAAATTCTGGAACTAATTCAGAACCATCTTTTATCGCTCGGTGTAAGCAGGGCATTGGAACTGCGTGCGTGTGGCTGGATGAGAACAAGATTTGATCACGGCTTACGCCAACACCCTTAGCAATCCGATCGAGCATATCGTCGGCACATTCGGCGCAACCAAGCACGCAGAGATCGATTCCAACGATAAAGCTTCTGCGTTTATCACTGCCCTCGCGAGCGATCGCAGTTAAAAAGAGACCAATGTGAATGCTCTCAGAGCGCGATTTCTTTGCTGCTCCCCAAATGCCTGAAGCGATTCCAACTCGTGGCGTGATCTCGCGCTCAGCTACTCCCGCGCGCATCGAACTCATCGCCTCTCGCCAATGTGTTACTCCTGGAGTAAGGCTTGCATTTGGTGAATCTATCGATGCCATTGGATTCTCCTGTCCGAGTTAAATCCTAGGCGCTAACCTCACGCTCGCGATAGGTCCTTGAGGTGAAATATTTTCCTTTCCAGTTTGGATTTCCAGGAAAAGAAACAAGGTTGCGTACCGAAAGAAATTCCGCCCCTACTTCTGCTGTAAGAAGTAGATTATCGCTGTAACTAAAGCGCTGAAAAATTATCTCTCTCAATTTCTGATAATTCTTGGGAAGGCACATTTGTGACGCAACAACATATTTATCCGTTTACTTTCGGTGACATGTCTCAAAAAGATTTGTTAGGTGGCAAAGGTGCCAACCTCGCCGAGATGGTGCGCATTGGTCTGCCTGTTCCACCCGGATTTACAATTGCCACAACAGCTTGCCGCGAATATTTAAAGAGCGGAAAGTTTCCTGATGGACTTCGCAAAGAAATTAGCGATTCACTTTCTGCGTTAGAAAAAGAGTTAGGCAAAACCTTTGGCGGCGTTGATAATCCGCTTTTAGTCTCTGTTCGATCTGGTGCAAAGTTTTCGATGCCAGGAATGATGGAAACTGTATTGAATGTGGGTATTACTCCAGAGGTAGCGCAATCAATGGCAGATAGTTCAGGCAATGCGCGCTTTGCTTGGGATTCATATCGCCGCTTTATCGAAATGTACGGAAAAATCGTTTGCGATGTCGATGCCGAAGAGTTTCATAAAGTCCAGGAGCGCATTTTATCTGCGCACGGAAATACAAATTTGCAAGAACTCGATGTTGCTGGGTTAAAGGCCCTGGCTGACGGATTCATTAAGGTGATCGAAGCTGCAACAGGGAAAGATTTTCCAACTGATCCACGCGAGCACTTAATTGATTCTATTGAAGCAGTATTTAGATCTTGGAACTCTGAACGAGCAACTCTTTATCGCAGACGCGAGCGGATTCCATCTGATTTGGGAACTGCGGTGAATATTCAATCCATGGTCTTTGGCAACCTCAGCGATGATTCAGGCACAGGCGTTGCTTTCACCCGCAATCCATCCAACGGTGAAATTGGGTCTTATGGCGATTACCTCCAGAAAGCACAAGGCGAAGATGTTGTCGCTGGTATTCGCACACCGATGTCCCTGGATGAATTTGGCGCACTTGAGCCGAAGGTTCACGGTGAGTTAGAGAAGATCATGGTGATGCTGGAATCACATTACCGAGATCTGTGTGATATCGAATTTACGATTGAACGCGGGAAGTTATACATCTTGCAGACACGCGTTGGAAAGCGCACCGCTGAAGCTGCATTTCGCATCGCGCTGCAATTTGTCGATGAAGGCACCATCACGATGGATGAAGCACTCGCTCGCACCAGTGGTGATCAATTAGCAGCGCTTATGTTTCCGCAGTTTGATACTAAAGGAACACTTGTTGAGATAGCGCGCGGAATTCCGGCATCACCTGGAGCCGCGGTTGGCGAAGCAGTCTTTGATTCCAAACGCGCCTTTGATATGAGCAAAGCAGGAAAGAAAGTAATTTTAGTAAGGCGTGAAACTAGCCCAGATGATTTAGTCGGTATGGTTGCGGCAGAAGGAATTCTGACAAGCCGCGGCGGCAAGACTTCTCACGCAGCTGTTGTCGCTCGCGGAATGGGAAAGACCGCTATTTGTGGCACCGATTCAATTTCAGTTGATGAGCGTGCAAATTTATTTACTGTTGGCAGCTACACAGTTTATGAAGGTGACATCATCTCTATTGATGGAACAACTGGAATTGTTTACCTTGGAGCAGTCCCTGTTGTCGCTTCCTCTGTTACTTCATATCTAGAAGGACGAGTATCAGCAGAAAGCGATCAGGCATCACCCGTAGTTAAAGCGGTTCACACCATCTTGACCCACGCAGATTCACGCCGCAAATTGCGCGTGCACACCAATGCGGATACTCCTGAGGATGCAATTCGCGCCAGAATATTAGGCGCGGAAGGTGTTGGTCTCTGTCGCACAGAACATATGTTCTTGGGGGAGCGCCGTTCTTATGTAGAACGTCTGGTCCTTGCCGAAAACGAAGATGTGCAACGTGGCGTTATAGCCGAAATGGAACCGCTACAGCGCGCAGATTTCGTGGGAATTATGATGGCAATGTCCGGACTGCCCGTGACGATTCGATTATTAGATCCACCATTGCACGAGTTCCTTCCTTCACTTGTCGATCTAAGTTCTCAAATGGCACGCAGTGAAGCACTTGGCGAAGAGATTCCGGCTAGAGATAAAGCCCTGTTTGCAGCTGTTCGACGTTTGCACGAATCTAATCCGATGTTGGGTTTGCGCGGTGTGCGCCTAGGAATTTTGATTCCTGAACTCTACAAAATGCAGGTGCGTGCCATGGTGCACGCTTGTCTTGAAGTTAGAAAACTGGGCCACGATCCGCGTCCAGAGGTAATGATTCCGCTCGTGTCTACACAACGTGAACTCTTGTACTTGCGCGAGACCCTTGAAGAGGAAATTGCCCGAACATTTAAGGGAACCAATCAAGAGATAGATATGCCAATTGGCACAATGATTGAGACTCCTCGCGCTGCAATCACCGCTGATCGCTTAGGTGTGCACGCAGATTTCTTCTCATTTGGAACCAATGATTTAACGCAATTGACTTGGGCATTTAGCCGCGATGATGTGGAATCAACTTTCTTGCCACGTTACCTTGACCTTGAACTACTTCCTTTTAATCCCTTTGAGTCTTTAGATGAAGCCGGCGTTGGAATATTGGTCCGCAAGGCCGTTGATCTCTCTCGCGAAGTACGAAGTGATTTTAAATTAGGCATTTGTGGCGAACACGGTGGAGATCCCCGCAGTATTCATTTCTTCCACGGATTAGGTCTGGATTACGTTTCTTGTTCACCATACCGGGTGCCGATTGCTCGATTGGAATCTGGTCGCGCAGCCGTGACCAATTAGAAGCCGACAAAAACGTACCGTTGCTATAAGATTGCGCCTAACTTAGAAAGAAGAGAGAGATTTCATGGGTGCTTGTTCCTGTACATACACAAGAGACGAAGAAAAGAACTGCGACGGAACACATAAAGTCGTTAAGGCAGTAAAGGCTGAATTAGCCGAAAAGTTAGAAGCTAATGGTTTTCCGCACGCTGCTG
This sequence comes from Actinomycetota bacterium, assembly GCA_026392825.1. Classification (GTDB taxonomy): domain Bacteria; phylum Actinomycetota; class Actinomycetes; order Nanopelagicales; family Nanopelagicaceae; genus Planktophila. Next base: position 21,174 of record JAPLBF010000030.1, read on the forward strand.
AGTATGTAAGAAATAACTAAACTCATTTACCAGCTTCGCAAGTTCGCGCAGGTGCTTTTAGGATCTGCACTTATCTATACCGGCATATTGCATTTAACAACTAGTAGGTTGGAATTCCAAGCACAAGTTCCACCTTGGGTTCCTTTTTCTCCAGACTTTATTGTTCTGGCATCTGGAGTTGTTGAAATGCTTCTGGGCATAGCCCTTGCAGGTCTGCGGCGACGCAAAGAGGTTGGCATCTTGACTGCACTCTTCTTCATCGCAATTTTTCCTGGGAATATCTCGCAGTATGTAAATAAAGTTGACGCCTTCGGATTAGATAGCGATCAAGCACGTCTTATCCGATTGTTCTTCCAACCCTTATTGGTGATTTGGGCTCTCTGGTCTACCGAAGCTTGGCAGACAATCAAGTCAAAAGCCGCCCAAAGACTGAATTGAAATTCTGACATTAGGATTGCTCAGGACGATAAAGAAATGAGCGGCATTTGTTAACGAAATACGGAACCGAGCAGGTTGGAATTTCTGCAGAATTGGCTGTCGCTGATCTAACCGGCGTCGCTGTCGCTGATCATTACCGCCGTCGTGGGCGACCAGAATTGGTGCAACATATTTCACCTGCTCTAGTCGGTGTTGTGAACCGAATACCTAAACCCACCAGACATATCGCAGAAGATCAGAATCCAATTGATTTCATGCTCGAAGGCGATAAGACGCTTTCGGTTAAATCAAATATGAGAGATGCTGGAAAAATTGCACCTCAGAATATTGGCCAGCCAACATCTTCTACATTTTGGGAACTTTTGCCACATCTTGTGCCAGAAGGAAGCGACCCAAAAAGGCTTTCATATGCAGATTCAGCAAAGTTGTTTAAGCAAGTAGCTCTCACAGATACCGTTGCTTTACTTACAGAATACTGGAAGAATTTATTTGATTGTGATTTCTTGATTTATGTTTACGACGTTCTCACTGCTAGCAACCAATTGAGCAGGTGGCCTTCTGCTCGGCTTTTCGAAAAGTCCAAAAGTCCACAATGGGAGAAATCTAGAATAAGCTTTACCCAAAGCTTGGCCACTTGGAATGAGAGTTGTACCGTTAAATACAATGGAGTCTCGATCGGGGAATTCCAAGTTCACAACAATAGAAATTGCTTCAAGTTTAGATTTAACATAAGCGGCCTTATTGAGGCCAAACTTCTTTAACTATTCAAAGAGACTTTGAGCTTGCGAACTTAGTAGCGCCTCAATTCGCTTAGATCCCTTTTCGAAGAACTCCTCATCGCGCTCAACCAATATCGCAGAGCGCTTAGTTAGTAACGCGGCCTCGCCAAGTGAAGACGATCCTGCAAAAGGATCTAGCAAGACATCACCAGGCTTTGACAGTAGTTCAATCAAATAGCGCAGCAAATTAACTGGTTTCTCAGTCGGATGGAGGCGATTTCCCGCCTTGCTATTGAAGTTCACGAAGTTAGGAACACACAGCGCGGCAGAGCCTTCATCTTCTGCGTAAATGTTTATTGATCGCTCCGCCGCAGCCGCTGCAACCTCAGAGATAGCGTTATTTACAATCTCTTTGATTCGGCTGGTACTTGGTCGCGCATCAAGCTTTTCTAGCGCCTTGCGGATTTCTAGATCAATAATCGTGGATGCCTTATCTGAAATCGCGATGATTTCTTGCACAGTTATCTCTGGCTCGTCCTTGAAATCAATGTCAGCGTTGAATACCGCCTTTGATCCTTTAACTCCAAGCACAATGTATTCGCATGCGCTCATCATCATGTGCTTTCGGTTTACTGGAACCGCATTTGGCTTACGCCAAGTAAGCGTGCGACGTGGCTTTAACTTGGCATCCTTTAACGCTGAAATCAGATCAGATAAATACTCATCGGCACAGAAAATCGCAAAGCTGCCACCGGGGCGCAAAACTCTTTCAAATTCCAAAGCCCAGCGCTTTAACAATTCTTTGAATTCATCTGGGGTGTAAGAATCCCAACCCTTTTCAGCATCAAAGCGATAAGAGTTGATGGTGTTGTGTTCGTATGTATGAAAGTTGGTATCTCGCGCAATATTAAATGGGGGATCAGTGAGAACTAAATCTATTGATTGATCAGGAAGCCAGGTAAAGCCATCATCATTTACTAAACGGATATCACCTTGAGCCGTGTGGGTTTTCCCAACTAGGTTCGGATCAAGATCGCTGATGCTCAAGTAAGACTCTTCCCTGAAGTGTTATCTGGCTGAAAACTTAGTGTTGCACTTTCGCCCAATAGTACTGGTCAGCGATAAATCACTTGGACTGACTAGGCCAGTGTTTGATCGGGCACAGGCGTGAATTCCGCGAATTCAGGCCCTCAACCGTCTAATGACTTTGATGAAGCGATTGATTACTATAAAACTATAAGCACCAAGAGCGAGAGATGAGGCTTAAATGGGAAAAGTAACCGGATTCTTCCACGGTGGAATCACTGTGAAGGATATGGAAAAGTCCCTGGATTTCTACCGCGATGGCCTAGGCCTAACCGTTCATATTGATCGAATTCTTGATGGTCCCTACCTCAATGTCGTTCTCGGCCTCACACATAAAACGATACGAGTTGTTTACCTCGATATTCCTGGGGGCGGTTATGTAGAACTCCTTGAATACCACGGCATCGAAAGGTTGAGCGCATCATCTCGCCCTTGTGATTATGGAGCTGGCCATCTCTGCCTATATGTCGAAGGCGTTGACGAGATCGCAGAGCGAATTTTCGCAAAAGGTTACCGCGCAAGAAGTGAAGGTTGTGTAGATATCAACGCTGGGCCAAATACTGGCGCGCGCTCGATTTATCTAATTGATCCCGATGGTTACAACATCGAGCTATTCCAGAGACCGCCAACTCAAAAGTAAATTACTTTTTTTACATAGCCAAAGTGGCTACATAATAATTCCACCATCTTGGCTCAAGCTCTGCCCAGTTATGTATTTTCCTTCATCGGAAATAAGGAAGTAAACAAAATTTGCTGTCTCTTCTGGTTTAGATGATCGACCCAAAGGAACAGTTTCTAACCTCTTGCTAGTGAGAGTTTCGAGAGGTATGCCCCTGATTTCAGATAATTTCTGAAGTACGTGATCTTGCATTGGAGTATCAACAATCCCAGGGAGAATTGCATTTACAGTAATTCCACGTGGAGCAAGTGCGTATGCCCAAGAGCGAGTCATTGCAAGTAACGCCGTCTTTGAGGAAGCGTAAATTGCCGCCTCTTGCGTTGCGGTAAGTCGGGCAGAAACTGATGAGATATTTACGATCGATCCCTTGTCAGGCATTGTTCTGCCGAGGTGGCTCATCAAGTACCAAGGCGCTTCGACATTTACTGCGTAAATATCTCTAATATCTTGGGTAGTAAAATCGGTAATCTTCTTTACTCGCATTAACCCAGCCGCATTTACTAGCGCGTATGCACCGTTGCCAGCCTCAACAACTTTTGCGCGGCCCTCATCATTTGAAAGATCTGCAACTACGTGTTCAATTCCAGGCACTGCTTTGAGACCATCGGAATTTACATCAACGCCAATAACCCGCATTCCTTCATCTCGTAGGCGCTCTGCAATTGCGCGTCCAATGCCGCCCGATGCTCCGGTTACTACTGCAATTTTTCCTTTTACCGAACTAGTGCCTGACACATTGGCTCCTTAAGCTAATCGCCCCTCAATAAGAAATGCAGACTACCCCTGCCAATCCCTTGACAGCCAGGCTTACGAAGTAGATTATTTCTCTACTGGAAACCTTTCCAGTTGAGAGCCAAAATTGGTGCGGCTCTGAAGCTAATGAGGGGTTCTTATGAAAATTACAGGCAAAGCAATTGCCGCTGGCTCAGCAGTCGCGGTGCTTTTATCTACATTTAGTTTGATTGGTGCATCAGCATCTGTTGATCCCAAGAAAGCATTCCCTACTAAACCAGTAACACTAACTATGTGGTGGTGGGGAGAACAGGAAGCTCCTGGTGCTCAAGCTTGGGTCGATGCAACGGTTGCTGCATACAAAAAGAAGCGCCCTAATGTAACTATTAAAACTGTTTTGCAGACAACTGATGGATTGGTACCTGGATTTGCAGCAGCAGCTGCAGCGAAGAGTGGACCAGACCTTCAATATTTCTGGGGTGGAATTTATAGCCAGCAACCTGGCTGGGATGGTCAAATAGCCCCAGTTTCAGATTACATTCCGGCTTCTGAGTTGAAGCATTACATCAACGCAACGACCGAACTTTCTTTTCAGGGAAAAATTTGGACAGCACCTTGGTATGTAAATCCATCTTTCCCAGTACTTGCACGAACAGACATTTTGAGCAAGTACAACCAAAAAGTGCCAAAGACATGGACAGAACTTCTCAAAGTTTGTGACGTTCTAAGCAAAGAAGGTGTCCCAACTTTAGCTGGTGGCGTTAAGGATGGTTGGTTCGGTGGTTGGTTGTATTCAATTATCGGCGGACAATCTGTAACAAATAAAGATGTAGTAGCCGCTGTAGTTGGTAAGCAAAAATTCACTGATGCAAAGCATGCTGATTGGTGGACTCGCCTACAGGAGACTAAAGACCGTAAGTGTTGGAACTCCGACATCAACTCTCTTGAGCTCTACCAAGCACAACAATTGTGGAAGGACGGAAAGGCAGCAATGACTGTCGTGGCCGGTCCTGACGCGCCAAACTTCGCTAACGCAGTTGGTGCATCAAAGGTTGTCGTTATGGCTATGCCAAAGTGGAGTACTGGACAGTTTGCCGGCAAGATGGGCAGCACTTCACAGACCATCGGTATTACGCAGTGGAGCAAGAACAAGGAAGTCGCAGCTGACTTCATTATGTTCGGCCACGAAAAAGCGCAACTCGACAGCTGGTACAATCTGACCGGTTCCATGCCAGCTGATGATCGCTTTGACTTAAATTCAGTTAAAGATCCAGTCAAGAAGGCCTTGTTCAAAAGCGCACTTCCTGGCGCTCCGTACCTAGAGAACTTCATCCCTGCTCAATTGGATGCTGATGCAGTATTTACAAATGTGCAGTTAGTTCTCGCTGGTACAAAGACCGGAAAGGCAGCAGCTGCAGATATGCAAGCTGTAATGGAGAGATTGCGCAAGACAGATAGAAGTCTTGTGAAGAACTTCACCGCTTGGAATAAATGATCAAAACCGCACCATCGGAGTACCGAGTCACCGCCCCTAGAAACTTAGGGGCGGTGTTCGGCCGTGTGCGCACCTCTGGACCATTTTTATGGATTCTTCCCGCAGGCTTATGTGTGCTATTTATTTTTGGTTACTCAGTCTTTGATTTAGTACAGCAATCCTTCAAGTACCAAGGGGATTGGGTTGGCTTCGAGAATTTCTCGCTGGTCTTAACAGATCCACTTTTTAGAACAGCAATTTTCCACAATTTCTTATTGTTATTTACAGTTCCGATACTTGCGGTGATGAGCTTTACTTGCGCTGTATTACTTTTTGAAACCCGCAAGGGAATGAAGTTTTATCGGTCAGCAGTGTTTCTTCCATACATTCTTCCAATTCCTGTAATTGGTGTGGTTTTTGGACAACTCCTGCAGTTAAACGGCGCTCTTAACTCCGCACTTAGAGCAATGGGATTTGAAAGCCTGGCTTTAGATTGGTTGGGGGATCCAAAGCAAGCGCTGTGGACTATGAGCGGAATTATTATTTGGAAAGAAGTTGGCTTCGGTACCATCCTAATTTTGGCACGTTTGATATCCATTCCGCTCGAGACTATGGAAGCGGCACGAATAGATGGAGCTGGATTCTTCCGATTACATCTGCAAGTAACGTTGCCACAGCTGCGAGCCGTGATTCTCTTTTACATAATCAACGAATCCATAGTTATGGTCTCCTGGGTCTTTAACTATGTATATGTGATGACTAATGGCCAAGGTGGTCCAGGAAATGCAACGGTAGTTTCTGAGCTTTATATTTATCGCAGCGCTTTTCAGAATAATGCACCAGAGTTAGCCGCGACTGCCGCACTGCTTCTACTTTTAGCAACCCTGGTTTTCATCATTGGTTTCTTTAGAATTCAAAGAAATATGAGTAAAGGCGTATTTGATGACTAAGACACATACGCCAATCGAAAGAGCGGGGATTACTTCCCGACAATTAATCCTTATATTAATTACTGCAATGGCGTTAGTGCCTGGTTATTTAATGGTGACCGGTTCGCTAAAAACTCAAGAGGAGTTCTTGAACTCACCCTGGTCACTTCCAATGAATCCGAATTTTCAGGGTTACGCCGCCGCCTGGAATGATCAATTTCCAACGTGGTTTAAAAATACGTTATTTGTCACGTTGTCAGCTGTGCTTCTCACAATCTCTTTGGCTGCAACAGCGGCGTGGGGATTTGCTAACTGGAAATGGAAAGGCCGCGATACTTTTTTGGGGATCCTGATCTCTCTGATGGTTGTCCCGCCTGTTGTTCTGCTAATTCCACTTTTCACTCTAGGCGCAAAACTTGGTTGGATATCAACTTTTCGAATGTTGATCCTGGTCTATGTCGGCCTGATGCTGCCTTTTTCCATCTATCTTTTGACTAACTTCTTTAGAGCGATTCCCGTAAGTCTCATCGAAGCCGCAAAGATTGACGGAGCATCAGATTTAAGAACATTTAGATCTGTTGTACTTCCACTTTCTGGTCCACCGTTGATCACACTGACGATTGTTAATTTACTTTGGGTATGGAATGAACTCCTGTTGGCTTTAGTGTTTCTACAAAGTGATGAGAAGAAGAGTCTTATGGTCGGCATCACCGGATTCCAAAGCCGCTATTCATTATCGATTCCAACCATTATGGCTGGAATGACAATCGCAACCCTGCCCCTAGTCATCATCTACATTTTTGGCCAACGTCACTTTATAGCGGGCTTAACCGCTGGATCGACCAAAGGGGAGTAAGAATCTTGCAAGACAAAGTTGCTCACGAGCAGTCAACTCACAAGAAGAGGAAATGAAATGAAGAAGCTAGATCAGAAGGTGGCAATTGTTACAGGCGCTGCACAGGGAATCGGTCTTGCCATCGCAGAAGAATTAGCACTTGCTGGCGCTCACGTTGCGATATTTGATCTGAAGTTAGAGTCAGCTCAATCTGCGGCAGCGGAGATTACAAAACTGGGCGTAACTTCTCGCGGATATGCGGTGGATGTTTCAAATTCTAAAGCGGTAGATGCAGCTTTCGCCCAGGTGGTTTCAGATTTCGGACATCTAGATATTTTGATTAACAACGCCGGCATATCAATGGTTGGTCCGCATATAAAAGATCTCACCAATGAAGTTTGGGATTTAAGCCTGGGCGTAATGCAAAGTGGCGTTTTCTACTGCATGCGTGCCGCAACAAAATATTTACTTCCACAACGTTCTGGCAGCGTTGTTACCATCTCTTCTATCCGCGGTTTCTCTTCTAATCCAGGAAGAGTTGCATACTGCGCAACCAAAGCTGCAGTCATAATGATGACGGAGGTAGCTGCGGCTGAATGGGCACCCTATGGCGTTCGCGCCAATGCAATCGCACCAGGAGTTCAGCGAACCCCAATGTGGGATGTTGATGCGGCTTCAGGTGTTGTTAACGAGGAGCGCGTATTGAAAGCAACTCCTGCTGGACGCTTAGGAGATCCCAAAGAAGTTGGAAAGCTTGCAGTCTTCCTCTGTTCTGCTGATGCCGAATTTATTAACGGCGATTGCATCACAATCGATGGTGGACTCACAAAGGTTCCGATTGATGGAATCGTAACTCGGCCAGAATGACTCATCACACTCTTGCTACCGAAAAGTTAAGCCTATCAGTCCTGCCCGAAAACGGCGCAGCAATTACTGATGCCGTATTTTCCGGGCAGAGTTTTCTTGCAAAACCACCGTACCAATCGATTGCGCCGAAGCCATTGGGTACAGAGAGTGATTGGGTGGCTGCATGGAACGGTGGCTGGCAACCATTACTGCCCAGCGCCGGCGGCGAGTATCTACAAGGCAAACATCCACAAGGTTTTCACGGAAATGCATCGCAAGCGCGCTGGAGTGTCACAGATTCAAATTCGCATTCGATCTCTCTCAAATGGGCTGCAGAAAACCTCGAGAGCGCGCGAACCATAAATATTTCTGACAATGAGATAAATGTGGAGTGCTCATTGGTAAATCTGGACGATAGTCCTCGCCCCTTAATTGTTACCGAACATTTGATTTTAGGTTCAGAGTTTCTAAATTCTGAAATTACTTTAGAGCCGGTAGGGGATGCGCAATTTAGAGAGTTGTCTTATGACGGTTCCGCAAACGGTGCAGAGTTTGCACCGTGGGAGAACTTTGAGCACCGCGGCTGGGCGACAATTGATAACAATACGCCGGCAAGAATGGGTGTCTTTAGCGACACCTCGTGCGTGAAGGTATGCAATGATTTCTATGAAATAGAAATCTCTTGGGATTCATCCAGACTTCCATATCTTTGGATTTGGGAAGAGATGGGGCAATCAAAGGAGCACCCTTGGAGCGGTAAATTTTGGGCTTTGGGAATTGAACCTTCCAGCGCCGCTGATGGAGTTGGATTAAGTGGTGGAACAGCTTTAACTTTAGAAGTAAATGAGAAATTTGATTGGTCGGTAAATCTAAAAATCCACGAGAGAGCGAGTAAATAACATGTCAATTCGGGGCGCAGTCCAACACACGGGCTATACAGTAAGCAACTTAGAGCGATCTGTGGACTTCTATGTTCGCATTCTCGGCTGCAAAGTAATAATGACCCAGGAAAAATCTGGCGGATATTTGGCGGCGATTGTTGGATACCCCAATGCCACTTTAAAGATGGCGCATTTGAGTGACCCAGCAGGACACCACGTAATTGAGCTATTCGAATACTCAGTACCTGAAATGACTAGAACTGATCTGGAGCCGCGGCTCATAGGAAATGCTCATCTTTGCTTTTTAGTCTCGGATTTAAATGCAGTTTATGACGCAATAAAAGATGAAGGAATTACTTTTATTTCCGGTCCGGTGGATGTTGATACCGGTGCTAATGCTGGGGGAGCGGCGCTGTATTTAAAGGATCCCGATGGAATTATTATGGAACTCTTCCAACCAGGCCCAGGAACTGATTCTTACAAGTTATTACTAGGAGAGAAATGAACAATTTCACCGGACAGGTCGTCATAGTTACTGGTGGCGCAAACGGAATCGGTAAAGCTACTGCCGAATTGTTCTCTGAACTTGGAGCGAAAGTTATTGCCTTTGATCGTGAACAGGCAAAGGATAATTCAGGCGTAGAAAACGTAGTTTTAGATTTAGGAAATCTTCCCAGCCTAGAAGCAGCGGTTTCAGAGGTTATCAAGAAACACGGAAGAATTGACGTGCTGGTTAACGTCGCTGGTGTTTCATTCCCCAACCCAATTCTGGAACTTGAAAACGATAAATACTTTAAAACTCTTGATGTAAATCTTCACGCTCCCGTATTTCTGATGAAGCACGTTGGAAAGGTAATGGTCGCACAGTCATATGGACGAATCGTTAACTTAACCAGCATTCACGGAAAGTTGAGTGAGCCAACATCTATGGCCTATGACATCAGTAAGGCTGGGCTAGAAGCCGCAACAAGAACAGTGGCACTTGAATTTGCTGAACACGGCGTCTTGGTAAATGCAGTGGCGCCAGGCTTTGTTGCAACTCGCATGTCCATAGTTGATGGCAAGGATGAGTTAGAAAGTGAGTGGTTTAACAACATCTACATCCAAAATAAGCGCTTACCGATTGCTCGCGCAGCGCTGCCTATTGAAATTGCTCAGGGGATCGCCTGGTTAGCGAGCAAATCCAATACCTATATGACAGGACAAACTGTCACCATTGATGGTGGATTGTCTGCCAGGTTCTGAAAATGACTTACGAAGTAGTTTTCAAAGGAACAGCATTTCCAGAGGCGTTGCGCTGGCATAAAGGTGATCTGTGGTTCTCAGATATTTTGGCTGGAGTTGTATATCGAGGTGATGTCACAACTGGGCAATTACATAAAGAAGCAGAAATAGCGCCGCTTGTATCAGGCATTGGTTGGCTGACTTCTGGGGAATTACTTGTCGTGGATTGTGAGAAACGATCAGTATTGCGACGGGGGCCAAATTCAGATTTATCTCTACACGCAGATTTAAGTGGTCACTGGAAGTTCAACGCCAACGACATGCTCGTCGATGCTGATAACACAGCTTGGGTTGGTACCTATGGTTACAACCCGGAGAGTGAAGCGCCGGCACCCGCTGATCTTGCTCGAATTGTTAACGGAAAAGTGGACTTTCCGATTGCAGGTCTGGTTTTTGCCAATGGAATTGCTCGGATCGATTCCGAAAGAATCGTCGTTGCAGAGACTTTTGCAGATCGAATCTCTGTTATTCAAACGAGTGGCGATGTAAAACTTCTCAAACAGATTGATCTTCCGAAGAACTCAACCCCCGACGGATTAGTCGTCGATAATCAAGGTTTTGCTTGGATTGCAATGGCGTATTCAGAAGGGATCCTTCGCGTCAATCTTGAAACGGGTGCGATGGAGCGTGCAATTGAAATACCCGGTAAAGGCGTTTATGACTGCACTTTCGGGGGCCCGAATCTAGACAAATTGTATGTTGCGACTTCAGATACCGACGAAACTAATATATTGCGCGATTTACCTGGTGAGATTTTATCTTTTGATCTAACACTCACCCATCCGGGAGTACGCGGATTGGGAAACAAATAGCAGATATAGTTATAGGTAGAAGATAACTAAATCAAGAAAGCGGTAGCCCATGTCATTTGTTATGTACTCAACTAGCTGGTGCGGATACTGCAAGCGCTTAAAATCTCAACTCGCCGATCTGGGCGTCACCTTTGAAGAGATCAACATCGAAGAAGTAGAAGGAACTGCCGAAATCGTAGAAAAAGTTAATGGCGGCAATCGCACAGTGCCAACGCTGGTTTTCTCAGATGGCGCCGCAATGACAAATCCTTCAGCGAAGCAAGTTGTAGAAAAGCTCGCCACTCTGTAGCCCAGCGGATAGTCTCCACTCATGAGTCTTCGCTTCAGAAAGTCGATGAAGTTGCTTCCTGGCGTGCGCTTGAACTTCAGTAAAGAAACGGTCGGTTTATCTTTCGGTGTTCCCGGAGCTCGCTACACAATTAATTCAAAGGGACGCCGAACAATTACCACAGGCCTTCCCGGAACTGGTATCTATAACGTCGAAACCATCAGTAGCGGAACTCGTTCCTCAAGCGCTCGTGCGAGAACATCCACACAAGAAACTGAAACATTCGGCGGTCCGCCCGCCCCTGGCTTTTTTGCAGGCAAAGCAGAACGAGCACTTAACACTTTCTTACTAGATATTTACAATGCGGACAAACTTGCCGATGCAACGTATGTAATCGAAAAAGCCGCGGCGCTTCGAAATCAATATGAAGATTTGAAATACCCACTAGAGCTGATCTCGTTCTTGCACGGAATCACCGATGATAAGTGGGAAACCGAGGCGGCCACGTGGGGCGCTGTTTTATGGGAGAACCGAGACCTAGCCTTTAGCAATAAACACGTCAACAAATACTTCAAAGGGATTAAGCCGCAGGTATCCATTGCAACCGGCATCTCAACGCAGATGCATTACAGCAAACAAACCCTTGGATTTATTTATTCCGAAGTCTTGCAGGGGCAGAAGAAGTATGAAGAAGCTGTTGCGGTATTGCTCCAGATGTCGGCAGATCAGATGGTGGCGGTTTCACTTGCCGATATAGAGATATCAAATAAAGACTTTGATGGCGCGATTGAGACAACCGAAGATGTTGAAGTCTTTGATGATGCAACAGCAATGCTAATGACCTTGCGCGGTGTGGCATTTCGCGAAAAAGGGCTACACGAGGCTGCCGTTGAATGCTTCAAGCGAGCACTTAAATTGAAGGATTCCCCAGAGGCGCTAGAACACCGCGCACTATTCGAACGCGGAGTTACCTACGCCCTAATGGGCAAGCGTGCGATGGGCATAAAGGATCTCGAAAAGATTTTAGTTGATAACCCTGATTACCCAGAGGTCGAAAAGAAGTTAAGTGAGTTAAAGAAGTAACACAAAATCTTTTTAAATCTTATCCACAGCGAAAGCAAAAAACCTAAATCAGTTTCATCAACTGACTTAGGTTCTGTCCTGCGTACCGCTGTAGCTCATTTGGATAGAGCATCCCACCAACTATGGGAATGGTAGCGGGTTCGAGCCACGCCAGCGGTACGCACCACAGAGTGGCCCCGCGCTAGTTACGTGGGGCCACTTTACCTTTACTACTTTGCGTAACTACCCACAACTAATGTTGTGAATCTCGGCGAACATATCCGCATCTTTCCCCGGACGCTCTAAGACATAATCACCACAGACCTGGCAGAAGGCGTCGTAGTAATAAACCCCGAGCTCTTCCATCCATTTGTAGTCATAGATAAATGCAACAACCACTTCATCGAAATCCGGCAACGAGCGATGTCCCCGACCGCGATGGGCCGCATCCAATTCCAAATGCGCAAGACCACCGACTTCGGCCTTGGCCCCCATTGGAATCACCAACCCACAAGTGCAGCGCCATTCCTGGCCGCAGTAATTCACATAACCCCAATGCCACTTCTGATCTTGCCAACCCTTTAAATTGGCATATCGCAGCCAATTCTTAAAGCGCCCGTACTTTTCCATCGTTCCGCCAGGTGTGTCATTCTGTTTTTGCTTTAGCTCGATTAACAACTCAGCAGCAACGCTCACATCAACATATTTCTTCTTTGCTTTTGGCATAACAAACACAGTCCTTAATGGACCTCATATAGAGACCCGCTCTTCTGGCGGTGTCATTCATCGCCAGCAGGTCTTCTTTAGAACCACCGTGCGCGGTTGGCGCGGTTGGTACTAAGCAAGCTAAAGGCTTAACGCTTAGTTCTTGACCTAGGTAAAAGGTACCGCACGGCAGTGACAAGGTGAGGAGCAATTTCCCATTCAAAATGGGGTGATTAAATGAGATTTCCTTCTCTCGTAATCGGTAGATGAGTATTATTCGAGAAGTTTAATCTGGCCAAGGGCTTAGAGAGATTGAGGTGGCTGATGGATTTATTAGCCTCTCGCGCAAAATGGCGCACTCTTGCCATCTTGGCTTTGATGTACGCAATTATGTTGCAACTAGGATACATAGTTGCACTTCTTGGTGGTTATCAAGTAGGTATTGCCGCAATAGCCATTGTTAGCGTTATTGCACTAATGGTTGATGCTTATTCATACTGGCAATGCGACAAAATAGTAATTCGAATAACCGGAGCCAGAGTAGTTAGTGCATCCGAGGCGCCATTTCTGCATAATATGATTGAAGAGTTATGTATTGCAAGCGGATTGCCTAAACCGCAAATCGCAATTGTTGACGATCCATCCCTCAATGCATTTGCAACGGGTCGCGATCCACAGCACGCTTTAGTTGCGGTAAATACAGGATTGCTGGAAGCGCTCGACGACAACGAACTCCGCGGAGTTCTTGCACACGAGATGTCACATATTTATAACCGAGATATCTTTGTCAGCGCGGTTTCCGCTGTCTGTGTGCGCATTGTCAGCGCAATCGCAAATGGTTTTATTTTTGCCGGAATCGCCGCACTCACCGCACCAAGCGCACCAGGAAGAAAGACTAAAGAAGAGCAAGATGCAGAAAATGGTCGCCGCGCCATGGGATTAGGGCTATTGCTAATTGGAACTTTCTTGGCAATTACCTTCGTTCCAGCTTTGGCTATTTTGCAATTTGCCATCAGTCGCACCCGCGAATCAATGGCCGATTTAACCGGCGTTAAATTTACGAAAGACCCGGAAGCCCTAGCAAGCGCGCTTCGAAAGATTACAGGTTCAGATATCCCTACTTACACGCGTGCTGGTGGCACGGCTCATATGTGGATTGCGAAGCCACAATTCACGGGGGGTGGACTCAGCAACTGGATGTCTTCTCTAACTAGCAGCCACCCTGATCCGGCAACGCGAATTGCAACGATTGATGCTGTCGCACGGGGACAAAGCGTTGATTTGGCTCTTGCGAAGCAAACTCAATCTTCCGCATCGATCGCTTTCGCTGGATTGCTTGCAGCCGCGTTAGTCATAATTCCTGGTTATTTTGTTGGTACCAATCCTTTACAAGTTGGAATTGTTTCAGATTATTACGGAACCGATGGTGATTACACCGATACCGGAAATTCCGATGGTTCTTCAGACGGGTACTACGAAGAAGAAGTCAATCCTGATGCGGATGGTGGTTTTGGCGACGGAACAACCACTGACAACGGCGATGTGAATCCCGAAGATGCAACAGGAGGTCTCGGAGATGGAAGTTCAGATGAAAGTACAGATGAAACAGATGCAGAACCGGACGCAGTAGGAGGACTAGGATGAAAATCGCAATCGGAGTAATAGCACTGCTAATTATCTTCTCAATAATCCAATACAACGCAATTGTGCAGGCAAAAGTTCGCGTAGATTCTGCGTGGTCACAGATTGATGTCCAGTTGCAACGTCGTATGGATTTAATTGGAAATCTCGTTGAAACGGTTAAGGGTTATGCCAACCACGAAAAGTCGACGCTTGAAGCGGTAATTTCTGCACGCGCAAAGGCTGTATCCAGTTCTTCACCTGCCGAAAGCGCTGCTAATCAAAATATGCTGACACAAGCCCTCGGCAAATTATTAATGATTTCTGAGGCCTATCCAGAGCTGAAAGCGAATCAAAACTTCTTGAGCCTGCAAGATGAATTAACTAGTACAGAAGGCCGTGTTGCATACTCACGTAATTACTACAACGAATCTGTGCAGATTTATAACACCAGGATCTCCTCATTTCCTTCAAACATTTATGCGAAAATGCAAAATGCAACTCTTAAAGAGTTCTTCATTACCGATGAGGCTTCTCGCGTAGCTCCGAAGGTTCAGTTCTAAGGAGCCAAAATGAGCGACTACCAACCAAGCTTTATCGGCGAAAAGCGCAATGCGCCTATTTGGCAGGTATTTGCGGTGGTGGTCGTTTTGATGGTACTTGCTGCTTCCTCTTTTTACTACGGAAGTAAGCATCCTTCTTCAGGGTTTTCCACCGGTTCTGATTACAGCACTGACTATGGAACCGACGGAACTGCAGATTATGGAACCGATGGGGGAACGGATTATTACGACGATGGATCATCCGGAGGCGGAACTCAGGTTCAAACTTATATTCTCAATAATTTCATAGGTTTCGGATCAACATCCGTTGAACAAACTATTAGAGCATCGGGGCTCTTTGTAAATACAAGATACACAAATGGCGACCCGTCACTAAACGCCAGATTAAATAACGGATGTGTTGTAATTGATCAGAGTCCGGCAGCTGGAACTGAAGTTTATGCCGGTAGCACCGTTGTTATTCTGGCCGATTGCCCATTAACTGGACAAGGATAAGAAATGAAGAGACTCGGATTATTCCTTGCTATTTTTGCTCTAGTTATGACTCCAGTTAGCCCTACACAGGCTGCAGGAGATGCAGATCCAACCATCGCCATAACAACCCCATCGGCTGTGGTCAAAGGCGTTACCTCTATTGCAGTAAATGCAGCCGTTGATCCAACCGGCACATCAAAGTTGAAATCAGTAGCAATCGCTATTAATGGCGTTCCTTCTTATTCCGTTGCCATCAACTCTGCTTCAGGCAGTTACTACAGCACGGCATATGACAGCTGCTCCTTCAGCACGCTCAGCACAGTCAATGTCTGTTGGAATACGCAATCACTTACAACTTCTACCTACACTTTTTACACAGATACCACTTCGTGGCCAACTGGCACCTATCAAGTCACCGCCTATATCAAAGACACCAATGATCGAGTGGCAGCTAGTTCTTCAATAAATTTGATCATTCCAGTTGCACCAACTCTGGCGCTTTCAATATCTAAGATAACTACAACAGGCAATTCATCATTTGCGCTTGCAATTACTGGAGTTAAGTCAATCGGTGCAGGCACTGCAGTACTTCAAAGCAGCGTATACGGCAATGGAGATTGGGTAACGGTTGCCACCTTTACTGGTGCAATGGGCGCAATGACTGCGAGCGCCCCCGTCGAACTTGGGCAATATATTCGCGTTTTATTCACTGGCGCCGCAGAACTTCTTGATGCTTCAAGCAAAACGTTGCAAGTTCTAGTCACGCCAAAAGTCACGTGCAAACTCGCCACCACCGGAAAAATCGGCAAGAAGATTGTTGGTTCGTGTACTTCAAATATGTCCTTGCCAAGCGTGGAGGTGAGCCTCCAGACTTCAACCGGTGCAACTTGGACAATTCTTGGAACAGGATCGGTAAAAGGTAAGAGCATTCCAATCAATGTGACCCCGAAGAAAAAAGGCACTCTTTTTGTAGTGCTGACCTCTTCCGGAATCGAAGGCAAGCTTGGCGAATTCCAATCCAATATCGTCAAGATCAAGGTCACTTAGACACCCGATCGGAATAGAACCCGCCCCAAGCGTGTTTGACCGTGCGTAGCGGAGCCCCAAACCCGACCCGAACGCCTGTTCGAAAACTGTGTTACTCTCCGCTTCCCTCTAAGGAACCCCCAAGTCACGGATCCACCCATGTCAGTGACCCTTGGTAACTTTTGCAACTGTCCGAAGCACATTCCCGAAGAAGAAGGAAACGGTGAGCGCAGAAAACAACAATGAGAACAACACCCAAGAGCTAGAACTCTGGGAGCGAATGAGTACGACCGAAGGTGCCGAAAGAGCTGAAGTCTTAGATGAACTCAGCCACATCGCATTCCGGCGAGATGCTTTCAACGAATGCTTACAACTCGTTGATACATCAATCGATATCTACTTCAAACTAGGTATGGATTCACATATTAAAGAACTTATCCACCTCTATGAAGGAAAAGCATATTCACTGCGCCACTTAAAGCGCCAAGCAGAATCTGCAGATACCTTCGAGGAAATAGCCAAGTTGTTTCAGATCGATGATGACACAACCGGTTATATCAAAGCCAAACGCGCCGCCGCCTGCGATTGGTATGACGCCAGAGAATGGCAGAAATGTTTAGACGGACACCTAGCCGCACAAAGTGCAATTGATCCAGATGCAACACCGATGTCGATGGGGATCGACCTTCTAAATATCGGAACTGCACAGATCAAATTAGAGATGCACACCGAAGCAATTGCAACGTTCCTAAGCGCTCGCAAACTATTTAAAGAAGCGAAAAATCCGGAATACGTAAACTGGGCCGATCAGTATCTAGCGATTACATATGCAGTGCTAGAAAATGGCCCAGAAGCAAAGTTCCACGCCAAGCATTACTTCAACTATTCAAAAGTCGCCGAAGATATGTCAATGGAAGGCTTTGCACGTTATCGTCTCGGCGTCGCACATCTGCTCTGCCAAGAGTATGAAGATGCGCAACGAGAATTGGTCTCGGCCCTAGAACAATTAACACTCGATGATAATAAAGATTGGGAAGAGATCCTCGGTGCAAACCAAGCACTAGCTAAAGCGCTCACCGCACTTGGCAAAGAGGAAGAAGCCAATATCCGGCTAGAGCGCATAGCCACTATCGCAGAAACAATTTTCGGCGATGAAAAAGCTGCATAACCCACGTGCCACTGCAGCGGTTGCAATCGCAGCCGCTGCAGCCTTAGGCGCAACAATTCTCCTGAACTCCATTGCACCCAGCAGCCAATCAATCTCAACTGCCGCAAAAGATATTTAC
>JAPLBF010000011.1:0-404 GCA_026392825.1 Actinomycetota bacterium
GCAATTACCTTTATCGATACTCCAGGCCATGAAGCGTTTACAGCGATGCGTGCTCGAGGTGCGAAGGTAACTGATATTGCAGTACTTGTTGTGGCTGCAGATGATGGAGTTATGCCACAGACAATTGAAGCGTTAAATCACGCCCAAGCTGCCGATGTTCCAATTGTGGTTGCAGTTAACAAAGTTGATAAAGAAGGCGCAAACCCAGATAAGGTCCGTCAACAATTAACCGAGTACAACTTGATCGCTGAAGAATATGGTGGCGAGACTCTATTCGTTAACGTCTCTGCCAAATCAGGTGTTGGCGTAAATGAACTCATCGATGCCATTCTTTTGACGGCAGATGCTGCAATTGATCTGCGCGCGGTTGCTCAAGATGCTGCTCGTGGCGTTGCCATTGAAGC
>JAPLBF010000011.1:439-6916 GCA_026392825.1 Actinomycetota bacterium
TCTAGTTCAACGCGGAACTTTGAAGATCGGTGATGCAATTGTCGCCGGTGGTTCATTTGGTCGCGTTCGTGCGATGCTCGATGAGCAAGGTGAGAATGTAGAAACTGCTGGACCATCACGTCCGGTGCAGGTTCTTGGATTTACATCCGTGCCAAGTGCAGGTGACACATTCTTAGTTGCAGATGAAGATCGCACTGCTCGCCAGATCGCTGAAAAGCGCCAAGCAGCAGAACGCAATGCGCAACTTGCTAAGGCGCGCAAGAAGGTCTCACTTGAAGACTTTATGGAACAGTCCAAGGTCTCAACGCTTAACCTCATCCTTAAGGGCGACGTATCCGGTTCGGTGGAAGCTCTCGAAGATGCGCTTATGCAACTCGATGTTGGAGCAGAAGTTGATCTGCGCGTTATCCACCGTGGCGTTGGCGCTATCACTAAGAGCGATATCACTCTGGCATCGGCATCTACTGCAGTTGTTATTGGCTTTAACGTTAAGCCAGAACCACAGACAGCAATCTATGCAGATCAAGAAGGCGTGGAAGTTCGCTTCTACTCCGTGATCTACAACGCTATTGAAGAGATTGAACTATCTCTTAAGGGCTTGCTCAAGCCAGAGTACGAAGAAATCATTCTCGGTAACGCAGAAGTGCGCGAGATCTTCAAATCTTCAAAGGCTGGAAATATCGCTGGCTCTATCGTTCGCGATGGATCTATCAAGCGAAATGGCAAGGCCCGCATCATGCGCGGTACCGAAGTGATTGCTGATGATCTAACTATCGATTCTCTCAAGCGCTTTAAAGATGATGCCACAGAAGTCAAAGAAGGCTTTGAGTGCGGTATCGGTCTTGGCAATATGAAGGATCTGCAAATCGGAGACACCATTCAGGTCTTTGAGATGCGCGAGAAGAAGCGGGCTTAAATCATGGGCCAATCACATCGCACCCAGAAAGTTGCAGACCGCATCAAAGTGGTAGTTGCGCAGCTACTTGAGACGAAGATTAAAGATCCTCGCCTTGGCTTCGTAACTGTCACTGATGCGCGAGTAACTGGTGATCTGCAGAACGCATCGATTTTCTACACCGTCTTAGGTGATGAAGAACAACGCGCCGCAACAGCGGCTGCACTGGAAAGCGCTAAAGGCGTAATCCGCAGCGCAGTTGGTCGTGATTTGCAGACAAGAATTACACCATCTATTGAATTCTTTGAAGATGGGTTGCCTGAATCTGCAAAAGCGCTCGACTCATTGCTCGATAAAGTTCACGTGTTAGATGCAGAAGTTGCGCAACTTCGTAAGAACGCTTCATTTGCTGGGGGAGAAGATCCATATAAAGTCCCCAAAGTAATTGAAGATTGATTCTTAAAAAAACGCCATGACAGATGGATTCCTAGTTGTAGATAAAGCACCAGGTATGACTAGCCATGACGTAGTGGCGGTGGCGCGCAAGGCTTTAGGAACTCGCAAAGTTGGCCATGCCGGAACTTTGGATCCAATGGCGACAGGGGTTTTAGTTCTAGGTTTCGGCAACGGAACACGTCTGCTGCAGTACATAACCGATGGCGATAAGTCATATTCCGCAACCATCGTTCTAGGTGCTTCGACTATCACCGATGATCGTGAAGGCGAAGTAATTTCGGAAGTTAGTGCTGCTCATATCTCTGATGAAGAGATAAAAAGTGGTCTAGCAAAAATGGTTGGTGAAATTCAACAACGCCCCAGTTCGGTATCTGCGGTTAAAGTTGATGGCGAACGCGCTTACGATCGAGTGCGTGCTGGCGAAGTATTTGAATTAGCGGCCCGCACCATCACTATCTCGTCTCTAAATGTTCTAGAAATTCGCCGCCCAGGTTCGCGTATTGAAATAGATATAGACGTTACTTGTTCTGCAGGCACATTCATTCGTGCCATAGCCCGAGATCTCGGAAGCGATTTACAAGTTGGTGGCCATCTTTCAGCGCTGCGTCGTACGCGTGTAGCCGGTTTCCCAATCTCACAAGCGAGTTCATTCGAAGAATTAAAGGCGCAGACTTTTACTCCACTGGCGCTCTCCGATGTTGCGCGCGCCACCTTCCAAGTTCGCGAGTTAGCCCTCGATGAAGTTTCAGAACTCTCGTTTGGCCGCCCGCTTGCATCTAATCCAAGTGATGAAATCTTTGCCGCTCTCTCACCTGATGACCGCCTGATCGCGCTGCTAAAGAATGAATCGGGCAAAGCCAAACCAATCGCCGTTTTTGCAGCGGCCAATTAATCGGCAATAATTATCAAATGACTATCGGCAGCGTTGTACTTATCGGAGTCTTCGATGGGGTTCATAAAGGCCATCAGTTCCTGTTAAATCGCGCGAAAGAAATCGCTGACGGTCGCAATATTGTGGCTTTAACTTTTGATCCTCATCCAATGCAAGTGCTCGCACCTGATCGCGCCCCAACTCTGCTCACGACGTTGGCCGATCGCGTCGAGCTTCTCAAGATCCATAACGCCGACCAAGTTGCAGTTTTAAAATTTAATGAGACGTTTGCCGCCATGTCGCCTGCGGATTTTGTAAAAGATGTTTTAGTGGGCCAGTTAAGTGCATCTACGATAATCGTTGGAAAGAACTTTACCTATGGCCACAAAGCCGCAGGAAATGTTGACTCACTGATAAAAGATGGTAAGGACTTTAATTTCACAGTAGATGTCCAAGATCTACAATCAGGCGAAGGAGAAATAATTTCCTCATCGCGCATCCGCAATTTAGTGACTACTGGACAAGTAGAAGCAGCACGAAAACTTTTATCTCGACCACATCGCCTGGACGGAGTGGTGGTACACGGGGAAAAACGTGGACGCGAAATTGGTTACCCAACTGCAAACTTAGGAAATATCGAAGGGCAAACCATTCCAAGTGATGGCGTATATGCAGGTTGGCTAACAGTAGGGATTAATTTTTGGCCAGCGGCAATTTCAATCGGAACCAATCCAACTTTTGCAGGAGAGCGCGCAAGGCAAGTTGAGGCATATGCGCTTGATCAAGAAGGTTTAGATTTATACGATAAGAACGCATCAATCGAATTTGGTTGGCGTTTGCGCGATACCTTGAAGTTTGATGGCCTTGAACCGCTATTGGTGCAGATGAAGCTAGATTGTGACCAGGCTCGCTCATTAACTGAGCAGTAATTTCTCATTTTGCCTTATCCACAGCCCCGCTGGTAATCTAGTCCTCGTCCAACGATCAAAGTGAGTGGCCGTGTATCAAACCGGTCGCCGTCGTGGCGGTAACTAATAGGAGACCAGAAATGGCTTTAACACCAGAAGTAAAGAAAGAAATCATTGCAAAGTACGGCTCTTCAGCTACCGACACCGGAAGCCCAGAAGCACAGGTTGCTTTGCTCTCACGTCGTATTGAAGACATCACTACACATCTAAAGACCAACCCACACGATCACCACAACCGTCGCGGTCTGTTGTTGCTCGTGGGTCAGCGTCGTCGCATTCTTCAATACTTATCAAAGACAGATATCAATCGTTATCGTGCGATTATCGAAAAGATCGGTATTCGCCGCTAATTAAATAACTACCCGCCAGGGGAGTTTGGTTCCAGTCATTTATGTGGAAGAAATGGTCCTCGGTAGTGGTTTCCGCAAAGCGCCAAAGTTTTGCGTGAACTTCGATCGACGATTCATTACTTAACATTTTTTGGCTGGTAACTCCTTGCGAACCTGGAACGGGTACACAAATTAAAGGAGGACCCATGGAGGGTCAAGAAGTGCAAACATCAGTTGCCGTTATTGATAATGGCAAATTCGGAAAGCGCGAAATCCGCTTTGAAACAGGACGCCTAGCGCGTCAAGCAGCAGGAGCGGCAGCAGTTTACTTAGACGATCAAACAATGATCTTCTCGGCAACAACTGCTTCAAAGACTCCAAAAGATCAATTCGACTTCTTTCCTTTGACAGTAGATGTTGAAGAGAAGATGTACGCAGTTGGTCGCATCCCCGGATCATTCTTCCGTCGCGAAGGTCGTCCATCAGAAGATGCAATTCTTACCTGTCGTCTAATCGATCGCCCATTGCGTCCATCATTCGTAAAAGGACTTCTCAATGAAGTGCAGATCGTCGTAACAGTTATGGCGCTAGATCCTGATCACATGTACGACGTGATCGCGATCAACGCAGCATCAATGTCAACCCAACTTGCAGGTCTGCCATTTTCTGGTCCAATCGGCGGCGTTCGCGTTGCACTGATTGATGGACAGTGGGTTGCTTTCCCTAACCATTCACAGGTTGAAAATGCAGTATTGGATATGGTCGTCGCCGGTCGCGTAAGCGATGGCGATGTTGCAATCATGATGGTTGAAGCAGAAGCAACAGCTAAGACAATTGAGCTAATCAAGAACGGTCAACCAACTCCTACTGAAGAAGTTGTTGCTCAGGGACTTGATGCCGCTAAGCCATTTATTAAGATCTTGTGCGACGCACAAGCCAAGCTAGCCAAGGTTGCCGCTAAGCCAACTGCAGAATTCCCAGTCTTCTTGGATTATCAAGATGATGTATTCGCAGCAGTTGAAAAGGCAGCTAAAGATGATCTTGCTAAGGCAATGACTATCGCAGGTAAGCAAGAGCGCGAGACAAAGATTGACGAAATCGCAGCTGCGGTTAAAGAGTCAGTTTCTGCCGCGTTCGAAGGACGCGAAAAGGAAGTTCCTGCAGCGTTCCGTTCACTTACTAAGAAGCTAGTCCGCCAGCGCGTATTGCGTGACAAGATTCGTATCGATGGTCGCGGCTTGCGCGATATCCGTGCACTTTCTGCAGAAGTTGAAGTTATTCCTCGCGTCCACGGTTCAGCAATCTTCGAACGCGGCGAGACTCAGATTCTTGGAATCACTACGCTTAATATGTTAAAGATGGAGCAGCAGCTCGATACTTTAAACCCTGAAAACCATAAGCGCTATATGCACAACTACAACTTCCCACCATATTCAACTGGTGAGACCGGTCGTGTTGGCACACCAAAGCGTCGCGAAATCGGCCACGGTGCACTTGCTGAGCGCGCTCTGATTCCAGTACTTCCAACACGCGAAGAGTTCCCTTACGCAATTCGTCAGGTCTCTGAAGCACTTGGATCAAATGGTTCAACATCTATGGGTTCTGTTTGCGCCTCAACTCTTGCAATGCTAAATGCTGGTGTGCCACTTAAGGCTCCAGTTGCAGGTATCGCAATGGGACTTATCTCAGATAGCGTCGATGGCAAAGTTGAATACGTAGCCCTCACAGATATCTTGGGTGCAGAAGATGCATTCGGCGATATGGACTTTAAAGTTGCCGGTACAAAAGATTTCATTACAGCGCTGCAGCTAGATACAAAGCTCGATGGAATTCCTGCATCAGTACTTGCTGGAGCACTTCACCAAGCCAAAGAAGCGCGCCTAGCAATCCTTGATGTTATGAATGAAGCGATCGACACACCAGATGAGATGAGCCCATTTGCTCCTCGCATCATCTCTGTGAAGATTCCAGTTGATCAGATCGGTGCAGTTATCGGACCTAAGGGCAAGATAATCAACCAGATTCAAGATGAGACTGGCGCAGATATTTCAATCGAAGATGATGGCACGATCTACATCGGCGCAGTCGATGGTCCGTCAGCAGAAGCTGCACGTGCACAGATCAATGCGATCGCTAACCCACAAATGCCAGAAGTTGGAGAGCGTTACCTCGGTACAGTTGTAAAGCTCGCCGCATTCGGTGCATTCATCTCACTTATGCCAGGAAAAGATGGCTTGCTCCACGTCTCGCAGATTCGCAAGATGCATGGCGGAAAGCGCATTGAAAACCTTGAAGAAGTGATGAAGGCTGGCGACAAGATTCAGGTTGAGATCGGCGAAATTGATCCTAAGGGCAAGCTTTCGTTGGTACCTGTACTCGAAGATGGAACTACACCGAGCGCTGAATAAGTAAAGAGCGCAAAAATGTCAGTTCGTCGCACAGTGTTACCTAGCGGTCTGCGTATCGTCACGGAAGAAGTTCCGTCGGTACGCAGCGCCGCGATCGGTATCTGGGTAAATGTTGGTTCACGTGATGAAACCCCGGCAGTTGCTGGGGCTTCTCACTTTCTAGAGCACTTACTCTTTAAAGGAACTATCCGACGCACGGCGTTAGAGATTTCGGCAACTATTGAAGCCGTCGGTGGCGAAATGAATGCCTTCACCAGCAAGGAGTACACCTGTTTCTATGCGCGGGTAATTGATACCGATCTACCGATGGCAATTGATGTTGTTTCAGATCTGATTACCTCTTCCATGGTTTCAGCTCTAGATGTTGATGCCGAACGTAAAGTTGTCTTAGAAGAAATCGCAATGCGCGATGATGATCCCAGCGATTTGGTGCATGACCTTTATGCCGAGACTTATTACGGGAATACCACTTTAGGGCGGCCAATATTAGGCACGATTAAATCAATCAAAGAGATGTCGCGCAGTAGCGTCTTTAATTATTACAAGAAGA
>JAPLBF010000037.1:0-8983 GCA_026392825.1 Actinomycetota bacterium
CCAATATCTATAAATTTAGATCCTGGGTTGATAGCAAACTCACTATCTAGTGCCTGGGAAATGCTACTACTTGGGAGAGCAAAAATAGTTAACTCCGGGTCCTTTAATTCCTGCGATTTCACCAGGTCACGAGCTAGAAGTTCTGCCCGTGGATCGATATCTCTCATATCAACGTCTACGCCTCGTGAGACGAGGGCCAATCCAATGGATGTGCCAATTAAGCCTGAGCCAACGATTCGGACCCTTTGAAAAGGAGCGGATGAGCCTAAAGAATCTGACATTTTTAAGGTTTCAGCCCTTATTGGGCGATATCTCTACGCAAGGATTTAGCCGCTCCAAGGTAGATATGGGAGATTTCGCTCTTTTTTAAGCCTGATTCAACGTGAGCCATCACTCTAATGGTGCGTTCAAGAGCACCTGGAACATCAATTTCCACGCTACAAATCAGGGGTACATCGCTAAATCCGAGTTCGCGAGCTGAGCCAGCCGGGAATGCGGCATTTAAATCTGGGCTCACCGTGAAAATCACCGAAATAACATCTTCTGATGTAATGGCATTGGCTTTGAGCATTTCGAGCAGAAGTTCCTTTGTGGCATCACCAATCGCCGCTGCGGTGTTAGCCGAAGCCTGGGTTGCTCCTCTGATTGCTCTGACGCTAGACATTGGCAAATCGTACTCCCTACCTTCAGATCTATGCGGTATTTATAACTAAACAAGTTTATTTGCAGTTAAATCGATAAAACCCTTTTCTGGAACAGTCAGAAATATTGGGCCACGACTGGTTAGTGATGACTCCTGTTTGCAAATATCGATAAATATATTTTTAACTAAGAGTGGACGCCCAAATGCGCTTCCGAATATCGATAAAACGGTATTTCAGGAAGTTTCGTTTAAATTATAGATATATGTATTTAACGTTTAAACGGTACAGAATCGATTAAACGTTATAAGTCTAAAGCCTTTTGTAGGTTTAATAATTCACCGTTATTGAGATCGCGCCATCTTCCCTCAGCCGTATCACCCAAAGAGATCGGTCCAAACTTAGTTCTGATCAAACGTAGGACCTTGACGTCTACCGCCTCCATCAAGCGACGGATGATGTGATAGCGACCCTCGTGAATACTTACCTCAATCCACTGAGGTGAAAGTTGCTTGAAGGTGAGCACTCTGCCCATTCCATCTTCGAGCTCGATCCCCTTGAGTAGGACCTTATCGACCCCGGACGGCAGATTTCCATCGAATTCAATAATGTAGGTTTTTTCTAATCCGAAGGATGGGTGTGTAGCCCTAAAGGTCAGATCTCCATCGTTGGTAAGAAGAAGCAGACCTTCAGAATCCTTATCCAGGCGTCCTACGTGAAAAAGTCGCTCGGTACGCACATCAATAAAGTCCGAGAGAGAGGGGCGTCCTTCTGGGTCATACATCGTAGACAAAACACCTTTAGGTTTATGAAGTGCAAGATAAGTCTTAGTCAAAGATCGCTTAATTGTCTCACCATCTACCGAGACTTTGACCATATCTGGATCAAATTTGGCGCCGAGCTCTCTGACAACGAAGCCATCTACACTGACTCTTCCATCCATTATCAGCTCGTCGGCTCCACGACGACTCGTGATTCCAGCGTCGGCAATTATCTTATTAAGGCGCATCTCGGACATTTTGTGGCTATCCATTCTCGACAGTCGCAGCAGTACTCCCCAAATAGCGGGTAAGCGAGCTTGAATGGCTGAGTCTACGCTAGAGAGTGAGCGTGGCCAAATGGGGTATTAATCAGTTAGAGATTCAAGAACCTCATCTAGGCGATCCAGATCTGGCAAATATGGAGCCAAAGCTGGCAGATCATCGAGCGAGTTAAGGCCAAGGCGCTCTAGGAAGTAACTCGTGGTCTTGTACAGGATCGCACCGGTCTCAGGCTCAAGACCGTGCTCTTCGACCAATCCACGAGTAACAAGAGTCTTCATAACCGCTTCAACATTTACGCCACGAATAGCCGATACTCGAGCGCGGGAGACCGGATGGCGGTAGGCGATAACTGCCAAAGTCTCAAGTGCTGCTTGAGTTAGACGGTTCTGCTGGCCGTCCAAGACGAACTTCTCAACTACCGAGGCACAGTCTGGGTGGCTATAGAAACGCCAGCCCCCATTGATCGCCTTGAGAGAGAAGCCGCGTCCATCATATGAACCAGTCAGGTTGTTCAGAGCCGCGACGACTTCATCAACCGTCACACCCAGAACGGTAGCCAAGGTGATTTCGGTGACCGGCTCATCCACGACCATTAGGATCGCTTCGATAGAACGCTCAACTTCGGGATTAGACATTTTCGTCCTCTTCTGTCGGAATAACTGGGATATCAAACTCATCTGTTGCTTCAATCTCGCCGGAATCAGAGCCGGTCCAGCTGATCTGAAGCTCTCCCAGGGCAACAACCTGGTCAAAGCGCAGAACTCCTTGGCGATACAGATCAAGCAAGGCTAAGAATCGAGCGACGACCACAAGGGTGGAATCGGCATCTGAGATCAGATGGCGGAAACTGATCGTACGTCCCGCTCGCAGGGCCTCAACCACGCGCTTTGACTCCTCGGCGACGCTTACCAGGCTGGAATGCAGGTGGGCTACGGTGACCACAGGGGCGACCTTTGGGGTCAAACAACGCTCGGCGATAGCTGCAAAGCGCGCTGGGCCTACGCCAATGAGCACTTCTGGAAGAAGCGCAGAGAGCGCGGGATCTAAGGCGACTACGCGAGCGAAGGATTTGTCTGCAGCCTCGATCTGCAGGGCAAAGGTTGCCGCGATCTCTTTAAAGGCGCGATATTGGAGCAATCTGGCGAAGAGAATGTCACGGGCCTCAAGCAAGGCTAGGTCTTCTTCATCTTCGACCTCACCGCTTGGTAGCAATCGCGCTGCCTTTAGGTCTAGCAGCGTGGCCGCGATGACCAAGAACTCGGTCGCTTGATCCAAACGCCAGCCTTCACCAGATACTTCCAGCGCCCTAATGAAGGCGATGAATTCATCGGTGACCATGCTGAGGGAGACCTCAGTTACATCCATCTTGTGGCGCGAAATCAGCTGGAGCAGGAGGTCAAATGGGCCGTCGAAGTTTTCAAGGTGGACGCTAAAGCCAGCGCCGATCTCGACCTCTTCGGTGCCGGCGACAGGCGCAGAGCTCACCGCAATCGCGCTATCTGACTCAATATCCACCTGCGAACCTTACTTCGTTACTTGCTCAAAACTGCGCACGGAGCGTAGAGTCGCGCCAACAGAAAGAGGTTTCTCGCTTGAACGCTAAATCGACATTTGATGATGATGTGGCAACAACCGCCACCCTCCTTGGACGAGAACCAAAGAATTTTCGTATCCCACCCGCACCGGTTGAAGGTCTTGATGCAAAAGTAATCTCTATCTTTAATCAAAAAGGTGGCGTTGGGAAGACAACGACCACAATCAACTTGGGCGCTGCCATTGCAGAGCTCGGTCGACGCGTTCTTCTAGTCGACTTCGATCCACAAGGCGGTCTATCACTCGGCTTAGGTGTTAATGCACACGCTCTTCCACTTGAGAACACTGTTTACTACGCGCTGATGACGCCAGATGCGAATATCGATGAAATTGTTTTGAAATCATCCGTTGCTAATCTTGATTTCTTGCCTGCCAACCGTGACCTTGGAACTGCAGAGACAACTCTTGGTGCAGAAATTGGCGGTCAGCAATATTTAAAGCGCGCTTTGGCTCGCTTGAAAGATCGCTACGACGTGATCCTGATTGATTGCCAGCCAACAATGGGCCAGTTAACAATTAACGCACTTGTCGCATCTCACGAAGTTATCGTTCCCTTGCAATGCGAGTACTTTGCTCTGCACGGCTTTATCGAGTTAAAGGGCAACATCGAAAAAGTTAAGAACTTCCTAAATCCTGACCTCAACTTGATCGGTATTTTGGCCACGATGTATGAGAAGAAGACCCTTCATAATCGCGAAGTTTTAACAGCGATCCTGGAGAAATATCCAGAAGATGTATTCGAAACTATTATCGCCAAGACGATTCGTTTCTCAGAAACAACAGTTGCCGGTGAACCAATCACAAGTTACGCATCATCATCGGGTGGAGCTGCTTCCTATCGCAGACTCGCTCGTGAATTAATTGCCAGAGGAGGCGCACGATGACCCGCAGAGCCAGTTTGCCAGGAGCCGATGAGTTATTTCGAGCCAATACCCCAGCACTTAGCGCGGTGCGTCAAGTAGTTGAAGAAGCGCAAGAAGTTTCTAAACCTATTGGCGTGAGTGCAACACCAAAGAGTAAGAAAGGTGTTCGCTCGACTCCGCGTCGTCGCGTTACAACAGTTGACCGATCCCCATCAGGTCGCGAAAGGCACGATGAGAAGATCACTGTCTACCTATCCCCTGATGAACTCTTCGATTTAGATCAAGCGCGTCTTACACTTCGCGGTGATCTTGGTTTAGCAGTAGATCGCGGCCGTATTGTGCGTGAATCTATCGCTGTGATCGTTGCTGATCTAGAAGCAAAGGGCGATCAAAGTATTCTCGCTCGTCGTTTACGCGGAGTTTAATTTGCTCGCGGGTGCGCGCTGGCATACGCCTCGCGCACCTTATCTATAGTAATTAGAGTGTAAATCTGCGTTGTTGTTACAGATGAATGCCCCAATAATTCCTGGACAACTCGGATATCTGCTCCACCATCTAAAAGATGAGTTGCATACGAATGTCTAAACACATGCGGTGATACTTTTCCGGTCAATCCAGTTGCATCGGCGGCATTAATCACCGTTTGCCAAGCGCTTTGCCGAGACAATCTCGTTCCTTTTGAATTTAGAAAGAGCGCCGAGGTCGATTTGGCGGATTTTGATTTCTCAAGATAAATCGGTCGAAGTCGCACTAAATAGTTTTCAATAGCCTCTTTAGCGAAACTCCCTAACGGAACAATTCGTTCTTTCGATCCCTTTCCACGCAACTTCAGCGTAGTGATCTCATCTCCAATTAAAGTTGTCTTGCCTAAATCTGCGACATTTAGACCAACGATCTCACTCACGCGAGCTCCAGTTCCGTACAAGACTTCAAGAATTGCGCGATCTCTAAGCGCCGTTAAATCACCAATGCGCTCTGTTGAATTGAGAAGTGAGGTGATCTCAAGGATGGTAAGCGCCTTTGGTAATTTGCGTGGTAAGCGATTAGCGCTCATCTCAGTAGTTGGATCAAATATTGAATACTCGCGAGAGGAATACTTATAGAAAGTCTTAAGTGCAGAGATTGCTCTATTTATTGAGGCTAAGGCTAAACCTGATTCTTTGAGCGAAATTTCAAACTCCGTCACAGTTCCCGAATCGAGCTTTTCAAAATCTAAGCCATGCACAGCGAGATAGTCTGCGAACTTCGATAAATCTCGCGAATAAGCCGCGATTGAATTGGCCGAGAGTCCGCGCTCTATTTGTAGATGATCTAGAAAACTTTTACGCGCGCTTTCAAACTGCATAACCGCGAGCGACTAATGCCGCTGAAATCAAACCAACAAATAGCGGGTGTGGTCGTGTTGGACGTGAACGTAGCTCAGGATGAGCCTGTGTTCCCACGTAATAAGGATGTACCTCTGCAGGTAGTTCTACAAACTCAACGAGGTCGCGTTCTTGAAAGAATCCTGAGAATGAAAGACCAGCACTCGAAATCTGATCGCGATATTGATTATTAACTTCATAGCGATGGCGGTGTCGCTCAGAGACTTCATTTGCACCATAAGTCTCGGCAACGATAGATCCGGGGGTAAGCGATGCCTTGTAGAGACCTAGACGCATCGTCCCACCCATATCGGCTTGCCCTGAAACGATTGCTTTCTGATCATCCATTGTTGCAATCACGTGCGTTCCTGATTCAGGAGAAAATTCAGCAGAGTTAGCATCTTTAATTCCCGCGAGATTTCGCGCTGCTTCAATAACCATACATTGCAAACCAAGACAGAGACCTAAAGTCGGTATCTTGTTGGTGCGCGCATAAGTTAGCGCACCCAATTTACCTTCAATTCCGCGAACTCCAAATCCACCTGGCACACAAATTGCATCAACTTCAGAGAGAGCTTTCTTTGCACCTTCTGGAGTTTCACAATCATCACTTGGAACCCAAACAATTGAAACTTTTGCATTATTAGCAAAGCCACCAGCTCTTAGTGCCTCTGACACCGAGAGATAAGCATCTGGTAGATCAATGTACTTACCTACGAGTGCGACCTTAACCTGGTGTTTCGGATGATGGACTTTCTCTAAGAGTTCATCCCATTCGCCCCATTGCACTTCGTGTCCACCAAGTGCCAGGCGTCTGACAACATAAGCATCTAGGCCCTCGGCGAAGAGAACCTTTGGAATGTCATAGATTGAAGGAGCATCGACCGCGGCAACGACAGCTTCCACATCAACGTCGCACATCAACGAAATCTTCTTCTTTATCCCGATAGGAATTTCGCGATCAGAACGCAATACGACTGCATCTGGCGCAATACCGATACTTCTGAGCGCAGCGACTGAGTGCTGTGTTGGCTTTGTCTTTAACTCACCGGATGGTCCGATATAAGGGACTAGCGAAATGTGTAAATAAAAGACGTTATCGCGGCCTACTTCTTGACGCATTTGTCGGGCGGCTTCTAAAAATGGCTGAGATTCAATATCTCCAACCGTGCCACCGATTTCGGTGATCACAACATCAACATCTGGTGATGACATCGCATTCATTCGTTCTTTAATTTCATTAGTGATGTGAGGAATGACCTGAACTGTTTCGCCAAGATATTCGCCGCGACGTTCACGAGCGATAACGCGTGAATAAATCTGACCAGTTGTTACATTCGCCGAACCTTCGAGATTGCGATCTAAGAATCTTTCATAGTGGCCAATATCTAAATCAGTCTCGGCACCATCATCGGTAACGAAAACTTCACCGTGTTGAAAGGGGTTCATTGTGCCGGGATCGACGTTTAAATATGGATCCAGCTTCTGCATCGTGACGCGAATGCCTCGTGCGACAAGAAGGCGACCTAAGCTAGAAGCGGTGAGACCCTTGCCAAGACTTGAGGCGACTCCGCCTGTTACGAAAATATGCTTTGTTACATGCGCTTGGCCCATGGAAGACAAACCTATCATCTGGCCCCAGCTATTTAGAAATTGACTCGCGCATCGCTAGCAATTCAGCCGCATGTTCTTGCGCACTCGCCGAACCTTCAAGGCCAGCAAGCATGCGGGCGATCTCCGCGACCCGCGCCTTATCTTCCAACTTTGTTACATCAGATTGCGAAACGGATCCGTCGCTGCTCTTCTTAACGACAAAGTGTGTATCTGCCCACGCTGCTACTTGTGGCAAATGTGTAACCACTATCACCTGCGTGTGTTTTGCTAGAGCGGCCAAGCGACGTCCAACTTCAATAGCCGCTTTGCCTCCAACACCGGCATCGACTTCATCAAAGATGTATGTACCAACTGGATGCGTTTGTGCAAGAACAACTTCAAGGGCCAACATTATTCGCGACATTTCTCCGCCACTTGCACCTTTACCCAACGCAATGAGGGGTGCACCAGCGTGTCCTTGAATCTGCATTGCAATCTCGTCACAACCTAAATTTGTGAAATCAGACTCCTTAAGTGCACCAGTGTAATTAGCGGATGTAATTGCAATCGAAAAAACGGTATGAGGCATTGCGAGTGCGCTGATCTCTGTAGTCACTTCTTTCGACAGTGCCAGCGCTGCTTCATTTCTTAAATCGGTCAACTTCTTCGCGCTCTTGACCAACTCGCTCTTTATCCCAGCAAGTTCGTTCTGTAATTCCTTTATTCGATCTTCTCCACCATTTAAGTCTGCGATCGCTTCTTTCGCACCCTTGGCACGAGCTGCCAACAAGATTAAATCTTCATCGGGATCTATTGAACTTCCGTATTTCTTTAGAAATGCATTGATCGCTGCCTTGCGACTCTGCAGAACATCTAATTTTCCAGGATCTGCTTCAAGCGCAGTGAGGTAAGAAGTTAGTTCTCGCGCGGCATCATCGATTAAAAAGAAACCTTCGGCGATCGACCCGGCAATCTCATCTAGCTTTGAATCCTTGCCCTTTGCTATATCTAGAAATCTTCGCGCAGCGCCCAAGGTTGTTAGCGCACCGGATGTTTCATCAGAAAGCGCTTCGGTAGCCCCTGCACTCGCGGCCCGCAGATCCTCGACGCTGGAAAGGCGTGCAATTTGATTGGTGGTCTCAGCGTATTCACCGCGCACCGCTTTTAACTTCTGCCAACCCAGTAGAAATTCTTCCAGCTCAAGAATCTCTCGATCTTTCTTACTAGCGCTATCAACTGCTGATTCTATGCGAGCTTTCAATTCGTTGTAACATGAGAAAACCTCTTGGTATGAAGATAACTCTTTAGAAAACTTCGCGCCTGCATAACGATCAAGTAACTCTCTCTGTCTGGCAGCCTTAACAATTTGATGATTAGCCGCTTGACCATGTATTTCAACTAACTGGTCTGCAAAACTTGCAAGGGTTGCCGCCGGAACAGTGGTGCCACCAGCAACCGCCTTACTCTTTCCATCGCTATTCACGGTACGAGTAAGAATTAATGAACCATCTGAAATATCGGAACCAGAACTGTCAACGATTTCCTGTAGATCAGGCGCTACTTCAGGAAGACTAAACTGCGCTGAAGCGACCAAGCGCTCTGTTCCGGTGCGCACTAATGAACTATCGCTCTTTCCGCCGAGTACCAAAGCAAGTGCGGTCAAAATCATCGTCTTACCTGCGCCAGTTTCACCTGTTAAAACATTAAGGCCACTACCAAGTTCAAGGGTTGATTGATCAATTATTCCTAGATTGCGTATGGAGATTTCTTCTAGATAAGTACGTTCACTCACCGCGCCAGCCCTCAACGGGAAGTTTGAATTTTGCAACTAATCTATCGGTAAATAAAGTCGGCTTTATATGTGCAAGTTTGATCACTGATACATC
>JAPLBF010000037.1:9030-12777 GCA_026392825.1 Actinomycetota bacterium
TCCCCAGCAGTTAGTGAAAATTTACGTAGCGAATCACCTGATAAAAGAGCGCCTGAGGATTCAATTTCTACAACTATTTCCGATGTCGGCGAGACCACCATTGGGCGTGAAAAAAGTGCATGTGCTGAGATAGGCAATAGGACAAGTGCATCAATTTCTGGCCAAAGAACCGGACCACCTGCGCTAAATGCATAAGCCGTTGAACCAGTTGGTGTTGAACAAATTAAACCGTCACAACCCCACCGCGAGAGTGGGCGATTATCAATTTGAACAAAAAGTTCAACCATTGTTGTGCCATCGCGTTCGACGGTGACTTCATTTAACGCCCATCCATCTGCAACAACCGCGCCATCGCGAATCACCGAATAGTTGAGGACCATACGATTTTCAGTTACATATCCCTTTGCGACGATACCCGCCGCGATCTCGGCCAGAGTTGGTTTCTCAACTTCAGCTAAGAATCCAACATGCCCTAAATTAATTCCTAAAATTGGAATACTTTTTCTACGTGCAATCTCAGCACCGCGTAATATCGTGCCATCTCCCCCGAGAACAACAACAACTTCAGCGGCATCAGCGGATTTCGCATCCATCTGAGATATTCCTAGAACGCTCACATCTGATGGCGTAGATAAAGTGAAATCTTCCTTCAAGAGAATTTGAGATATCTCTCTTGCTGCTGAGACCGCCTCAGCGCGTGATGGGTTGATTACAAAAATCGCGTGACGTGACATTAAGAAGGCCCCATCGCTATCGCTTTATCAACGGCAGATTCATCGATGGCGGGTGCGCCACGACGTAGCCATAAGAAGTACTCAACATTTCCAGCGGGACCGGGAAGTGGCGATGCGGCAATTCCCATTGTTCCAAGACCGACATCGTAAGCAGACTCGGCTACATCTAAGACCGCAGCACGACGCAACGCAGGATCACGAACCACTCCACCTGCACCTAATTTTTCACGACCAACTTCAAATTGTGGCTTAACCATTAAAACAAAATCAGCGTTAGGTTTCGAAACCGCTGCTAGCGCTGGGAGAACTAGCGATAGCGAGATGAAAGATAAATCTGCAACAACGAGATCTATCTCCTCGCCGACCATATCTCCAGTTAAATGCCTGATATTTGTACGGTCCAATATCTTTACTCGTGGATCCTGACGTAACTCCCACGCCAGTTGTCCATACCCCACATCAACTGCGACAACCAATTTCGCATCACGTCGAAGCAAGACATCAGTGAATCCCCCAGTGGAAGCCCCTGCATCTAGACAATTTCGTCCAGCAACTTGAACATCTGCAAAAAGATCGAGCGCTCCAGCT
The DNA here is from genome assembly GCA_026392825.1 of Actinomycetota bacterium. Taxonomy (GTDB): domain Bacteria; phylum Actinomycetota; class Actinomycetes; order Nanopelagicales; family Nanopelagicaceae; genus Planktophila. Next base: position 10,353 of record JAPLBF010000037.1, read on the forward strand.
AACTTATGTCCACCGCGAGATACGAAATCATCGCGATCGCCTTGCAGTGTTATTGATGTTTCCGCATCTACCTGAGTAGCAGGTTTTGTTGCAGGAATTCCAGAGACTAAAACGGAGCGGGATTCAATTAAGTCAGCGGCATGCTCGCGTGAGCGCGCAAGTTCGCGGCGAACCAACTCTGCATCTAACCGCGTCTTCATCTCTTTACTCTCTTACTGAAATATCTTTATAGACCGTCGATGGTATTGAGAGCCTCTTGCAATTTGCCATGAAGCGCCTCAAAGCGAGCAGCGTGTTCCGTTAGATCAGCATGATCAATATCGTTCAACTCAACCTTCACCTCTTCAACAAGGTTTACTTCAGAATTTACTGAAGCGCTATCAGTGTTCACGTAATCGCTCACTTCTTAACCACTTTCTTAACGCTCTTCTTGGCAGCACTCTTCTTCGCAGTGGACTTCTTCACCGCTGGCTTTGATGCATTTTTCTTTGCAGGACTACTCTTTACAGGAGCCTTACCGTTTAGCGCTGCAACTTGTGCTGCTAAACGATCGAACTCTTCTCGTTTAATAAACCCCATCTTCGCAACACTCGCTTCAACTTCTTCGTGAATCTTCGCTTTAAGAGCATCCGCACTTTCGCGAGCCCAAGAGTTAACCGCAGCCGCAACTTCGGCGGGAGTGCGCTCTCCTTCAGTGACTTTGCTGATGTAGGTGCGTAGAGTTGAAAAGATATCGTTCGAGGCTTTTGACATGGACTCAGCCTATCCAAAAACCTCAAGCGGCTCCCTTTCAGAGGCTACAGGCGGGTGATTTCGGCTGCCTCAATCTGCCAGCGCGAGGCCAAGCCTGCTGGACTCTGCCAGAACCTGCGATGGACCGAACCACTGACTTCAATCCACTCATCACTTTTAAGGGAGAGCGCGGTCTTACGCATTTTTCCACTCCACGCCGCGATATCTAAAGTATCTACGCCATCTCTTTCTAGGCGCGAAATTATCAAGCGAAATTCGACGACCTTATCGCCACTTGGCAACTCTTTCACTGTCGCCGGTGCTGATACTCGACCCCGCAGAAGAAGATCGTTTAAGGATAGATCTATCTTCTCTTCCACCACTTCTTTACCTTTTGCATTACCGCTCTTGACAGCCATTGGTGCTCCTTCAATTTTCGCAAGCGCCGAACTGGCGCAGCGTTGAGGAGGAGATGTTTACAAGGTGGACTGACAACTCATTGAGCGATAAGTAAAAGCTGTGGAGAACTAAAGCTGCGCTCTCTCGGCTGCATCAGTTAACTCTTCGTGATCGATTGCTGCGCACTTTCCAAACCATTCCGTCGCCTCTTCTTTACGGCCAGCGGTGTGAAGTGCATCTGCATATGCATAACGTAAACGCACTGCCCACTCTTCATTCTCGGTCTTTAACTCTTTGCAGGTCAGGGTTATGACTGCAGCATCTAACTCTCCAAGATCGCGCCTTGCACCTGATGCAACTATTCGCATCTCAATTTCTTCCGGCTTAGCCAGACGTTTAACCTCATCAGAACCAGCCAAATTCAGGGCTTTTAGGGGTCTTCCTAGACCTCGTTCACAATCTGCCATCACTGGCCACATTGAAACATCACCAGAAATTCGGTGCGCCGCCCTTAATTCCTTTAAGGCAATTTCGTAATGTCCCGCGCGATATGCCGCATAGCCCGCACTCTCTCGAACGACTGCTAAACGCCCTGCGTGATGTGCAGCAGCAACTCCGTGTTTATGCGCGAGTTCTGGATCTGAATCCATATGGATATTTATTGAAACTAAATGACGTGCAACTACTTTTGCATTCTCGGCAGACAAACTTAACAACTCTGCGCGAACGCTTTTTTCCAACTCTTCGCCAGTAATCTCATCTGGAATATCTGGTTCAAAAATTCGAGGACGGATACGAGATTGATCACGATCTTGTGGGGTGGCCCGAAACCCGCGTGGATCACTGGCTTCACGACCTGTACTGACATTTCGGGTTGCACCACGACGGTCGCTAGAACCACCGCGAGCTGGTAAATCCTCGCGCCGACGATCTTTATTGGGACCAGATGCAGGACGAGATGATGACTGGCGAGCAGAAGAAGGTCGTGCAGATGACGAAGAGGAGGGACGACTGGATGGACGCGATGAACTATCGCGAGGTTTTCTCTCATCCATTTCCTTCTCCTCTATTTAGATTTTAATTTTTGTAAATCAATTGAGATAAGTGTACGAGAAAAACTCTTGAGAAATAAAAAAGGGGCACTCGTGAAAGTGCCCCTTTTTATAAAAGAAGTCCGGCGACGTTCTACTCTCCCACAAGGTCACCCTTGCAGTACCATCGACGCTGAGAGGCTTAACTTCCGGGTTCGGAATGGGACCGGGTGTTTCCCTCTCGCTATGGTCGCCGAAACGCT
>JAPLBF010000027.1 GCA_026392825.1 Actinomycetota bacterium
TTCTCTGGCATTGACTTATGGCACGCTGTTGAGTTCTCAAGGTACGGATGCGCACTGCGTTTCGGCTTATGACCGATTTTCAGGGCAGACTGCCAAATCTAGTCCATTCACGCAGGCACGGTCAAACCGGCCTAAATGAGGTCTAGAACTGGAAGATGCTGTACGGCCTAATTCGTCCGTTCCACAGCAAGGAGCGTAACTATAGGCGCCTTGGGGTGAAGGGGTCAAATCGGCTGATCCCCGCAGCCAGTGGGATTGGTCATACTCAAAAAAATGATGAAAATTGCAATATTTATGCGTAAAAATGATGCAAAACGCTAGCGGGAGTGGCTTTTAGATCAATTCCACAGCAGCTAAATCGCGCTTGCCTTTACGTAAAACCGCATATTTACCGCATAAAAAGTCACTTTTTTCGGGAGCAAAGTCTTCTCCAGATATCTTTACATTATTTAAATAAGCGCCGCCTTCTTTGACGATACGTCGGGCGGCCGATTTCGAATCAACGACGCCGGTTGCGGCCAAAAGGTCTACCCAAGTTGGGATTGGTTCACCTTTTTTTACCGTAGTGCGCGGTAATTCGGCGAGTGCGGATGCAAGGGTTGCTTCGTCTAACTCTGATAACTCTCCCTGACCAAATAGTGCGCGAGCCGCGGCTTCTACGCGATCACAAATATCGGATGAATGAACAAGAGAAGTCAGTTCGCGAGCAAGTGCACGATGCGCCTCACGTAAACCCGGATTCTCGTTATGAGATTTTTCAAGAGCCTCAATCTCACTCTTTGATTTAAATGAGAAAACTTTTAAGAAGTTGATTACATCTTTGTCATCGGTGTTTAACCAGTATTGGAAGAATGCATATGGTGAGGTCATTTCGGGATCTAGCCAGATCGCTCCCCCAGCAGTTTTCCCGAATTTACTGCCGTCTGCTTTAGCGAGCAACGGAATCGTTAGTGCATGTCCGCTTCCGCTTTCAACGCGTCGAATCAAATCGAGACCAGCAACAATATTTCCCCATTGATCCGATCCACCAAGTTGGAGTGTGCAATTGAAGCGACGATAGAGTTCTAAGAAGTCAAAAGATTGCAGAACCTGATATGAGAATTCAGTGTAAGAAATTCCACCGCCCTCGAGTCGCGATGAAACCGAATCTTTCGCCAACATTTGATTGACGCTGAAGTGCTTACCAATGTCTCGCATGAATTCGATTGCGGAAAGTGGCGCTGTCCAATCTAAATTATTGGCCACGATTGCCGCGTTTCCGGTCGCACCAAAATCAAGATACTTGGAAACCTGAGCGCGAATTCGTTCTACCCACGCAGCAACCACATCAGTTGTATTGAGCGAGCGTTCTTCGCTCTTTCCGCTGGGATCTCCAATTAAACCCGTTGCTCCACCAACCAGTGCAATTGGGATATGACCGGCTATCTGAAAGCGACGAAGCACAAGAAGGACTACGAGATTTCCTACGTGAAGGCTCGGCGCAGTTGGATCAAAACCAATGTACAGAGTCGTTGGCTTGGATAACGCTGAAACTAGTGCAGCCTCATCAGTTGATTGAGAAAAAAGACCACGCCATTTAAGGTCATCAATCAGGGCTTTAGATTGTGGAACAGCTGAAGTCATTGGCTCATCATCTCGGAAAAAGCGTTGATCTGGGCGGATATTTTCACCTGAGTGGCCTTCGTTTCGGCGGCAGCATCGCTAAGTTGTTTCGCTAACGCCGCTCCCCCGGTAGCGCCGATGGTTTTGCGTGAAGCGATTGCGCCAGCCACAGTTAAGGAATTGTGAACATCAGAAGTTAGGGAGGCTTCATGTGCTTGAGCAAATGGAACACCGGCGCGAACCAAGAAGTCAGCGACCTCGGTCGCCAGGGAGAATCCCTGAGGGGCAGCCGCAGCCATTTTTCCACGATCAAAAGTTGTCGTTGCAACCATTCCGGTTACGGCGGGAAGAACTAATCGCAAAGTATCAATTGAATCAAAGAGTGGCTCTTTATCTTCTTGAAGATCGCGGTTGTAAGCGAATGGCAAACCTTTTAGCATTGCAAGAACGCCGGTGAGATTTCCAATTAAGCGACCAGCTTTTCCACGGGCTAGTTCGGCGACATCGGGGTTCTTCTTCTGTGGCATTATCGAGGAACCTGTTGAGTAAGCATCAGCAACTTTGGCCCATCCAAATTCGGATGTTGCCCAGATACACCACTCTTCACCGATACGAGAGAGATGAACGCCAACCATTGAAATTATGAAAAGCGCCTCTGCAACAAAATCGCGATCTGAAACCCCATCGATGCTATTTGCCGAAGATCCAGTGAATCCCAGATCTCTCGCTGTTACTTCAGGAGCTAAACCCAAACCGGATCCAGCGAGCGCTCCAGAACCTAGCGGACTAACTGATGTTCGAGTCAACCAATCGGTGATGCGGTCAATATCACGAGCAAAGGCGTGAATGTGTTTTGCTATTTCGTGACCAAATAAAATTGGTTGCGCATGTTGCATATGGGTAAATCCCGGCGCAGGCGCATCGCTGTATTCACTTGCTTTGGCGATAAGTGCTTCCTGCAAGTGCGTTATTTGATTGGCAATATCGAGCATATGATCAATTGCAAAAAGTTTTAGATCGGTAGCGACTTGATCATTTCGGGAGCGACCGGCGCGTAAAGATCCTCCTACTTCGCCAATTTTCTCAGTTAGTCCGCGTTCCAGCGCGCTATGTACATCTTCATCTTCAGAGTTAGGTAGAAATTTTCCGGAGGCGACTTCTAAAATCAACTCACGTAGGCCGGCTTCTATTTTTTGCGCGACATCCGATTTCAGGAGACTTGAACTCTGCAGAACCCTTAAATGGGCGAGCGATGAACGTAAGTCATACGGTGCTAAGCGCCAATCAAAATGAACGCTTCGTGACAGCGCGAAGACGGCGTCGGCCGGTGCATCGGAAAATCTTCCACCCCAGAGCGCCATTATTTTCTCGCCTTCCGATTACTGTTGGATTTCTTTTCCGATCTACCGAATGAGAGCAATTCTTTCGCTAATTCCGCTCCTCCGTTGGACTTCTTGGAGACCACCAAGACCGTGTCGTCGCCTGCGATGGTGCCGATAATGCTGGAAATCCCCGAATTATCTAATGAACTGGCTAGGAACTGTGCTCCACCAGGTGGAGTGCGGACCACTGCCAAATTCCCAGAGGATTCAACTGAGAGAATTAAATCGGAAGGCAGTGGCATTGATTTTGAAATCGCGCCATCCGAAGAAGCGCCAATTTGGTAGATCAGTTCTCCGAACTCATTGCGAGATCGCACAGCACCAACTTCTTCTAAATCGCGGCTAGCCGTTGCCTGAGTAACGGCAAAGCCTGCCTTCTTTAGCAGTTTTACCAGATCAGATTGTGAATGAATCACGCCTGCTTTGATCAATGAGATCGCCTTTGAACGACGAGCGGCAACCGATGATGAGTTTAGAACTTTAGCCACGTTCCACCTCCTGCATACATAAAGTGAAAACAGTTATGAATCTATCAATTTGAACTTTGGAAACGGTTAAGGCAGGAGCGATTCGAATCGTTTCGTCATTCGGCGCGTTGACCAAGATCCCGCGATCTGACAATTCCGCGGCTAACGCCTTTGCATAGCCACCATCTAGACCTATCCCTAAAAGCAAGCCACGGCCTCGGACTTCGGTTACTCCCCTAATCGCGACAAGTTTAATTTTCAGACGTTTTTCAAAACTCTTAGCTGAAACCATTAAACGATTCTTGGTGATGAATTCAATCGCAGCGAGACCAGCCGCAGCCGAAACTGGGTTACCGCCGAAAGTTGTGCCGTGTTCACCTGGTGCAAATTGTGGACAGTTAGTACCTAAAGAAATCATCGCGCCGAGAGGAAGGCCACCACCTAAACCTTTTGCCAAGGTGATTACATCAGGACGAATCTTTTCCTCTTCATATCCAAACCAGGTTCCAGTACGCCCAATTCCTGTCTGCACGCAATCAAAGACTAATAGGACTCCATGTTCGCTGCACAGCTCTCTTAATTGTTTTAGGTATCCAAATGGAGGAACGATGACTCCCGCTTCACCCATTATCGGTTCCACAATTACCATTGCAGTCTTTTTGTTCACTGCTTTGCGCATCGCTGAGATGTCGCCAAAAGTTACATGCTTAATATTTTTCACAAGGGGTTTAAAGGGATTACGTTTACTTGGTTGCCCGGTGAGAGAAAGAGCTCCCATAGTTCTACCGTGGAATGAACCAGTTGTGGCGACGATCTTTGAGCGGCCAGTTTTGCGCGATAATTTCAGCGCTGCTTCGTTCGCTTCCGCCCCTGAATTGCAGAAAAATACTCGTGCTGTGTTATCTCCAGTTAGCTCTTGTAACTTTGCCGCTAATGCGATTCCTGAGGGTTGACTGTAAAAATTACTTACGTGACCTAGGGTTGCGATTTGTTTGGAGACAGCGCGAACAATTACAGGATGTGCGTGGCCTAATACGTTGGTTGCAATGCCCCCCAGAAAATCAAGGTACTTCTTGCCCGCGATGTCGGTTACTACCAGGCCCTTTCCGGATTTCAAGGTAATCGTCGGAACACCGTAATTACCCTGCATTACATCGCTCCAACTAGCGTTTATCGCTTTCGCTGTGCTCATTTGGTCACCAACGTTCCTCCGTTATTGCCCAGCGCCGCAGCGAAGGCTGATGGATCGGTTCCATCGATAATTCTTACGGCACTTGCGCCACCTTTAATTGCATCCAAGCAAGCCTGAACTTTTGGAGCCATTCCTTGCGCGAATGTTCCTTTGATCGCATTTAATTCCGTAGCTGTAATCTCCGAAATCAATGAAGCGGTATCTGGCCAAGAACGATAAATTCCAGCGACATCAGTCATAATTATTAAACATTGCGCATCAAGAGCACCAGCAATTGCCGCGGCTGCTAGGTCGGCATTTACGTTAAGGCCTGACTTGAAACTCTCATCTACCGCGATCGGAGAAATCACCGGTACCTGACCACCCTTTAGTGCGTTCTTAATTGCTTGTGAATTAACGGCAGTTACTACTCCGACCAATCCCAAATCAGCTGGTGTGCCATCAACTAGTTGACGCAAAGGTTCGGCAATTAGCGATTCAGAGGTTCGTCCCGAAAGTGCCACTGCATTTACCCCTGCTTTTTGTAGCGCTTTTGCAACCGCGGGTCCGACCTCACTAGCGAGAACGCGTTCAACAACTTCAAAAATTTCTGGAGTTGTGACGCGGAAACCTCCAATAAATTCTGAATTTATCTGCTCTTCTCTTAGCGCCGCATCAATTTGCGGCCCACCACCATGGACTATCACCAACGCAACACCATCGTGCTGGGCGGATGCGATCGCTCTTGCAAAAGCACCGTTTTCATCTTGCATGGCATGACCGCCGAATTTAACGACTATCACGTTGCGTACGCCGAGTTCTCGTGGACGTAGTCATGAGATAAATCGTTGGTAAAGACCGTTGCCTGGGCATCGCCCATATTCAGATTGATATCAATTGTGACGAGTCGATTGGTAAAGGAAACTTGCTTTCGATCAGCAAACGGTGCACTTGCTTTCGCCACTTGAACACCATTTAAAGTCACATCGATATTTAATGGATTCAACTGCGCTTGCGCGGTTCCGACGGCAGCGAGAACTCTGCCCCAGTTGGGATCACCACCAAATATTGCGCACTTAAGTAAATTGTTTCGAGCGCAAGCGCGAGCGACTTCAACCGCCTCTGCTTCCGTCACCGCGCCAAATACCTTAATGGCGACCGTCTTTGTTGACCCTTCGGCATCGGCGATTAACTGTTGGGAAAGTGATCCACAAACCTGCATTAGTAAATCTTCGAACTCTGTCTCGGCGGGCTCGTATCCACTCGCACCTGAACCCATTAGCAAGACCGTGTCATTGGTTGAGGTGCAGCCATCTGAGTCAATTCGGTTATAGGTTCGGTCGCACACTCTTTTAAATACCTCTTGCGCGTTTTCTGGAAGTACGGCATCGGTCATAATTACCGAAAGCATCGTCGCCAAAGCGGGAGCTAACATTCCGGCTCCTTTAGCAACTCCGGATACCTCAAAGTTAGCGCTCTTGTAGGTCGCGATCTTGGCAACGCTATCGGTCGTCATAATCGCCTGTGCTACATCTGTTAGAGAATCAGTTTTAAGGCTCTTTGAGATGACATCTATCCCGCTGAGAATATTTTCCATCGGAAGCAATTCACCTATTAGACCGGTAGAGCAAACAACTACTTCACCAGCGGAAATATTCAGCAACTCACCAACGTATTCGGCCGTCTTATGGGTATCTGCGAATCCTTGAGGACCTGTGCAAGCATTAGCTCCGCCAGAATTAAGAATGGCCGCCCTGACGATTTTGCCTTTAGTGACTTGTTTGCTCCAAATAACGGGAGCAGCAACAACTTGATTTGAGGTGTAAACAGCTGCGGCATCAAAGTTAGGTCCATTATTTACGACCAAAGTTAAGTCGAGCGCACCTGAACTCTTCAGCCCTGCTGCACACGAGGCAGCGGTAAAGCCGTTGGGTAACTTCACGTACCGATACCTTGGCTAGTTAGCCCCAGATTCTCGGCGAAACCACAAATGATATTCGCGTTCTGAATAGCCTGCCCCGCTGCACCTTTTACGAGATTATCGATCGCAACGCTGACAATCAAGCGATTGGTGTGATCATCAACTGCAACCTGCATCGCCACATAATTACTACCAAGAACCGAAGAAGTCTTAGGCATTTGACCTTCCGGCAACAATTGAACAAACTCTTCGCCGGCATATGCCTCTTCGTATGTTCTTCGAACTTGATCGCTAGTGACTCCAGATTGCAATTTCATAGTGATCGTCGCCAAAATTCCACGCGGCATCGGCGCTAAAATTGGGGTAAACGAAATCTTTGAAGACTTACCCGTAGCGCGAGTGATCGCTTCTTCAATTTCTGGAGTGTGTTGATGCACTCCCCCAAATTTATAGGAGGTGAGACTTCCCATAACCTCACTTGCGATGAGATTAATTTTTGCGCTACGTCCCGCACCTGTTGTGCCAGAGGCTGCGACGACAACAACATCTTCAATATCTGCAATATTTGCTGCGGGTGCAATTCCGAGTGCGATAGCAGTTGCATAGCAGCCGGGATTAGCCACTTTCTTTGATTTTGCAATCCCAGCGCGTGCGCCCGGAAGTTCAGGTGCACCATAAGTCCAAGTTCCGGCGTGATCTCCTCCGTAGTACTTATTCCATTTCGCGCTATCTTCTAAGCGAAAGTCCGCACCTAAGTCGACGATCTTTGCGCCACTGTGCAATGAAGAAATTACACCCGCACTTTCGCCGTGTGGAAGCGCTAGGAAAATTACTTCACAGCATTCTAAATCCTTGGGATTGAACGAACTGAAAGTCTTCCCGGAGTAGTTCGTGAGATGTGGGTGCACCGTAATGATCGCCTCGCCTGCATTCGAATGAGCGGTCACGGTACAAACATCAAATTCTGGGTGGACCGCCAATAGACGCAAAAGCTCTCCCCCAGCATATCCACTGGCTCCGATGATCCCGATTTTCATAAGCGAATAATAGCATAATTATGCATAGATGTGCATAATTATACAAACTCAGTTTGTGCGCAGTACCGCTCCAGTAGCCTTTTCTGCCATTGAGACTGCGGCTTCTCGCATCGCCGAAACCTCGGTACCTGTCAGGGTCCGATCCGATGCTCTGAAGGTCAAAGTAAAAGCTAACGAGATCTTGCCGTCACCGATCTTGTCATAGCGATCGAAGAGCTTGATGGACTCGAGCAGATCCCCCGCTCCTTTTCGTAGCGCTTGTTCAACTTCTTGCGCTGAAATCTTTGCGTCAACAATAAGAGCGACGTCTTGCACTGCAGCTGGCATGGTGCCAACACTGGATGGGCGAACGATTTGCGAGTCTGGTAGTGCGCTTAAACCAACCGCAAAAGCAACGCTTCGCTCTGGAAGACCGTATTTGGCCATGATTCGTGGGTGAATTTCTCCGGCGTGCGCAACTGCTTTTCCGTCAACGATTAATTCGGCGCATCGACCAGGGTGCCAAGGCGCGAAATCAGAACGTTTCACCGTCCACTCCAGATTACATAAACGCAAGATATCTTGGGCGTAAGCAATTGCATCTTGCCAGGTATATGCACGAGCCTTGCCTTGCCAGTTCTCTTCTTCGTTTTTGCCTACAAGTAAACCTGCTACGTGAAAAGCCTGTGGAGGCACACTGCCGTAAATATCGGAGATCGTCTTCGCATCTGGTCGAGTTCCAATTAATGGCGAGACGGCTGGAACCAACTTCTGGGAACTTCTAAATATTGAACCCATTTCGAAAATGGCGAAGTCCTTAGCGCCACGACTGATATTACGCGCCGCTACTTCGATCAAACCTGGTACCAAGTGAACGCGCATCAGCGGTAGTTCATCTGACATTGGATTTGCGATGCGATATGTCGCTGCTCTCTCACCGACAAAGCCCATCTGATCAATGGTCTCTTGATTTGTAAATGGGAATGTTTGAACTTCGGCGAGTCCACGCGCTGCCAACATCGCAGAAATCGCACGGCGACGTTTTTGTGTAGGAGTGAGGCTGGAGTGATTTGGTCGAGGCGGCAAAATTGAAGGTATCTTGTCGTAACCAATCATGCGCGCAACTTCTTCCGCCAAATCCGTTGGAGTTAGCAAGTCCGGACGCCAAGATGGTGGATCTACCTCAAAAGTCTTTTCATCTACATCGCAACCGATTATTCCCAAAACACGGGCAATCTCTTTGGGCGAAACATCCAGCCCGAGTAGCTTGGGGATGAAAGCGGAATCTAACTTTATAACTGGAGCGAATCTCGGTTCACCTGCGACAACTGTTGCAACATGCTTAGCCGAACTATTTGCGGTTAACAGTTGCACAAAGCGTGCTGATGCAAATTCAGCAAGAGACGGATCTACACTTCTTTCTAGACGGCGGGATGCTTCTGAAGAGAGTTTGTGGCGTCTGGAATTCTTAGCAACGCACACTGGATCAAAGCGGACCGCCTCTAACGCAATATCGGTTGTCGTCTCTGAAATTTCCGAGGACTGCCCACCCATTGTGCCCGCAAGAGCAAGCGGGCTTTTATCGTCGCACACCATTAGATCATCAGGATCAAGTTGGCGAACTTGTCCATCTAAGGTGGTGAAAGGTTGGGCTTTACCAATTCGTTTTATTGTTAGCCCACCAGAAATCTTGGATTTATCAAATGCGTGCAATGGTTGTCCAAGTTCTAGCATCACATAGTTTGTTACATCGACTACTAGAGAGATCGAACGCATTCCCATCTTTTCTATGCGCTGGTGCATCCACATAGGCGTTCTAGCCGATGGATCAAAATTGGAAAGTGTGCGCAAGTAAAAGACTGATGCCGTGGCAGGATCGGCGATCTTGGCAGAAACTCCTGTGCCAGTATTCTCAAATTTAACTTCGCGTAGGGCATCTATTGGATCCACGAATTTAAGGCCAAGGGCCCCGGCTACTTCTCGCGCTATTCCGCGAATACTTAACGCATAACCACGATCAGGGTTGACTGCAATATCAAAGATCGTGTCGTTTATTTCCAGGCCTGCAATGGCATCGCTTCCTATCGCAACGTCTCCTTCGGCAAAGACCATAATTCCGGAGTGGTCTTCGCCAAGTCCTAGCTCGCGTGACGAACAAATCATTCCATTGGATGTTTTACCATATGTTTCTCGGGCAGCGATCTTAAAATCTCCTGGAAGAACTGCTCCAGGAAGCGCCGCTACCACCAAATCTCCGACAGCGAAGTTGGTAGCACCGCAAATTACGTAACGGACTTCTTTCTCTCCACAATCAAGGCCCACATAGCGAATCGGTTTCTTAAACTCGGTTACTTCTTCGATAGTCAAAACCTTGGCAAATTTCAGTGGTCCAGTAAGACCCGCTCCACTTTCAATAACTTCTTCAACTTCAAAGCCAACGCGAACTAGCCCTTCGGCGATTTGATCAACTGAAATGTTTTTCGGTATTTCTACAAACTCTCGAATCCAAGATAGTGGTGCGCGCATTTATAGACCTACCCCGAATTGACGAGTGAAGCGTAGATCGCCTTCGACGATGTCGTGCATATCGGTCACGTTGTGGCGCACCATTAGCGTGCGTTCCAGACCCATTCCAAATGCAAAACCTGAATAAACATCAGTATCTATTCCACACGTTTGTAAGACTCTGGGATTGACCATCCCGCATCCGCCCCATTCAATCCAGCGGCCGTTGAAGAAAATATCAACTTCTGCACTTGGTTCGGTGAATGGAAAGAATGATGGACGCAAACGTGTTGTTACATCTGGGCCGAACATAGCCTGAGCGAAATTATCTAGAGTGCCTTTTAAGTGCGCCATAGTGATGCCTTTATCAACTACTAAGCCTTCAACTTGGTGGAAAACTGGGCTGTGCGTCGCATCTAACTCATCAGCACGGAAAGTGCGTCCTGGACAGATCATGTAAATAGGTGGCTCATTATCCAACATTGAACGAATCTGAACCGGTGAAGTCTGCGTGCGTAAGACCATGCCAGAATCCACAGGTTCGATATAGAAAGTATCTTGCATAGTGCGCGCCGGATGGTCTGCAGGGATATTTAACGCATCGAAGTTGAGCCAGCCTGATTCGAGTTCAGGACCTTCTTCAACGCTATAGCCCTGCTCAATAAAGAAATCACTAATTTCATTTTTAATTATTGAGATTGGGTGCAATCCACCCCGATGTGCGCGATCAACCGGAAGAGTTATATCAACGACTTCTTCCAACAAGACTTTCGTATCCCGTTCGGCTTCCAATTTTAAAGTTGCGCGTTGTAGCGCATCAGTGATCGCCGCCTTACCTTCGCCGATAATCTTTCCGGCACTTGCTTTCTCTTCCGCGGGCAAAGATCCAAGTGCACGACTTGCCAGCGAAATCTCAGCCTTATCGCCGAGGTGCGCCAAGCGAGCAATTTTCAAATCATCTAGATCTTTCGAGGATGTAAAAGCTGCTTCGGCAGCAGCGATCCAACGCTTAATGTCTGCGGGATTCATGCGGGAATTCTAACCTGCTCCCTTGCAACTATGCGGGATATTTGATCAATTATGCGAGAGGTGAAAGATCACAATAGCCGCTGCAGCAGCAAGATTGAGGCTCTCAGCATTGCCAGTCATAGGAATACTAACTTGCATTACATCAGATTCGATTAGCGCATCAATACCGCGCGCTTCATTTCCAAAGATCGCCACAACATCAGGAAGTTCTTTGACTTCCAGAAGAGATTTTTCTCCTTGCGCACTTAGCGCGATTTTTGCAACGCTAGGAAGCTGTTCGTTTAACTGCGCGAGAGTTATTCCCGTAAAGAGTGGAACGTGCCATAGAGATCCGGCAGTGGCGCGAACTACCTTTGGCGAATACATATCTACGCTTCCGGGAGAAACAATTACCGCATCTATCCCCATTGCATCGGCAGTGCGAAGAATGGTTCCCGCATTTCCTGGATCTTGAATTTCGTGGAGGTATATATAACGAGATTTTCCAGAAGGTTTCAGTTCGGAGAATTCATTGTCCGCGACCGAACAGATGGAAATGATTCCTTGTGGCGTAATTGTCGGAGACATTGCCGCCATCACTGGCTCGCTCACCAGCACTACTTCAGCTCTTGAAATATCTAGTCCTGCTTGATCAATACGCGACTTTCCACTTTCGGTCAGATAGACGGTTCTAACGCCAGGACCTTTTTTTGAGGTGAAAGCTTCTCGGGCACATTGCAAACCCTCGGCGATAAATTCACCATGCGCTGCGCGTTCTTTATTTCCCCGGGAAGAGATAAGAGCCTTCACCCGCGCGATATGCGGCGAGTGAAGGCTCTCGATCATCTAAGTTGTCGGCTGAGTTAATTAAGCAGTTACGACGTTTTTGCGCGCTAGATCAACTAGCGTTTTAAACGTTGCTGGATCGTTCGTTGCGATATCAGAGAGAACGCGACGATCAACTTCTACACCTGCAGCCTTTAAGCCTTGGATGAAGCGGTTGTAGGTCATTCCGTTTTCGCGAGCAGCAGCATTGATGCGCTGAATCCAAAGTTGACGGAAATCGCCTTTCTTATCTTTACGATCGTTGAAGGCGTAGACCATTGAGTGAGTAACTTGTTCCTTCGCCTTTGTGAAAAGACGGGAACGTTGCCCACGGTATCCGCTGGCGCGTTCTAGGGTTGTGCGACGCTTCTTAGCAGCGTGAACTCCACGTTTTACTCTCATTTAATTCACACTCCTTACTTAAGACCAAGCATGCGCTTGGCTGTCATAGTTACGGTTGGCTTTGCTGATTGGCTTTGCTGATTGCTCAGTACTTAGACGACGAGTTACGCGAGATGACTTACGCTCCAAAAGGTGGCGCTTGCCGGCACGCTCGTGCATGATCTTTCCTGATCCGGTGACGCGAAAAGTCTTCTTCGCACCACTATGGGTCTTCATCTTTGGCATCTATCTTCTCCTGTACTTCGTCGTGTTTTAAAAACTATTTATCTTCTGCGGCCGCAGCTTGTGCTGCTTGCTTTTCCTTAGCAGCTCGCGCCGCCTTTTGTTCTGCTACCGCTTCGGTCTTCTTCTTTGTCGGACCGAGCACCATCGTCATATTTCGTCCCTCTTGCTTTGGGGCGAACTCAACAAAAGCAACTTCTGCAACATCTTCTGCAAGACGCTGCAATAGCTTGTAACCAAGTTCAGGGCGAGTTTGCTCGCGCCCGCGGAATTTCATCGTGATCTTCACCTTGTCGCCACCTTTAAGGAATTTCACGATTGCGTTACGTTTTGTCTCGTAATCGTGATTTTCAATCTTTGGTGTCAATCGCACTTCCTTCACCACAATGTGGGTCTGGTTCTGACGAGCTTCACGGGCCTTCTGGGCTACTTCATATTTATATTTGCCGAAGTCCATGATTTTGCATACAGGTGGAGTAGCATCAGGTGCGATCTCTACGAGATCTAAACCGACTTCATCTGCCATCTGTAGCGCTGTGTCGATATCTACAACTCCAACTTGATCTCCGGTATGTCCGATGAGACGAATTTGGGGTGTGCGGATACGGTCATTAATGCGCGGTTCAGTTGTGATTTGTTCTCCTTAGTTGGTCTGCTACTTGTCTTGTGACTTAGGTAGCCAGGCTTATCGCAAAAATCGCGCACCGCTAAGGAAAGTGAATGACGCCCGCAGACGAATTACTTCCGACAAACCAGCCAGCTCTACATTTGTAGGCCGAGAAGGTGGGAGCGGTGAGCTCCTCTTGCAGTAGCCGAGGCCACTGGTCTGAGGGTTACTTTACCTTCACGCACCCATCGCGTGCAAACCGCCGTCTACGTGGATGATTTCAGCGGTGGTTTTAGGGAACCAGTCAGAGAGCAGGGCTACCGCCGCCTTTGCCGCAGGGACTGGATCAGTGACATCCCATTCCAGCGGTGAGCGTTCATTCCAAACTTTTTCAAATTCGTCGAATCCAGGGATCGACTTTGCTGCCATTGTGCGAATTGGACCGGCAGCGACAAGGTTTACACGAATATTTTCTGCACCTAAATCACGCGCTAGGTATCTCGATGTGGATTCAAGTGCGGCCTTGGCAACACCCATCCAGTCATATTTCGGCCAAGCAACGGTTGCATCAAAATCTAAACCGACAACAGACCCACCGCCATTAAAGAGTGAACGCGTTGCCATAGTTAAAGATTTAAGTGAGTAAGCCGAAACGTGCACGGCCGTTGCCACATCTTCCCAAGCAGTGTTTAAAAAGTTGCCTCCGAGCGCTGCCTCAGGTGCGAAACCGATCGAATGCACAACTCCATCTAAGTGCGAAACATGCTCACGTACTCGGTCTGCGAGTGCATCTAGGTGTTCTTGATTTGTTACATCTAACTCAATCACTGGTGCGGTTTGCGGAAGGCGTCCTGAGATTCGTGTGGTCAAACTCATGACGCGTCCATAAGATGAAAGCAGGACAGTCGCACCTTCTTCTTGAGCCAATTTAGCAATATGAAAAGCGATAGAGCTGTCGGTCAGAACTCCCGTAACCAAGATGTTTTTCCCTTGCAAGATTCCCATATTAATGACCCATTCCTAATCCACCATCAACTGGTATTAACGCCCCGGTAATGTAACCAGCATCTGCAGATGCCACAAATGTCACTACTTTTGCAATCTCATCTGCAGAACAGAATCTTCCTAGTGGTACCGACTTAGCAATTTCATCACGACGCTTTTCGTCGAGGGTGGCAGTCATATCGGTTTCCACAAATCCTGGTGCAACAACATTTGCAGTGATTCCGCGTGATCCTAGCTCTCGCGCAAAAGAACGTGCCATTCCTAATAAGCCAGCTTTACTCGCTGCGTAATTAACTTGACCGGCCGCACCGACTCCCCCAACAACGGAACCGATAAATATCAAGCGACCGCGCTTTAATTTTAATAAGCCCTTAGTGGCGCGACGGGCAACGCGGAAGGCACCAGTTAAATTGGCGTTAACGACATCTTCGAAGTCACTGTCGTTCATGCGCAACACCAAGCCATCTTTGGTGATTCCTGCATTAGCCACAATTACTTCTGGTGTTCCCCAATTTTCCTCAATTTCGGCGAAGGCCGCCTCCACGCTTTCTGAGGAAGTTACATCCATCTTTACCGCAAGAAATTCCGAAGGCGCATCACCGGATCTGTAAGTGATGACTACACGGTGGCCAGCTTTAGATAACGATTGCGCAATCGCTAATCCGATTCCGCGATTTCCACCCGTTACGAGGGCGAGTGAAGAATTATCTTCTGACATATGGCAAAACTTACCCTGCTACTTATGCGTAACCAGCATTTCCACCTCGCGCCTGGCCTAAACGAGCCATACTCTTATCTCATGGCTGGCATATTCCGTAAGAAGCAGAGAAAAAAGGGTTTAGCACCTGTTTATGACATCACCGCTGCTCCCGCATCTCTAACTCGCGATCAAGCCGGACGTCAAAGACGTTACTTCATCTCAATGATGATTCGTACCGCCTGCTTCTTACTCACTGTGATTCTGCCCAGTCCATATCGTTGGTTTGCTTTATTGGGTGCGGTGACACTTCCTTACATTGCGGTCGTTGTTGCAAATGCAGGTCGCGAAAGTTTTGCGCCTGGAGAATCCTTGGTAACCGATAAAGCTAAGTCTTTAGAGTAATTACTATTCGCTAGACTTCCAGCATGACGTCTAAGCCAGTTAAAGCTCGCGAGCCACTGGCACTTTTGAAATCCTTATTGGCGCTTATCTTGGTAGCGCTCTGCATTTGGGCGGCGCAATGGCAATTCCAAAGAGGAATAGATCGCCAAGATCGCAACGCCCGAATTGAATCCCAGCTCACCTTATCTCCGCTCGAGATTAGCGATATTACTTCCGGAAAAGATTCTGAAATCGCTTCCTACGAATGGCGAACGGTAAACGCATCAGGCTCTTTTACCTCCGACCAGCAGATTCTCTTGAAGAATAGATACTTCGAAGGTGTTTACGGATATGAAGTTTTGACCAGATTTAAATTATCTGACGGCAGGTTTATTTGGATAGATCGCGGTTGGGTTAAAGCGGGCAAAGATGCACAGACCGCTCCGACTGTGACCGAGGTACCCGATGGGCCAGTTTCGATTTTAGGAAGAGTTAGATTGGATCGCTCACTGCCGGTCGGCGCATTTTTTGCTCTACCGAATTCAGGCGCTGGCATGATCTCTAAGTTAAATGCGCAAACAGGTTTTGAAAGTGAAGGGTTTTATCTGGATTTAATCAGTGGATCAGCAACTTCACTAACTCCCGAGGCGCCAGCACAAGTTCCAGAACTCAGCGATGGACCCCACTTGGCATATTCATTTCAGTGGGTATTTTTCGCGGGACTATTCGTTTATGGGCGAATATTAATTAGACGTGGTCAGATCCTGACGAGCAAAGAGCTCTGAGTAGAGCCCACCTGCTCGGACTAACTCTTCGTGCTTTCCGCGTTCGCGAATCAAACCATTTTCCAAAACAATAATCTGGTCGGCGCTCATCACCGTGCTCAAGCGATGGGCGATTACGATGCTGGTTCGTCCCTGTAGAGCGCTAGCCAGAGCAGTTTGAACCAACTCTTCATTCTCAGAATCCAAATGCGCGGTTGCCTCATCCAAAATTACGATGCTTGGAGATTTCAATAGCAATCTTGCTATGGCTAGACGTTGCTTTTCTCCACCAGAGAGACGGTGACCGCGTTCTCCGACCATAGTCTCGAGTCCATTAGGAAGCGAGGAAATCAGATCCCAGATTTGCGCAGCCTGGCATGCTGCTTTCATTTCATCAAGTGATGCATCGGATTTCGCATAACGTAAATTCGCAGTGATCGTGTCGTGAAATAAATGTGAATCTTGCATTACAACTCCTATTGAATCGCGCAGAGAGGTAAGCGATAAGTCCCTAAGATCATTACCATCGATTTTTATAGAACCTGATGTCACATCGTATAGTCGCGGCAAAAGTGCGCTGATTGTTGTTTTACCCGCACCCGATGGACCAACAAGTGCGGTCACAGATCCAGGTTTTGCGGTGAAAGAAATCCCCTTTAATATCTCTTCGCTATCTTTGATTTCTGGCAATGACGCAGATTCCAGAGATGCTAGAGAAATCTGTTGTGCGTTTGGATAGGTAAAACGAACATCGCTAAATTCAATTTCTGGGGTTCTACTTTTCAAGACTTTAGCGTTCGGTTTTTCCTGCACCATAGGTTCTAGATCTAAAACCTCAAAGACGCGCTCGAAAGAAACAAACGCTCCCATAACATCAACTCGGACTGTCGCTAACGCGACTAGAGGACCATATAAGCGAGCCAAAAGTGTTGTGATTGCGATCAAGCTTCCGACGGTAATGGCGCCATCAATGGCCAGGTGGCCACCGATCCCGTAGGCGATCGCAGTAGCTAGCGCTGCAATACTGATCAGTGCGATGAAAAAGAATGTATTGAGCATCGCCATTGAGATACCAAGATCAGCAACTTTGCGAGCTTTCTTTTTGAAAACCTTTGACTCTTCATTCAAATCTCCATATAACTTGACCAGGAGAGCCCCTGAGACATTGAAACGCTCGGTCATAGTGGAAGACATTTCTCCATTGATTTCGAAGGAATCACGCGTATATCCCTGCAAGCGGGCACCGATCCATTTAGTTGGGGCTAAGAAAACTGGGAGTAGCAGAAGGGAGGCAACGGTAATTTGCCAACTTAGCGCCAACATTGTTCCGACAACCAGGATAAGAGTGAGCACATTGCTGATTAGCCCTGAAAAAGTAGAGGTGAAAGCACGCTGTGCTCCAATAACATCAGAATTAATTCGGGTTATTAAAGCACCAGTCTGAGTGCGCGTGAAAAATGCAATTGATTGCTCTTGCACGTGGCGGAAAACTTGTGAACGTAGATCGTAAATCAAACCTTCACCGATTTTGGCAGAAATCCAGCGAACAACGATATTTATCACTGCAGTCAATATCGCCAAGACGGCTACGGCAACCGCCATTGTTGTTACGACAGTACGATCTTTTGGAATTACACCTTGATCGATGAGTTCGCGCAGTAATAACGGGGTGGCAACCGTTAATATCGCATCAGCGATAAGACAGAAAAGAAAGAGTGCGAAAGTTGATTTATAGGGGATCGCGTAAGTGAATATGCGTTTCAGCGTTCCCGGACGTAGCTTTGCGTTCTTTACAGATTGATCAGAACTTAGAGTTCTTAGCGCCATCCAGCCAGCGTGCATGGACACTTGAAACCCCGATTCGTAGAGATAAAGAAAACCTTAAACAGTAAATCCTAATGCGCGTAACTGCTCGCGCCCATCATCGGAGATCTTATCGGGACCCCACGGTGGCATCCACACCCAATTGATTTTTACATCAGAAGTAAGTGGTGCTAGCGCCTGACGAGTTTGATCCTCAATCACATCCTGCAATGGGCAAGCCGCTGAAGTTAAAGTCATATTTAAAACGGCGATATTGTTATCGTCGACCATTACGTCGTAGATTAAACCGAGGTCAACAACATTGATCCCGAGCTCAGGATCAACAACATCCTTCATCGCCTCTGTTACATCATCAACTGCAGCAACCATTATTGGTCCTCTCTCTTCTGCTTATTAGTCTAGTTTAGATTTAGATTGAGCCTGAACACTGGCATCTTTAAAGGCCATCCAACCCAAGAGCGCACACTTTATCCGAGCCGGGTATTTCGAGACACCGGCGAGGGCGATTGCATCTTCCAACACCGCTTCATCACCTGAAACGGTCCCCTTGCTCTGCATGAGTGCAACGAAGTGATCAAAGATGGAATAGGCCTCGTCGATCTTCTTACCGATTAATAAATCTGTGAGGATCGAAACACTTGCTTGCGAAATTGAGCAGCCAACCCCATCCCACGAGATGTTGCTAATCGTTCCATCCGTGATCGTTAAATTCAGATCTATTTCATCTCCACAAGAAGGATTGACGTGATGAACCTGTGCATCATAATTCGCTGAGAGCTTCTTATTTTGAGGGCGCTTGTAGTGATCTAAAATCACTTCTTGATAAAGGTTATCTAATTGCATTAGCCGAAGTATTTCTGCGCATCGCGAACACCATCAAAAAGGACGTCTATATCCGCCAAAGTGTTATAGAGATAGAAAGAGGCACGGGTCGTTGCGGGAACGCCCATCTTGCGAGTCAGTGGCCAAGCGCAGTGATGCCCTGTGCGAACTGCTATTCCTGAGTTGTCTAAGAACTGGCCGAGATCATGTGGGTGTATATCTCCCAAGGTGAATGAAACCGCTCCCCCGCGTAGATTCATATCTACCGGACCAACAATTTTAAGATCTTGGATTTCCTGCAATTTAGATATCGCATATTCAGTAATTGCAATCTCGTGGTTATGAATCTTCTGCATTCCGATTGCCGTTAAATAATTTAAAGCGGATCCCAATCCAACGATCTGCGCCATATTTGGAACACCTGGTTCAAATTTGCGCGGCGCAGGTGCCCAGGTGGCATCAGTCATTGTCACGCTTTCGATCATAGAACCACCGAAGAGAAATGGTGGGAGTTCATCAAGTAGGTTTGCACGACCCCAAAGAACACCGACGCCAGTTGGTCCAACCGCTTTATGACCGGAAAAAACTAGGAAATCAATATCGAGTGCACCAACATTGACTGGCATATGGGGCACTGATTGACACGCATCAAGTATGAAAATCGCACCAACTTGGTGCGTGCGCTTAACCAAGTCAGTCAAAGGATTGATTGTGCCAAGTACGTTGGATTGATGAGTTAAAGCAACAATCTTAGTACGATTTGTAATCACTCCATCTATATTTGAAAGATCCAAGCGCCCATCAGGAGTTACTTCAAACCATTTAAGAACGGCGCCAGTTCGCTTTGCAAGTTGTTGCCAAGGAATCAAATTAGCGTGATGTTCCATCTCGGAGACAACAATCTCGTCGCCAGCTTGGAGATGAAATCTATTTCCGACCGGAGAATTACCGATTGAATACGCTAAAAGATTAAGTGCTTCGGTTGAATGCTTGGTGAAAACAATTTCATCAACAGCGCCGCCCAGAAAATTAGCAACTACTTCTCTTGCTGATTCAAGCGCTTCTGTTGCTTCTTCAGCCAACTGATGTGCGCCACGATGTGCGGCAGCGTTATGGTTCCGATAGAAATTAGACTCAGCCTCAATAACCACCACTGGCTTTTGGCTTGTAGCGCCGCTATCGAGATAAACCAACCGTTTTCCGTCGCGAATGCTCCGTTCAAAGATCGGAAAATCCTTGCGAATTACTAGTGGGTCAAAGGTCATAAGAAATTACGCGGTTACGTACTCCGCATAACCGTTAGCTTCCAATTTATCGGCAAGCTCTGGTCCGCCTTCTTCGACTATCTTGCCATTAGCAAAGACGTGTACGAAATCAGGTTTGATGTAGCGCAAAATTCGGGTGTAGTGGGTAATTAAAACCACCCCAATGTTATTGCTTTCTTTTGCGCGATTAACGCCTTCTGAAACGATGCGTAGCGCATCTACGTCAAGACCCGAATCTGTTTCATCAAGAATTGCAATTTTTGGTTTCAATAGTTCCAGTTGCATGATTTCGTGACGCTTCTTTTCGCCACCGGAGAAACCTTCGTTTACGTTGCGCTGTGCAAATGAAGGATCCATGCTGAGCGCCTGCATAGCATCCTTAACTTCGCCAACCCATGTGCGTAGCTTTGGAGCTTCACCTCGAAGTGCGGTTGCTGCTGTGCGAAGGAAGTTAGAAACTGATACTCCAGGAACTTCAACTGGGTATTGCATCGCCAAGAAGAGGCCAGCCTTAGCACGTTCGTCTACGGTCATCTCAAGAACATCTGCGCCATCCAGGGTAACGGTGCCACCTGTGATGTTGTACTTGGGATGTCCTGCAATTGAGTAAGCTAGAGTTGATTTACCTGAACCGTTAGGGCCCATGATGGCGTGTGTTTCGCCTGACTTAATTGTGAGGTCTACACCTTTAAGAATTTCTACTGCACCGTTTTCGGTATCTACAGAAACCTTTAAGCCGCGAATTTCTAATGTACTCATCGAATTACCTAACTACGCTTCTACCGTGACGGAGTCTCCGTCAACGATTACTGAATAAACTTTTATTGGTGCAACTGCAGGAGGCGTAAGCGCTTCCCCAGTTCGTAAATCAAATTCAGCGCCATGTAACCAGCACTCAATTTTGAAATCAGTGATGTCACCTTCAGAAAGTGAGGCATCTGCGTGCGAGCAGGTGTCATCTACTGCGAAAACTTGATCGCCGACCCTTGCCACACAAATTGAGCGTCCATCCTTCTCAATTTTTACTGGCTTGCCCGCTGTTAGCGAAGCGAAAGATAGGTCGCTCATCAAGCACCCGCCTTAGCAAGTTCTGAGTCAATACGATCCATAAGGCGCGTTTGAATCTCTTCATTGCCAATTTCGGAAACGATCTCGTTAAAGAATCCGCGCACGACTAAACGTCGGGCATCAGCCAAAGTGATTCCACGGGACATTAAATAGAAGAGCTGTTCATCATCGAAACGCCCCGTTGTGCTCGCGTGGCCCGCTCCGACGATTTCGCCAGTTTCAATTTCCAGGTTAGGAACAGAATCTGCGCGCGCACCATCAGAGAGCAAAAGGTTGCGATTTAATTCGTAGGTATCGGTTCCTTCTGCGGCGGCGCGAATAAATACATCGCCGATCCAGACGGTGTGTGCTTGATCTCCAGCTAGTGCACCTTTGTAGTTAACTCGAGATTTCGCATTAGGTACTTTGTGATCTACAAACATGCGATGCTCAAAAAACTGACCGGAAGTCGCAAAGTACACACCGAGTAATTCGCATGAAGCACCAGGTGCGGCAAATTCAACTGTTGGCAAGAGTCTTACTAGCGAACCACCGATTGTGACGATGATGGATTTAAATGAAGCATCACGATCAACGACGGCATGTTGGCGACCAGCGTGAATGCTCTTGCCACCCCACTCTTGAAGAGAAACCAGAGTAAGGCTGGCACCTGGCGCTACTGAAATTTCTAGATCTTCGGCTAAATGAGTATCTCCGGAGTTCTCGATGATTACAGTTGCGCGAGCGTGGTTTTCGACGCGAATTAAGACACGGGAAAATTCAGCAGTATCTAGCGCCCCGGCAGAGCGCTTTAAAAATATTGGCTCGGCAACTTCTGTATTAGCAGCGATAGTTAAAACCGAAACCTCTTTAGCGAAATCACGGATTCGTGCAACGATTACATCGTCACTTTCGGAAATTGGTGAGGCATCAGAGGCTGAAACAAGAGCGAATGAAACTCCAGCAACATTTCCAGAACCGAGTGTCAGCGAGTGACGATCTGCAATTACTGCAGTGCCATCGTGAAGGCCGCCTAAACGCTTTAACGGGGTAAAGCGCCAGGCCTCTTCACGTCCAGTCGGCGTTAAATAGTTGGTTGTAAGGGTTGTCATTAACCAACAGCGCCTTCCATTTGCAACTCGATAAGGCGATTAAGTTCAAGTGCGTACTCCATAGGAAGTTCGCGGGCGATTGGTTCAATAAAGCCGCGAACAATCATCGCCATCGCTTCATCTTCAGTTAAGCCACGAGACATTAAGTAGAAGAGTTGATCATCACTGATCTTGGAGACAGTCGCTTCGTGTCCCATTGATACATCGTCTTCACGAATATCTACATATGGGTAGGTATCAGATCGTGAAATCGTATCCACCAAGAGAGCGTCACACTTAACTGTGCTCTTTGAGTGGTGTGCGCCTTCTTGAACTTGTACAAGTCCGCGATAAGACGTGCGTCCTCCGCCGCGCGCCACTGACTTAGAGATAACAGATGAAGATGTGTAAGGAGCGGCGTGAACCATCTTGGCTCCTGAGTCTTGGTGCTGTCCAGGACCAGCGAAAGCGAGAGATAGAGTCTCACCTTTTGCATGTGGGCCCATCAACATCACAGCTGGATATTTCATTGTTACCTTTGAACCGATATTGCCATCAACCCATTCCATAGTTGCACCTTCAGCGCAGGTTGCACGCTTGGTGACCAAGTTGTAAACGTTGTTAGACCAGTTTTGAATCGTGGTGTAACGAACGCGTGCACCTTTCTTAACAATGATTTCAACGACTGCAGAGTGGAGTGAATCTGATTTATAGATAGGTGCTGTACAGCCTTCAACGTAGTGAATGTAAGAGTCTTCATCTGCAATGATCAGGGTACGTTCAAACTGACCCATATTTTCGGTGTTGATGCGGAAATATGCCTGCAATGGAATATCTACGTGAACCCCTTTAGGTACATAGATAAAAGATCCACCTGACCAGGCCGCAGTATTTAGCGCTGCAAATTTATTGTCGCCGACTGGAATAACAGAACCAAAATACTCTTTAAAGAGTTCTGGGTGCTGCTTTAGACCGCTATCGGTATCAAGGAAAATAACGCCTTGTTTTTCAAGATCTTCACGGATTGAGTGATAAACAACTTCTGACTCATATTGTGCTGCAACGCCAGAAACGAGGCGTTGTTTTTCAGCTTCCGGAATACCCAAGCGATCGTAAGTATTTTTAATTTCATCTGGAAGGTCATCCCAAGTCGCTGCCTGCTTCTCAGTTGAGCGAACGAAATATTTGATTGTGTCGAAGAAGATTCCAGTGAGATCTGATCCCCAAGATGGCATCGGCTTCTTTTCAAATAAAGCTAAACCCTTTAGGCGCATATCTAGCATCCACTGTGGTTCGCTCTTCTTTGAAGAGATGTCGCGAACAACCTCGTCGTTAATTCCTCGGCGTGAATTAGCGCCGGCGTCATTACCGTCAGACCAGCCGTATTCGTAATTTCCAAGTCCGTCTAGTTCTGGGTGTGCAGTTGTCATGACCGCGCCTTTCCGGCTGTTAGTGGTTGTTTCTTACTTATATTTGGAATGTAGGTTGTGCAAACACCATCACCGTGGGCGATAGTGGCTAAACGTTGTACGTGCGTGCCGAGCAACTTAGAGAAAGCTTCGGTTTCAGCTTCGCAAAGTTGGGGAAATTCAGATGCTACGTGTGCGATTGGACAATGGTGCTGACAGAGTTCTTCACCGGTGGTACGTGGTCCGACACTTGCGGCGTAACCTTGTTCAGTTAAGAATGAAGCTAAAGCATCTATCTTGTTTGAACTTTTCGCAATAGCGATTGCGCCCTTCCGTTCTATATCGTCAGCGCGAGATTTCGCGAAGGCAGTTACCAGGTGTTCGCCAGATTGTGCGGACATAAACTTAAGTGCGGCGACTGCAAGATCGTCGTAAGAGTGTTCAAATTTTTCGCGACCGGAATCGGTCATAACAAATACTTTTGAGGGTCTGCCGCGTCCGCGGGTAGATGAAACTCGTGGTTCGCGCGCTTCTAAAATTCCATCGGCGGTGAGTAAATCTAAATGGCGTCGAATACCAGCTGGCGTTAAACCCAAACGTTCTCCAAGGGCTGCCGCAGTGGATGGCCCATTTTCCAGAATGGAGCGGGCGATGGCATCGCGAGTACGCGGATCGTCGATGCTTTTCAAGGCTGGCCCTCCAGTTATTTTCACAACACTATTGTGTCGTAATTCGCTCGCGCTTTCCACTCAGGGCGCGTTGCGAAGGTCCTAGTCTTAGGCCATGAAATTGCGTCGCGCCCTCTATGGAGCTTTGCTCGTTTTGCAGGCGGGGCTTGTTCTAACCGGTGGAGCTGTGCGCCTAACTGGATCAGGGCTGGGATGTCCAACTTGGCCAGAATGCACGCCCGGTTCTTACACCCCCGTCCCCAATCAAGCCGAAGGTCAATTGCACGCTTGGATTGAATTCGGAAATAGATTGTTGACTTTCGCGCTAATCGCAGTCGCGCTCGCAGTTCTGGTGCACGTGCTATTTAAGAAGCGCAAGGATTTACGCTTGTTAGCGCTCGGTCAGGTTCTTGGAATTTTAGGTCAAGGCATACTTGGTGGGATTACCGTTCTGACAGATTTACATCCACTGCCCGTCGCAGGACACCTTTTACTTTCAATTATTTTGATCGGAGGTGCCACTTCGCTATATGACCGTCGCGAAAATGGCATCATCCGAATTAAACCTGCAGAGAAAATGACGGCAAATCTTTCAACCGCTCACATCTATCTAACCTTCCTGGTGATTGCTTTGGGCACTCTGGTAACCGGAAGTGGACCGCATGCCGGCGATATAGATTCACGTCGCTTTGGATTTGATATACGAACCGTTGCAACAATCCACGCCGAGGCTGTTATCGCACTTCTGGGACTGACGTTAGCTCTCTATGTTGCCGCTCGTTCAAATCCATTACATAAGCGCGGAATTTTAATCTTTGTTGCTATCTCTCTTGCACAAGGCGCGATTGGATATATCCAATATTTCACGGGAATACCTGAAATACTCGTCGCTGCACACCTCTTAGGATCAACGCTAGTTTGGATCTCAGCCTGGCGTCTGCGATTGGCCATAACGACTTCCCCAAAACGGACTCAATCAACTAACGCGGGAGAAAGTTCTTGATGCATACTTTAGATAACTGGTCAGAATTCGATGATCGCGCTGTTACATATGCTCGCGCCCTAGCAATGGATGCGGTACAAAACGCTGGCCACGGTCATCCTGGAACCGCAATGTCGCTTGCACCAGTTGCCTATAACTTATTTCAACACCATTTAGTTCACGATCCATCAGATCCAAAATGGTTGGGTCGCGATCGTTTCGTTCTCTCTTGCGGACATTCATCGCTTACTCTCTACACTCAACTCTTCTTCAGCGGCTATGGCCTTGAAATAGAAGATTTGAGAACTTTCCGTACCTGGAATTCCCTAACTCCGGGCCATCCTGAATATGGACACACTGCTGGCGTTGAAATGACGACGGGTCCATTGGGCGCGGGCGTTGCAACAGCAGTCGGTATGGCTATGGCAGCGCGTTACGAACGTGGTTTATTAGATCCAGATGCCGCAGCAAATTCATCACTCTTTGATCATAATATTTGGGTTCTCTGTTCAGATGGAGATCTACAAGAAGGTGTAAGCAGCGAAGCTTCATCGCTGGCTGGAACACAAGAACTTGGTAACTTAAAAGTGATTTATGACGATAACCGTATTTCAATCGAAGGTGACACTCACATCGCCTTTACCGAAGATGTCTCAGCTCGCTACCGCGCATACGGATGGAACGTTATAGATGTTGCAGCAACAAGTGATGGAAACGTTGATCTAATTGCAGTGGATGCGGCGATGATTGCCGCTAAAAAACAGACAATCAAGCCGACGCTAATTCGTATGCAATCGATCATCGCTTGGCCCGCACCTAAGGCACGAAACACTGCCGAATCCCACGGTTCCGCTCTTGGCGCAGAAGAAATTGCTGAAACTAAGAAGTTGCTGGGCTTGGATCCGGAAGAACATTTCGCGATGCCGGCCGAAATTCTGGCCCACGTTCGCGAAGTTAAAACCAGAGGCGTAGCCTCTCGAAAAGTTTGGGATGAAAAATTCGCATCCTGGAAGAGCGCTAATCCAGATCGTGCGAGGCTATTGAATCGTTTAGTTAGCGGTGACCTACCTAAAGGTTGGGACGCTGATCTTCCGCAATATCCCGCAGGTAAAGATGTTGCGACCCGCAAAGCATCTGGTGAGGTTATTGCCGCACTTGCAAAAACACTTCCAGAATTTTGGGGTGGTTCTGCAGATCTTGCGGGAAGTAACAACACCACCATAAGCGGCGCTGGTTCTTTCTTGCCTTCAAGCAGCAAGATGGCCGGTGCTAATCCTTACGGAAGAATGATCCACTTTGGTATTCGCGAACACGCAATGGGTTCAATACTTAACGGAATCGCACTTCACGGATTATCCAAAACTTTTGGTGGAACCTTCGCAGTCTTTAGTGATTACATGCGACCAGCGGTTCGACTATCTGCAATTATGGATCTGCCAAGCATTTTTATCTGGAGTCACGATTCAATTGGACTTGGTGAAGATGGTCCGACACACCAACCTGTAGAGCACTTAGCAACGCTTAGGGCGATTCCAAATTTCTCCGTAGTTCGCCCCGCAGATGCCAATGAAGTCCGCGAAGCCTGGAAAGCGATCATGCTTCGCCGCAAACCTGTTGGGTTACTGCTCTCGCGCCAAAATCTTCCGGTCGTTGATCGCTCAACACATGGTTCAGCAGAATTAGTTAATAAAGGCGCTTATATCCTCAAGGATTCACCAACCGCCGCCGAGGTTGTCATCATTGCAACAGGCTCAGAAGTATCGGTTGCACTTGCCGTGCAGAGCATGCTGGCTGATAAATCGGTTGCAGTACGCGTCGTAAGCGCTCCTTGCTTGGAATGGTTTGCACAAGAGAGTTCTGCATACCAAGAGAGCGTTCTGCCAAAATCGGCCCGCCTAAAGGTGAGTATCGAGGCAGGTATCGCACAAGGTTGGCGTGAGTACATTGGAGATAATGGAATTGCTATCTCACTCGAACACTTCGGAGCTTCTGCCTCCGCTACAAAGTTATTTGCTGAATTTGGATTCGGCGCCGAAGCAATTGTTGCCAAGATTGAAGCAGCTCTTAATTAATGATTACTTTATCGGGTCCAGCTCTAAGTAAGGTAAATCGTCAAGATCCTCTTTATCTGACACTCGCAGATGCCCATCCAAGAGTTGCTAAGAAGGATGCAAATACTTGGGGGCCAGCAGCCGCGAAAGAAGCCGCGGTAAGACTTAATTGGGTTGATTTAGATGAGAGTTCAAGGCAATTGCTTCCGATACTTGATGCAGCAGCTGCGAAGTTTAGAGATTACGAGAACTTAGTTCTGTGCGGAATGGGCGGTTCTTCTCTCGCTCCAGAAGTGATCGCTAGAACTTACGGTAAAAAGGTATTTATCTTGGATTCAACTGATCCAAATTACTTAGCGCACGCACTAACCGGCACCCCCGAGAAATTGCTAGTGATTGTTAGCTCTAAATCAGGATCGACAATTGAGACAGCCTCACAGCGAGCTTTCTTTGAAGATCACTTAAGAAAAGCTAAGTTAGATCCAACTGCCCACATGTTGTTTGTTACAGATCCGGATTCGCCTTTAGATAAAGATGTAAGGTCTAAAGGATTCACAGTTATCAACGCTGATCCAATGGTAGGCGGTCGCTTTAGCGCACTCACCGCTTTTGGTCTGACACCTGCAACTCTTATGGGAGTTGATGCTTCAATACTTTTAGATCAGGCAGGCGATGCCCGTTCGCAATTAATGAGTGATCCTTCAGTGGTGCTAGATGTTTCGTACTTACTATTGACTCAAAATCAACAATATTTGGGTTTCACCGATCTCGGATCTAACTTTCCGGGGCTCTCTGATTGGATCGAACAGTTAATCGCCGAATCAACCGGCAAGGATGAAAAGGGAAGGTTACCGATTGCAACAGAGAACTTTAGCCAGGCAGAAGGTGGCGGTGCTTTCTCGATTGCTTTCACACCAGGTGCGCATTTAAGCATTAGCGCAGAACTTGGTGAGCATTTCTTATTTTGGGAGTGGGCGACCGCTTTGATGGGCGCCGCGCTCAACGTTGATCCCTTTAATCAGCCGAATGTAACTGAAGCTAAAGAGGCAACGTCTGCAGTATTAGTGGAGTGGAATAACAAATTACCGCAACTAACTGCAGTTTCCGTAGATGAGCAGATAGAAATTTTTGGAGATGGAAATACTCTAACTGCCGCGTTAAAGAACTTAATAGCAACCACAGATTCAGATGGCTACATTGCAGTTATGGCTTATCTAGATCGCAGAGATGATGCGGCAGTGGCTGAACTTAGAAGTATTTTGTCAGAGAAATCTGGTCGACCTGTTACTTTTGGTTGGGGTCCTAGATTTTTGCACTCAACCGGACAGTTCCATAAGGGTGGACAACAGAACGGTTCGTTCTTACAAATAACCGGCGCCACCAGTCAGGATTTCGAAGTTCCTGGTCGTGGATTTACTTTTGGTACTTTATTAATGGCGCAAGCCGTTGGTGATTACCGTGCACTTGGGGCAAGAAAATACCCGCTCCTTCGCCTTAACTTGCTAGAACGAAGTGCGGGTATTGCTCAACTTATAAACGCTGCAAAAGCTCTTTAACTATTCGTCATCTCCACGAAGTTTGCGCAGAGCATCTTCTAGGATCTTCGCGCCCTCGGTATCAGTGCGACGTTCTTTTACATAAGCTAAATGAGTCTTGTACGGAATATTAACTACTGCCTTAGGCGGATTGTTCCGGTCGCGACCAGCAGGTAATCCACACTTTGGACAATCCCATTCAGCTGGAATAACAACGGTCTCTTCTACAGCAAATGATGGGCGAACTTCGTGTCCGTTGCCGCACCAGTAGGAAACGGTAGCGCGTTCAATCTGATCTCCGCGCTCTGCTTCGCCCATTGGGCCAGCGCCAACACGACTTCCACGAATTGCGCTTGCCATTTATTAACCCTTCAAAACAAGACTTAGCGCGACAACGCCGCCGAACCAAATACCACCAACAACAATTGTGATGCGATCTAGGTTTCGCTCAACTACGGATGATCCACCGTAATTTGAAGATATTCCGCCACCGAATAGATCGGAGAGGCCAGAACCTTTTCCTTTGTGGAGCAGAACAAGCAAGATCATCACAAGAGAAGTGATGACCAACAAGATTGAGAGAGCTAGTGCCACGATTAAGAACCCCTAATGTTTTGGATGGAGATAGAGCGTAAGGATACTAGATGCCCGACCGGGCCTAAGCGCTTTCTGCCGCGTAGAACTTGGCGATCTTGGCCAATTCTTCAGGATCTAGGCTCGCTCCCCCGATTAGTGCACCATCAACATCGGTCTGCTTCATAATCTCCGAGATATTGGATGATTTAACAGATCCGCCGTAAAGGATGCGCATATTCGAGGCAATTTCTGCAGACCCAATTGAAGCGATCTCTTCACGAATTGCGGCGCAGACTTCCTGTGCATCTTCTGGGGTTGCAGTCTTTCCGGTACCGATCGCCCAAACTGGTTCGTAGGCGATCACAATCTTCTTCAGTTCAGGTTTTGTAAATCCGTCTAAACCTGCGCGCACTTGGCGGATTACGTGAGAAACATGAGCGCCTGATTCACGGATTGAAAGTTCTTCGCCCACGCAGAAAATTGGAGCTAACTGACTGGCTAAAGCGGCCTTTATTTTACGATTAACTAACGAATCATCTTCTTTATGGATTGCACGTCGTTCAGAGTGACCGATTACAACAAAGGTGCAACCTAACTTTGCCAACATATGACCGGAGATATCGCCGGTAAATGCTCCGCTCGCCTCTGGCGAGATATCTTGCGCTCCGTAGAGCAAGCGAAGACGATCGCCGTCGATCAGAGTCTGAATCGAACGAATATCGGTAAAGGGTGGAATTATCGCGATATCAACCGCGTCGTAATCTTTATCACCTAGGGAATAGACCAACTTTTGGGCAACTGCTATTGCTTCAAGATGATTTAGATTCATCTTCCAGTTACCGGCCATTAGCGGCTTACGCATGATCTGCTCCTTTTGATAGTTACTGCAACGATACTAAAGCTTTAGATTTTTATTAGAGATCTAGGGCTGTTAAGCCCGGAAGTTCCTTGCCTTCTAGGTATTCCAGAGAAGCGCCTCCGCCAGTTGAGATATAACCAAAGTCAGTATCCGCAAAACCCAGTGCGCGAACAGCCGCAGCGGAGTCTCCCCCACCAACTACAGAAATACCAGAGACTTGCGTTAACGCTTGCGCAACGACCTTAGTTCCGTTGGCAAAAGATGGAAATTCAAATACGCCCATTGGGCCATTCCAGAACACTGTCTTGCATCCACGAATTGCGCTTGCAAATGCTTCTGCAGAGTCTGGTCCGATATCTAAACCCATTTGATCTGATGGAATTGAGTCTGCGCTAACCAAAGTTGCTGGCGCATCCGCTGCGAAATTAGGGGCCACCACGATATCTGTGGGCAGAACTAAAGTAACGCCGGAAGCAACTGCCTCTTTAATCAAACCTTGAACAGTCTCAATCAAATCTTTTTCAACAAGTGAAGAACCGATCTCTTTACCTTGGGCGGCAAGGAAAGTGAAGACCATTCCTCCGCCAATAGCCATTACATCTACCTTGCTGAGCAAGTTAGAGATAACTCCAATCTTGTCTGACACTTTCGCGCCACCAAGAACGACGCCGTAAGGGCGCTCTGGATTTTGTGTTAGCTTCTTTAGAACTTCAACTTCAGCCGCAACTAAAATTCCGGCTACGTGTGACAGAAGTTTTGGCAGATCAAAGACTGAAGCGTGCTTTCGGTGCACTGCTCCGAAGCCATCGCCAACGTACAAGTCTGCTAACTTCGCCAATTCATTAGCAAAGAGTGAACGCTCAGACTCTTCTTTCGAGGTTTCCGCAGCAGAGAAGCGAATGTTTTCCAGCAATAAAACTTCACCGCTCTTTAAAGCCCCAGCTTTTGAAGTTACTTCTGGTCCCGTTACGGCGCCGGCGAAGATCACCTGACTTCCAAGCAATTCTGATAAACGGGCCGCAACCGGAGCTAAAGATAGTTCTGGTTTTGCTTCACCCTTGGGACGACCTAAATGCGCTGCAATTACCAAACTTGCACCTTTAGCCAAGAGGGTTTTGATAGTCGGCAGCGAGGCACGAATGCGTCCATCATCTGTGATCTTTCCATCCTTTAAGGGAACGTTGAGATCACAGCGAAGAAATACTCGCTTGCCGGCTACGTCAAAACTTTGCAGTGAATTAATTGCAGAATTACCCATCTAAATTAGAGAGATTTTCCGACAAGACCAACGAGGTCAACCAAGCGGTTTGAGTAACCCCATTCGTTGTCATACCAACCAACAATCTTTACCTGATTTCCAATTACCTTTGTAAGGCCAGAATCGAAGATACAAGATGATGGATCGGTAACGATATCTGATGAAACGATTGGATCTTCGGTGTATGAAAGGTATCCCTTAAGTGCACCATTGGCTGCAGCTTTCATTGCAGCGTTGATCTCTGCTGCAGTTGCTTCCTTGGCAAGTTCAACTGTGAGATCTGTTGCAGAACCTGTTGGAACCGGTACGCGCATCGCATATCCATCAAGCTTGCCCTTTAACTCTGGCATTACTAGAGAAATCGCTTTCGCTGCACCTGTAGATGTTGGGATCATATTTGTTGCTGCTGCACGTGAGCGGCGCAAATCTTTATGAGGGAAATCAAGAATTACCTGATCATTTGTGTAAGCGTGAATTGTTGTCATTAAGCCTTTAACAATTCCCCATTTATCTTGAAGTACCTTGGCCATTGGCGCAAGGCAGTTTGTTGTGCAAGATGCGTTAGAGATAACGTGGTGGTTGGCAGGGTCGTACTTATCGTGATTTACGCCCATAACGATTGTGATGTCTTCATCAGATGCTGGTGCGGAGATGATTACCTTCTTAGCACCGGCAGTTATGTGCTTCTTCGCATCGGCTGCTTTAGTGAAGTGGCCAGTGGATTCAATGACGATATCTGCTTTAACTGAAGCCCAAGGAAGATTCGCTGGATCACGATCTGCAAATACCTTCATTGTCTTTCCACCGACAGTTATGGTGTCTTCGGTATATGTAACTTCCAGGCCGAGACGACCCAAGATTGAGTCATACTTTAAAAGGTGAGCCAAAGTTGCGTTATCGGTTAGATCGTTGATCGCTACGATATTTATATTTGGGTTAGTAAGTGCGGCGCGGAAGAAGTTGCGGCCAATTCGTCCAAATCCATTAATTCCAACATTAATCACGTGAAAACCTCGCTTTAGAAGTGTAAGGACCCGGTGCCATATCAACGGCGCCAGATAGGTATACGGCAATGAAACTGCCACATCATTGGGGTCGTGACTAATCTTAGCAGTCGTGAAGAGTTACCTTCGCGTAGGAATTACGCTCAAGCAGATTAACTAATTGAGAAGATCTGGTGAAAGGCCCGCTTCGGTATCAGGAATACCGAGCTCCCCCGCACGTTTATCTGCCATCGCCAAGAGGCGACGAATACGTCCGGCAATAGCATCTTTAGTCATAGGAGGCGTTGCAAGTGAACCAAGTTCTTCCAGGCTCGCTTGTCCGTGGCTAATGCGTAACTCTCCAGCCTCTTTTAAATGATCTGGAATCGTTGGCCCCAAAATTTCCATAGCGCGCTGAACACGAGCAGCGGCGGCAACAGCGGCTCGCGCAGAACGGCGCAGGTTTGCATCATCAAAATTTGCTAAGCGATTTGCAGTCGCACGAACTTCGCGACGCATGCGTCGCTCTTCCCACGCCAATACGCTTTCGTGAGCGCCTAAGCGGGTGAGGAGAACGCCAATTGCATCTCCGTCACGAATAACAACACGATCAACGCCACGAACTTCTCGTGCTTTGGCGGTAATTCCTAGGCGCCGAGCCGCACCGACTAGCGCCAGCGCTGCTTCCGGACCTGGGCAAGTTATTTCAAGTGAAGATGAGCGTCCTGGTTCAGTAAGTGAGCCGTGTGCGATAAATGCACCGCGCCAAGCAGCTTCAGCATCACAAATATTGGCGGCGACAACTTGTGGTGGAAGACCTCGAACTGGTCGGCCATTGCTATCGATCAATCCGGTCTGTCGTGCGAGTGCGTCGCCAGCTTCGATAACTCTCACAACGTATCGACTGCCTTTGCGAAGTCCACTTGATGATAGAACTGCTAGATCGCTGTCGTGTCCATAGATATCTGCGATATCTTTCTTAAGTCTGCGTGCGCTTTGTGACGTATCGAGCTCAACTTCGATCACAACTTTTCCAGCTGCTATATGTAATCCGCCAGCAAAACGAAGAAGTGAAGATACTTCGGCTTTGCGGCAGCAAGGTTTTGTTACTGAGAGACGACTTAGTTCGTCTTTGACTGCTGCGGTCATTGCCATGGGGCTTATCCAAGCAGGGTTTGGCTAGCAATGTGTGCGAAAAGCGAGGTCAATTTTTTGGAGCTATGATGTATCAGCGTGACGTTATCGCGTAAATCCGCGGCAATTAACTCTCCACCTGTACTTGAAAGATGCTCTTGCATCTCATCTCCACGTAAATCGAGGCTCTCGTCTGCGATTAAGTAATCAAAGGACAAGCCCGGGGCATAATCTTGCAAGATTTTTACATGTTCTAGCGGGGTGTAGCCTGCAAATTCACCTGAATTAAAAGTTCGTCCATTTGCACTGGCCGAATCGAGATTTAAAATTATCATTTTCTTTGCTCTCGAATTAATGATCGCTTTACGCTGCTCCGGAACCAACAGATGAGGTAGGACGCTAGAGAACCAAGAACCGGGTCCCATAACTATCCAATCCGCTTCTTCAATTGCTTGTAATGACTCTTCAAGTGCTGCAGGATTTTCGGGATGAAGCCGTAGCGATTCCAAGCGCCCCTTTGCGGTAGCGACTTCAACTTGTCCTTTTACAATAAATCTTCCAGTTGAATTAGTGAACGTTGCCTCAATATCTAAAGGTTCTTTCGACATTGGTAACACTCGACCAATTACTTTTAAGAGTGATCCCACGCGATCAAGTCCTGCAACAGGGTCTTCGCCTTTATTCCAGAGCGCTGCCAAAAGAAGATTACCGACAGCGTGGCCATCGAGAGGGCCATTGCTTGCGAATCGGTATTGCATAATTTGCGCCCAACTGCGGCCCCACTCATCATCTGCGCAGAGTGCAGCAAGAGCCATCCGCAGATCGCC
This sequence comes from Actinomycetota bacterium, assembly GCA_026392825.1. Lineage (GTDB taxonomy): Bacteria > Actinomycetota > Actinomycetes > Nanopelagicales > Nanopelagicaceae > Planktophila. The sequence continues at coordinate 34,310 of JAPLBF010000027.1, forward strand.
AGGGGGGATTATTGAGAATTCATCTCGTAAACGTCCACTAGATCCACCGTTATCTGCCACAGTAACAATGGCAGTTATATTTGTTGTGACTCCGCGCAGCGCAGATAGCGTTGCTGCTAAACCGTGGCCACCACCGAGTGCAACTACGCGCGGGCTACGACCACTCATTCACGACCAACATCGCGATGAGTGGCATGCGCAGATATCTCAATCTCACTTGGATCAGACGATAATTGGTGGGCAATTTCTGCCGCAATGGCAACGCTGCGATGTTTTCCACCAGTGCATCCGATTGCGATGGTTACGTACTTTTTTCCTTCACGCAGGTAGCCCGGCATCATTTGACGAATGACAGAGACATAGCTCTTAACGAATTCCGAAACTCCTTCACTGGTTAAGACTTTATTTGAAACCTCAGCGGTTAAGCCTGTCAGCGGACGAAGTTCGGGAATCCAATGTGGATTGGGTATGAATCGGCAATCAAGGACCAGATCAGCATCAACAGGTATTCCGTACTTATAACCAAAAGATAAAACGTTAATACGAATCGCATCTAGCATTCCGGCAGAGAAAATCTCACCGACGCGTTTTTCTAACTGATGGACGTTGAGGTTCGAGGTGTCAATTACTACATCAGCCTGTGAGCGAAGTTCTTCAAGTTTGGTACGTTCGCGTTCGATTCCATCAACTATGCGATCTTTTCCTTGCAATGGATGTGGTCGACGGGTTGATTCAAAGCGTTGCACAAGTGATTGGTCAGTGGCATCTAAAAATAGCAAGCGGTATGCAGCCCCACTCGATTGAAGAGTTAGCAGCGCGCTATTTAAAGCATCAAAGAACTTTCCACCACGCACGTCTACTACCACCGCGAGAGATGCGATCTCGGAACTATTGGCTTGCGATGCTAGTTCGGGCAATAGCGCAGGAGGCAAGTTATCAACGACATACCAACCGAGATCTTCAAGAGCATGCGCGACCGTGGATCGACCGGCTCCAGACATACCGGTGACGATCAATAACTCTTTATTGGCCATGGCTACATTGTGCCTGCACTGTCAAGGAACGCTAAATTCATAGGATCTCCCCCGTCTGCATATCAACGCCCTGCATATCTGTATTCTCGCGTTGACGCTGTAAATGCTCAAAAATGATTTCAGCAATTTTCTGGCCAATACCCGGAGTAAGCGCTAATTCGTGCAAGCTCGCTTTACGTAAGGCAGCAACAGAACCAAAACGCTCTAATAGCGCGGCGCGGCGAGATCGACCCATCTGTGGGATGTCATCTAGAACAGATTCCAACATAACTTTAGAACGGCGCGATCTATGGAAAGTGATTGCAAAGCGGTGTGCCTCATCGCGAATACGTTGAAGTAAGTACATTCCTTCACTTGTGCGCGGCAAAATAAGCGGGTCAGAATTGTTCGGTAGCCAAACTTCTTCTAAGCGCTTGGCAAGTCCGCATAACGCCACATCCGTGATTCCTAATTCATTCAGGGCGCGCTGAGCAGCGGCAACTTGTGGCGCACCACCATCAACAACAATTAACTGCGGCGGATAAGAGAATTTACTTAATCGACCTCCAATTTCAGCGACATCGGATTCGTCGGCTGCGCGATCATTTAACAACCGCTTCATTCTGCGAGTTATAACCTGGTGAATCGCGCGAGTGTCATCCGAGGCCGTCGTCGTATCGATTATAAATCGCCGATATTCACTTTTCTTGGCTAAGCCATCTTCAAAGACAACCATTGAGGCAACAACCGAGGTTCCTGAAATATTCGAGATGTCAAAGCACTCGATCCGTAGTGGAGTGCGCTTTAACTGCAACTGCTCTTCGATTTCTAATAGCGCTTTACCGCTGACTGCGACATCCGTTGCCCGCTTACTCAAGAATTGAATTAGCGCGTAGTGCGCATTCCGATCTACCGTTTGGAGTAGTTCTACTTTTTCGCCTCTTTGCGGAACTTTTATCGCGACCTTGGCTCCACGTAATCCGCTTAACCAGCCCTCCAATGCCTGTAGATCGCTAGGTTCACGATTTAAAAAAATCTCATTCGGAATATCGGCAGGTGCTGCTCCGTTGTAGATCGAGAAAAAGAGCGATGCGACTTGGTCGTCTCCTTCAAGGGCGCGTTCTTGATCAACAATCCATGATCTTGAACCTTTGATCGATCCTCGCCGCACCACAAAGATCGAACCAGCGGCGTGCAAGCCTTCCTCGTGAATCGCGATGAAGTCGCCATCGAGATCATCTGAGAGATTTCCTTGCGTAGATCTCTGCGCTTTTTCAAACGATTCAATTTGATCACGAATACGCGCGGCTCGCTCAAACTCTTCGCGACTGGAAGCCAGCTCCATCTCATCGCGTAACTTGGGAAGAATATCTTCCATACCTGCTTCCATAAAGGCATCAAGTTTCACTGCGATCTCTCGGTGCTCTTCTGGAGTAACCCAACCCACGCAAGGTGCAGCGCACTTGCCTATATCCCCCAGTAAACATTGACGCTTACTTCGTTGAGCACGTTTGAAATTTCCTTCGCTGCACGAGCGCACTGAGAAGACTTTTAGAAGTACTTCATAAGTATTTCGTAGCGCCCACGCATTTGTGTAGGGACCAAAGTATTTGAGTCCCTTTCGTTTCTCTTTTCGGGTGATAAATATCCGGGGAAATTCGTCCTCCATGCTGATTGCCAAATATGGGTATGACTTGTCATCTTTAAATTGAACGTTATAGGTCGGCTGATACTGCTTGATCCACGAGAATTCGAGGGCGAGGGCCTCTAGCTCCGTGCCAACAATCGTCCAATCAACTCTAACCGCCTCATGCACCATCCGGTGAGTCTTGCGAGCCAAGTTAGAGCCGAAGTATGTAGTCAAACGATTCTTTAAATTCTTAGCTTTACCTACATATATGACTTTATCTTTTGCATTGTAGAAACGATAAACACCAGGAAGCTCTGGGATTTCCTTAGGTCGGTAACTTGCCGGATCAGACATCTATTTCACGGCAGCTTTTTTCTTCGCTGGCGCACGATTACTCGCCAAAATTTCTGCTAAATACTTTCCGGTGTAGCTCGCTTTTACCTTTGCAACATCTTCTGGGGTCCCCTCGGCAACAACTTCGCCACCACGGAATCCACCCTCAGGCCCCATATCAATTACCCAGTCTGAGGATTTGATGACATCGAGATTGTGTTCGATAACAACAACAGTGTTTCCAGAATCAACAAGGCGGCTAAGTACCCCAAGCAACTTACTAACATCTTCAAAGTGAAGCCCGGTTGTTGGTTCATCCAATACATAAATCGTGCGACCAGTAGAGCGGCGCTGCAATTCCGTTGCCAACTTAACGCGTTGGGCTTCGCCACCCGAAAGGGTTGGTGCTGATTGCCCTAATCTCACATATCCCAAACCAACATCACACAGTGTTTTGAGATATCTCGCGATTGTGGGAACTGATTCGAAGAATGTGTGGGCAATTTCAATCGGCATGTCGAGTACTTCAGCGATTGTCTTACCTTTGTAATGCACTTCAAGTGTCTCGCGGTTATATCTAGCACCGTGGCAAATTTCGCAAGGAACGTAAACATCTGGCAAGAAGTTCATCTCAATAGTGATGGTGCCATCGCCTGAACAGTTCTCGCAACGACCGCCCTTTACGTTAAAGGAGAAGCGGCCCTGTTGGTAGCCGCGGACTTTCGCTTCGGTAGTTTCGGCAAATAGTGCTCGGACTTTATCGAATACACCAGTGTAAGTCGCTGGATTTGATCTAGGTGTGCGGCCAATCGGTGATTGATCTACGTGAACCACTTTATCAAGTTGATCTACTCCGGTTACGGTGCGATGGCGACCTGGTACTAAGCGGGCTCCATTTAATTTGTTGGCAAGAGTTGTATAGAGAATGTCATTAACCAAAGTCGATTTACCAGATCCGCTTACTCCGGTCACGGAGACAAAGAGACCTAGCGGAATATCAACTACCAGTTTACGTTTTGGATCTACCGGTCTGCGTTTATCTGGAATTGCAATTGATTTGCGTCCTGATAGGTAAGCGCCAGTGATGGATTCTTTAGAGTCAATTAACTCATGGTAGGAACCCGAAACAACAACTTTTCCACCGTGTTCACCAGCTCCGGGACCAATATCTACGATCCAGTCTGCAGTACGAATAGTTTCTTCATCGTGCTCGACAACGATCAAGGTATTTCCTAGATCACGTAAGCGAGTGAGCGTTTCAATTAAGCGGCGGTTATCTCGTTGATGCAAACCAATACTTGGCTCATCCAATACATAGAGCACACCCACCAAGCCAGAACCAATCTGAGTCGCCAAGCGAATACGTTGGGCTTCGCCACCAGAGAGCGTTGCCGCAGGTCGTGCTAAGGAAAGGTAATCAAGACCTACGTCAAGGAGAAATCCAAGTCTTGCGTGCACTTCTTTCATAACTCGTTCTGCAATTTGCGCTTCACGTGCATTTAGCGAGATGCTCTTCAGGAATGTGGCGCAGTCAGCAATTGAAAGTTCGCAGATTTGGGCGATATTCTTCTCACCAACTGTTACAGCGAGAACCTCAGGCTTTAGGCGCGCACCATCGCAAATATTGCAGGGAATTTCCCGCATATAGGACTGATACTTCTCGCGGGAATAATCACTTTCAGTCTCATCGTGTTTACGGTGAATAAATGGGATTACCCCCTCAAAGCCTGAAGAGTAATTCCGGACGCGACCATAACGGTTCTTATATTTGACGTGCACTTCATATTCAAATCCGTTGAGAATTGCTTCCTTGGCCTTCACTGACAGTTTCTTCCACGGATTTTCTAGCGAAAACTTTACTTCCTCAGCCAACGCTTCAAGTAGGCGTAAGAAATACTCTGAGGTTTGACCATTTGACCAAGGGGCGATCGCACCTTCGTTAATGCTGATCGAATCATCTGGAATCACTAACTCTTCATCAACTTCTAATTTCGTACCTATTCCCGAGCACTCAGGGCAAGCACCGAATGGTGAGTTGAAGGAGAATGAACGCGGTTCTAACTCTTCGAAGGATAGGTTGCAATCGTGACAGGCTAAATGTTCGCTAAAGGTGCGCTCCTTCTCCGCCCCTTTGCTATCAACGAAATCGAGGAGCACTATTCCGCTAGCTAAACGAAGTGCGGTTTCAATTGAGTCGGTCAGACGAGACTTCGATTCCACTTTAGCGGTTAAGCGATCAACCACGACTTCAATGGTGTGCTTCTCTTGCTTCTTAAGCTTTGGCGGTTCAGAGAGCGAGATCGTTTCTCCATCAACGCGGGCGCGCGAATAGCCCTGGGTAACAAGTTCGGCAAATAGATCAACGAACTCACCTTTACGTTCGCGAATCACTGGCGCAAGAACTTGGAACTTTGTGGTCGCCGGCATTGTCAGAATTTGATCAACTATTTGCTGCGGGCTCTGGCGCGAAACTGCCTTTTTGCATTTCGGACAGTGCGGTCTTCCTGCGCGTGCAAAGAGTAGGCGGAGATAATCGTAAACCTCAGTAATGGTTCCGACTGTAGATCGCGGATTTCGGTTGGTAGATTTCTGATCAATAGAAACTGCCGGCGAGAGTCCTTCGATAAAATCAACATCAGGCTTATCCATCTGCCCTAAGAATTGGCGTGCATAGGCTGAAAGTGATTCAACATATCTGCGTTGGCCCTCAGCAAATATCGTGTCAAAGGCAAGCGATGATTTTCCCGACCCCGACAATCCCGTGAAAACGATTAGTGCCTCGCGCGGAAGTTCAATAGAGACATCTTTGAGATTGTGCTCGCGGGCACCGCGCACAATTAATTTATCTATGCTCATTTAAATTCCCGCCTCACCCATACCGCGCAATTCCTTCTTCAACTCTCTGATCTCATCACGCAGACGCGCTGCAAGTTCAAATTGCAGATCACCTGCAGCAGAGCGCATCTGCTCGGTGAGGGAGCCTATCAAGGCGAGGAGTTCTTGGCGCGGCAGAGAGAGAACTTTCTTTGTATGGAATCCAAGATCGGGAACTAAAGCTTTCCCGCCCTTTTTTGCCTTCGCGCTAGCGAGTAAATCATCTGTGTCATCGCTCTCGCGTGCAATGGTGTCGGTTATATCTGCAATCTTCTTACGAAGTGGCTGCGGATCGACTCCTCGTTCTAAATTGTATGAAACTTGCTTTGCACGACGACGATTGGTTTCATCAATTGCCTGAGCCATAGATTTTGTTATGTTATCGGCATACATATGGACTTCACCAGAAACATTTCGTGCAGCGCGTCCGATAGTTTGAATCAACGAAGTCGCAGAGCGCAAGAAGCCCTCTTTATCGGCATCGAGGATCGCAACGAGTGAGACTTCAGGTAAATCTAAACCTTCACGCAGCAAATTGATACCAATCAAGACATCATATTCTCCTGTACGCAGCTCGCGAAGTAACTCGACTCTACGTAAAGTGTCAACCTCGGAGTGCAAGTAACGCACGCGAACTCCGCGCTCTTGCAAATAGTCAGTTAAATCCTCAGACATTTTCTTCGTTAAAGTGGTGACCAAAATACGCTCATTCTTAGCCGCACGGATATTGATCTCGTTTAAGAGATCATCTATCTGACCTTTAATCGGCTTAATAATGATTGCAGGATCTACCAATCCAGTTGGACGAATTACTTGTTCAACAACATCGCCTTCAACTTTAGCCATCTCATATTTTCCAGGAGTGGCGGAGAGAAATAACTTCTGCCCCACGCGCTCTAAGAACTCGGGCCATTTAAGCGGGCGATTGTCCATCGCACTTGGCAGTCGGAAACCGTGTTCAACGAGCGTGCGTTTACGGGATGCATCACCTTCAAACATTGCACCAATCTGCGGAACGGTTACGTGGCTCTCATCAATAACTAATAGGAAATCTTCTGGAAAGTAATCAAGCAGACAGTTTGGGGCAGAGCCTGGTTCGCGTCCATCTAGATGTCGTGAGTAGTTCTCAATTCCCGAACAGAAACCAAGTTGTTCCATCATTTCTAGATCGAAGGTGGTGCGCATCTTTAGGCGTTGCGCTTCTAATAACTTGCCCTGCTTTTCAAATAGATTGAGTTGAATCTGCAACTCATCTTGGATCTCCCCCATTGCCCGCTTCATCGTTTCGGGTCCTGCGGCGTAGTGAGTGGCTGGGAAAATGTAGATCTCGGTCTCATCTCGAAGAATTTCTCCGGTTAATGGATGCAGCGTCATTATCTTTTCAATCTCATCTCCGAACATTTCGATTCGGATCGCCAACTCTTCGTACATTGGAATAATCTCAATTGTGTCGCCTCGAACACGGAATGTGCCGCGCTCAAAGGCCATATCATTTCTTTGGTACTGCACATCGACAAATTTGCGCAGTAACTTGTTGCGCTCAATTTCATCGCCCACTTTCAGGCGAATCATGCGATCGATATATTCCTGTGGTGTACCAAGTCCATATATGCAAGAAACTGTTGCGACCACGATTACATCTCTGCGGGTTAACAATGAATTTGTAGCCGAGTGGCGTAAGCGTTCTACCTCATCGTTGACGCTGGAGTCTTTCTCAATAAAAGTGTCAGTCTGTGGAACATAAGCTTCGGGTTGGTAATAGTCATAATAAGAAACAAAGTATTCGACTGCGTTATTGGGTAAGAGTTCACGGAATTCATTAGCAAGCTGCGCTGCCAGAGTTTTATTTGGCGCTAAGACCAGCGTTGGTCTCTGCAGGCGCTCAATTAACCAGGCTGTTGTTGCGGATTTGCCGGTACCCGTCGCGCCAAGCAAGACGACATCCTGGACACCAGCATCGATTCGTCGAGCAATTTCTTCGATTGCTTGTGGTTGATCTCCGGCAGGCACATAATCACTAATGACCTGGAATGGTTCGACCTTTCGCTGCAGGTCAGAGATCGGGCGCATTTTCCTAGCCTACTTCGCTCGGCTCGGTAATTCCTCCCAGAGGTTTTCTACAGCGCGCAGCAACTGGTCTTCATCTCCGTCATTGGTGATCACGAAATCTGCCAGCGCTTGCCTCTCTTCACGAGTGGCTTGAGAGGCTATGCGCCGTTCTATTTCAGAGATAAGCATTCCACGCTTTCGCAGACGCTCCTTGCGAAGTTCTAAATCTGCTTCCACTGTAATAACTAAATCAAAATTCTTAGCCGAACCAGACTCTGCTAAAAGTGGGATCTCATAGATTAGAACTTCACCAGGTTGCAGATCTGAAACAACTTCTGCGAAAAGTTCACGAACTCGTGGATGAATAATCGCTTCTAGATCTTCCTTCGCTCGCGGGTCTGAAAAGATGATCTCTGCTAACGCCTTGCGATCAATATCTCCATCACGCAATATCTTTTCGCCAAAGCGCAGGATAACTTCATCAAATCCTTCACTGCCTCGCTCGATTGCGACTCTGGCAAGTTGATCGGCATCAACAACGCGCGCGCCAAGATCAGAGAAATATTGCGCAGCCAGCGATTTTCCGGCACCGATTCCTCCGGTAAGAGCGACGATCAACATATCGCCAACTCTACCTCGGAGCAGAACTTTGGAGCATAAGAAAAGGCCCACCCGAAGGTGAGCCTTTTCTTGTTAACTACTTATTCTGCAGATACTTCAGCAACAACTTCTTCTACCGCAGGAGCAGCAGCGTCAGCAGCTTTCGCTTCTGCCTTCTGCTTCTTGTGCGCTAGGAAACGAGTCTGTGCCTCTTGGTACTGACGTTCCCATTCTTCGCGTTGTGAATCAAAGCCTGGCTTCCATTCCTGTGTATCAGGATCGAAACCTTCTGGATAAATGAAGTTTCCAGCTGCATCATAACGAGCAGCCATTCCGTATTGAGTTGGATCGAATGCTTCGATTTCAACTTCGTGGCCTTCATTGGCTTGCTTAAGTGAAAGAGAGATGCGTCGACGCTCGAGATCAATGTCAATGATCTTCACGAAGAGTTCGTCATCTACTGCAACAACTTGCTCTGGAATTTCAACGTGGCGTTCTGCCAACTCAGAAATGTGAACGAGTCCTTCAATTCCTTCGTGAACACGAATAAATGCTCCGAATGGAACTAGCTTTGTCACGACGCCTGGAACAACCTGATTGATTGTGTGGGTGCGTGCAAATGCCTGCCATGGATCTTCTTGAGTCGCCTTGAGTGAGAGTGAAACACGTTCGCGCTCAAAATCAACTTCGAGAACTTCAACAGTTACTTCATCGCCGACTTCAACAACTTCGCCTGGATGATCAATGTGCTTCCAAGAAAGTTCAGAAACGTGAACGAGGCCATCAACGCCACCTAGGTCAACGAATGCACCGAAGTTTACGATTGATGAAATCACGCCAGTGCGAACCTGACCCTTTTGGAGCTGGTTCAAGAATGTTGTGCGTGACTCAGATTGAGTCTGCTCAAGGAATGCACGACGAGAAAGAACAACGTTATTGCGGTTCTTATCGAGCTCGATGATGCGAGCCTCAACTTCCTTACCGATGTAAGGAGTTAGATCGCGTACGCGACGCATTTCAACAAGAGATGCTGGCAAGAAGCCGCGCAGACCGATATCTACGATCAAGCCGCCCTTAACAACTTCAATAACTGTTCCGACGACAACTTCATCGCGCTCTTTCTTGCCTTCAATGTCTCCCCAGGCGCGCTCGTACTGTGCGCGCTTCTTAGAAAGAATTGTGCGGCCTTCTTTATCTTCCTTCTGTAGAACGAGCGCTTCAATGCGATCGCCCACCTTAACAATGTCATTTGGATCTGCATCGTGGCGGATTGAAAGTTCGCGGGAAGGGATTACGCCTTCTGTCTTGTACCCGATATCAAGAAGTACTTCTTCGCGATCTACTTGTACAACGGTTCCTTCAACAAGGTCTCCGTCATTGAAATTTCTGATTGTGCCTTCGATTGCTGCAAGAAAATCTGCGGCCGATCCGATGTCGTTAACTGCTACGACTGGTGATGATGTGCTCAAGTTGCTCCGTAGGGATAGAAAGTAATAGGACTCCAGAACCATTCTGGTGAACGGGCGTAAGCGTACGGTTTTAGTCTAGTTAAGGGCAAATCCTGATAAAAATAGGCGTAAACTCCAGAAAATGAAGCGCTATCGGGAATTGTTTTCATTCCCGCAAGTTATCTCTCTCGGCATCGCAGCTTTTCCTGCCCGACTCGCTTACGGAATGATCGGCCTAGGTATTTTCTTCAAGGCCGAACAAAGTACAGATTCTTTTGCCATTGCAGGTTTAGCCATTGGATTAAATTCTTTGGCTGGTGCAGTAACAGCCGGTATCAGAGGATCGGTGATGGATCGCTGGGGACAGAAATGGCCACTGCGGATTCTTGTTCCTGGTTACACCATCTTAATTCTGACGCTTAATCAAATGGACACTGCGCGATCAATTCTTATTACAGCATTCATTTTAGGAATCTCGGCTCCTCCCATTAATCTCTCGGTTAGACCGCTGTGGAAAGACATTGTTCCCGCTACATATTTGCGCACCGCATATGCCTTTGATTCCGCAATGATGAGTTCGACTTCTGTAATTGGTCCGGTGATTGTTACAACGTTAGCGCTCTCTTCACGTCCATATTTAGCGTTAAATGTAGTCGCCGCGCTTATGCTCACTGGCGGAATTGCACTCGCTTTGACTTCTGTTTCGCGAAATTGGATCCCTGAGAAGAAAGTTAAGGGACAGGAAAGTTTGATCAAGAATCGCGCTATACAGTTATTGATGTTTGAAGGATGCTTCATTGGATTTGGTTGGGGAGTATTTGATGTTGCAGTTCCTGCGTATGCGACCCAGGAAGGAGTTCCTCACCGCGTTGCTTGGATCTTTGCCTCCTTTGGTATTGCTACCGTCATTGGCGGATTACTCGGTGGGCTGGTCTCAAAAAAGTTAGCCCCGCTTACAGCGATGCGACGCTCCTATTTGTTGTGGGCAATCGCTTGTTTCCCAGTTGCATTTACATATCCGGACTGGACTATGGCACTCGTCGGTGCATCAATTGGTTTACTAGGTGGTGCGTTGCAAGTCTTTTACTTTGAAGTCCTAGAAGCAGTTCGTCCAAAAGGTTCGCAGACATCTTCCCTCGGTTGGATATGGAGCGTTGAAGGATCTTTTATGGCGGTAGGCGCTGCAGTTGGCGGCGTTGTCTCAGAACATATTTCACCCCGTGTTGGGTTGGCAATGCTTCCAATTATGCTTTTTCTTGGATACATAATTCTCTCAATCGGACGGGGTCGCTTATCTGCGGCGAATGATTTACCTACAGATGAAGAAGATTTGGCTGCTATGGCCGATAATTCACCAACAATTAAATAGCCACAAAGATAAAGAATTTAATGCGCGGCTTCGTTCCAACTCTTACCAATACCAACGCTGACATCTAAAGGTGCTTTGAGCGGATATGCCGCGGCCATCTCGCGGCGCACTAACGAGGTAAGACTCTCTTCTTCTCCAGCTACTACTTCCAAGATCAATTCATCGTGCACTTGCAGCAATAGGCGTGATTGAAGTTTCTCTTCTTGCAGCGCACGTTGCACATTTAGCATCGCTTGCTTAATGATGTCGGCAGCGGATCCTTGGATCGGTGCATTTAGAGCCATGCGTTCGGCAATCTCACGGCGTTGACGATTATCGTGCGTCAGATCGGGAAGGTAGCGACGACGACCCATCACCGTTTCGGTGTATCCAACTTTGCGCGCTTCGACAACCACGCTACTTAAATAATCACGGATACCACCGAAACGTAGGAAGTACTTATCCATTAAATCTTGGGCAGCAGGTGGCGAGAGATCTAGTTGAACCGCCAAGCCATAAGCGCTAAGTCCATAAGCCAATCCGTACGACATCGCTTTAATCTGCCGGCGCATTTCAGGATCGACATCGACGGCTGCAACTCCAAAGACAAGCGCTGCCACGGTGGCGTGTAAATCTTCACCAGTTTCAAATGCAGCAAGCAGACCTGCATCATTAGATAAATGCGCCATGATGCGCATTTCTATCTGACTGTAATCCGCGGTCAGTAGCGAGCTATATCCAGAGCCCGCAATGAATGTCTTTCGAATGCTGCGACCTTCCTCGGTCCGCACCGGAATATTCTGCAAGTTAGGACCAACCGAAGATAAACGACCGGTGGCAGCAACCGTTTGTGCAAAGTGAGTACGGATGCGACCGTCTGCGCCAATTTCTGCGATCAACCCTTCGACCGTTGTGCCAAGTTTCTTAGTTTCACGAATACGCAAGAGTGATGCCAGAAGTGGATGTTTAGTCTTCTCAAAGAGCCAATTAAGCGCCTCGGCATCAGTTGTAAATCCAGTCTTAATTTTCTTAGTCTTCGGCAGATTTAATTCGTCAAAGAGAACGACTTGTAGTTGCTTAGGAGATGCCACATTGAACTCGTGACCTGCGGCTAAATGCGCAGCCTTAGTTTCGCGTGCTACTTCGCCTTCAAAAAAAGTAGCAAGTTTCTCTAGTTCTTTGCGATCAACGGCTATCCCACGATTTTCCATAACCGCCAAGAGCTGGGCTATCGGAAGTTCTAAATCATTAAATAGCTGCAGAACGCCACGGTCACGCATCTCCGTTTCCAAAGATTTACGTAAAGTGAAAAGGACCGCCGCGCTACTTAATAGTTCTTGCTCGGGAGAAGATAAATCTATTGCGGCTCCATCTCCCCATCGCTCAAGGAGATCAGGCAACTCTTGGGCACGGACTCCCGGATTAACTAGATATGCCGCCAAAGCGGTGTCAAAGATAACTCCATCAAGTAAATTCTCGCGTGCCAGTGTTTTTGCATCGTGTGCAATTTTCGGAATCATTTTATTCTGAGCCCACTCCCCCATTTGCGAGGAGTGAATCAATTGGACATCTGACGGTGAAAATGCAACTGCGTAGCGATGCAATTTCTCATCACGTATTTCAAATGAAACTGCAATTTCACCTTGATGGGTGGAAATACGGGCATCTATCTCAGCTGGCGTAAGCACACCACCTTCGACAGTAGGTGCAAAGAGGGTTAACTCCTCAATAGATTCCTGCTTCTTAACTACAGAATCAGGGTTAAGAATTGGCTTAAGGCGATCCTTTAGCGTCCTAAATTCCAGTTGTTCGAATAGTTTGGTGAGATCTGCTTCCACTACGCCTGGCCAAGATAAATCATCAACTTTGTACTCGATGGGAGCATCGTGAATCAACTGGGTCAGCTCGCGATTGCGAATGACATCGTTGATGTTATCGCGCAGAGATTGACCTACTTTGCCGCCCACTTTATCCACGTTGGCAATTAGTTCTTGCAGCGACCCGTACTCCACAATCCACTTAGCCGCTGTTTTTTCGCCAACGCCAGGAATAGATGGCAAGTTATCGCTTGGATCTCCGCGAAGTGCCGCAAAATCTGGATATTGATCTGGCGTCATCCCGTACTTTTCCTGAACTGCAGTGGGCGTCATTCGCGCCATTTCAGAAACGCCACGCTTTGGATAAAGAACTGTTGTCTTATCTGTTACCAACTGAAAGCTATCTCGGTCGCCTGTACAGATGAGAACTTCTGCGCCTTCACGTTCGGCTTGCTTGGTAATTGTTGCGATTATGTCATCCGCCTCAAAGCCTTCTAATGCAAACTGCGTTATCCCAAAGCCATTGACCAAATCATTCAGAAAGGACATCTGCGAGCGAAATTCATCGGGTGTCTTGGCGCGATTAGCTTTGTAATCAGGAAAAATATCGGTACGAAAAGTCTTGCGCGAAACATCAAAAGCAACGGCCACGTGAGTCGGTTTCTCATCTTTCAACAGAGAGATCAGCATTGTGGCAAAACCGTAGATCGCGTTGGTGTGCTGGCCTTGGGCCGTTGTGAAATTCTCGGCAGGAAGGGCGAAGAAAGCTCGATATGCCATTGAGTGGCCATCGATTAGAAGTAATCGCTTCTGGGCCATTGCGCCATCCTAGAGAAGTACTCGTTAACAAGTTACTATTTCGAACTATGACGCAGCCAGAAAATACCCCAAACTATTTAGAGTTGATTCGCGAACGTGGAAGTGGTGCCCTAGATAAGAAGATGGGGATCGAGATTTTGGAGGCGTCCCCGCAACGTTTAGTTGGACGAATGCCAGTTGAGGGAAATACTCAACCAATCGGATTGCTACACGGCGGCGCCAGCGTTGTACTTGCCGAGTCTTTAGGCTCTGTTGGAACACAACTTCACGCCGGTCCAAATCGAAAAATTGTGGGCGTTGATATAAATGCCACACATCACAAATCAGCGACGTCAGGTTTTGTTACTGGGGTTGCAACCGCAGTCTCCTTGGGGAAAACCCTGTGCTCCTATGAAATTGTGATCACAAATGAGGCTGGTCAAAGAACCTGCACCGCTCGGATAACCTGCCTGATCCTTGCCGAGGCCGCGGTCCGTTAGTTAAGGTTAGCCACCTAGCAAGAGCAATCTGCATCCAACGATTGATGCACTGAAAAAAGATGTGGAGTGCGACTTGAATTTAGCAAGAAAGAAGATGAGCGCGCGCTTCATCCTCTCGTTAATCACCGTATTAAGTGCGGCAGCTGGTTTCTCTTCAATCGCAGCCCCTGCGCACGCTGCTGATAAACCCACCAAACTCTACGGAGTGGTTACTAGTTCTACCGAAGAACCACTTGCCGGAGTAGGCATCTCAGTTGTTGGTCCAGATGGCTTCAGCGCTGAAATTAAAACCGATTCGCTTGGAAAATGGGAAGTTCTCATTCCTGTTAAGGGCACATATAGCGCGACGATCAATGAGGGCGATCTTCCTTCTGGGCAGGCGCTAACTGATCCGACCAAGGTAACCGTCAAAGCAAATGTATTCATGCTTGGTGTGGAACTTCGACTTCTCTTTCCTGTAGGACCAGGAGTTGAGAAAGCCACCCTGCTGGAACGGTCAGCTCAATTGACAGTAGATGGATTAATTCTGGGACTGATAATTGCGTTAGCTGCTTTGGGGCTAAATTTAATTTTTGGAACAACTGGGCTAACCAACTTTGCCCACGGTGAGATATTAACCTTTGCCGGACTTCTTACCTATTACTTCAGCGCCATAGCCAAGCTGCCGGTTCTTTTAGCGGCACCGATCGCAGTTGTACTAAGTGCATTCATTTCAGGATTCTTGCAAGACAGATACCTATGGAAACCACTGCGCAAACGTGGAACCGGTTTAATTGCAATGCTGGTTGTTTCAATTGGATTTGCAATCTTTTTGCGTTATTTCTTCCTCTTCCTCTTCGGTGGAGATACACGACAACTTCCGCAGTATGCAGGGCAAGCCGGGCTCGAGCTTGGGTTAGTTAGTATCACTCCAAAATCTATTCTTACGACGGTAATTGGAATCGGATTTATAGTATTTGCAACGCTATGGCTCCTCCGTACTCGCATGGGCAAGGCCAGTAGAGCGGTTGCAGATAATCCCGCTCTAGCTTCTGCTTCAGGAATTGACGTACAAAAGGTTATTCGAGCGGTATGGATTTTAGGTGCAGCCCTGGCTGGTTACGCCGGTGTCATTGTTACCGTCAACCAAGGCGTCAGCTTCCTTATGGGACAGGACATGCTGCTTCTTATATTTGCAGCAGTTACATTAGGTGGATTGGGTACCGCTAATGGCGCACTTGTTGGCTCATTGATCATTGGTCTCTTTGTTCAGTTATCAACTTTGTTCATTCCGACTGAGTTGAAGTATGTAGGCGCATTGATCGTTCTGATCTTAATCTTGATCGTTCGTCCTCAGGGAATTCTGGGCCGGAAAGAGAGGATTGGCTAAATGGACATTCTCTTTATTATTCAACAGACCTTGAGTGCAACTCTTGGAGTTAATGCAATCATATTTGCACTGGCTGCAATTGGTCTGAATATGCACTTCGGTTACACGGGTTTGCTCAACTTCGGTCAGGCAGGTTTTCTAGCAATCGGTGCTTACAGTGTCGCAGTACCGGTTATCTCCTTTGGCCTCTCACTTTGGCTAGCTCTTTTGATTGGCATTTTTAATTCGATTCTCTTTGCCCTACTTCTCGGAGTTCCGACTTTAAGATTACGGGCTGACTATCTTGCGATCGTAACTATCGCTGCTGCTGAAATCGTTCGACAGATTGCGCGCTCTGCCACATTTAATGACTCACTCGGTGGATCAGATGGAATCACCGGAAAGTTCGGTAAGGAATTCTTCGACCTCAATCCATTTAAAGAAGGCCTTACAACTCCTATTCTTCGCTTTAATGGCAACGACCTTTGGGTTGTTATAACTGGCTGGATTCTTGTTGCGATCATTACATTCATTATGTGGATTATGGTCAACTCACCATGGGGTCGAGTTATGCGCGCCATCCGTGAGGATGAAGATGCGGTTCGTTCACTAGGTAAAAACGTCTACCTGTACAAAATGCAATCGCTGATTATCGGTGGCGTCATTGGATCCTTGGGTGGCTTTGTATATGCCTTGTCTCGTCAGTCAGTCCAACCAGATAACTACGGAACCGCACTAACTTTCTTCGCCTACACAGTACTTATCCTGGGCGGCGCTGCAAGAGTCTTCGCGCCAATCGTGGGCGCAATGATTTTCTGGTTCCTGATCGTATTTATTGAACAGATACTTCGCGCAGGAGTAACGTCAAACTTGATTCCAGATTGGCTGATTGGAGTAAATCAAGTTGGGCAGATTCGATTCATGCTCATGGGTCTTGGGCTAATGCTCCTGATGATCTTTAGGCCACAGGGAATCTTTGGCGATAAGAAGGAGTTGGCACTTGATGCAAAAGCATAACTCCGGGGCAGACTTTGCCTTGACTACTTCGCAAACTGCTGGATCTTCAAAGCCAGATCCTATTTTGATTGCAGATAAAATAACGCGCCAATTCGGTGGGTTAACCGCCGTCAACGTTGATCACGTAGAGATACAGCGCGGTTCTATTACGGCGTTGATCGGCCCAAATGGCGCTGGAAAAACTACCTTCTTTAATCTTCTAACAGGCTATGACTCCCCTAATTCAGGAACCTGGAGTTTTAACGGCAAGGCGCTTAATGGAATTCCGCCACATAAAGTTGCCAGACTCGGAATGGTTCGTACCTTTCAGTTAACCAAAGCCCTCTACCGACTAACAGTTATGGAAAATATGTTGCTCGGTGCTAGAGCGCAAAAGGGAGAATCAGTTCTCCTCTCGGTTTTTCCTTGGATCTGGCGCGCGCAAGAGGCGCAGATCCAGGTAAAAGCAACATCGATCCTCGAGAAATTTAAACTTCTGGAAAAGCAAGATGATTTCGCTGCAGCTTTATCAGGTGGTCAGAGAAAACTTCTCGAAATGGCCAGAGCGCTAATGGTTGAGCCAGAAATGGTGATGCTAGATGAGCCAATGGCCGGCGTAAACCCTGCACTGAAACAATCCCTCTTGGAACATATCAAAGATTTACGCAGTGAGGGAAAGACAGTTCTTTTCGTTGAACACGATATGGATATGGTTCATGAGATTAGCGACTGGGTGATTGTTATGGCACAGGGTCAAATTATTGCCGAGGGTACTCCAGCGAGCGTTATGGGAAATTCTCAGGTGATTGAAGCTTATTTGGGCGCTCATCACGATACAGATTTATCAAGCGAAGGGGCGTGAGTGATGAGTTCATCTGTGACTACAGCGCTGGTTTCTGCAAAGGATTTAGTAGCCGGGTACCTACCTGGAATTAATATTCTCAATGGCTGTAATTTGTATGCCAATAAGGGAGAACTCGTTGGCATCATCGGCCCCAACGGAGCGGGTAAGTCAACGCTGCTAAAAGCGTTGTTTGGACTTGTAAAAATTCGTGAAGGTGCCGTCACTCTCGCTGGCGAAGAGATTACAAATATGAGAGCGGACCAATTAGTCGAGCGAGGAATCGGTTTTGTTCCTCAAAGCAACAATGTTTTTCCATCTTTAACGATTGAAGAGAACCTTCAGATGGGCGCCTTTCAATCACCTGATAAATTCTCAGAGCGTTTTGACTTTGTAACCGAACTTTTCCCAACTCTGCGAACACGACGCAAGCAGAGAGCTGGTTCTTTATCTGGTGGTGAGCGCCAGATGGTTGCTATGGGTAGAGCTCTTATGATGAATCCATCTGTACTCCTGCTAGATGAACCAAGTGCTGGACTATCCCCTGCCTTGCAGGATGAAGTCTTTGTACGTGTTCGTGAGATTAATAAGATTGGCGTAACGGTAATCATGGTCGAGCAAAACGCACGTAGATGTTTGCAGATCGTTGATCGAGGTTATGTTCTAG
>JAPLBF010000015.1 GCA_026392825.1 Actinomycetota bacterium
ATCTCTGTGAAGATTCCAGTTGATCAGATTGGTGCAGTTATCGGGCCTAAGGGCAAGATAATCAACCAGATCCAAGATGAAACTGGCGCAGATATTTCAATCGAAGATGATGGCACGATCTACATCGGAGCCGTTGATGGTCCTTCAGCAGAAGCCGCACGCGCACAGATCAATGCGATTGCAAATCCACAAATGCCAGAAGTTGGAGAGCGTTACCTCGGTACCGTTGTAAAACTCGCAGCATTTGGTGCTTTCATCTCACTTATGCCAGGTAAAGATGGCTTGCTCCACGTCTCGCAAATTCGCAAGATGCACGGAGGAAAGCGCATTGAAAACCTAGAAGAAGTTATGAAGGTTGGCGACAAGATTCAAGTTGAAATCGGCGAAATCGATCCTAAGGGCAAGCTTTCGTTGGTTCCTGTTCTCGAAGATGGAACTACACCGAGCGCTGAATAAGTAAAGAGCGCAAAAATGTCAGTTCGTCGCACAGTATTACCTAGCGGTCTGCGTATCTTCACGGAAGAAGTTCCGTCGGTACGCAGCGCCGCAATCGGTATCTGGGTAAATGTAGGTTCGCGTGATGAAACCCCGGCAGTCGCTGGGGCTTCTCACTTTCTAGAGCACTTACTTTTCAAGGGAACTACGCGACGTACCGCGCTAGAAATATCAGCAACGATTGAAGCAGTTGGTGGCGAAATGAACGCCTTCACCAGCAAGGAGTACACCTGCTTCTATGCGCGAGTAATTGATACCGATTTACCTATGGCAATCGATGTGGTTTCAGATTTAATTACTTCATCGATAGTTTCTGCACTCGATGTAGATGCCGAACGCAAGGTAGTTTTGGAAGAAATTGCCATGCGCGATGATGATCCCAGTGATTTAGTACACGATTTATATGCTGAAACTTATTACGGCGATACTACTTTGGGGCGTCCTATCTTGGGCACAGTTAAATCCATCAAGGAAATGTCTCGCAGCAGCGTATTCAACTATTACAAGAAGAAGTACCTTCCCCAAGATTTAGTTGTGGCAGTAGCCGGAAACATTAAACATAAGCGCGTGGTCGCAATGGTGGAAGAAGCGCTTTCGCGTGATAATTTCTTAGATGTTAAAGGCGCACCACAGATTCGCCCTAATACCCCAGTTAAAACCAAACCGGTGCGCAGCGTTGGTTTGCTGACTCGCAAGACCGAACAAGCTCATATGTTTTATGGAATGGAAGGCGTTGCGCGCGCCGATGATCGTCGCTTCGCGATGGGAGTTTTAGCATCAGCGTTAGGTGGCGGAATGTCATCGCGCTTATTCCAAGAGATCCGTGAAAAAAGAGGCTTGGCATATTCGGTCTATGCCTATGCTCAACAATTTGCGGGTTCGGGCCAGATCGGTTTCTACGCTGGATGTAATCCAGCTAAGGCAATTGAAGTTGTGGAAATCATCCGCGAAATTTTGGCAGATGTCGCCGAAAATGGGATGAGCCATGAAGAGATTGAACGAGCAAAAGGCGCAGTGCGTGGCTCGCTTGTTCTAAGTCAGGAAGATTCGGCATCGCGAATGAGCCGAATTGGTAAAAATGAAATTGTCTATGGTCAGGTGATGGGTTTTGACGATATCTTGAAAGCCATTTCGCGCGTAAATCCAACCGACGTTAGGGAAATTGCTAGCGAATATCTCACTAAATCGCCTACCCTTGCTCTTGTTGGACCATTTAAAAACGAAGCTAAGTTTGAGAAGGTGTTGCGGTCATGATTAAAGTCGGCGTACTTGGCGCTCGTGGGCGCATGGGAGCAGAAGTGGTCAAGGCTGTAACCGCTGCCGCCGATCTTGAACTAGTCGCTTCCTTAGATCTCGGTGATTCAATAGATCAACTCGTTTCCAGCGGCGCACAAGTGGTTGTTGATTTCACCACCCCCGAC
>JAPLBF010000026.1 GCA_026392825.1 Actinomycetota bacterium
GCCGTCGCCAAGCAACTTCAATCGAATACTAAGAACTTCACTTCCCCGATCTTAGGAAACGATGGCAAAAGATTTCAAGAAACTGGTGATCGTTGAATCACCAGCAAAAGCGCGCAAGATTGGCGACTACCTCGGCGATGGTTTCATCGTCGAGGCTAGCGTCGGTCACATTCGTGATTTGCCACAGCGCGCAGCTGACATTCCTAAAGATGTTAAGAAACTTGCCTGGTCTAAAGAAGGCGTCGATATCGAAAATGATTTCGCGCCTTTATATGTCATCAACCCTGACAAAAAAGCGAAAGTTGCTGAACTTAAAGAGTTGATGAAAGAAGCCGACGAGCTTTTACTCGCAACGGATGAAGACCGCGAAGGTGAAGCAATTGCCTGGCACTTAGTTGAAGTCCTTGAACCAAAGATTCCAATTAAGCGAATGGTCTTTAACGAGATCACCAAAGAAGCGATTCAAGCGGCCGTTGTAAATACTCGCGACTTGGATTACAACTTAATTGATGCGCAAGAAACCCGCCGCGTCCTAGATCGCCTTTACGGTTACCGACTTTCTCCAGTTCTTTGGAAGAAAGTTATGCCGCGCATTTCTGCTGGTCGCGTGCAATCAGTAGCCACAAAGTTAATCGTTGAAAAAGAGCGCGAACGCATGGCCTTTATCTCATCATCATGGTGGGATTTAAATGCAACTTGCGAACTCGGCTTTACTGCGCGCTTGCTATCAGTTGAAGGCAAGAAAGTAGCGTCCACAAGTGACTTCGGCGCCGACGGCGCAGTCAAAGAAAAATCACTTGAAAATATCTTGCTTCTTGATGAAACCGGTGCGCGCGCACTAGTTGATTCACTTAAATTAACGCCGCTCACCGTTAAATCAATGGAGGAATCTCCACGAACCGAACGCCCTAAGCCACCATTTACAACATCAACAATGCAACAAGATGCTGGATCGCGCCTTGGTTGGGGTGCACAAATCACAATGCGAGTGGCCCAACGTTTATACGAAAACGGTTACATCACTTACATGCGTACCGATTCAATCAATCTTTCAGCACAAGCAATTAACGCAGCACGCGCTGCCGCAAAAGCACTTTACGGAGCAGACCATGTTGCAGATGCCCCACGTGTTTACCAAGGTAAATCAAAGAACGCACAAGAAGCCCACGAAGCGATTCGCCCCGCTGGTGACACATTTAAAACTCCTGGCGAGCTCGCACCAGAGCTTTCACGTGATGAATTCTCACTCTACGATTTAATCTGGAAGCGCACCGTTGCATCTCAAATGGCTGATGCCAAGAAGATGCAGATGCGCGTTGACTTTGATGCCACCACATCAGATAAGAAAGCAACAATTTTCCGCGCCAACGGCAGCGTCATTACCTTTGCTGGATTCCTTGCCGCTTACGATGACATTGTTGACGAAAACGCTAAAGTCGATGAAGAAGCATCCGATAAGCGCCTTCCTGCAATGAGCGTTGGCCAATCAATCAAGGTGAGTGAATACAACTGCGAAGGCCGCGACACCAAGCCACCTGCGCGTTACACCGAACCAACTCTTGTTAAGAAGCTAGAAGAACTCGGCATCGGCCGCCCTTCAACATTTGCATCAATCATTCAAACAATTCAAGATCGCGGATACGTTTACAAACGCGGTCGCGCACTCGTTCCAACATTCTTGGCATTCTCGGTTACCGGCCTGTTAGAGACTCACTTTACGAAGCTAGTTGATTACGACTTCACCGCTTCAATGGAAGAAGATCTCGACAAAATCGCAGCCGGTGAAGCAGGCCGCGTTGATTGGCTCCGCGATTTCTATTACGGAGTCGATGGCCAACCAGGCCTTAACGAGCTCTCACTTGATCTCGGCGGCATCGATGCTCGCGCAACAAACACAATGAATTTATCTGACACCATTGAAATCCGCGTTGGTCGCTACGGTGCCTACCTTCAAGAAAATATTCCAGATCAAGATCGCAAACTTGCAAATATTCCAGAAGAACTTGCACCCGATGAGTTAACTCTTGCTAAAGCAATTGAGTTACTTGCCGCACCATCAGGTGAGCGCGAACTCGGCACCGATCCACAAACAGGTTTAGAAGTTATCGCAAAGTCTTGTCGTTTTGGTCCTTACATCACCGAAGTATTTCCACCAGAACCAGTGGAACTCGATGACAAAGGCGAGCCAAAGAAGAAGCGCAAAAAGAAAGATGCACCTAAGCCAAAGACCGCATCTCTGCTTTCCACAATGACTCTGGACACCATCACAATCGATGATGCGTTAAGACTTCTATCTCTCCCACGCATTCTCGGTACAAACTCTGCCGGTGAAGATATAACTATTCAGAATGGACGCTATGGCCCATACCTAAAAGCCGGTGTTGATTCGCGCACGCTGACAAGTGAAGATCAACTCTTCTCACTCTCACTAGATGAAGCGATAGAAATTTACTCAAAGCCAAAAGAGCGCCGTCGTGGCGTTGCAAAACCTCCACTTAAAGAACTCGGTAAAGATCCCGCAACCGAGAAAGAAGTTATTGTTAAAGATGGTCGCTTCGGTATGTATGTCACCGATGGTGAAACAAATGCAACGCTTCGCCGCGGTGACACCCTCGAAGCCCTAACCATTGAACGCGCCCTTGAACTCCTTGCCGGCCGACGTGCGTGGGAGGCCGAAAACGGTCCTTCACCAAAGAAATCAAAGAAGAAGGCTGCGAAAGTAAAGGCTGGCGATAGCGCACCAACGCTTACTAAGAACACTGTTAAAAAAGCAGCAACAAAAAAGAAGGCCGCCAAAAAAGCCACAGGCAAAGCTGCAAAGAAAGCGGAATAGAGTTCAAACATGGCAACCGAAACTTGGCTGATCACCGGTGGTGCGGGCTATATCGGCACACATGTTGCTGACCTATTTATCGCTGATGGCAAGAACGTTGTTCTGCTCGATTCGCTTTATCAAGGACTTGAGTCACGTGTAATTCACCTTCGCAAGAAACATAACCAAGAGATTCCACTTCACGTTGTAGATATCCGTGATTACACCGCAGTCGAAAATATCTTAAAGAGCCAAATCTTTACCGGCGTCATCCACACTGCGGCGCTGAAAGCAGTTGGTGAGTCGGTTGAAAAACCTGATGAATACAAGGAAGTTAACTACACCGCCACCACGGAGCTTTTAAAGCTTGCGCAAAAATATGGAGTTAAGAAGTTCTTCTTCTCTTCAACTGCTGCCGTTTATGGAAGTCCTGATACAACCGAGCCTTGTAAAGAAAACGGCCCGTTGTCACCGATATCTCCATACGGTTCAACAAAGTTAGATGCCGAAAGCAAAGTAACTGATTTTATAAATGCCCCAGGAAATAGCGGTTCATCATTTCGTTTCTTCAACGTTGTAGGCGCGGCATCCCTTGAATTGCTGGATAACTCAGTTGAAAACCTAGTCCCCATCGTTTTAGGTAAGTTAAATAAGGATGAAGCCCCAGTGATCTTCGGTATTGATTACCCAACTGAAGATGGCACCTGTGTGCGTGATTATGTGGATGTGCGCGATATTGCCGCAGCGCACCTAACCGCCGCAAATGCCACGAAGCCAATCCCAGCAATTATCAACGTCGGCACGGGTCGCGGCGCATCAGTGCGCGAGATCATTATCTTGGTCTTAGCTGCTGTAAATAAAACCAATACCGAAGTTATTGAAGCTCCACGTCGCGCTGGAGATCCAGCGTTTTTATGCGCAGATGTTGAGTTGGCTGCGAAAGAGATGGGCTTTAGATCTAAATACAGTCTAGAAGAAAGTATCCGCAGCCTCTTTTAATTAAAACTTCGCCCCAGGTGAAAGAACCTTAATGCCCATGTTTTTGGCATTTGTCACCATTTGTTTGTCGTAAGTAATGATTCCTTTTACCGCATCTGTAATTCTCAAGACTGAGGCAACGTGAATTGCATCGAGTGTCCGCAAAGTAATGTCAGGAGTAAAGGCTTCGGCCAGTTGAAGCGTCTGTGAATCTAACTCAGTGAATTGAATCTGCTCCAATACTTCATTAGCGACCACCAACTTCTCTGCGTTTATTCGCCCCACTGCACGTTTTACTTCTACGCGAGTTAAAGTTGAAGTAACCATTTTGTTACTCATGACTTTATCTAGCTCGGCTGTTTCCTTCTCGGTAAAAATCAACTTCAATATAGCAGAACTATCTATATACCAACTCAATATCTTTCCTCTGCTCTCATCTCCATCAAAACATCAGTGGATGTTTTTGATCCTTTGATTTTCACGCGCCCTGGGTGTGGACGCCAATCTGGATTTTCCGCGGGTTTAATCAAACCGCTTTCAATGTATTCGTCATAAAGTGAACGTTTGATTGGCGCTAAGCGTGCAACCGGAACGCCGTGTTCGGTTATTTCGATAATTGCGCCAGCTTTAACCGCATCTAAAACTTTCGAAGCGTTCTGTCGTAAATCGCGAACACCAACAGATTGCATCGCAGCAGGTTTAACGACTTTCACTGCAGGCTCTTTCACACTTGCTTTCTTCTTGCCAGCAGTTGGCTTTGTTTTGCGTGCAGCGGTTGTCATATGGCAAGCGTAGCACAACACTTAAATGTGCTACCTCTAAAATCCTTTATTACAAGCCATTTGAAGGGCTATATAACGCGCCTGGCTCGCCCGATAGACTTCCCACATGCCGAACAGCTTGCCGACCCCTGCCGCCCCCGCGCAGGATGAAACCCGCAACGTTCTGGCGATCCCCGCATTTCGCAAGCTCTGGAACTCGATGGTCTTCTCTTCCCTCGGCGATTGGCTCGGACTTCTCGCAACCACAGCCCTTGCCCAAAAACTTTCCGGCGGCTCTTACGCAACTGCAAACTTTGCAATCGCCGGTGTCTTCATCGCGCGCTTACTTCCCGCAGTATTTCTCGGCCCAATCGCTGGCGTGATTGCTGATCGCTTCGATCGCCGCAAGTTAATGGTTTTCTCCGACGTTATTCGCGCCGGACTTTATATCTCGATCCCGATCGTCAACACATATCTCTGGCTCTACACCGCCATGATCTTGGTCGAGTGCATGACTTTATTCTGGTCACCCGCCAAAGAAGCAACAGTTCCAAATTTAGTTGGCAAAGAACGGCTAGAAAGCGCTAATCAAGTTTCACTCTTAGCTGCATACGGAACCGCACCGATCGCCGCGATCTTATTCTCACTCCTAACTTTATTTGCAAACGCGATTGAATCATTATTCCCATTTACTATCGGCGATTCAATTGATATCGCACTCTATGTAAACGCCGCCAGCTTTGCATTTGCCGCAATAACTATTTGGGGTCTTAAAGAAATCCCAAAGGGCGCGGCCGCAAAGAAAGCAAAAGATGAAGGTGTTTTAAAATCTTTGCACGATGGTTGGAAAGCAGTTAGCCAAACTAAAATCGTGCGCGGCCTTGTCGTCGGAATGATTGGTGCCTTCTTTGCTGCGGGCGCAGTCATCGGACTCGCGCGCACATTCGTGGGCGATCTCGGTGGCGGCGATGCGGCATACGGTGTTTTATTCGGCGCAGTCTTTACCGGCCTTGCAATCGGTATCGCATTTGGCCCAAAGATATTTGCACAATTCTCACGCCGCCGTTTATTTGGCGCATCCCTCACAACCGCAGGTTTCTTCCTCGTCTTACTCGCTCTGATCCCAAACCTTGTAATGGCAGTTTTCACGGTAATTATCCTCGGCACATTTAGCGGCATTACTTGGGTAACCGGCTTCACGATGCTCGGAATGGAAGTAAAAGATGAGGTGCGTGGTCGCACCTTTGCCTTCGTTCAATCCTTGATCCGCATCACTTTGGTCGCGGTCTTAGCTGTTGCACCAGTTATTGCTGCCGCATTTGGTGTGCGCACATACGAACTTGAAAACAGCACAATTAATTTCAGCGGCGCACAAGCTACGATTTTGGCAGCCGGTGTTATCGCCTCAATCATCGGTTCTATTTCATATCACCAGATGAAAGATCGCCCAAATGTTTCGCTCTGGTCTGATATTTCAAATGCACTTAAAGGCGAACTCGGTGGCATCACCGGTGCACCAACAGTTGGAACATTTATCGCATTCGAAGGCGGCGAAGGCACCGGCAAATCAACGCAATCAAAGTTGTTAAAGAAATGGTTGGAAGATCGCGGTGAAACAGTTGTTCTCTCTCGCGAACCCGGCGGAACAGATTTAGGTCAAGGTCTTCGCAAAATTTTGCTCGGACACGAAACTGGCGAAATTAGCCCACGCGCCGAAGCTTTACTTTATGCCGCAGATCGCGCGCACCATGTTTTCTCTGTCATTCGCCCAGCACTTGCAAAAGGTGAAGTTGTAATTTCAGATCGTTACTTTGATTCATCAATTGCCTATCAAGGCGCTGGTCGCGTTTTATCTCCAGGTGAAGTCGCACGTATTTCACGTTGGGCAACTGAATCACTTTTCCCAACTCTGACAATCGTGATCGACTTATCCGCAGAAACCGGCATCGGCCGCCTAAAGAGCCACGATCGCTTAGAAGCAGAACCACTTGCCTTCCACGAGCGCGTGCGCCAAGAGTTCTTACAGATCGCCCGCCTTGATCCAGAACGATATTTAGTTGTTGATGGCACACAATCAATTGATCAGATCCACAACGAAATCATCAATCGCGTCGCTACCTTGCCTGCGATTTCGCACATTGTGAAAGTTCCAAAGTTAAAGAAAACGTTAAAGGCTTCAATTAAAAAACCTATTAAGAAGTCCGCCAAGAAAAAATGAGCGCACCTTCCATCTTCGACGAATTAGTCGGCCAATCCCACATCACCGAAATTCTGCAAGGCGCAGTTGCTGCTGCACGCAGCGGCGAAGAGTCACAAGAAATGACACATGCCTGGATCTTCACCGGCCCTCCAGGTAGCGGTCGCTCATCTGCAGCAGTTGCCTTCGCAGCGGCTCTGGTCTGTCCCACAGGCGGTTGCGGCACCTGTCAGGCCTGCCGCAGCACACAAACCTCGGGTCATCCCGACGTTGAGATCATCCGCACCGAAGGCCTTTCCATCAAGATCGATGAGATCCGCGAATTACTGACCCGCACTTCTTGGGCGCCATCTATGGGCGGCTGGCGCGTTGTCGTTATGGAAGATGCCGATCGCATGACTGAATCTGCAGCGAACGCCCTACTTAAAGCAATTGAAGAACCCGGCGCTCGCACAGTCTGGTTACTTTGCGCACCAACACTTCACGACATCTTGCCAACGATTCGCTCGCGCTGTCGCCACCTGCAACTGCGCACACCATCAACACATGATGTGACCGAAGTATTAGAAAAGCGCGATGGCATCTCACCTGCCATGGCAGATTTCGCAGCCCGCGTTTCACAGGGACATATCGGCCGCGCTCGCTACATCGCAACGAATGAACACGTGCGCAGCAATCGCGCCCAAGTTATGAAGTTGCCACTGCAATTAACTTCGATCGCCGCCGCTTTCCAAGCTGCTCAAACACTCGTTGACCTTGCAACGCAAGAGGCGAATGCCGCAACAGATGCGCGCGATGAGGCAGAAACTCAGGCGCTCGCCGAGGCTTATGGCAAAGGTGCAACCGGTCGCGGCATGGCAACTGGCGGCGCCAAAGCAATCAAAGAGTTAGAGAAAGAACAGAAATCACGCGCCACCCGCGCCGTGCGCGATTCATTAGATGGCGCTCTCCTTGATATCGCAACTTTCTATCGCGATGTGATGCTCGTGCAATCAGGTGCCACAGATTCAATAATCAACATCGACATAATCGATGAAATAACTGCTTTTGCGCATAAAACACCTGCTCACGCTACGGTGAAGAAGATCAACGCAATTATGGAGACCAGGACCAACTTGAGCCACAACGCAGCACCACTTTTGACCATCGAAGCTTTGATGTGTGGTTTGGCCTAATGCTTAAAAAACCTTTCAAAGTAATCGCTCTTGCAATCACAGCGGCGCTACTTATCTCTGGCTGCGCAACGGATGCCGCCATTGAAACACCCATCTCAGAATTAGCAACCTATGAAAACCAAAAGTTAGATTGGGCAACTTGTTACGACGACTTTGAATGCACCGAACTCTTGGTGCCAATTGATTACGCCGATTTAACCGTCGGCACATTCGAAATATCTGTACTTCGCTACAAAGCCCAAGACCAAGAAAACCGCATCGGCTCACTCATCGTTAACCCCGGTGGCCCCGGCGGATCCGGTGTTGATTATGCCTACAACGCCGAGTTCATCTTCGATCCAGATGTTCTTGATCGCTTCGACATCGTCGGCTTTGACCCACGCGGCGTTGATCGCAGTGAACCAATCAAATGTCTAAACGATGCCGAGACCGATGCCAGTTACGCAGCCGATGCCAAACCCGACAACGACGCCGAACTCGCAGCAGCGATCGCCGATGCCAAAGATTTCATCGATAAATGCCAAAGCGCCAATAAGTATTTAAACCATTACACAACGGCAGAAGCCGCCCGAGATATGGACATACTGCGCGCAGCCCTTGGCGATGAGAAATTGAATTACCTCGGAAAGTCTTACGGAACATACCTCGGAACCCTTTACGCGCAATTTTTCCCCGACAAAGTCGGTCGCATGGTTCTAGACGGCGCAGTTGATCCAAATATTTCTATCCTCGAACAAAACATCTCGCAAGCAAAAGGATTCGATGACGCCCTCGGCGCCTTCATTACCAACTGCGCCGCAGAAGATGACTGCCCGTTATCTAAAAACAAGCAAGAAGCGATAAAACAAATCATTTCTGTATTTACCTCAGCTGCAACAACCCCACTGCCGCGCAAAACAAAAGTGAAGAACGATGACCGCACCGCCACCGAATCGCTGATCGTCCTTGGCACAGCATCGGCACTTTATGACGATGTCGATGGTTGGCCAAAACTTCGCACCGCATTTGGTGAAGCTCTGCAAGGTTATGGCGATACCTTTCTTGATTTAGCAGATCAATACACAGAGCGTTCATCTGATGCGAAATACACATCAAATACTTTAGATTCCGGCGCAATTATCGATTGCCTAGATTGGCCCGACACCCGCACCATCGAAGAAACCAAAGCCGATGCCAAACGCTTCACCGACGCCGCACCAATCTTTGGCCCATACCTTGCTTACACAAATATCGCCTGCAAGTATTTAACGCCACCAACCAAAGACAAGTTCACTCGCACCACAAATAAAATCACTTCCATCAATACCGCGCCCATCATTGTCATCGGCACCACCGGCGACCCAGCAACACCTTACGAATGGGCAGTTGGCCTCAATAAAATCTTCACCTCATCAAAACTAATCACACTCAACGCCGATGGCCATACCGGCCAAGGGCGCGGCAGCGCCTGTGTCGATGACGCAGTCGATGCTTATCTACTTGAGGGCAAAAGCCCAGAAAAGAGCCTTTTATGCCGTTTATAAACGAATTAAGGATCCCCCTAGACTTCACTTACCAAGTAAATCAAAGGTTGAGGAATTTCTAAAATGAGAAACGCCTACGATTCTTCGGCAAGAGCAAATTATTTTAAGGAACTCACGACAGATCTGTGGGGTCAAAGAGATTTAATAATTTTGTTGGTCAAACGAGACTTATCTGTCAGATACAAGCGATCAGTTCTTGGCTTGCTATGGACAATGCTCAATCCATTACTCACCAGCCTAGTTTTATGGGCTATTTTCGTTTATGTCTTTAGATCAAAACTTGCTGATGGGTCACAGTTTGCACCTTACGTATTGGCTGGGATTTTACTTTTCACTTTCTTCAGCCAAGCTTTTATGCAGGCGACCGAGTCAATCGCTAGTGGGGTTGGGATTCTTCAAAAGGTATATGTGAGACCTCATGTATTTGCATTTTCTTCTGCCATTTCAAATGCAGTCAATTTCATTTTGGGGCTATTTGCACTGATTGCCGTGACACTGCTTGTTGGCGAAGGTATATCTCTTTTTGCGCCCTTAACGGTGATAGTAATTATCTGTCTGCTTGCTTTAACAATCGGCTTATCTTTGCTCACGGCGATACTTTTTATTCGCTTTGATGATTCGAAGAATATTATTGCCATAGTTTTACAACTGCTCTTTTACTTAACACCAGTCTTCTACCCGAAAGACATCCTAAACGGACCGGTACAGGTGATTGTCTCGATTAACCCGTTGACGTCTTATTTAGATGTTTTCAGAGTTGTCTTTTCAAGTACAGGTACGGCAACTTTATTTGACTGGTTGTATATGTTCACTTCTTCCATATTGATTCTGGTTATTGGACTCTTTGTTTTTAAGCGATCTTGGGCAAAGTCAGTGGTGATGATGTGATAGACCACGTTATTGAAGTAAAAAACGTTGATCTAAATTATATAATTAGACACGGCCGAGCAACCACTTTAAAGGAAGCGGCAATCAGCTCGATGAAAGGTATTAATCTCGATATCACGATTAATGCACTCAAGGGTGTTAGCTTTACCGTTGATCGCGGCGAGGTTTTGGCAATAGTCGGACATAACGGAGCCGGCAAGTCCACGCTATTGAAATTGATTGCAAGAGTTTTACCACCGACAGCGGGGTCGATCAAAGTAAATGGAAGCGTTGCTCCTATGTTAGAACTTGGTGCGGGCTTTAATCCCGAGCTAAGTGGTGAGGAAAACATTCTTCTCTTTGGTGTCTTGCTCGGTAATAGAACTAAAGAAATGCGCGCCAAAGTAAGTGAAATTGCTGAATGGGCGGGGCTTACAGACCAGATAAAATTGCCACTTCGCACATATTCGACCGGAATGGTCGCGCGCCTGGGGTTTGCAGTTGCGACCTTCCAACACTCAGGCGTTCTTATCGTTGATGAAATTTTGGGTGTTGGAGATGCTGAATTCCAGCAGAAATCTAAAGCAAGAATGTTGGAACTTATCTCACAGGGTGATGCGACAATTCTTGTATCTCATGATTTAACAACTGTAGAAAAATTGGCCACCAAAGTTTTATGGCTTGATCACGGCCAGCAGAAAATGCTCGGGCCGACAAAAGAGGTATTGGATGCCTACCGAAAAGCCTAGGGTTTTACACGTAATAGCGCGGTATAACATAGGAGGAACGGCCAGATATTTAAACAATCTACTGCCTAAGATCGCTCCCGAAGTAGATACACTTTTAGCGGTTGGGCATGTTCAAGGATACGAGATCGAAGATTCCAGTCTAGGTAATTTGAATTTTGAAAGAATTGAACATTTAGGTCGCAAAATTAGTCCAGACTTAGATTTAAGAGCTTATTTGGAACTCCGCAAACTCGTTAGAAATTATCGGCCTCAAATAATTCACAGCCACACCTTCAAGGCCGGCTTATTATGTAGATTGATGTTCTTCAGAATTCCAAAAGTTCACACTTTTCACGGACACCTAATGGGAGATCCTGAATTTTCAAAGCGCGCATTACAAATGATCATCAATATTGAACGGCGGCTTGCAAAAGTTACCAAACGTATAGTCACCGTCGGTGAACAAGTTACTACTGATTTACTTACTGTTGGAGTTGGAAAATCATCCCAATACATTTCAGTTGCATCAGAAGGTGAAAACCTCACATTTCTAACCCGTGAAGAATCAAGAAATTTACTCAGCATAGATCTAGATGCGCCGACAGTCTTGTGGATGGCTCGTATGGCCCCCGTGAAGAATCCAGATCTAGCACTCGAGGTTGCTCGGTTATTGCCTAATATCAATTTCTTAATGGCAGGAGGCGGCGAGTTATATGAAGTAACTAAGGGCAATGCGCCGAATAACGTTTCACTCCTAGGTTGGGTTGAAGCAGCGGATGTAATCCCAGCCGCCGATCTCTTCTTGAGCACTTCCTTAAATGAAGGAGTTCCTTATTCTTTAGTCGAGGTGCAGTCCTGCGGTATCCCAGTTGTGGCTGTCGACGTCGGTTCGGTTTCAGAAGTTGTAACCCACGGAACCACCGGTTTCCTAACCCCGCCGGAGCCCGAAGCGTTAGCGAGTGCAATAGTCGAGCTTCTACACGATCAGACGAAAAGACTAACATTTTCCAAGGCAGCGCTCGAAAAAGCGAAAGAAAAAAATACAAATTCTGACACTGGCGGCTCATATATAAGGATTTACCAGCAAATTCTCGCTGAATGGAATGGTAAGTAGCACCCCTTTTTATGGTGCAAAATAACGCCATGCGCTTAGACCATGTCTCATATGTAACTTCCCATGATCAACTAGCCGACACCGTGCAACGCCTTGGCTCTCGCCTTGGCACAACATTTGTTGATGGCGGTATCCACCCACGTTTTGGAACACGCAACTTCACGGCTGCTCTTCTAGATGGAAAATACATCGAAGTAGTTTGCCCACTTGATCACCCAGCAACAGAACAAACACCTTGGGGTAAAGCAGTTTCAAAGAAAGCACAAGAAGGCGGCGGCTGGCTCACTTGGGTATTTAGCACTAATGACATTGCACCAATCGAAGAAAAGTTCGGCCGCAAAGCAGTGGATGGGCACCGTACCCGCCCTGACGGAACAGACCTTAAGTGGAAGCAAATCGGCGTAAAGGAAATAACCGATTCGAGAGAACTACCTTTCTTTATCCAATGGCTAACCGAAGATCATCCATCAAAGGACGGAACAACAGTTTCAAAAATCGAAAAGATTGTAATCTCAGATAAAGATCAACTATCTGATTCATGGTTCAAGACTGAAATCCTCAACGGTTTAGATACCGTTTCAATTGATTGGGTAGATCCTTCAACCCAAGACGGCGAAACCGGTATAGTTTCCGTTCACTTGAGCACACCAAGTGGTTCGGTAGTTTTGGATTAATCACGGCTACAGGCACACAAAAAAGTCGCATAGTCAACGATCTAGTAAACTAAAACAGTGCGCAACCCCTTATGTATTTTTCGATATTTATCTGAGAATCTTCCAATAAATTTCCCTGATCTAATTCTTAAGGAACTATCAAGATTACAAAAAGATCTATCTAGACCTTTAAGAATACTTGATTTAGGCGCTGGACCCGGCCGCTACTGGAAGGAAAATGAACTAGCCAATTTTTTGATTTCGACAAAATCAGAACTAACCC
>JAPLBF010000006.1 GCA_026392825.1 Actinomycetota bacterium
GTTGGATAAATGTGCGGCCAACATATGAATTTTTCACTAGCGCTAAACCGTACGGAATTCCAGATTGTTGGGCGTAACCAATAGCTGCAGGTGTTCCAGATTCTGGAACTGGAATCACTAAATCTGCCTCAACTGGTGCCTCAATTGCTAAACGTTTTCCGATGCGCACTCGTGTTGCGTGAACGCCTTGACCGGCAATTGTTGTATCTGGACGAGCCAAGTAAACATATTCAAAGAGACAACCTTTTGGATCAGGTTTTGCCCACATTTCGGAGCGAATCCCATCTTCGTTGATCGCCAAGAATTCGCCAGGTTCTACTTCGCGCACAAAGGCGGCGCCCACGATATCCAGGGCTGCAGTTTCAGAAGCAACAACCCAACCGCGTTCTAATTTTCCAATTACGAGCGGGCGAACGCCGTGTCGATCGCGCGCTGCATATAAAGTTTTCTCATCCATAAATACCAACGAGAATGCGCCTTCTAGTTTTGGTAATACAGCTATTGCGCTAGCTTCTACATTCTTCTCATCTTGCAGGCCAATTAGCGCCGTCATAATTTCAGTATCTGTTGTGGCGCCTCGTCCATTTTTCGCTGAGTCGCCTTCGAGTTTCTGAACCATCTCAGCCAGATCGCCGGTATTCGTTAAATTCCCATTGTGGGCTAGCGCCAAAGTGCCGTATTTAGTTGGCCTTAGCGTTGGTTGGGCGTTAACCCAAGTGCTTGATCCTGTTGTGCTGTAACGACAATGGCCAATTGCTAAATCACCAGTTAAAGATGCTAAATCAGTTTCGGTAAATACTTGCGAAACTAGCCCCATATCTTTGTAAATTAAGATTCGCTCGCCATCACTTGCTGCGATACCTGCAGATTCTTGTCCGCGATGTTGCAGGGCGTACAAGCCATAGAAAGTGAGCTTTGCGACTTCTTCTTTCGGAGCCCACACACCAAATACTCCACAAGCATCTTGCGGCGCTTTATCGTCATCTAAGACGTTATGGTTTAAGAGACCATCCGGGCGGCGCGTCATGGCTTAATCCTAATTGGCAAATATTCGGTTAAATCTGCACGCGCACCAGATGCATTTATATCCCCTGCTGACATTGCATCGGCCCAGGTGCGCTCACCCTTAGCCAAGGCCAACCAGGTGTCTGCGCTCATCTCAATTAAATTTGCGGGAGTGCCGCGGGTATGGGTTGGTCCATCGCCACATTGCACCGCTGCATAAGGTGGAATCCTAACTTCAATCGCGCGGCCAGGTGAGCGTTCAACGAGCGCTGCCAGCGTCTGCTTCACCTCTTCTAGAATTATTGGATCGCGCATCTTTATCCAAACAACTTTGGGAAAGTTTCGGTATGAGCCTTGCGAAGTTCTGTTAATGAAATGTCCGCACCATTAATTATCAAACTAGATCCACCGGTGGTTCCAATTTTGGTAATTGCTATGTTTTCTTTTGCAGCCAAAGCTAGGAGTGCTGCGCTCTTTGTAGGATCAACAGCGACGACAACGCGCCCCGGTGATTCCGAAATCAGAGTTGTTCCAGGTTTTTCAATATCAATAATTGCACCGACGTTATGACGTAGAACCATCTCAGTCAGAGTCGCACTAAGTCCACCTTGGCTTAAGTCATGTGCTGCGGTAAATATTTGTGAAGTTCGTCCAGCAACAAGTAAGTTAATTAGGCGCATTTCTCGCTGTAAATCAGCGATTGGAGCTTTACCGCCGCGCTGTCCGTGCATGTAAGCCCACTCGCTGCCTGCGATGTCATCGTTGGTATCACCGAGTAAAAAGAGTTGTAATTCTGCGCGATCAAAACTCATTGGTGTTCGTGTGCGAACATCATCAATAACGCCAAGTACGCCGATCACAGGAGTTGGCAAGATCGCGACTGCGCCAGTTTGGTTGTAGAAAGAAACGTTGCCGCCAGTTACTGGCAGACCCATCTCTAAACATCCATCAGCAAGTCCACGAACTGATTCGGCGAATTGCCACATCACGCCAGGATCTTCTGGAGATCCAAAGTTAAGGCAATTAGTCACAGCAAGTGGCTTGGCACCCGCTGTTGCAATATTGCGTGCAGCTTCGGCAAGTGCCAATTTTGCACCCTCGTAAGGATTTAAGTATGACCAATTGGCATTTGCATCGGTTGCAATTGCCACACCAAGATTTGTCTTCTCATCAATGCGAACCATTCCGGAATCATCTGGTTGAGATTGGATGGTATTTCCCTGAACATAACGATCGTATTGCGCGGTTACCCAAGATTTATCCGCCAGATTTGGAGTGGCAGCTAATTTCAGAACGGTTTCTTTTATCTGCTCGGCAGTTTCAGGCCGCGGAACGTTTATCACTTCGGCATTAACGCGATCTATATATTCCGGCTTAGCAAGCGGACGGTTATATACGGGACCTTCGTGAGCGACGGTGCGCGGTGGAACATCGACGATTAATTCGCCGTGCCAGGTTATTTCCAAACGTTCGCCATCGGTTACTTCACCTATTACCGTGACCGTCACATCCCATTTTTTGCAGATTTCTAAGAAGCGAGCAATATGTTTTGGTTCCACAATCGCGCACATGCGCTCTTGTGATTCAGACATCAAGATTTCTTCTGGAGATAAAGTGGCATCGCGCAACAGAACTCGATCAAGTTCAACTTTCATGCCGCCGCTGCCGCCAGATGCTAATTCGCTGGTGGCGCAAGATAAGCCTGCCCCGCCAAGGTCTTGGATACCTACGACAAGGTCTTCTGCGAAAATTTCCAGCGAACATTCAATTAAGACTTTTTCAACGAATGGATCTCCGACTTGTACCGCTGGGCGCTTTGCGGGACCAGTGGCATCAAAAGTTTCTGAGGCCAAGACGGAAACTCCGCCGATGCCATCGCCACCGGTTTTTGCACCATAAAGCACAACTAGATTTCCAGCGCCGGCTGCTTTCGCTAGTTTGATATCGCTATGTTTCATAACTCCAACACATAAAGCATTTACAAGCGGGTTGCCTATATAAGTCTCATCGAATACAACTTCTCCACCAATG
Organism: Actinomycetota bacterium; assembly: GCA_026392825.1. Classification (GTDB taxonomy): domain Bacteria; phylum Actinomycetota; class Actinomycetes; order Nanopelagicales; family Nanopelagicaceae; genus Planktophila. The sequence goes on from JAPLBF010000006.1 coordinate 3,037, forward strand.
TTGGGCAAGCCTAGACAATTTCCATATCCACCAACGCCCGCGATAATTCCGGGCAGAACACGACGTGTGTCGGCGGCATCAGCTGGACCAAAACGAAGTGGATCCATCACTGCAATCGGGCGGGCACCCATTGTTAAAATATCGCGAACGATTCCACCAACTCCAGTTGCTGCTCCTTGATACGGCTCAATGAATGAAGGGTGGTTATGTGATTCAATTTTAAAAGTAACTGCATATCCCTGACCAACGTCAACTACTCCAGCATTTTCACCAATACCGACCAAGAGCGCATCAGTCTTTACAACCTTATCTCCAAATTGTTTTAAGTGAACCTTCGAAGATTTGTAAGAACAGTGTTCTGACCACATCACCGAATACATCGCGAGCTCTGAAGATGTTGGGCGGCGCCCTAAAATTTCTTTGATGCGGGTGTATTCATCGCCTTTAAGTCCGAGTTCTGCATATGGCTGATTTGTGTCCGGGTTTGCTTTGGCAATTGCAACAGTGTCTAGCGCCATTACTTCACCATCGCATTTAAGACCGATGTAAAGAAGCCCAAGCCATCTGCTGTTGGTCCAGTTAAAGGATCAATCGCGTGCTCTGGGTGAGGCATCAAACCAACCACATTGCCGCGCTCATTGGTAATTCCGGCAATTTTATTCCGTGAACCATTTGGATTTTCGCCTACATAACGCGCAATTATGCGACCTTCACCTTCTAAAGCCGCCAGTGTTGCATCATCACATTGAAAAGATCCTTCGCCATTTTTGAGCGGAATAACAATCTCTTGACCTACTTTGTAGGAAGTGGTCCAAGCTGTTTGGTTATTTGTTATCTCTAATTTTTGATCGCGGCAGAGAAAGTGCAGTTCGTGATTGCGGGTGAGTGCACCTGGTAGTAAGTGTGCTTCGCAAAGCACTTGGAAGCCATTGCATATTCCCAACAGCGGCATCCCGCCATTTGCGGCATCAATAATTTTTTCCATAACTGGAGCAAAACGTGAAATCGCACCACAGCGCAGATAATCTCCATAAGAAAAACCGCCAGGCAAGATAACTGCATCCACGCCTTTTAGGTCAGCATCGTTATGCCAAAGCGAAACCGCAGTGGTTCCGGCATGTGTTGCCGCACGCGCTGCATCGCGATCATCTAGCGTGCCTGGAAAAGTTACTACGCCAACTTTCATTTACTTCTCAACTCGCACTGTGAATGTTTCGATAACTGGATTGGCAAGTAGTTTTTCGGCCGCTTTTTCTACTTCAGCGAGTTGCGCAGGAGTTGGCTCACCATCTACCTCAATTTCAAAACGTTTTCCTTGACGCACACTCTTGGCGAAGGTGAAGCCCAGGCGAGGTAGCGCGGCAGAAACAGCAACACCTTGTGGGTCGAGAATTTCTGGCTTTAACATCACATCGACCACGATCTTTGCCATTTTCTGCTCCTTTAGTTTTTTAAAACTTATTGCCGGTAATTCGAAAAAAGGCTTCTTCATATCGCGCTGCAGTCTTTTCGATTATTTCTGCAGGCAATTCTGGTGGTGGGCTCTTCTTATCCCAACCGCTGGAGGTAAGAAAATCTCTTACAAATTGTTTATCAAATGAGGCTGGTGCGCTACCTGGGTTCCAGCTGGTGGCCTCCCAAAAACGTGAAGAATCAGGCGTGAGCGCCTCATCTCCGAGTGTAATTACTCCTTTGGCATCGCGGCCAAATTCAAATTTCGTGTCAGCCAAGATGATCCCGCGGCTGTTGGCAAACTCTGATGCAGTGTCGTAAAGCTTGACTGTCAGATCGCGCAGTTGCTCAGCATCTGCGTTGCCAACAATCTTGGCCGCGGTTGCATAGTCAATATTTATATCGTGATCACCAATTTCAGCTTTTGTCGCTGGCGTAAAAATGGTTTCAGGTAATTGTGATCCATCAACCAAGCCTGCTGGAAGTAAATTGCCACAGACCGCTTGGCTACTTTTATATTCAGTAAGCCCACTGCCGGTTAAGTAGCCGCGCGCCACACACTCAATGGCAAACATTTCTAGCGGTTTAACGATCACTGCACGATCACTGAATTCGGCTGGGACTTCATCGCTAATTATGTGGTTAGGGACTAGATCTTCTAATAACTCAAACCAGAAAAGTGAGAGTTGGGTAAGTATCGCCCCTTTATTTGGAATCTCTGATGGAAGAACCCAGTCAAATGCTGAAATGCGATCTGAAGTAACCAATAAAATCTCTTCTTTGTTGTTTGTATAGAGATCGCGAACTTTTCCGGTGCGCAAGTGTTGCCAACCATGTATGGATGGTGCTGGCGGTGCGCCAGCCAAACCGAAGCCGCTCACCTGATGGAGTGTGGTTTGTACTGCGCTGCGGCAGGGTGCGCGGAAGTAATCGCGTCAATGCGATCTACAACTCGAGCAATTTGTTGGCGAGCATCGCCAGTAAATTCAATAGGTTGGCTAATTAGCGCATCAAGTGCTTTGCGATCTAGCGGGATTCGCGCATCTGCAGCAAGTGCATCGAGTAATGAGTTTGCCTTTCCTTCGCGCATAGCAAGGGCAGCCTTAACTGCGTGCTCTTTAATAGCTTCGTGGGCAACTTCGCGGCCCACGCCAGCTTTCACCGAAGCCATCAAGATTTTTGTTGTGGCAAGGAAGGGAAGATAGCGATCTAATTCAGCCTGAATTACCGCGGGAAATGCTCCAAATTCATTTAATACCGTCAAGGTCGTTTCGAGTAAGCCATCAATTGCATAGAAAGCATCAGGCAGAGCAACTCGGCGCACAACGCTGCAAGAAACATCGCCTTCGTTCCATTGATCGCCGGCAAGCTCAGAGACCATAGAGGCATATCCGCGCAAAATAACGCTTAGCCCATTGATTCGCTCACAAGAACGAGTATTCATCTTGTGTGGCATCGCAGATGAACCAACTTGTCCATCTTTAAATCCTTCGGTGACGAGTTCTGCACCGGCCATCAAGCGAATTGATGTGGCAAGTGAAGATGGACTGGCCGCTAATTGCACCAAAGTGGTTACGACGTCGTAATCAAGTGAGCGTGGATAAATCTGACCAGTTGAATCAGGAACTCGGTTAAAACCTAGATCGTTTGCAATTTCTAATTCTAAGGATTGATGCGACTTAGATGAACCGAGAAGATCAATTGAATCTTGTGCAGTGCCAACTGGGCCCTTTATTCCACGCATCGGGTAACGATCTTGTAGCGAAGCTAGTCGTTCGTATGCAAACAGCAGCTCTTCGGCAGCAGATGCAAAGCGTTTTCCTAAAGTTGTTATTTGCGCCGGCACATTATGTGATCTACCAGCAATTGGTTGTGCAGAATATTGCGCAGCTTTCTCGCCAAGTTGGGCCAACACTGCAACAACTTTTCCATGCACAATTTCTAAACCATTCTTAATTTGAAGGGCTTCAATATTTTCCGTCACATCGCGGCTAGTCATTCCCGCGTGAATCGCCTCGTGTCCGGCCAAAGCATTGAACTCTTCGATCCGCGCTTTTACATCGTGGCGAGTGATTTTTTCGCGCGCATCAATCGATGCTAGGTCTACCTTGTTTAAAACTTTTTCGTAATCTGTAATGACAGAATCAGCAATTATGTGACCTAGCTTGTTTTGTGCACGAGCAACCGCCAGCCATAACCGGCGTTCTGCAATGATTTTCTCTTCTGGTGCAAAGATGGCGCGCATTGCCTTTGATGCATAACGATCTGCAAGGACGCTCACTGACTTATTCTCCCCCATTTAATTGCCCTTCTCAGCGACCGACGCATTTAGCGCAATATCGCTGCGATAGAAAGATCCGGAAAGTTCGATCTGTGAGATCGCGCGATATGCGCGATCGCGGGCCTGCGTTAAATCTTCACCGAGACCAGTAATCGTCATGACGCGTCCTCCGGCTGAGACCAAGGCGTCGCCGCTTTGTGTTGTGCCGGCATGAAAGATTTGCGTATCTGCGATCACCGGAATCTTAGTTATTGCGCCATTTACTTGCGGCGCATCCGGATAACCCGGTGCTGCCAATACAACTGTCACAGCGCTTTCATCTCGCCATTCGAGTGCCACATCATCTAGCGAATCTGTTGCCGCTTTATATAAAAGCGTTGCTAGCGGAGTTTTCAATCGCGGAATTAACACTTGAGTCTCAGGATCACCAAAGCGCGCGTTAAATTCAATAACTCGTAATCCGTGATCAGTAAGTGCAAGTCCGGCATATAGAAGTCCGACAAATGGTGTTCCGCGCGCTGACATTTCTGCAATCATCGGAGCTAAGACTTTTTCGTATGTCTCATCAACGATGTCATCAGGTGCCCACGGAAGTGGTGAGTAAGCACCCATGCCGCCAGTGTTCGGACCCTCATCAAAATCGTAGGCACGTTTGAAATCTTGCGCAGGTTGCATTGGCAATATGTTGCGTCCATCGGAAATTCCAAAGAGCGAAATTTCTGGACCATTTAAATACTCTTCAATTACTACACGTTTGCAAGAGAGTGCATGTGCTAACGCAATTGCGCGATCATCAGTAACGACAACGCCCTTACCTGCAGCTAGACCATCATCTTTGACAACATATGGAGCGCCAAAAGCATCGAGAGCGCTTTCGATCTCTTCCTGGTTTTCACAGGTGAAACTGCGCGAAGTTGGTACTCCTGCATCGCGCATTACCCCTTTAGCAAAGTGTTTTGAGCCCTCTAACTGCGCTGCCGCTTTAGATGGACCAAAGGTTGTGATGCCAGCGGCGCGAAGTAAGTCGGCAACGCCATTTACCAAAGGGACTTCCGGGCCGATTACTACTAAATCAACGCTTAAATTTTTTGCGAGTTCAACGATTGCAGTGTTATCTGTGACTGCAACGAGATGGTTGGTAGCGATCTGCGAAGTACCGGGATTACCTGGCGCGCAATGCAATTCGGTGCAAGCTGAATCTGCTTGTAGTCCTAGTGCAAGTGCGTGTTCTCGACCGCCACTTCCGACTAGGAGGATTTTCATGGTTTAGATGAAATCCTTTACGACAATTGTTTGGTCGCGCCCGGGCCCGACTCCGATTGCACTCATTGGCGCACCAGAAATCTTTTCTAAGAATGCGATGTAATCCTGGGCATTCTTCGGCAGATCACTTAACTTACGCGCCTTAGAAATATCTTCAGTCCAGCCTGGCAAGTATTCATAGATCGGCTTGGCATGGTGAAAATCAGATTGTGATGCTGGAAGTTCTTCTACGCGCTGACCGTCAATATCGTAGGCAACACAAACCGGAATTTCTTTCCAACCAGTTAGGACATCGAGTTTTGTTAAGAAGAAATCGGTAAGTCCATTTACACGAACTGCATAACGCGCAATTGGTGCGTCATACCAACCACAACGACGTGCGCGCCCAGTTGTTACACCGATTTCGCCACCGATGGTGCGTAATTTTTCACCATCTTCATCGAAGAGTTCAGTTGGGAATGGGCCAGATCCAACGCGAGTTGTGTAAGCCTTAACGATTCCGATTACGCGATCAATTTTGGTTGGTCCGATTCCAGAACCTGTGCAAGCGCCACCCGCTGTTGGGTTTGATGAAGTAACAAAGGGATACGTGCCGTGATCAACGTCAAGCAACGTTCCTTGAGAGCCTTCCAGCAGAACGCGCTTGCCCGCTTTTAGCGCTTGATCGAGCAGCAAAACAGTGTCGGCAACATATGGGCGCAGTATTTCGGCATATGCGAGGTACTCATTTAATACCTCATCAACTTCAATATTTTTACGATTGAAGACCTTGATAAGCACTTGGTTCTTATCGCGGAGCGCGCCTTCGATTTTCTGACGAAGAATTGAAGGATCAAATAAATCTTGCACTCGGATTCCGATGCGATTGATCTTGTCAGCGTAAGCAGGCCCGATGCCGCGGCCGGTTGTGCCGATCTTAGATTTACCAAGGAAGCGCTCTGAAACTTTATCGATTGTGCGGTGATAAGGAGTGATTAAGTGCGCATTGGTTGAGATAACAAGTTTTGAACAATCAATGCCGCGTTCGGTTAAGCCGCGGATTTCTTCAAGCAATACACCTGGATCAATCACAACGCCATTTCCGATAACTGGAATTACGTTAGGACTCAAAATTCCAGATGGAAGTAAGTGAAGTGCATACTTTTGATCACCGATGACCACGGTGTGGCCCGCGTTGTTTCCGCCTTGATAGCGGACAACATAATCAACGCGGTCACCGAGAATATCTGTGGCTTTACCCTTGCCTTCGTCGCCCCATTGAGCTCCAAGCAAAACTAGCGCTGGCATAGCAAAACCTCTCCAGAGATTGTTAAGAGTTAGTAATTACTTTTTTAGTGATGTACCGGTGGAACGCAGATCAGCGCAAGCGTGAACAACGCGTGCCGCCATTCCCGCTTCAGCAGCTTTACCCCATGCACGTGGATCGTACATCTTTTTATTTCCAACTTCGCTGTCAATCTTTAACACGCCGTCATAGTTCTTGAGCATGTGGTCCACTACTGGACGAGTAAATGCATATTGCGTATCAGTATCGATATTCATCTTAATTACGCCGTAATCAAGTGAATCGCGGATTTCTGAAAGAAGAGAACCTGAACCACCGTGGAAAACCAAGTCCATCGGCTTACTTCCTGCGGCAAGGCCCTTCTTTGCAACAACCGCATCCTGCAGCGTCTGCAAAATCTTTGGCTGCAAGACAACGTTGCCTGGCTTATAAACACCGTGGACGTTACCGAATGTTGCTGCGACCATGTAACGACCGCGCTCTCCGAGTCCAAGAGTTTCGATTGTCATCAAGGCATCTTCGGGAGTTGAGTACAACTTCGCATCGTGCTTTGCTTCAACGCCATCTTCTTCGCCACCGACAACGCCGATTTCGATTTCTAGAATTGTGCGAGCAGCAACAGATTTGGTGAGAAGCTCATCTGCAATCTTCATATTTTCATTCATATCAACTGCTGAGCCATCCCACATATGTGAGTTAAAGAGTGGGGCCTGTCCATTTTTGATGCGCTGTGCACCGATTTCCAAAAGTGGACGCATATAGCCATCGAGCTTTTCTGCCGGGCAGTGATCAGTGTGGATTGCGATATTTACATTGTAATTTTTAGCGACAACGTGTGCGAACTCGGCGAGCGCAACTGCGCCATCGACCATGTTCTTAACTGTTGAACCGGATGCGTATTCTGCCCCGCCCCAAGAAAATTGAATGATTCCATCTGATTCAGCTTCGGCGAAACCACGAAGTGCTGCGATCAGTGTTTGTGATGATGAAACGTTTATTGCGGGATATGCAAATGCGCCAGCTTTCGCGCGATCCAACATCTCGGCGTAAATTTCAGGGGTTGCTATGGCCATAATGACTCCAAAATATCTCGGGGCGTAATCCCTGACCGAGCGCGTCATTGGGCCGAATTCAGGCTTACGCCTAATCCAACCACCTTCGCAGGCGGATGAAAAATCGCCATTCCCATCACGCGTAGGAAATGGCGACTTTCCGTCCGATTGGCACCTGTCTTTAGATGGTTATGGATCTTTACGGATGGAGCAATTTCTGCAGGAAGGCGATCAAGCCAGCCAGGAGAGCTGGGCTGCTGATTATCTTCAGAAGCATCACAAGAAATGATGTGTACATATTTTCCCTTTCCATTCTTCTTCTCTAGCTCGCACCTCGTTCGAGGTTAGAAGGCTGGGATCTTGCCCCATATCTCCCATGCCACACCCAGAAAGCCTTCCGCCTGTTGATATTGACGAGTAATCTGCAGAGTTATGAGTTCAGAAAAAATCGGCGATTCAATCGAAAATCTTTCGCAGGAGAACCGGCTCTTTCCACCGAGCCCGGAATTTGCCGCGCAAGCGAATGCAAAACCTGATTTGTATGCACACGCAGATAAAGACCGTTTAGCTTTTTGGGAAGAACAAGCGCGTGAGCTGACTTGGGATAAGACTTGGGATCAAGTTTTGGAATGGAATCCTCCATACGCCAAATGGTTTATTGGCGGCAAGATAAATGCTTCGGTAAACGCGCTTGATCGTCACATCGCAGCTGGCCGTGGAGAACGAATCGCTTTTCACTTTGAAGGTGAACCCGGTGATACTCGCACAATTACTTATTCGCAGATGCTCGAAGATGTATCGCAAGCAGCACACGCTTTAACTGAACTCGGAATCACCGCGGGCGATCGTGTCGCTATTTATATGCCGATGATTCCAGAGGCCGCGGTTGCAATGTTAGCTTGTGCGCGAATCGGCGCAGTTCATTCAGTTGTCTTTGGTGGATTTTCTGCAGATGCGCTTCTATCTCGCATCCAAGATGCCGATGCTAAGTTGGTAATTACTGCAGATGGTGGCTTCCGCAAGGGTTCAGCATTTGCGCTAAAGCCCGCGGTTGATGAAGCGTTAAAGGGTAAGCACAATGTGGAAAAAGTTCTGGTTGTAAAGCGCACGAAACAAGAAACAGTGTGGAACTCAGATCGTGATATTTGGTGGCATGAAATTGTTAACCGCCAAAGCAAGTCACACACACCTGAATTCTTTGACAGTGAGCACCCGCTCTTTATTCTTTACACTTCTGGAACAACTGCCAAGCCAAAGGGAATTTTCCACACAACAGGCGGATATTTAACCCAAGCGGCATACACACATCGCGTGGTCTTTGATATCAAGCCTGAAACAGATATTTACTGGTGTACCGCCGATGTTGGTTGGATTACCGGCCATTCTTACGTTGTTTATGGACCACTAATAAATGGCGCAACACAAGTTATTTATGAAGGAACTCCTGATACACCACATAAAGGCCGCCTCTTTGAAATTATCGCAAAGTACGGTGTAACTATTTTGTACACCGCGCCGACTTTGATTCGTACTTGGATGAAATGGGGAGATGAATTCCCACAGGCTCACAATTTATCTTCGTTGCGTTTACTTGGGTCAGTTGGTGAACCAATTAATCCAGAAGCGTGGATGTGGTATCGCGAAGTAATTGGTGCAAACAATTGTCCAATCGTCGACACTTGGTGGCAGACCGAAACCGGCGCGATAATGATTTCACCACTACCTGGCGTTACCGCAACCAAACCAGGATCTGCGATGAAAGCACTTCCAGGTATCAGCGCAAAAGTTGTTGATGATCAAGGCGTTCCAGTTCCTAATGGACACGGTGGATTCTTAATTTTGGATCAACCATGGCCTTCAATGTTGCGTGGTGTTTGGGGCGAAGACGAGCGTTACAAAGAAACTTACTGGTCACGTTTTAAAGGAATTTACTTTGCTGGCGATGGCGCAAAGTTAGATGGCGATGGCGCGACTTGGCTAATGGGACGCGTTGATGATGTTATGAACGTTTCCGGTCACCGCATTTCAACTACTGAAGTTGAGTCTGCTTTGGTTTCACACGAAGCGGTCGCTGAAGCAGCAGTTGTTGGTGCAGCAGATGAAATGACCGGCCAAGGCATTGTCGCCTTCGTTATTTTGCGCGGCGGAATACCAAATGTCGGCGGCGAAGAGTTGGTCAAAGAGCTGCGCGCTCACGTAACCAAGGAGATCGGCGCAATCGCTCGCCCGCGTCAGATTATGGTTGTGGCAGAACTTCCGAAGACGCGAAGTGGAAAAATTATGCGCCGCTTACTAAAGGATGTTGCTGAAAATCGCGCAGTCGGAGATGCGACAACACTGGCTGATCCAAATGTAATGAAGCTGATTTCAGAAGGGTTAAATTCTTCTAAAGACGAAGATTAAGGAACTCTTCCTTTACCCAGTCGTTTGCTTGGGTAATTAATCCAGGAATGTAAGGTTGAACTTTCATCAATATCTGGCTTTTTGCGATTTGGTTCTGTACTGATTCCCACGGTGACCAAAGCAAGACGGTCGCGATTAAATAAGTCACGAGAATTACTCGGATAATTTCTAAGGCAGAACCTGCCAGTGAATCTAGAAACGCCAGTGGCCCACGAAATACCGTTGCCCGTAAACCTTTGGCGAGTGCTCCACCAGCCATTGATCCAAAACTTCCACTGGCAACAATTGCAATGATCACAAAACCAACGCGCTTAAAATCTAACGCCCAATCGTTGGAGATCTTCAGAGAAAAATAGATTCCAAGAACGCCACCGGCGATGTAGCCCACAAATTTGAAGATCGTTCTAATAAATCCGTTTTTATAACCGATCACTCCTGAAATGAGAACGGCTGCGGCAATCACAAGGTCTAAAAGCATTAAATCTGCACCCCTAAATATTTCTCTGTTAGCGCGATTAATTCAGATTCTGATTCTATAACACCAATTTTTTTAAATACCGTCTTGCCGGATGCATCTATAAATAAAGTCACCGGAACGCCCATTCCAAAGTACGCTCTTGTCTCATTCTCGCGATCATAATAATTTGGCCAAGTCATGCCATTTTCCTCAATGAATCTTTGCGAATTAGTTGGGGATGCCTCTTCAACCGCAATTCCGACTAGCTGCACTTTTCCCTTTGCTTTGCTGTAAAAACTGACAAATTCTGGCATTTCATCTAAGCAGGTTGTGCACCAAGATCCCCAAACATTTAAAACCATTGGTCCCCGCAGTGATTCAATGATCGCGCCAGGTGAGCCATCTACGCATTCGAGAGCAATACCTTCTACTACCTCTGTATCTGTGGTGACAGACTCGCAAGAAATAACTTCTCCGGTCTGTGCAACTGGATCTGAGTTAGAACAACCAGATAAGAGAAGCGCGCAAATTATAAAAAATATTACCTTCATCGGAAATCCGCATCGCTTTTAACTAAAAGAAGAGCTTTCGCTTTATCCATCTCACCAATTCCAAACGATGGACAAATCTTTGCAACAGGACAAGCGCCACACGCCGGTTTGCGCGAATGACAAATTCTTCTACCGTGCCAGATCATCCGTTGTGACAAGTTGGTCCATTCCTTTTCAGGTATCAACTCTCCCACTTCAAATTCTACTTTTACGGGATCTTGCGATGCGCTCCACCCAAATCTGCGCGAAAGTCTTCCAAAATGTGTATCCACTGTGATTCCAGGAATATCAAAGGCGTGCCCCAAAACGACGTTGGCAGTCTTGCGACCAACCCCTGGCAATGTAATTAACTCTTCTAAGGTCTGCGGAACTGCGCCATCAAAATCTTCGATGATTTTTATCGCAAGTCCCTTAATGTGGCGCGCTTTTGCTCTAAAGAATCCAGTTGTGTAAATCAGATCTTCGATATCTACCAATGAGGCTTTGGCATATGCCCGAACGTTTTTATATTTCTTAAACAACGCAGGCGTAACTTGATTGACTCGTTTGTCGGTGCATTGCGCAGAAAGTACTGTTGCAATGGTTAATTCGAGAGGGTTGGAGAAATCCAATTCACAGCGCACATCTGGATATCGCTTGCTTAAAATCCGATAGATAGCCCGTGCGCTCTTTCGGGTTTCGCGATCAGGGGCCATGCGAGTAAACTACCGATGTGCCACACGAAGAAGAAGTCGTACGCAGAGCCCCGCTCTTTACCGCCCTTGATGAAGCAGCCGCGGTTTCGCTGCGCGCCTCCATGGATTCAGTAAAGATCGCCAAAGGATCAATCCTTTTTAAAGAGGGCGATGAAGGCGAGCACTTGTATGTAATTATCGACGGCAAGTTAAAGCTTGGAACCTCAAGCGGCGACGGTCGCGAAAACCTGCTTTCTATTCTTGGACCTGGTGAAATGTTTGGTGAACTCTCACTCTTTGATCCCGGCCCACGTACCTCGACTGCAACTGCTGTTACCGATGCAAAATTACTTTCCCTTAGCCATGAAAAAGTTATTCCGTGGCTTAAGCAGAACCCAGAAGTTTCGTTGCAATTGCTCACTAGATTGTCACAACGCCTGCGCCGTACCAATGAAGCGGTCGGCGATTTAGTTTTCTCTGATGTTCCAGGACGTGTTGCAAAAGCTCTAATTGACCTGGGAGATCGTTTCGGTAAGACAACCCCTGAAGGGTTGCTCGTTAACCACGATCTAACTCAAGAAGAACTGGCCCAATTAGTTGGAGCATCTCGCGAAACAGTTAATAAAGCTTTAGCTGATTTCGCCGGACGCGGTTGGCTTAAGCTGGACGGTCGTTCAGTATTGATTGTTGATGTTGACCGCCTAAGTAAGCGTTCGCGCTAGATCCCTTTAATTCAGCAATTTCAACGGTGAGTTCAATCTCCACCGGTGAATTTAAAGGAAGCTCTGCAACTCCGATTGCACTTCGCGCAGCAATTCCAGCATCGCCCCAGATATGCATGAAGAGCTCAGATGCTCCATTTGCAATAAATGGTTGATTAAGAAAACCAGGCGCGCCGTTTACATAACAAACTACGCGAACAACTTTTACAATCATATCTACCGGAGCGACGAGTTCGACAGCTGCAAGACAGTTGAGGGCGCAAATTTCTGCAAGTTCTTTCGCTCGCTCTTGAGTTATTTCAGCTCCAACTTTGCCGGTATCGGCCATTGCGCCATCTACTAATGGAAGTTGTCCTGCAGTAAAAACTATTTGTCCAGTGCGGACTGCTGGCAAATAAGCAGCAACAGGTTTAGCGGCTATCGGAAGCGTTAAACCTTTTTCAGCAAGCTTTGCGCGGACATCGATCGCCATAGTTATTTAATCTCTCGCTTCATGTAAGCAACTAATTGTTCGCCGCCTGGCGCAGGAATAACAGTTACGAGTTCCCAACCATCTGAACCCCAAGTATCAAGAATCTGCTTTGTGGCGTGTGAAAGTAGTGGGACGGTTGCATATTCGAATTTCATTAATTTCCTCCGGCTAGCGCTGCTTTTACAAGTGATGAAACTAAAGAACCATCTGCTTTGCCAGCGATCTGGCCCTTGATGGCTCCCATAACTTTGCCCATATCGCCAGGTCCAGCAGCACCAGTTGATGCAACTGCGGCGGCAATCATTTTCTTTATGTCATCTTCAGAAAGTTGTGCTGGTAAATATTTAGCAATTACTTCGCCCTCAGCTTTTTCTTCTGCGGACTTATCGGGGCGATTGGCTTTGGCAAATTCTTCGGCCGCTTCACGGCGCTTCTTGGCTTCACGCGATAAGACGGTGATGATTTCGTCTTCAGTAAGTACGCGGGCTTCTTTTCCGGACACTTCTTCGTTAGTAATTGCAGTTAAGACCATACGGATTGTTCCTGATACGACCTTGTCGCTACTGCGAATTGCCTCTGTTAAGTCGCTCTTAAGTGTCTCTTTGAGTCCCACGAGTTTGATGCTCCAATTCTTGAACTGTTCGGGTGTATCTTCTCATGTAATGAGTTATCAACTTCGCCAGGCTGAGATCCCGATTCTGCCCGCTGGCCATGCGCCGATTCGAGTGCTTCACTTTTCTGATCTGCACCTGACCCCAGCCCGCAAAACCGAGATTGCAGATATCAAATCATTTATTGATCTCGCCCCTGACTTAGTCATCTCAACCGGAGACTTTCTGGCTCATATGCAGGCTGTACCTGTTGCCCTTGATGCGTTAGATGCATTGTTAGATATTCCTGGCTTATTTGTTTTCGGATCAAATGATTACTACGCGCCTAAGCCAAAGAATCCTCTTAAGTATTTACTGCCCGGACACGGCAAACGAATTCACGGAGATGATTTGCCTTGGCCAGAATTAGATTTAGGGCTGCAAGCACGCGGTTGGAAAAATCTAAATCACTCGCGAGCAACAATTAAAATTAAAGATACGACGATCGAAACGCGTGGCACAGATGATGCGCATCTGGAATTTGATAATTACTCATTGGTTGCTGGTAAACCTGAAGAATGCGACATCGCAATTGGAGTGACTCACGCACCGTATTTAAGAATTCTCGAAGGAATGGCGAAGGATGGATTGGATGCCATCTTCGCGGGACACACCCACGGTGGACAAGTTCGATTACCTTTGCCGGGCAGATCACGTGCACTTACAACAAATTGCGATTTACCAACTTGGCGCGCAAGAGGTTTAACTAAATTTGGCGATGAACCTTATTTACACGTTTCAGCGGGAATGGGAACCAGTCCTTTTGCGAGAATAAGAGTTGCTAGTCCACCAGAAGTTAGCTTGGTAACGCTTACTGCAAAGCTTTAGCGAGTGAATTCAGCGGCAACGAGTTCTGCTATTTGTGCAGTATTCAGCGCTGCGCCTTTTCGCAAATTATCTCCGCAGACAAATAAATCGATTGATTTCGGGTCATCTAACGATTGGCGTACGCGGCCGACCCAAGTTGGGTCCGTGCCTACGACATCAGCAGGAGTTGGAAATTCCTTCTTCTCGGGATTGTCATAAAGCATGACGCCTTCTGCCTTCGAGAGCGCAGATTGCGCAGCTTTACGCGTAACAACTTTTGAGAATGTGGCATGCACGGTGAGCGAGTGTGTTGTTATTACTGGAACTCGAACGCACGTAGCCGCTACCTTTAGTTTTGGCATACCAAGAATCTTTCGTGATTCGTTGCGCACCTTTAGTTCTTCAGATGAATAGCCAGCTTCTTTTAGAGAACCAGCCCAAGGGACAACGTTCATTGCAAGAGGTGCCGGGAATGGACCTAAATCTTTAATTACCCCACGAAGATCTTTTGCAACTGAACCTAAGTTCTTTCCAGCAACTTTAGAAATCTGTTCATGCAACGCATCGATTCCGGGTTGTCCTGCACCGGATGCTGCTTGGTAAGAAGAGACAACTAACTCTTTCAGACCAAATTTCTTATTAAGTGCACCTATTGCAACAATCATTGAAAGTGTTGTGCAATTTGGATTAGAGATAATTCCCTTTGGACGATTCTTAATTTCCTTTGGATTAACTTCTGGGACAACTAGCGGAACTTTCTTATCCATACGGAATGCACCTGAGTTGTCGACGACAACGGCGCCGCGCTTTGCGGCTATTGGTGCCCACTCGGCGGAAATTTCATCTGGCACATCGAACATTGCGATATCAATGCCATCGAATGCTTCTGGGGAAAGTGCAACAACAGTTAGCTCTTCACCGCGGCAAGTCAGCTTCTTTCCGGCACTGCGTGCAGATGCGATTAAGCGAATCTCGCCGTAAACATTTTTACGCTTGCTCAAGATGTCGAGCATCACGGTGCCGACTGCGCCGGTTGCTCCGACGACTGCTAGGGAAGGAAGTTTCTTCGCGGACTTCTCTTTCTTAACGCTCTTTACTTTTTTCTTTGTCATCGTCCGGTTCCTCCATATACAACCGCTTCAACTTGATCAGCATCTAAACCAAATGCGGTGTGCGCTGCACGAACGCCCTTTTCTAGGTCGCTTTCGCGGCAAATAATGGATATTCGGATCTCGGAAGTCGAAATCATTTCAATGTTAAGACCGGCTTCTGCCATTGCTGCGAAGAAGGTTGCGGTCACGCCAGGATGGGAACGCATTCCCGCACCAACAAGTGAGAGCTTGCCGATTGAATCATCGTATTGAATTGAAGCGAAGCCAACTTCACCTTGTATGCGCTTCAAAATAGCAGTTGCATTCGCGCCTTCTGCCTTAGGAACAGTAAATGAAATATCTGTAAGCCCAGTTGCTGCTGCAGAAACATTTTGCACAATCATGTCGATATTGATGTCGGCATCAGCGATTGCTTGGAAGATGCGAGCTGCAACACCGGTGCGATCCGGAACGCCAACTATTGTGACCTTTGCTTCGGATTTATCGTGTGCGATACCCGAGATGATTGCTTGCTCCATGTTTCCTCCTTCAGGATGGTTTTCAACCACCCAGGTTCCTTCGTTTGGTGAAAATGATGAACGGACGTGAATTGGTAAGTTGTAACGACGCGCATATTCAACGCAACGCAAGTGCAGAACTTTGGCACCTGCAGCCGCAAGTTCTAACATTTCTTCATAAGTAACTGTCTTTAATTTGCGCGCAGATGGGACAACGCGTGGATCTGCGCTAAAGACTCCATCAACATCTGTATAGATTTCGCAAACATCAGCATCGAGTGCTGCAGCAAGCGCGACTGCTGTTGTATCTGATCCACCGCGACCAAGAGTTGTGATGTCTTTTGTATCTTGCGAAATTCCCTGGAAGCCCGCAACAATTGCAATCGCACCATCGTTAAGCGCTTCTTGAATTCGTCCCGGCGTAACATCAATAATGCGCGCGCGACCGTGTGCAGAATCTGTAATCACTCCGGCCTGTGAACCGGTAAATGAACGAGCTTCGTGTCCTAAATTTGAAATTGCCATTGCAAGCAGCGCCATCGAAATTCGCTCACCGGCGGTCAGCAACATATCTAGTTCGCGTCCGCCCGGGATAGGGGTAACGGCATTTGCTAAATCGATCAATTCATCAGTGGTATCGCCCATTGCGCTGACTACGACAACGACCTGGTTGCCATCCTTTTTCGCGGCCACAATGCGGGCAGCCACGCGCTTCATGCCCTCGGCATCGGCAACGGAGGATCCGCCGTACTTCTGAACGATAAGTCCCATAGGTCAATAGTGAACTAATTTTTAAGTTCGAGCCACCCAATTATAGGAAATCTCAATTATTGAGACAAAGGTACGTTCAAATAGTGAGACGTTTAGCCTTCTACGTTTCGGCGCCCCTCAAAGGCGCGGCCCAGAGTTACTTCATCTGCATATTCGAGGTCGCCACCAACTGGCAGACCGCTCGCTAAACGAGAAGTTTTAATACCAAGCGGCTTAATCAAGCGAGCAAGATAAGTTGCAGTTGCTTCGCCTTCCAAGTTTGGATCTGTCGCAAGAATTACCTCGGTGATATTTGAATCAGATAAACGCACCATCAACTCGCGGATACGTAATTGATCTGGACCAATTCCATCGATCGGACTGATTGCGCCACCGAGCACGTGATACTTCCCGCGGAATTCACGTGTGCGTTCAATTGCGATTACATCTTTACTTTCTTCAACTACGCAAATTTGTGACGGGTCGCGTCGTGGATCGCGACAGATGCGGCATTCGGTTTCTTCAGAGACATTTCCACATTGATCGCAAAATCGAACTCGTTCTTTAACGGTACGGATTGCATCTACGAGATTAAGCGCTGCATCACCATCGCTCTGCAAAATATGAAATGCAATTCTTTGCGCACTCTTTGGACCAATTCCGGGTAAGCGTCCAAGCGCATCGATGAGATCTTGGATCGCACCTTCATACATGCCAGTGCTCATTAGCTCTTTTTCTTTTCAGGGATAACGGTCGCACCGAGTTCAGCAGCCAAGAGCGCTGCACCTGACAATAAGTTTTTATCCGATGGCGCTTCATCTTTGCGCACCGCACGTGCTTCAGGAGTTGAAGTTATATCAATTGATGCATCAACAACTACTTCTATCTTACGATCAATCCCAACGATCTCAATAAAGGCCTGGCGCAGAATTTCATCTGATTCAGAGCGTACAAATGAATCACGGGCGCCCGCGTTAACAATTCCGATGGTTATTAAATTTTCATCTACTGCAACTATTTGGGCGGAGGCCGAGAGGAGGGACCAGGTTAGGCGGCGGCGCTTCTTAACGTTCTCGATCACATCTGGCCAAAGGCGGCGTAAACCTGCGATGTCGATTGGCTGATTGGAAGCAACCTTCGGAGATTCGGGAACAGCTTCTTTAGAATCTCCTTCTGTTGCTTCCTTTTCAGCGACTACTTTTGCAGCAGGTTTTTCTGCAGGTTTTGGCGCAGCTGCAATCTTCGGGGCAGGTGCAGGGGTTGTTGTCGTAATGTTTTCGACGCGTTCTAAGCGTTCGATGCGTGAAAGCATTCCGGCTTCAGAGTTATCTCCGCCAGGTAACAACATGCGTCCGCAGATAAGTTCAAGAATTAAACGTGGTGCTGTTGCACCACGCATCTGGGTTAAGCCTTCTGCAGCAATATCTGCAGAGCGCGAAAGATTTGCCGCGCCGATATTTGTAGCTTGGGTGCGCATGCGTTCTAGTTGATCATCAGGTAACTCGCGCAAAATTGAATTGGCATTCGTTGCAGCAAGTGCATCGACGATCATTAAATCGCGCAGACGTTCTAGGAAATCACTGGCAAAGCGACGCGGGTCGTGGCCTGATTCGATAACGCGATCAACGGTTTTAAAGAGCGTTGCGCCATCACGGGCAGCAAGTGCATCGACTGCATCATCAAGAAGTGCACCATCGGTAAAGCCCAGCAATTGAATCGCAATTTCGTAGCTGACTCCATCGGGGCCAGCGCCAGCAAGCAGTTGGCCTAGTACAGAAAGCGCGTCACGAACTGAGCCGCCGCTAGCGCGCACCACAAGTGGAATCACGCCTTTTGCAACAGTTGCACCCTCTTCTTTACAAATCTTTTCCATGTGCTCGGCCAATATTCCTGGTGGAACAAGGCGGAATGGATAATGATGAGTACGAGAGCGAATAGTTGAAATCAACTTTTCGGGTTCGGTTGTTGCAAAGATAAAAATTACGTGAGGAGGTGGTTCTTCAACAACTTTCAAAAGCGCATTTGCCGCGCCGGGCCCGAGCTGATGTGCTTCGTCAATAATGTAAATCTTGTATCGGCTTTGTACTGGCGCAAAGAATGCTTTATCGCGCAGGTCGCGCGCGTCATCTACTAAACCGTGGGTCGCCGCATCGAGTTCAATTACATCGAGTGATCCTGGCCCATTCGCCACCAAATCTTTACAAGATTGGCAGAGGCCGCAAGGAGTCGGAGTTGGGCCTTGTTCGCAGTTAAGTGAGCGCGCCATAATGCGAGCGCTAGAAGTTTTTCCGCAACCACGTGGTCCGCTAAATAAATAAGCGTGATGTGTTTTGCCAGATGTCAGCGCATTAGAAAGCGGAATAGTGACATGTTCTTGACCGATGACATCTGCAAATACAGATGGTCGATACTTGCGATACAACGCGAGTGACATATTCACTCCTCTCTTCTGCGCGACAATATTTACAACCTATTACAAAGTACCGACTGGCACTATATAAAGGACCCCCCACGCACCCATTAGAGCGCGCCTACCCTTGCTGTATTCCTACCCTGGGGGAGTTCAGCGCGGTAATGCCGCGTGAGGGATCTGGCGTAATCATAGTTATTACCCCGTTACCCTTAGCCAGTCGGGAGTGATCCCGCCAGGAGGATTCGCATAGCGGCCGAGTGCGCACGCTTGGAAAGCGTGTAAAGGGCAACCTTTCGAGGGTTCAAATCCCTCATCCTCCGCACTAAAAAGTTAAATCTCAACGCCGATGTATTTGGTTTCCAGGAATTCGTGGATTCCATCGAAGCCACCTTCGCGACCTAAGCCTGATTGCTTTACGCCACCGAATGGTGCAGCTGGATCTGAAATTAAGCCGCGGTTGATTGCGACCATTCCAGATTCGATCGCTTCCGAGATCTGAATCGCGCGCTTTAAGTTTTCGGAATAGACATAACTAATTAATCCAAAGTCAGTGCTGTTGGCTAATTCAATCGCTTCAGCATCGGTATCAAAGATGACTACTGGGGCAACTGGGCCAAAGACTTCATGGTTAAGAATTTCAGCCTTCTTATCTACTTCTAGAACTGTTGCGGGATAGAAAGCGCCAGGACCATCTGGGGTTTTGCCGCCGGTTAAAACCTTTGCGCCAGCCTTGATGGAGTTATCAACTAATTCTGCAATCTTGTTGCGCTCTTTAATGGAGACGCTGGCACCTAGTTGAATTCCAGCATCACGGCCGCGACCCATAACAAATGCGCCCATTGCTGATGCAAATTTTTCCATAAACTCTTTTGCGACTGGGCGTTGTACATAAATTCGATTTGCAGCAGTGCAAGCGGCGCCGCCATTGCGCATCTTGGCGAGCATTAAGCCTTTAACTGCTTCATCGATATTGGCATCATCCATTACAACAAAAGGTGCGTTTCCGCCGAGTTCCATTGAGCAGCGAATTACATTGTCGGCAGCTTCTTTAAGAATTATGCGGCCAACTTCAGTTGATCCGGTGAATGAAAGATTCTTGACGCGCTTATCGTGCAACATTTTTGCAATCGCTGGACCTGTTGGCGTTGGCAAAATTAAATTAACAACACCTTTTGGAACTCCGGCGCGATCTAAAATATCAACGATGGCGAGCGCAGTAAGTGGAGTTTCACCTGCTGGTTTCAAAATCATTGTGCAGCCCGCTGCGATGGCTGGACCAATTTTGCGAGTTGCCATTCCGGCTGGGAAGTTCCACGGTGTAATCAGAATTGAAAGACCAACTGGTTGATGTGTAACGAGGATTCGCTTGTCTCCACTTGGTGACATTCGGAAATCACCAGCGATGCGAACGGCTTCTTCAGAGAACCAACGGAAAAATTCGGCGGCATAGGCAACTTCACCTTTTGCATCAGGTAGCGCTTTGCCATTTTCTTTAGAAATTAATTCGGCTAAGTAATCTGCCTCTTGCGTCATAAGTTCAAATGCTTTGCGCAGAATTTCACCGCGTACGCGGGGTGCAGTCTTGGCCCAGGCGGGTGCAGCGCGATCGGCGGCGGCTAGCGCGGCTTCAATTTCGGCATCTCCGGCGGTGGCAACTTTGGCGATAACCGAGCCGTCACTCGGATCAATTACATCCAAAGTGCCGTTTCCATCGACCCATTGACCATCTATATATAACTGAGTGCGCATAAGATGAGCATACTGAAAAGGCAATTAGACGCGCTAGCCGCGGTAACTGAAGGAGTTCGTGTGCCAAAGTCTTGGACAGATGGTGCGCCGCAGCCTGTTGCACTTCAGGATCATGCTCATCTAAAGGATCCGCTTCGCTACAAGATTAAGCGTCGCCTGCTCGGTAATGCGCTCAATCGACATTCTTTAGGACATCAGCGTTTATCAAAACGGTATGCCTTGGGAATTCTTTCATCTGACTGTATTTCATCTTCTGCATACGGCAGCGAGCAGATTCTCATCGCTTTGTTGCCAGCGTTTGGTTTGGCGGCATTTGCAATCTTGATGCCGATGACAGCAGTTGTATTAGTGATTCTCTTAATCATTACCCTTTCTTATCGAAATGTAATTGATGTTTACACAAAAACCGGCGGCGCATACATAGTCTCGCGCGATAACTTCGGTCCCGTGGTGGCGCAAATTGCGGCTGTCGCGCTCATTCTTGATTATGTTGTTACGGTAGCAATTCAATCTGCGGCAGGAGTTGCGGCGATTATTTCAACTTTTCCATCGCTAGCTCCTTGGAAAATTCCGATGATCTTGCTTGTGATCGTTTTGCTAACTTATGGAAATCTTCGCGGCGTTAAAGAAGCAGGTAAAGCGTTTGCTTTCCCAACTTATTTCTTCGTAGGTTGCATGTTGATCGTCTTCGGAATGGGTTTTTGGCGACTCTTTAATGGCACTCTTCCAGTTCTTGCAACAGACCTACCTGGTGCGGTTGAAGTAGGACAAGAGCAAGGACTCTTAACAGCCGCAGCGATCTTTATCTTGCTACGTGCTTTTGCAAATGGTGGTTCTTCACTAACTGGCTTAGAAGCAATATCCGATGGTGTTGCACTCTTTAAAGCACCAGAACACGTAAACGCCAAGCGAACGCTCGTTACTATGAGTTGCATCCTTGGCACACTCGTACTTGGCGTTTCTTACTTTGCCCATCACATCCAAGCGATGCCGTATGAATCAGGAACTCCAACAGTTATTTCACAAATTGCTAAAGCTGCGATGGGCGATGGTGCCTTCGGAAGCTTTATGTTCATTATGGTTCAGCTAGCGACAATGCTTATTCTCTTCGCTGGCGCAAACACAACTTATAGCGCTTTCCCATTGCTCTGTAACTTCGTCGCAAGTGATGGCTATTTGCCACGTCAATTAACAAAGCGCGGCCACCGTCTTGCTTTCTCAAATGGAATTTTGCTACTCGCCGGCGGTGGAATTGTTCTCGTCTTGATTACCGCTGGTTCTGTTGAACATCTAGTCGCCTTCTATGCCCTTGGTGTATTTACTGGCTTTACACTGGCCGGTTTTGGTATGACAAAACATTCAATTCGAGTAAAGCCAGATGGATGGAAGGTTCGAGTCGTTATCAACTCACTTGCTGGTTCTGTTTCGCTGGTAATTGTAATTATTTTCTCAATTGTTAAATTCACTCAAGGTGCTTGGTTGGTGTTGTTAGTTGCTCCAATTTTGGTCGTATCCTTCCTGCGCTTGCGCCGTCAATACACCCGCGAACAAGAAGCGTTATTGGTAAGACAAGAACAAGAGAGAGCTACAACTATTGTTCGCCACAATGTAACAGTCTTAGTTGATAACGTTGATATTGCAACAGTCGGTGCAATTAGATATGCACGAAGTCTTAAGCCACGTAATTTAAGTGCAGTTCACTTTGTAATTGATGATCGTCGCGCAGAGGAGATTAAGAGCGCTTGGGCAGCATCAGATGCCCTGGATGATGTGACTCTTGAACTGATTGATTGTCCAGATCGCCGTCTAGCAAATTCTGCAGTTGATTACGCAATCCGGATGACGGAGAAGAATGATATTGAGTTAACCTTGCTTCTTCCACGCCGCTCATATTCTGGATTCTTGGGCCGACTACTGCACGATCAGACTGCTGAAGAAATTGCTGCACCAATTTCGCAGTTACAACGAGTTGTTGCAACGATTGTTCCGTTTGACGTTGATCGCATTACATCTGGATCTAATTTAATTGTTCAAACTAAACCGGTCGAGAAGACTGCACCGGTGAAGATTGAGAATCAATTTAAAGCAGTTAAAGATATTGTTAAACCGGTCGAACCAATTAGCCACTATGCTGAAAACTTGACGCCAATTGGCAATATTTTATGGAGGCAAAGAGCCCAAGTTCAGGGACGGGTTACTGCGATAAAGAGCGCCGCAAAAGGATCCGCGCCACTGCTCCAAGTCGAAGTTTGGGATGAATCAGGGGGCGTAACACTTCACTTCTTGGGCCGCCGCGAGATCGCGGGCTTAGAAGTTGGAACTCAAATTCGTGCAGAGGGTATGGTCGGTGAAGAAGATGGTGCGCTAACTATCTTGAATCCTTCTTACCAATTGCTAGTTTAATTCAGCGCTGACCTTCAAAGAAATCGCTCAATAACTTCGCACATTCTGCTTCACGAATTCCGGCGGTTACATTCATTTTATAAAGCGCACGCGGATCTCTAATTACATCCCAAACTGAGCCCACTGCTCCTGCTTTTTCATCCCAAGCACCAAAAATTAGATGAGAGATGCGCGCTTGAGCGATTGCGCCGGCACACATTGCACAAGGTTCTAAGGTAACTATCAAAGTGCATCCATCAAGGCGAGAATTTTGTAGGCGATTAGCGGCGCTTCGCAGTGCAACTATTTCGGCGTGTGCCGTTGGATCGTTATTGGCTTCGCGTTCATTTGATCCGCTTCCGATCACCACACCATCTTTATTGATAACAATGGCCCCAACTGGAACATCACCAGTTGATGTAGCTTTCCTTGCAATCGCTATGGCATCGTCCATTAACGATTCCGGAGTTTTCTGAGAAATTCTTATAGCTCCAATAACTCGGCAAATTGATCAGCAAATCCTAAACGGCTTGCAATCGCTTCTAATTGTTCATCAGGAAATAGTTCAGTGTCATCACACAATGCAGAAAGCTCCATTTGATTGACGCCAAGATCAGCCAAAATATCTAGATGACCAACCGGTAAAGGTTCATCATCTTCTTCTGGTGAATCTAAATCACAAAGTTCCAGAAAATCCGCTGCGACTTCGTAATCAATTGCGCAAGTAACATCACTTAGAAACATACTTATGTGAGAACCCAATACTCGGATCACCATAAAGAATTCTTCGTCAATTGCCAACAAGGCAATTGCTCCGCCATTGGTTTGTTGAGACTTTAGGCGATCAATAATGTGCGGTAAGTCATGTGCGTCAGGTAACAGCGCTAAATTCCAGCGCCCGTCCTCGTGCCACGCAGCAACTGCGATATCTACCTCGTTCACCATTGCATCCGTCACATCCACCATATTCTCACTCATTTGGCGAGATGGAAACCCCTGTAAGGTAGGAGCCATGAAAGTTCACGTCGCCAACCACCCGCTAATTACTCACAAATTGACCGTTCTGCGCGATGAAAAAACCGATTCCCCAACATTTCGCCATCTAGTTGAGGAACTTGTGACCCTGCTCGCCTATGAAGCAACTCGCGACGTGCGCACTGAAAAAGTTTCGATTAAGACTCCGGTGACTACGACAACTGGCTTGAAACTATCTGACCCAAGGCCTGTGGTTGTTCCTATTTTGCGTGCCGGACTCGGAATGTTAGAAGGAATGACCCGCTTAATCCCAACAGCAGAAGTTGGATTTCTCGGAATGGTGCGCGATGAAAAAACTCTAAAGGCTAGCACCTACGCAAATCGCTTACCTGAGAATTTATCTGGGCGCCAATGTTTTGTATTAGATCCGATGTTAGCAACAGGCGGAACTTTGGTTGCAGCAATTAATTTCTTGATCGAACGTGGTGCAGATGACATAACTGCAATTTGTATTCTCTCTGCTCCTGAAGGAATAAAAGTTCTTGAGGACGCCTTCGCTAATTCGGGCGTTCCGATCACACTTGTCACGGGTGCACTTGATGAAAAATTAAACGAACATGGCTACATCGTCCCCGGTCTGGGCGATGCAGGTGATCGTCTTTACGGTGTTGTCTAAATGGCATCCACTTCTCCCGGCTACGGAATAACAATTCGCGTTGAAGGCGCTCCTGAACTTCAACCGGTTGCACTTATTACCGCGGCAATCACCGGAGCTGGTGCAACAATTACCGCTCTCGATGTTGTTGAATCTCTATTAGAAAAAGTTGTTATTGACGTAACTTGCGACACGATAGATGTTGATCATGCAGAGGAAATAACCAACGCTCTGACTGCGCACGCAGGTATAACTGTGCGCAAAGTTAGTGATCGCACATTCTTGTTACACCTTGGCGGCAAGTTAGAAGTTCAATCAAAAGTCCCATTGAAAACGCGCGATGATCTCTCTCGCGCTTACACACCAGGTGTGGCCCGCATTTGTCAGGCA
Organism: Actinomycetota bacterium; assembly: GCA_026392825.1. Taxonomy (GTDB): domain Bacteria; phylum Actinomycetota; class Actinomycetes; order Nanopelagicales; family Nanopelagicaceae; genus Planktophila. Next base: position 28,029 of record JAPLBF010000006.1, read on the forward strand.
ATTGTCGAAGATCCTTCTAACGCTCGAAGCCTCACCATGAAGCGCAATACCGTTGCAGTTGTTACAGATGGTTCTGCAGTGCTTGGTTTAGGAAATATTGGACCAGCGGCCGCTCTTCCTGTGATGGAAGGTAAAGCAGCGCTTTTCAAAAGATTTGCTGATGTAGATGCTTGGCCAGTTTGTTTAGATACCCAAGATGTAGATGAAATTGTTCGAACCGTTCAATTAATTGCCCCTGTTTACGGTGGAATTAACTTAGAAGATATTTCAGCCCCGCGCTGTTTTGAAATAGAAGAACGCTTGCGTGACTTGTTGGATATTCCGGTATTCCATGACGATCAACATGGCACCGCAATTGTTGTTTTGGCCGCTCTAACTAATTCGCTTAAATTGGTAAAGAAGAACCTGGGCGATATAACGATCGTGATGAGCGGTGCTGGTGCTGCCGGCACAGCGATTGCGCGTCTGCTGACTAAGAGCGGTGCCAAAAAGATAATTGCATTTGATATCAATGGTTGCGTTACTCCAGGATTTACTGGAAATATTTCAGAGGCAATGAAGGGAGCCGATGTATTCATCGGAGTAAGCGCTCCAAATGTTTTGACTGAAAGTGATGTTGCATCAATGGCTGCCGGCTCGATAGTTTTTGCGCTTGCAAACCCAGATCCTGAGATCGATCCAGTCATTGCCCGTAAATACGCAACAGTTGTCGCCACTGGTCGTAGCGATCAACCAAATCAAATCAATAATGTTTTAGCTTTCCCAGGAATTTTCCGAGGACTCCTCGATGCAAATGCTCATAAAATTACTGATGAGCTTTTAATTGCAGCCGCTGAGGCAATCGCTTCTTGCGTCTCTGCTTCTCAACTAAATGCATCGTTTATCGTGCCGAGTGTGTTTGACGCGCAAGTAGTGCAAAAAGTTGCAGCGGCAGTAAAAAAGAGCGTTTAAATGGAGTTAGCCGCATCTTTTGATGCTCAATTGTCTTCACTTGCCCCATTTATTTTCTACATTGTGGTCGCTGGCATTGTATTTATCGAAACTGGACTTCTAATTGGTTTCTTCTTGCCAGGCGATTCCATCCTTTTTAGCGCAGGCTTGGTGGCTGCCGCCCACGGAAATATAAATATTGTCATTTTAATCACCGCCATTTTTCTAGCAGCATTCTTTGGCGATCAAGTTGGCTTTGTGATCGGCAGAGTGGTTGGTCGTCCATACTTGGATAAGCGAGAATCTCCAAGAATGAAACGGATGATTGCAAAATCTGAAGTGTTCTATGAAAAATACGGGTGGTGGGCTGTTGTAATTGCTCGCTACTTCCCTTGGATTCGCACATTCGTTCCGCCAATTGCGGGTGCGGCCAAGATGAATTACTACAAGTTCTTATCCGCTAACGCATTGGGAGCGCTTCTTTGGGGGGTCGGAATTACACTAGCTGGTTACTACGCTGCAACCGTTCCCTGGGTGAAAAGTTCTTCATACGCAATTGCAGCTTTCTTTATCACTGCTTCTTTAATTTCAGCTTTGGTAAATTTCCGACGCCGCCAACGATAACCCCGAGATAGGTCATAACAATCCCTGTTACGAGGTAGGTGCTGATCTGAACGCCTTGTGTCGGTGAGTAAAGATCAATAAGCAATGATCCAACCAACTGTCCACCAACGCTAATCAAGGTAAATGTCAGTACGCCTAAGTGTTGAACAATTGTTGATGTAAAGGCGATATAGATAACACCGATAGTTCCGCCCATATACATCCACCAAGGACCTGAAGGTAGGGCAACTATTTCGGCGCGGTTAATTGCAACGCCTATAGATAAAAGAATAAATAGAAATGTAGTTCCCATAATGAAGTTAAGCCAAGATGTAGCAAAGCTCTGATGTGTACTTTCATTTATCTGACCATTTAGTGCTCGTTGCACTCCGACTATTGCGCCGGCAAAACAACCGAAAATCACCGCAAATAGCGATAAATTCTCTGCTTCTATCCGGTCTAACACGGAAACGAGTACCGCTAGAACGGTTACTCCAGCGGCGGCAACTCTTCTTACCGTTATCTGTTTTTTGCCACCACCTGTTAAACCGATTCGATCAACAATCAGAGATGCGGCAGTCTGTCCCGCAATCGAAGCAACTGAATAGATTGCAACTCCGATTATCGGAACGATCTGTGTTTGAACCGCGACAAAACTTCCACCGAGCATTCCTGCAAAGAGCGTCCAAACCGGAATTTCTTTGCGGCTAACTGCACCCTTTAAATTCTTCATCCCATTTCGTATTGCAGGAGTAAAAAGTGAAATTAACGAAATAATTAAGAGCCCTGATCCAAAGGAAACGAGGGCAGCTTCAATTGGATTTCCCATTCGATGCGAGAGCTCACCATTTGCGCGCGCTTGCATCGCAATCAGCAGCCCAGAAAGTGCGGCTAAAAGATTTAGCTTGGAATTACTTTTGCTCACTATGGATGAGTGCCGGTGAACTCTCGCTTATCGGCGATCCAATCCATCAGCGCAAATAACACACCAGAGATTACAAATGTTAGGTGGATGGCAATTCTCCAAATGGTGCCTTCTCCAACTTCGGCTTCTCCGGCCAATTCGATGAAATCTTTCAAGAGTTCGATTACAGAAATAGCAACTAGCGATCCAATTAATTTAATCTTTAACCCGCTGAAATCTATAGTTCCCATCCAATGTGGACGATCTTTGGACTCGAGAGCAATGTCTATGCGTGAAACAAAGTTTTCATATCCAGCGAAGATAACCATAAGAATAAGATTTGCTAGCAAAGTTAAATCAAGTAAAGCAAGTAAAGAGAGCGTGAACTCGCTCGCGCTCATATCAGCAGTCTTTTCTGCCAGATGCCAAAATTCAATGACGAAGCGATATGCCAGGAGAACTAGCGCTCCAACGAGTCCGAGATATAACGGAGCAAGTAAGAAACGACTGCGAAAGAGAATTACTTCAACAACGTGCGAAATTTGGCTCATGGCCAGATTTTAACTCAATCGCCTAGTTGATCAGTGATTTCTAGCCATTCTTCTTCTCGAGTGTTTAATTCTGTGCGCAGATTTTCAAGTTCCTCGCTGATTCGTAATAACTCAGCGGGATCAAACGCCGCATTTTCTTGTGCGACTTCTAGCTCTGCGATTTTCTCCTTAGATTTCTGAATCTGTCTCTCGACGCGAACTAAATCCTTTTTTAGTTGGCGCTGTTCTGCGGCCGAGGAAGCGTTCTTTGGTTTTGTCTCAGAACTAGGCTGTAGGACAGATGCCTCTCGTTGTTCTAAATACTGATCAACTCCCCGAGGTAAATCCCTTAATGATTTATCTCCAAGTAATCCAACAAATCGATCGCAGACTCGTTCGAGAAAATATCTATCGTGTGAGATGACAACCAGGGTTCCGCCGTAGCTATCAAGTAAATCTTCAAGTTCAGTTAACGTCTCAATATCAAAATCATTCGTTGGCTCATCTAATAACAAAACATTTGGTGAATCCATTAACAATCGAGTTAATTGCAACCTGCGCTTCTCGCCACCGGATAGATCACCCACTGGCGTCCATTGTGAATCTTTATCAAAGCCTAAGCGTTCGCAGAGTTGCGAAGCCGAAAGCGACTTACCGTTCCCGAGTTCGATATGTGCAGCAACCTTTTCAACCGCTTCCAGAACACGCCATTCCGGATTCAACTCATCCAAATGCTGCGTTAGAAAGGCAGCCTTCACAGTTATTCCGGTGGTGAGCTTTCCAGCGAAAGGCTGTAATTCACCAGCCAGCGTGCGCATAAGCGTTGTCTTTCCAGATCCATTGATTCCAACAATTCCAATGCGATCTCCGGGACCTATATTCCAGTAAAGATCATCAATCAACTCTTTTTCACCCGCACGTATCTGTAAATGATTTGCTTCATAAACAGTATTTCCCAAACGATTGCGGGCAAATTTCAATAACTCGCCTTGGTCTCGGGGCGCTGGTTCTTCAGCAATCAATACATTTGCAGCATCCACGCGAAATTTAGGCTTTGTAGTTCTAGCTGGTGCACCTCTGCGCAACCACGCAAGCTCTTTGCGGATTAGATTATTTCGTCTCGCATCCATTGCACTTGCTTGGCGTGCGCGTTCTGCTTTAGCTAAAACAAATGCGGAATAACCTCCGTCATATTCTTCAACCTTGCCACCGACAACTTCCCAGGTGCGATCAGTGACGGCATCTAGAAACCATCTATCGTGTGTAATAACTAAAACAGCCAGAGATTTGCGGCTATTTAAATGGGAGGCAAGCCATGCCACGCCTTCCACATCTAAGTGGTTGGTTGGTTCATCCAATAAAATCAAATCAAGTTCGTCGATCAATAATTTAGCTAGACCGACTCTTCGTTTTTCACCGCCAGATAAAGTTGAGAACTTTCTTTCAAATAGGTGGTCATCGAATCCACCAAATAGACCTGTAAAAACTTCTCTAATTCCGGAATCGCTCGCCCACTCGTGTTTTGCTCTATCTCCAATTACGACATCACCTACTGTTGAATTTGGATCAGCTTTATCAACTTGTGAAAGTAAACCAATCTTCACTGAATTTGCTTTAGTTACTCTGCCTTGATCTGGACTTTCAACCGCAGCAATTACTTTCATTAGCGTGCTTTTTCCAGAACCGTTGCGTCCGACTATTCCAATTCGATCACCTTCTGAAACACCGAGTGAAACTCTTTCAAGCAGCGCTCTAATATCAAAGGCCTTACTGACCTCTTCTATATTGACAAGATTGCGCGCCACGATGGGAGAGCGTACCTTTCAACTATGAAAGCCACCGACCGCCAATTTGCACTAGATCTAGATGCTCGCGATCCTTTGGCCCGTTTCCGCTCTAAATTTGTTATCAGCGATCCCAATATTTGCTATCTAGATGGAAATTCTTTAGGACGACTCCCCCTTTCTACAATCGAGGCTGTTAATTCATTTATGAAAGATGAGTGGGGCCCCGAGGTAGTAACCGGATGGGGGCACTGGGTAGATGAGGCGCAACCAACCGGGGATTTAATTGGACGCGCCACTCTTGGCGCTGCGGCGGGCCAAGTTTTGGCGTGCGACACAACATCAGTAAATTTTTATCAATTAGCGCTAGCAGCTATTAGCGCACGCCCTGGGCGCAAGACGATAATCACGGATGCGGCCAATTTTCCAACAGATCGTTACATCTTGGACGGAATTGCAAAACAGTTAGGTCTAAAGCTAGTAATAATCGATAACGAATCTCCCGGCTCAGCAGAACATGAGCGAATAACACCTGAAATCCTTGCGCCTTACTTAACTGAAGATGTCGCGCTAGTTACCTTGGAAGTTATTCAATATCGATCTGGTGCTCGCAACGACATTAAATCTCTCACTGACTTGGTTCGCAAACACGGCGCCTTTATGTTGTGGGATGCCAGCCACGCGGTCGGCGCTATCGAAATGGACTTCGATAAAAATGGTGTTGATATAGCAGTGGGATGCACATATAAATATGGAAATTCTGGCCCTGGCGCACCCGCTTGGCTCTATGTGAATAAAAAAGTACAGGCCGAGTTGCAGGTTCCAATTCAGGGTTGGTTTTCACAAGGCGATCAATTTGCAATGGGTCCGGATTTTGAAAGAGCAGAAGGTATTCGTGGTTTTCAAATTGCTAGCCCTTCATTAATCGGATTGCGTTGCATTAAGAGCGCATTTTCAATGATTGAAGAGGCGGGAATTGGTGCGATATCTGAAAAGGCAGCGATTGGAACTGAAATGATGATTCAGTTATACGATGCTTGGCTCGCAGAACTTGGATTCACTTTGTTAACATCACGAAATCCCCAAGAGCGCGGCGGTCATATTTCTCTAGGCCATCCTGATGCGGCACGCATCTGCGTTGCGCTACGAGAATATGCCGACGTTATTCCAGATTATCGAACACCAAATTCAATAAGACTAGCGATTGCACCGCTTCCTACTTCTTATGTTGAAGTTTGGGATGGTTTTGCGCGCATCCGCGACCTTGTTACTTCTCGGCAATACGAGAAGATTGAGAAAACAGATTCGAGGGTCACATGAGCGAAAACGATTTTGATTCCGCACTTACTTACACCTCTTATTTGGCAATAGATAAGTTACTTGAATTACAGAACCCTTTATCCGATGGCCCAGAACACGATGAAATGCTCTTTATTATCATCCACCAGAGTTACGAACTCTGGTTTAAACAATTAATCCACGAATTTAACGAAGCAGGTAAGGCTCTTGAATCGGGCGACACCCACAGATCGCTGGCCATTCTCGGACGGATTCGCACAATACTTAAAGTTTGTGTGACCCAGGTAGATATTTTAGAGACGATGACTCCATTGCAATTTAACGCTTTCCGCGGGTATCTCTCCTCTTCAAGTGGTTTCCAATCCGCCCAATTTAGAAAGGTTGAAGCGCTGCTGGGACGCAGAGATTCAAAGATGGCCGCGCATCTTCCTTTAGATGTTCAGGCAGAAATTAATGAGATCGCCTCACGTAATTCGATCTGGGATTCAACACTGGCTTATCTTTCAAAGCGTGGCCATAAGATCCCCGTTGAAATTTTAAATCGTGACAAATCAACTCATTACCAATCAGATCCAAGGGTTATAGAAGCTTTACTAGAAGTTCATCGCAGCGATCCTGAGTCAGCAATGGTCTGTGAAAGGCTGATGGATATCGATGAAGGTTTGCAAGAGTGGCGCTACCGTCATGTAAAAATGGTGGAGCGCACGATCGGGCAGAAAACTGGCACTGGTGGTTCTGATGGAGTTAAGTACTTAGCGAGTACTTTATTTAATCCAGTTTTTAAAGATCTTTGGGATATCCGTTCGCAGTTTTAGATTTTCCCTGTGTAGTGTAAATAGATAATTACAACTATTGAAATAACTGCTGCACCGGCAATCAGTGCGAACTGAACCCACTTAGGTATTCCAGCTTTATCGGCAGCTTTTTGCGCATAAGTTCTTGTAGTGACCATAACTCTAGAGGCCCACGCAAATTCAGTTGCCAAAATACCAAGTCCTGCAATCACAATTAAAACTCCTGGGCCAGGAGCAACTAAAGCGATTGCACCTAAAACAGTTACTGTCCCGCCCACAATTCCGATGACTACGCGCCAGAGTAAACGTCCGGCTTTTGTCTTTTTAATCCAAGTTCTAATTCTCATTTTTTCTTTTCTATAAGTTTCATATTTAGGGTAAGTTTATTCGGACACGCCCGAACTTCTCGCATAAAAAGGGGTGGGGGTTGCAACTTTTTTTGACTTCAGAGATACTTACAGGGCATTCGAAAGAATGAAAAGGATCGGGAGAGTACTTCTCAAACGAGTTTCTAAATCAGAAACCTTTGCCGTACAGCATTAAAATGATTACACAATCGCATCACGCGGAAACTTTTAGATCAGTACCAGTAACATCCACGCCGATATCGCCTGAGAAAGTAGCCTCTTTACTGGCCTCAGAATGGCAACTATTTACTAAGAACACCAAGGGTTCAGCCACTGAGAGCGCGCGCTCAATGAAGTCGCTCCCCCTCGGCGTTACCTCAAGCTTCCAGCACTGGGATCCATATCCAATCTCAATCGTCTCCGCTAAAGGCGCGTGGATGACAGATGTGGATGGCCGCGAACTGCTCGACCTTTCCATGGGCTTCGGCGCAATGCTCGCCGGACACTTAAACCCAGTTGTTGTAGCAGAAGCCAAAGCAGCCCTTGATACCGGAATGCTCTTTGTAACCCCATCTCCTATTTCAACTGATGCCGCAGAACGAATCTGCCGTCGCTTCGGAATTGACCAAGTTCGATTTACAAATTCAGGTACTGAATCAACTATGTACACTGTGCGAACTGCACGATCTGCGAGTGGTAAGAACGACATTGTTAAAATTGAAGGTGGTTATCACGGTAGCTACGATCCTTTCGTTGTATCGGCAAAACCTAAAGTTGAATATGCCGGTGATGCAGATTTCCCAACTCCAGTGGCAGATTCAAACCTGGTAGCGGGAAATGTTTTTGTGGTTCCTTATAACAATGCAGATTCTTTAGAAGCAATTTTCGAAAAGCATTCTTCAACAATTGCTTGCTTCATTGTTGAGCCTGTTCTTGAAAATATTGGAATCGTTCTTCCTGATGCAGGCTATCTAGAACGCGTTCGCGAACTATGCGATCAATACGGAATCATTTTAATATTTGATGAAGTAAAAACTGGCCTTACTGCTGGACATCAAGGTGCGGCACAAAGACTTGGCGTGCAACCAGATTTAATCACTCTTGCTAAATCAATCGGTGGTGGACTTACACTTGCTGCATTCGGTGGCAAGCAGAAGTACATGGATTATGTAAGTAACGGAAAAATGGCCCACTTCGGTACATTTAACGGAAATCCACTAGCAATGGCCGGTATTCGTGCAGTAGATAAAATCTGTACCGCAGAAACTTTAGCTGCTGCAGAAGCGCTAAACCAACAAGCGCTAGAGCGAATCTCTGCAATCATTGATGAATACCAACTTCCAGCGCACACTGTTGGATTTGGCGTTAAGGGCTGTATTACTTGGTCAACTCAACCGGTTCGCAACTATCGTGATTACAAAGCAACTGATTTTGCAGTAGCTGAACTCTCTTGGCTCTGGTCACTAAACCGCGGCATTATTACGCCTCCCGGCTTAGATGAGCAGTGGTTAATCAGTTTGGCTCACGGACAGAGAGAAATCGACATTCTTGTCGAAGACTTCCGTTCACTTGCTGCAGCGCTGCGTAGTTAATCAATAGCAACAACGAAATCGGCGCGGTTACGTCCGCGTTCGATTAACTTTGCATTTACTTCATCGGTTCCCTTAGCCCACGCTTTTGCCGCCTCCGGATCTTTTCCGTAAGCAATATGGCGCGAAATCAGCCTAGAAATTCGTTTGTCATCATCTACGTCAACCATCCAACTTTCATCAAGTAAATCATTGCAAACTTCCCAGCCGCCATCATCGTGCAATAAATAATTGCCTTCAATAATTACTACTTTCGTGGCAGAAGTAACGACTCCCTGGGCAGCTATAGATTCTTCGATTGCACGATCAAATATTGGATAGTAAATATTCTGGGTCTGTTCCGTTCGAATGCGTTTGACGAGTGAAATGAATCCTGCGACATCAAAAGTGTCGGGCGCACCTTTGCGATCAGCACGCTTTAAATCCTTCAAAACTTTATTACTCAGATGGTAGCCATCCATTGGAACTACCGTTACGAACTCTTTCGGAAGTTTTGCCATTAAGAATTTAGATAGCGTGGACTTGCCCGCACCGGGCTTACCGATAATTCCAATCAAGACGCGCTCAGAGGAATTCTCAAGGTGGTTCTGAATTCGGGCAAGTGCAGCCTCTTGGCTAGCTAACTGTTCGGGCATTTTTCAAGTTTAGCGCTTGTGCGAAGGCGATTACTAGGGGATTATAAATTCATGATTAAAAATGGAATTATAAACGGTGACCTTGCATCCCTATTGGCGAGGTTTCGCCACGTGAATACGATCGCAATTGTCGATGGGCCTTTTCCAACTTATCCCAATGTAGAAACTATTGATTTGGCACTTGTGATGGGAACTCCAACAGTTGGCCAAGTGCTCGATGCTATTTTGCCGCACCTTGATTTAACTGGAATGTATCTAGCCGCCGAATTTGAAGCAAAAGTTGATGCCAAAACAGTTGCTGAGTACAAGAAGCATCACGGCGGGCTAAACACCACGGTAATTCCGCATGAGGATTTCAAAGTAAAAGTGGGACAGACTCTTGGGATTATTCATACCGGCGATGCTGTTCCGTACAGCAGCGTTATTTTACGATCAGGCTGAAATCAATCTCTTCAATTTTTGGATAAGAAGATTGCGCGCCTTTACGCGTAACGCTCTTAGTGGCACAATCAATCCCAAATTGAACTGCGCTTTCTTCATTCGCACCTGCCGCGATCGCTGCAGCAAATGCGCCAATGAAGCAATCTCCGGCACCAGTTGTGTCGGTTGCGCTTACTTTTTTAGCGCTAAATCTTTTAACTTTTCCGTCAGAAGTAACTAAAGCAGCGCCTTCACTTCCTAAGGTCACGATCGTGCGACCTTTATCGCGTAGTGAGGCGATGATCTCATCTGTATCTGGTGCGCGGTGAGCTTTATCTAATTCCGCAAATTCAATTTCGTTGGGAATCAACCAATCAGTTAATTCCAATAAATCATCGGTAAGCGGTTGGTATGGCGCGGGATTTAAAATTGTCGTTATACCTAGCTCTTGTGCAGTGCGGAAAGCGGCGAGAGTAACTTCCTGTGGGATTTCGCATTGCGCGATTAAAACGCTGACGTTCTTTAATTTGCTCACTTCATCAATTGCATCCTGCGGTGTTAATTTAAAATTTGCTCCAGGGACAATTGAAATTCGATTCTGTCCTTGACCATCGACCCAGATATGCGCAACACCCGTATGTGTATCTAGGCGCAAGACTGAGGACGTATCCATCTGACTATTCTTAAAATTTTGCAAACTTTCATCGCCGAAACCATCGTTTCCAATGCCGGTAATCATTGTTACAGTCGCACCAGTTCGAGCAGCCATAACCGCTTGATTGGCGCCTTTTCCACCAAATCCCGTTGTAAAACTCTCACCAAATCTGGTTTCTCCCGCAGCCGGCAAAATATCGGCATACACAGTTAAATCCATCATTGTGCTACCGATAACGGCAATCTTTGTATCTGCAAAACTTTTCATAATTAGAGCGCGATCTCTGAATGAGTCTCGTGAGATTTCATAGCGGCAGCAAATGCTTTATGCGAATTAATGACTTCCTCAACAGATGCGCAAGCAAACCGATCGCCCAGTTTGCCTTCTCTTTCGGCGAAGTACGCCGCCCACATTTGCAGAAGTGCATCTGGGAAACCAAATTCAAAGATATGTCCGGTAATGACTGGCCAATTTGTAACGTGGCCCGGCTGTATTTCAGACCAAATTTGCTCGCCATTTCTCAAAGCGAATGTATGGTAAACCGCAGGGTTCTTGGTGCTAAAGCGAACACCGCCATCCATTCCTAAAGCACTAAAGAAAAATGTATTGCTCTCTCCCGGTGCAATTCGCTTCATCTCCCAGAACATCGGAAATTCACGATCATTTCCAGGATTATTAGCGCGCATCGCAAGAATGGCGTTATCGAAAGTATCGCAGGCAACTTGTTCCCCGCTCGCGCTTTCACGGTGTGTGACTATGTCATCTAAAATTGCAAATACTTTTGTGGGCTTATATCCCAAGCGCAATGGAATGTGAGCCGCATGCATTCCGAGATCACCAAGGACGCCGATATCACCACAGAACTTACGTTGACGTTTCCAGTTGATTTTCTTTTTGCGATCTATATCTGATGAGTGCAAGAGACCAGATCGGACTTCGACAATTTCTCCAAGATTTCCCGATTGAACTTCTCGGACCGCAGCTTGTGCTCCAGGATAGAAAGGAAGTTCGCTAGAAACTCGCACAAAATTCGATTTACCCACAAGAGCGGCGGCAATCTTTTCGGCGGCATTTAGATCTATTCCAAAAGGCTTTTCGCCTAAGAAATCTTTACCGGAATTAATAGTTGCGATATAAATCTCTTCGTGAAGATTGTGTGGCACCGCTATATAAACAACATCAACGTTTGAACTAGCCAATAATTCTTTGTAATCGCTATATGACTCAGGTACACCGGCGTTAGTGAAGAATTCTCTAACCGAATCTGATGTATCGGCAATTGCGGTGATAACTGGACGAATCGGATGGTCTAAAAGTGCATCCCAACGCCCAACCAGTGCCAGTAACTCGCGGCCCATCAGGCCGCCGCCGATGATGCCGACTTTTACAACTTTTTGCTTTGACATTTCAAGCGTTAACAATCTTTAGCGCATCGGCAGCAGAAGTTCCTTTATGCAACATTGCCATAAGCGCTTGCGTCATCTTTGCTGGCTTTGGATGAGCAATGATGTTTCGACCATAAACAATTCCGGCTGCACCTTGTTTCAATACTTCTGCGGTTCGGTTTAACAATTCTTCGTCCGAAACACGGCCGCCACCACGAACCAAAACTGGAACTGAACCAGCAGTCTGAATCACGTGATGATAATCAGCTGCGATATCAGTCGGATCTGCCTTGATTACATCTGCACCAAGTTCAATTGCTTGGCGAACCAATGGCACTACTTTTTCAAGTTCACCATCTGAGGTGTAGCCACCGGTTGATGCATCCTTCATAACAAGTGGTTCAACCATTAGCGGCATCCCGTAATGTTCACACTGTGCCTTAAGGGTCATGATGTTGCGTATGCAAGCATCGCGAAGTTCAGGGCGACCAGGCAGATCGAGCAGGTTTACGACAACGATCGCTGCATCAAGACGGACCGCCTGCAGGACTGGCTCTTCGAGCAAAATACTAAATAGGTGATCCGGAATTACTTTTCCATAAACATTTGCGACATCAGTGCGCATTACGAGTGCCGGTTTATTTGGATTTGGATTGTTCTGCAACAACTTAGCTTGCCCGACGGTTAACTGAATCGCATCTGGGGCTGCTGTGATTAGCGTGTTAACTGCCGCCTGCATATCTTCAATTCCTGCAAGGAATGTTCCCTCGCCAAAGAAGCCGTGATCTACTGCAATATCGAAGCAGCGACCGTTATTGAATAAGCGCTTTAGGCGAATTGATACGTCAGACATTTAAGTAACTCCATTTTCACTGGTCAATTTGTTAACCCTACAAGTAGTCTAGAACCATGTCACAGAGTTCAACTACCCCCGCCAAACTTCCATCTAATCAATTTGATCACTTTTATCGCGGCGGAAATCGCATTGGTGCGCTGCGACATGGTCCGGGCGGTCCGATGCGCCCCGAAGAGTGGATTGGTTCGATTACCACTCGCTTTGGCGAAGCCGAACAAGGTCTTTCACATTTGGCTGACGGAACTCTTTTACGCGAAGCGATTAAGGCTGATCCAGATGGCTGGCTTGGCGCAGACCACGTAAAGAATTTCGGTTTATCTACTGAGATATTAGTTAAGTTACTTGATCCTGATCAACGACTTCCTGTTCATTATCATCCAAATAAAGCGTTTGCGAAAACACATTTAGGTTTGGATCACGGAAAAACTGAAGCCTGGATTATTTTAGAAGCACCCGCTGGCTCTGGAGTCGGTTTGGGGTTTGCTGCTAAGCAGAATAAAGAGGATCTTCTCAAATTAGTCCGTGCCCAAGATTCTGCAGCACTACTTGCATCTTTGCGCCGCACTGAGGTCAAGGTTGGCGATGCTGTACTCGTTCCGGCCGGTGTTGCACATGCAATTGATGCCGGAATTTTTGTACTCGAATTGCAAGAGCCAACAGATCTATCAGCGCTTTTAGAGTGGGAAGGTTTTGCCGTCGATGGAATTAAAGACGGTCACCTCGGTCTCGGTTTTGAAACTGTTACTGATGCTTTAAAGCTTGACCCGCTAACGGATGCAGAATTTGACTCGCTAATAACTCACACCGCTTTTTCTGGTGGAAACATGCGAACAGTTCTTCCTCTGAAATCAGATGGTTATTTCCGCGCCCATTTAGCGCCAGGAAGCGGTGATCTACCTGCAGGTTTTGCCATTATTTTGGTCTTAGACGGAAGCGGAGAAATCACTTTCGCAAATGCGCCAACTATGGCGATTACTAAAGGTGATGCTGTTGTTATTCCATTCGCAGCTGGTGCATATTCCCTGACTGGAGCAAATGCGATTATCTGCCGACCACCACTTGCGGAGTTGGCGCGAGTCGCTGAATAAATTATGCAAGAGATTCTAATTGGCGTTGACATTGGTACATCTCGCCTTAAAGCGGTTGCAACGGATCTTGATCTAAAAGTTTTATCTGAGTACGCAGAGCCAACGCCTTGGAAACACATAAAGAATTGCAGCGAGATAGATATGTTGCTGCTGGCCAACACAGTGATATCAGTTGCATCTAAAGCAGCGGAATTAGCTGGCGGAAAAGTGATTGCTATTGGTTTTACTGGATTTAGTGAAACTGGCGTTTTGATGGACGAAGCAGGTACTCCACTTTCTCCTGGCTTAGCCTGGCACGATCCCCGTGGAATAACGGAACCAATAATTAAAGAGCTAGGTGACTTTGAATTTCGTGCTCGCGCAGGAGCGCTGCTAAACGAAATTGTTACGATTTCAAAGGCGCTCTGGTTTAATCAAAATTATCCTGAATCAAAGAGAGCGAAACGCTTTCTTTCAGCACCTGAATGGGTGGCTTACTGCCTCGGTGCCGAACCAGTTAATGAACTCTCTTTAGTCAGCCGAACTGGTTTCTTTGATGTGGAAGCGCGCAAACCTTGGGAAGAAGCAATTGCTCTGGTTGGCGGCGGAAAAGATTTCTTAGGAAGGTTGGTCGTTGCAGGAGAGCCAATTGGAATTGTAAATAACCAAGCGCCAGAGAATTTACGTGGTGCGGTAATAACGATTGCCGGACATGACCATTTCACCGCTGCTTATCACAGTGGTGCGATCAATGAGGGCTCACTCTTTGATTCAATGGGAACCGCTGAAGCGCTATTGCGCACCTTTAAAGCCCCACTTAAGCGAGAAGCAATTGCAGAATTAGCTGCGGCAAATGTTGGGCTTAGTTGCTCAGTTATTGCCGATCACTACACCTTACTCGGAGCGTTACCAACGGGACTGACTTTAGAACGTGCCTGCTCTTTACTTGGCGTAACTTCACTTGATGGGAAAGTTGAACTCGGAACAGCAGCGCTATCAATTGATCCGGCCGCAAGTGCGATGCGCGTAGTAAATGATTACCACGGTCTTTCAATCACAAATTTAGATGATGCCGTGTCACCCGCTGCTCTCTTTCGCGCAACCGTTGAACACCTAGTTGAAGATTCGGCCGAAATGATTTCACTGATTGAAAAATTCACTGGAAAAGCGCAGAACGTAGTCATTGCAGGGGGATGGATAAAGAATCCAATTATTGCCTTTGCAAAAGAAAAACAATTTGGAAAGTACCGGGTTTCAGATGCGACCGAAGCAGGTGCGACGGGAGCAGCGGAGTTTGCAGGTATTGCTGCAGGTAAATTTAAGTTAAGGGTTAATTAATTACTTATATTGTTCTAAAGTCCAGGCGCGCACTCCGCCAGCAACTCCAGCTGCATTTGGAACGATAACAATTTCATCGCCCATTCGATCTAAATCTGCCTGACGAATACAACGCGCGTTTCCGCCGCCAATATAAAGGCGGTCCCACATAAACACTGGGCGAAGTTCATCAACCATTGCGCGAATTCGGCGCGACCAGAACGCATTACCCAAACGACGACGTTCGTGTTCGCCAATCCAAGTGTCGTAAGTTGTGGCGCGACGAACCGGCGCGTGTGAAAACTCAATATGTGGTGAGAGTGATCCACCATAAAAAATTGCAAAACCAAGTCCGGTTCCCAGGGTAATTACTACTTCATACCCGGATCCAGAAATGATTCCTGCACCATGAACTTCAGCGTCATTTAATACGCGAGTCGGCTTCTCTAATTTTTTTGTGAGAACGCTCTGCATATCAAAACCACTCCACTGCTCTTGGAGTTCTGGATCAATGCGCGTGCGTGGTCCACTCTTAGTCATGTAATGCGGGGTTGAAATAACTACACCGTGGCGAATCATTCCGGGCATTCCAATAGTCGCGCGATAAGTCGGCGGAAGTGAATCAGAGATTTCTTTCATCGTATCTATAAATCGCTGTGGTGAAAGTGGATAAGGAGTTTCGATGCGACCCGGCTTTGAATGCATTGTTCCTGACTCATCGAGGACGCAACTCTTTAGAAAGAGTCCGCCACAATCAACAGAGAGGGTTAAGCGCTCATCGTTTGCCATTGGCCAATCTTCCCACAATCACTACTGCAATAGAAATTCAGAGATAAATGGGCTTATTTGCCGCGTTGACCATAGATATTTTGATATCTGTCATACAACTTATCAACGCTTTCCTGATCTATTAATTGCAAGGGTCCGAGTGTCTTTGCAATCCAAGTTGTCTTGGCAACGTCTTCGCACATCACAGCGGATTTGACTGCTGCGGTGGCATCTTTACCAATAGCAAAAACGCCGTGGTTCTTCATAATTACCGCAGATGATCGGTGTCCCGAAAGTGTTTCAACAACTCCTTTGCCGATTGCATCGTTGCCAATAAGTGCAAATGGACCTAAAGGAATTTCGCCACCAAATTCATCTGCCATTGCTGTTAGTGCGCAAGGAATAGCGCTGTGAATTGCGCTCCAGGCTGCTGCGTAATTTGAATGGGTGTGAACGACGCCGCCAACTTCTGGCATTTCTCGGTAGATATATGCGTGTGTAAAGGTATCGCTGGATGGAGAGAGGTCACCTTCAATAACCTTTCCATCCAAATCACAAATAATCATTTGGGAAGGTTTCAAGTCTTCGTAACTTACGCCGCTCGGTTTGATCATAAAACTTTTTCCATCAGCCATGCGTTCAGAAACGTTACCGGCAGTCCAGGCAACAAGACCGTATCGCTGTAGATCGATGTTCAATTTACAAACTTTATTTTGTAAATCCTCTTTACTCGCCATTTATTTCACCGATCCAGTCAGGGCGCGATCTCGTATCGCACGCAGTGAATGCATTGCACCATTGTGGCCGAAACTTTCGTAAAGTTGGTTGTAGAGCTCATAAAGTTCGTTGTAAACCTGGGCGTTCGCTGGATTTGGTTGGTAGCGCTCTTGCGCAACGCCACCCATTGCAGCGGCAGCGGTTTGTACATTCTTATAGGCACCCGCAGCAACTGCGGCGTGAATTGCTGAACCCAGCGCTGGACCTTGTGCAGATTTAATAATCGTTATCGGCATATTCAACACATCTGCATAAATCTGCATTACAAAACTATTTTTTATTAATCCGCCGGCTGCAATGAACTCTTTCACTGGAACACCGGATTCATTAAAGGTTTGCACAATCTTGCGCGCACCATAAGCAGTTGATTCAACGATCGCGCGATATATCTCTTCTGGTTTTGTTGAAAGCGTCAGACCCATAATTAAGCCAGAGAGTTGATGATCCACCAGAGTTGAGCGATTGCCACTCTGCCAATCAAGGGCAACCAAGCCGTGTGCGCCAACTGGTTGTGCACTAGCTAATTCTGATAAATAAGTATGTATATCTAGACCTTTGGCTGCTGCGGCATTTGTGTATTCGGCCGGTGCATAGTTATTTGCAAACCAACCGAAAATATCTCCGACTCCGGATTGTCCTGCTTCATAACCAAGTGAGCCAGCAATAATTCCGCCGTCGACTACTCCACACATTCCTGGCACTTCTGCGAATTTTTCAGAGACCATCACATGACAAGTTGATGTACCCATTATCGCAACCATCTGTCCGGGATTAACTGCGTTCGCTGCGGCTGCGGTGACATGAGCATCGACATTGCCAACTGCAACTGCAATTCCTTTTTTGAGTCCGGTCCATTTGGCAGCTTCAGCCGTTAGCGTTCCCGCAATTGCACCAAGTTGGCCAATCTCGTGTTCAAGTTTTTCGGATATGAAATTTTCAAACTTTGGATTTAGCGCTGCTAAATATTCTTTACTTGGATATTTACTATCTTGATAAATTCCTTTATATCCCGCAGTGCAAATATTGCGCACATACTTTCCGCAGAGTTGCCAGATAATCCAATCGGCTGCTTCAACCCATTTATCCATAGCCTCATAAACTTCTGGGGCTTCTTCCAGAACTTGCAAAGCTTTAGCAAACTCCCATTCAGATGAGATCTTCCCGCCATAACGCGAAATCCAAGGCTCTTTCCGCGCGTGAGCTGCTTCGTTGATCCGGTCAGCATGTGGTTGTGCGGAATGGTGTTTCCATAATTTCACAAAAGCGTGCGGGTTTTTAGAGAATTCAGAAATTTCACATAAAGGTGTGCCATCTGATTTAACAGGCAGAGCAGTGCAGGCAGTGAAATCTGTTGTAATCCCAATGACATCATCAGGGGATATCCCAGACTCTTTTAAGACGGCTGGCACAGTATTTTTCAAAACATCGACATAGTCTGCCGGCACTTGCAAAGCCCAATCAGGGGGAAGTTTGGCACCTGAAGTAGGAAGAAATTCTTCTATCACTGCATGCGGATATTCATAGACCGAAGTAGCAATTTCTGCGCCATCTGAGATTCGCACCAGTAGCGCGCGGCCAGAGAGGGTTCCGTAATCAACGCCAATTACATATTTATTAGCAATGTTTTCTGCAAATGAATCTGGCACCCGAAGAGCCTACCGCAGTGCTTATTCCTGCTGCTAGAGTTTAAAAACTTAAAACATTTAGAAAATTGGAGTTCTGATGACTGTTGTAACGATCCTTGGTGCTGGCGGCAAGATGGGTAATCGAATTACCAAACCTCTTCTTGAAACAAAGAAGTACCAGCTTCGCTTTGTCGAAAAGTCTGAAGCCGGACAAGCGCGCATTCGCGAGGCCGGGTTACAAGTTATGGATTTAGATGATGCGCTTAAAGGTACCGACGTCGTAATTTTCACAACTCCAGATGCGTTAGTACGACAGATTTCAGATGAAGTGGTTCCAAAGTTAGATCCTGGAACCAAAATTCTATTTTTAGATCCAGCCGCAATTGCCGCCAGCCGAGTAAAAATGCGTGAAGACATTAGTTGTTTTGTCTGTCACCCAACACACCCGCCAGTATTTAGTTTGCTCGGTGAGACAGATGCAGCTGCGCGCCGAGATTATTGGGGTGGAGGCCTCGCTACTCAAGCGCTGGTATTTGCAATTGCGTGGGGTACTGAAGAAGAAGCGGACTTAGTCGAAACAATTGCCACCGAAATGTTCGCTCCGATTAGCGCTAGCCACCGTATAACTGTGCAGCAAATGGCTTTGCTCGAGCCTGCGCTTAGTGAAACCTTAATTAATGGTTGCGTTGAAGTAATCACACAAGGTCTGCAAAAAGTTATTGACCTCGGAGTTCCAGAAGCTGCAGCGAAAGATTTCTGCATGGGCCACTTACAGATAAGTATCGCGCTCTTGTTTGAAGAGTTAAATTGGAAGTTATCTGATGGAGCACTGATGGCGTTAAAGCACGCGCAAGGTTCGCTCTTTCGTGATGATTGGGCAGCAATCTTCGAACCTGAAAATGTTCTTGCCAGCGTTAAGCAAATCACCGGTGGGGATAAGTAACTTTAAAGATGAAACTTGGCGTTTCTAGCTTTACCTTTCCTTGGGCGATTGGCGGCATCGAAGCCGATCACCCGGTGGCGATGGATGCCTTTAAGTTACTAGAAAAAGCGCACGAGCTGGGTGCTGATGTTTTGCAAATCGCAGATAACTTGCCGATTGGGCACTTAAGCGATGCAGAACTTATGAAGTTAAGAACCACTGCCGACGGCTTTGGGATTGCTTTAGAAGTTGGCACGCGCGGTATCAGACCAGAAAATATTGAGCGCTTCTTGGCAATCGCTCAAATTCTTGGATCACCGATATTGCGCGTAGTAATTGATAGCAAAGGACACGAACCCGATATTGCAGAAATCTGTGAATTACTACAACCATTTGCTTCGAAGTTTAAATCTGTAAACGTTAAATTAGCAATTGAAAATCACGATCGCCTAACTTGTGCAGAATTTAACGAGATCATTGATCGCCTTGGTTCTGATTGGGTAGGTATCTGTTTAGACACTGTAAATTCGCTAGGTGCAGTGGAAGCTCCAAATACAGTTGTGCCAGCGCTATCGCCTCGCGCAATAAATGTTCATATGAAAGATTTTGAAATCGTTCGCACCAACGGCCAAATGGGGTTTACCGTTCAAGGAACGGCGCTAGGTAAGGGACGATTAGATGTTGCTGCAGTAATCGCCGCCGTTGGAGGTACTTCTCGTGAAATTACTTCAGTAATTGAATTATGGACTCCCCGCCAAAGTAGTTACTCAGCGACAGTTGAATTGGAAGAAAGTTGGGCAAATGAAAGCGTGGCATTTTTACGTAAGTCGATAGGATTAAAAGTATGAAGCTATCCGGATATAACGTCGCCATCACAGGTGGTTCTGGTGGGATTGGATCTGCTTTAGCCACTGGCTTACTTGAGGATGGCGCAAAAGTATTCAATTTAGATTCTGTAAAACCGGGCGATCAAGCGGCTAATTTCATCTCCGTCGATTTAGTCGATGAAAAATCTGTCCAAAAAGCTTTTGAACAGATTGAAAAGCTCGATGCAATAATCGTTTCGGCAGGCGTGCAGTTGGTTGGAAGTGATTCCAAGATCGCCGATGTAACTTTAGAAACTTGGCAACGCACTATTGATGTAAATATGACTGGCGCTTTTCTCGCTGTTAAATATGCGATGCCACTCTTAATCGATTCTGATCGTGGCTCAGTTGTACTAATCGGTTCTCCAACTGGAATGACTATGGAAGGCGCTGGCTACACCGCTTATGGCGCATCAAAGGCGGGAATGATGGGCTTATCTCGCATCATCGCGGTGGATTACAAAGAAGTTGGCGTGCGATCAAATGTCGTTGTACCCGGCACGATGTCTACACCGCTAATTAAAAAGATTTGGGATGATCCCGAAAAAGGGCCAGATTTAATTCGGCGAACACCACTTGGGCGGATGGGCGACCCACGTGATTTAGTAGGAATTGTTAACTGGTTGGTTTCTGCCGACTCTTCATTTGCAACAGGTGCATCGTATGCAGTTGATGGCGGAATGACTGCGCGATGAGTATTAATCACTGGCCCGACACAACGCGGGTAACTCACGGCGGCTTCACTTTAGATTTAGCTCGAGAGGCTATTCGAAATATCAGATTCGAAGGTGTGCAATTAATTGATCTGCTTTACACCGCAATACGCCCTTTGGATTGGTCAACTTTAAAAGCCGACGAGTATTCAGCAGATGTGCAAATTATTGGTAATGATTGTGTAATTACAGTCAATGAAGTATTTGCAGGTGCACTATCCGCACAAGCAAAAATTACGCTTTCTTCAAGCAATACTTTTTCAGTTGGGTATGAATTGAAAGGCTTAACTGAATATCAAGTTAGTCGCTGGGGTGTGTGTTTCTGTCTTAATACCGCAGATTGGATGAGATCTAGCGTGGTCTCATCAGGAAATACTTACTCACTTGCGCAAGATATTTCTCCGCAGCGAGTTGTCGACGGGGTTATACAAGGCCTCTTTCCTGCCTCAGATGAAATGCACTTCCTCGCACCAGATAAGCGGAGTTTAAAGGTGGTTTCTACCGGCAAAGTTATGGAAGCTGAAGATCAGCGCAATTGGACAGATAACACTTACAAAATTTATAGCGGGTCTCTAAGTGAGCCCTTTCCATTCTTGACTAGCGCTGGAAGCATCTGGAAGCAGAGCGTTAACTTTGAAGTTGGCGTTCCTGAATCCGTCACTACTGATGCAACGAAAATCTTGGTGAAGGAGATTGAGGCTCTTCCAAGCATTGGTCTGCAGTTTAATCACGATTCTCTCTTAACTCCTGATGATTTGGAAAAGGCTTTTATTCTGCTAGAAATTGATCATCTTCGAATAAATGAAGAAACGTTGACTTCTCAAAAAATTGCGACCACTGCCGCAAGTGGTCTTATTTTGGAGGCCGCGCTGCTCTCTTCTAGTAAAGGTGATTATTTAAAGGAGGAGGTGCTGCGACTTAGTGAAAGAGTTCCGGCTGGCTCGCGCCTACTTGTTCAAATAGAAGGTCGCCAAGTTGTAGACGCGGCAGATCTACCAAAAAATAGCTCTCTTAATTCATATATTCCTGGATCGGATGCGTTCTTAGTTGATCTACAGAACGATCAATACAACTTTGGAAATTCAGTTTCTTATTCAATGGCACCAACTGTGCACTCTTTTGATACCGAAACCATTTTTAAAACTCTATTTACACAGCAAGAGTCCATTAACTTCGCACAAAAATACATTGCGCCACAAGTTTTCATTTCCCCCATCACTTTTTCAATGCGCGGCAATCCTCATTCTGGACATTCCAGAGATCAGCGACTTGTTTATGCGGAACCAGAAATGGCTCTGCATATTCGCACTATTGAAGGTGCGGCGTGGACCCTTGGATCAATTCATTCACTTGCAAGCGCAGGCGCATTCTCCGGAAGTTGGCACGATTTATTTGGCGAGTTTGGAATTATTTATTCGCAATCCGATTCCGTAAAATTCTCCCCAACTTTTCACGCCATTACCGCGCTCGGTGCACACCGTGCACATCAAATTACAATTGCAACATCTTCTGATAATTCTTGGGTTGCTTTTGAAAATCGAGAAACGAAAACAATTCTTGTCGCATCCCTTCGCCCCTGGAGCCTTGAAATCACGGCAAAGGTCTTAGTCGGATACAAGTCGATGCAAAGTCTGCGAGGCGAAGATTGCGATAAAGCCAGCCAGATTATGGATTGGTGGTCATTTGCTGAGGCGACCCCAATTTCAGCTGATTTTCCCCTCACCCTGACCCCCTTCGAAATAGCCCTGATTCGGGGTTAGGGGCGGTACCTAAATCACGCGTGCGCGGGTAACAGTTCTGTAACGATCTCAAATTCGCCTTAAAACCCTTTAAATAGGCGTAGATCCTATGTACTATCGGTTGCGATTGACCCACCTATAGGAGGAAATATATATGGCAAAGCTTTTCTCACGCCGCACTGCAGCAATTGTTGCTGTAGCCGCAGCGTCAATGCTTGTGCTCTCAGCATGTTCAAACAGCGATAGCGGCAGCGACAAAGTTGCAGTTTCGCTAATTACTAAAGATCAGTCAAACCCATTCTTCGTTGCAATGATCAAGGGTGCTACTGCTAAGGCAGAGTCACTTGGCGTAGAACTAACTGTTACATCTGGAGTAGATGAATCAGACTACGCAGGTCAGATCGCAGCGATTGAAAACGCAATTTCTGCAAAGCACGCTGGTATCTTGATCGTTCCAGTGTCAACAGAAGTCAACGCAGCAATCACTAAGGCCCGCGAAGCTGGTCTATACGTAATTGCTCTCGACACAGCACCAGATCCTGCTGACATCGTAGACATCACTTTCGCAACAGATAACCGCGAAGCTGGTCTTCTAATCGGTCAGTGGACAGCTGCAAAGCTTGCTGGCAAGAAGGCAACAATTGCACTTCTCGACATCTTCGATGACCGCATTGTGTCTGTTGACTACATGCGCGATAACGGATTCCTTGCAGGTATGGGAATTGACGTTAAGGATCCAAACAAGATGGGTGACGAAGACAAGAAGGGTAAGTACTCAGGCGGAGATTACGAGATCGTTGGAAACGTAGCGACAGGCGCTAACGAAGAAGGCGGCCGTACAGGTCTAGAACAACTTCTTGCTAAGAACAAGAAGATCAACGTTGTTTACACAATCAACGAGCCAACAGCAATCGGTGCATGTGCTGCAGCAGCTGCTGCTGGTATCAAGCTCGATGTAATGGTCTCTGTTGACGGTGGCGGCGCTGGTATCGGTGCTGTTAAGTCAGGTTGCATCAACGCAACTTCACAGCAGTACCCATTGTTGATGGCTGACCTTGGTGTTCAAGCTATCTACGACATCGTGAAGAACGGTACAAAGCCATCTAAGTCAGAAGGCTTGGACTTCTTCAACACCGGCGTTAAGTTGATTACTGATGACCCACAAGATGGCGTTCCATCAGAGACAACTGAATACGGTCTAGCAAACGCTTGGGGTTAATCCCAGCTCTTTAGTGAATAACTAAAGAAGAGTGTTTAAAGAGGGCGGCTGCTTCGGCAGTCGCCCTCTTTAACTAAAACGGCAATATGTTATAAGGTTTTAGGCAGTAAGGTTTAGTTACCAAGGAAAAACAATTTAATTGCAATTTAAATTTCGACTTTGAAAGGATCTCAAGTGAGCCAAGATACGGCCGTCTACGACGCAGCGTCAGAGTTTCAAGATCGCGCCTCGATTAGCCAAAGAATGCAAGCTCTGCTCCATAAGTATCCGTGGCTGAGCTCAACAATGGTGCTAGTTGTAGCATCGATAATTTTTAGCTTCTTCAATGAAAACTTTTTAACACCATCTAACATCTCACTAATCCTTCAGCAAGTAGCGATCGTCGGTGCAGTAGCCGCCGGACAGACGCTAATTATTTTGACTGCCGGTATCGACCTTTCTTGTGGTGCGATCGCAGTCTTTTCATCAATGACGATGGCTAAGTTAGTTCAAGGAACGCCTGGCGAAGGAGTACCGGCTGGCTGGTCGATCTGGTTGGCATTCCCAATCGGTTTGCTCGTCGGCATGCTCGGAGGCGCAATCAACGGTTTCTTGGTTACAAAAGTTAAGTTGCCGCCGTTTATCGTTACCTTGGGTACATTCAACGTATTCCTTGCACTGACTCTTACTCTTACTAAGGGAACAGTTCCTTCAATTGAGATGGATCCATTCCTATTAACACTTGGTCATTATGTAAATCTCGGACCATTCCGAGTCACCACGGGTGTTCTCTTTATGTTCGCGATGTATATGGTCTTGGCCTTCGTCTTGCGCTACACATCTTGGGGACGCCACGTATACGCAGTTGGCGATGACATTGATGCAGCGCGCTTGGCAGGTATTTCAGTTAACCGCGTACTAATGAGCGTTTATGTTGTTGCCGGTCTTACCTTCGCACTCGCAGCCTGGATCGTTATTGGCCGCGTTACCGTTGCTAGCCCAAATACTGGTGGCGATCTAAACCTTGATGCGATCACTGCGGTGGTCATTGGTGGAACCTCACTATTCGGTGGTCGAGGAACAATCTTCGGCTCGCTAATTGGCGCGATCATCGTGGGTGTTTTCCGTAATGGTCTAACACTTGCTGGCGTTGACTTGTACTACCAGCTCTTAGCTATCGGACTTCTTATTATCTTCGCTGTTTCAGTTGACCAGTGGATCAGAAAGGCACGCAAATGAGTAAGAAACCAATTCTTCAAGCAGTTGGGCTTGCTAAGTCATATGGTCGCGTTGTTGCGCTAGATGGCTCCGACTTAGAACTGTTCCCAGGTGAAGTTCTCGCAGTAGTCGGTGATAACGGAGCTGGTAAATCAACCATGATCAAATGTTTATCTGGTGCTGAAGTACCTGATGAGGGGCAGATCATTCTTGATGGGCAAGAAGTTTCATTTAAGCGACCACAAGATGGGCGCCATGCCGGAATCGAAACTGTGTACCAGACACTTGCTGTTGCACCGGCTCTCGATATCGCATCTAATCTCTTTCTCGGTCGTGAAATGCGTAAGAAGGGTCCACTTGGTTCCGTATTTCGCATGATTGATAGCTCTGGAATGCGCAAGGCTGCTAAAGAACATATTGCAGCCCTCGGCATCGGAACAATCCAGAACATCACACAAGCTGTTGAAACACTCTCTGGTGGTCAGCGTCAGGCAGTTGCAGTAGCTCGCGCTGCTGCATTCGGCCAGAAGGTGATCATCCTTGATGAGCCAACTGCAGCACTTGGTGTTCGTGAATCACGTCAGGTTCTCAAGCTAATCGAATCACTTCGTGATCGCGGTATGCCGGTTATCTTGATTTCACACAACATGCCTCAGGTCTTTGAAGTTGCAGATCGCATCCAGGTACAACGCCTCGGAAAGCGCGCTGCAGTTGTCACTCCAAAGAGCCATTCAATGAACGATGTTGTTGCGATTATGACTGGTGCTATGACAGTTGATAAGAAAGACCAAGCACTCAGTTCAGTTCGTTAATCTCTAAGTAAAAGTAGACTTAAAACAATGGCCACTCCGGTTCGTATTGAATCGGATGTGGTCATTGTTGGTTCTGGGATGGGCGGAGCAACAACTGCCTATGCCTTGGCAAATAAAGGCGTAAAGACCCTAGTTTTGGAACGCGGCGAACGCATGCCGCGCGAGCCAGAGAACT
The DNA here is from genome assembly GCA_026392825.1 of Actinomycetota bacterium. Lineage (GTDB taxonomy): Bacteria > Actinomycetota > Actinomycetes > Nanopelagicales > Nanopelagicaceae > Planktophila. The sequence goes on from JAPLBF010000006.1 coordinate 53,957, forward strand.
GGTCACCTTCAGAAATCTTTATGAAGACTCGGTACAAGCCCAATGAAAAGTGGGTGGATGAGAAAGAGAAAGAGTTTGTTCCTGGCGTTCATTACTTCGTCGGCGGAAATAGCAAAGTTTATGGCGCATCCCTTCCCCGTTTTAGCCGATTCGATTTCGGAGTAATAAAGCACCAAGAAGGAATATCGCCGGCTTGGCCTTTTACATACGATGATTTAGAGCCGTATTACTACGGCGCAGAAGAGTTATATCGCGTTCACGGTGATGCCCAGAATATTTATGGCAACACGCGCAGTACGCCATTTCCTTATCCTGCAATGAAACATGAGCCTTACGTTGAAGAACTCGGTAAGCGATTAACCAAGGCGGGTGTGCGACCACATTCGAATTCAATGGGCATTGACTTGGGGCCAGGTGGAAAGTGCATCCGCTGTAAAACTTGTGATGGTTTTGTTTGTAAGTTAGATGCCAAAAGTGATGCTGAAGTAAATGCTTTGAATCCTGCGATCGCAACCGGCCACGTAACTTTGATGACCTTGGTGCAAGTAAATCGAATTGTTTTAGCGGATGATGGGAAATCGGTAAGCCATCTGGAAGCAACTCGCAATGGGGAGCAGTTAGAAATTTACGGCAAGAAATATGTAATCTCTGCAGGATCAGTAAATACCGCAGCGCTCTTGCTCCGCTCTGGCGTTGCCAATTCATCTGATCAAGTCGGGCGCAACTTTATGATGCATAACAACAGCCACATTGCCGCTGTAGACATGCGCCGCAAGAACGATGTCACCTTTCAGAAAACACTCTCTTTCACGGACTGGTACTTAGATGGTGGCAAGGGTTATCCACTCGGTGCTGTTCAGTTGATCGGAAAAGTGCAAGGCATAATGATGAAATCTTTCGCCAAGCACGTTCCGCTTCCACTGCTTAATTTGATTTCAGATCACAGCGTTGAATTTGTGGTGATGAGCGAGGATCTACCGCATCCTGATAACCGCGTAACTATCGCTAAAAACGGAGCGATTAAGATCGCCCGCAAATCTGTGGGCATGAAGACGCATATGGAACTTCTGCGCCGCGCCAAGAAAGTATTGCGCAAGGCGGGCTATCAAGGGATCTTTAGACAGCCCTTCGATATTTCAATGAACTCGCATCAGTGCGGAACAACTGTGGCCGGCAAGGATCCGCGCACCAGTGTCGTGGACGGCTACTGCCGCAGCCACGATCATCACAATCTTTACCTAATTGATGGTGGATTCTTCCCGTCATCTGCGGCGATGAATCCGGCGCTGACTATTGCAGCACAGGCGCTGCGTGTTGTTGCCGAATCCGATCTTGCGAAAGTTTAAGAAAGCCCCAAGACGCGCGTAAGTTCGTTATGTAAATCTTTCGGATCTACATCAACTCCGGTCCAATACTCGATTGCGATTACCGCTTGATTAACCACCATACCTAAACCTTGCAGTGTGGTTGCTCCGCGCTTACCAGCTTCGGTTAAGAAGTATGTTTGTGGAGGATTAACGATTACATCAGCCGCCAACATTCCGGGGCGTATTGAATCGAAGTTGATATCTTGTTCTCCTTCGGTATTAACCATTCCCATTGAAGTCGAATTAATTACTACTTCGGCATCGAGTGGAATTTCATATGTCTTATTCCACTCTACAAATTCAGCGCTGGCTTTAGTTTTATCGTTTAATAAAGCAGTCAACTCTTCCCCGCGAGCGCGTGAGCGATTTACAACATAGAACTTACTCGCACCCGCTAAAGCGAGTTCAACCGCGATTGCCCGCGCAGCGCCGCCTGCGCCGAGCAGAACAATATTTTTCCCAGTCGCAGGAGTTATCTCTAAAAATGATTTAAGAAAACCTTTTCCGTCGGTATTTTCACCAACAAATTTGCCATCGCGATTTACCGCGCAATTGACTGCGCCAATTAAGGAAGCGGATTCCCCCAGGCTATCTAAATACTTGATCACTTCGACTTTGTGCGGGATGGAGCAGTTAAAACCCTTCCAATTCATCGCCTTAGCCCCTGCTACAGCCGCTGCCAGCTGGTCGGGGTTCACTTCACAGTTGACGTAGCGAAAGTGGAGGTTATTGGCCCTGTAAGAGGCTTCCACCATTGCAACCGTTGGATTTGAGTCAGAACCTTGCGAGAAGCTGCCAGTTAATTCGTGGCGGAAAGATCCGCCTATATCCATAGTCATGTTCAGACCTTACCGCGCAAGTTATGATCAGCCAATGACCGCGACATTTTTACAACGAATCGCATCCGCGCCAATTTCTTGGGGAATCTGTGAAGTCCCAGGTTGGGGAGCGATGTTGCCAACAAAAAGAGTTTTATCTGAGATGACCAGTCTTGGTTTACCCGCAACAGAACTTGGTGCACCAGGTTTTTTCTCAGATGATTCAGCAGAACTTAAAGATCAATTAGCGGAATTTGAAATGTCGATGATCGGTGGATTCACTCCAGTTGTCTTGCACGATAAGTCACAGGAAAAAGCCACAATCGATGCGGTGCTAAAGACTAGTAAGAAATTTCAAGAGATCGGCGCAACGCATTTAGTTTCATCTCCAGTGCAAAGTTGGGATTGGGCTAACCCAGAAGAGCTAAGTAGTGATGAAGTAACGCAATTCTTTAAAGTTCTTGCCGAAGTAGATCAAATTTGTAAAGATCACGGACTTGTTCAAGTAGTCCACCCCCATTTACAGACTGTGGTTGAAACCAAACGAGATATTGACCGAGTAGTCGAAAACTCAGATGTGATGTGGTGTTTGGATACTGGGCATATGACCATCGGTGGCCAAGACACTGTTGAGTTCGCTAAGAAATATGCCAGTCGAGTCGGCCACGTGCACTTGAAAGATGTAAATATGAAATCTGTTCCACCTGTACTTGCTCGCCAACAGAGCATTATGGAAGGTGTCCAGAAAGGTTTATTTACTCCACTGGGTCAAGGCGATGTACCAATTCTTGAAACTATTCTGGCGCTAGAAAGCGCTGGATACCAAGGCTGGTATGTAATTGAACAAGATGTTGCCATAACTGGAGAATTGCCAGGTATTGGCGAAGGTCCAATCACGGGTATGAAACAATCAGTCGATTATTTGCACAAAGTTGTTGCCCCCGCTGTAGCAAATTTAAAAACCAAGTAAGAAAACGAACTAGGAGCAAACAGTGTCAGATCTACGGGTAGGAATCGTCGGTGTTGGAATCATGGGCGCAGGACATGCGCGTTATCTAACTAATGATGTTGATGGAGCAATCGTTACCGCATTCTTCGATCTTGATGCAGCGCGCATGGATGCCCTAGCAAATGAGTTATCTGCTAAATCAGGTGCCACAATTAATAAGCACTCTTCAGTCGCTGATCTAATTAACGATCCAACTGTCGATGCAGTAATCATCTGCTCCCCCGATGGCCTACATCCAGAACACTTGGAACTCTGCGTTAAAGCAGGCAAGCCAACGCTCTGCGAAAAGCCACTTGCTCCACGATTAGAAGATGCCAAGAAGATCGCTGAAATCGTTAAAGCCTCTGGCGTTCCTGTCGCCCTCGGATTTATGCGCCGTTTCGATCCAGGCTACATTCAACTGAAGAAAGAGATTCAATCTGGCAAATATGGCGAAGTAATCCAGATTCGCGCAGTGACCCGAAATGTTTCATCACCTGGAGCAACCACTGCCGGAATGATTTTTAATTCTGCCGTGCACGAATTCGATATCGCCCGTTGGTTGCTCGAAGAAGAATTCACCACGGTATCTGTGGCATATGCCAAAAAAACTGGCCACGCGGTTCCAGATATTCAAGATGCGGTTAGCATTATTTCCCACACTGAATCTGGCGTCTTGATGACTGTCGATAACTGTGCAAATAGCACTTATGGATATGACGTTCGGGTTGAAGTGCTGATGCAAAATGGTTCGCTAGAACTAAATAACCTCGGTGATTTAACTATCAGCTTTGGTTTTGAACTTCCTGGTCGCAAAGCCGGACGTCTTCACGACAACTGGATTGGGCGCTTCACTGATGCATATATCGGTGAACTGCGTGCTTGGGTTGCCTCAATTACAGATGGCGTTGCAAATCCAAACTTAGCCACCGTCGATGACGGAATTGCCGCAAGTATCGCTTGCGAAAAAGGGATTGCTTCGCTTTAAATATTTACTTTAATATATTTACCGCACGCGCGATAACTAGACCCACTGTGATCAACGAGGTCATCGATTGCGCCATCATCAATATCTTGGCCCAACGGCTAAGCGGTGCGGTGTCAGTTGGGCTAAATGCGCTGGCATTTGTAACCGAGATATATAGGTAATCAAAGAACGTTGGGTGCCAACCTTTTTCACGATACTCCGGAGAACTCATCTGCGGAAAGAGAAAATCAGGCACAGGTTTGCGCGCCTCAGCACGAGCACCAGGGCCACCACGATCTAACTCCCAGAACCAAAGGCTAAAGATCACAATGTTTGCCATCCAAATAGATCCACCAGATAACAACAACATGTTGGCATCTTTAATTGAACCTTGGACTAAACCATCGATTAACTTGATAGCTGATGCGGTATTAGAAATTGTCATTACACTAGTTAGAACAATACTTAAGTTTCGAGTTGGTGCGTGATGGCTACGTATTCGAAGTGGCGTTAGCGTCACCAATGAAATTAGAAGCAGGGCTTCGAGCACACATATATATCTCTGAATACCAAGAGAGAGATCCCTAGGAAGCAAAAATTGGAGCGCAATTACCAAAACAACACTTAATGATACGGAGAGACGGTGCTCCCCTTCGTGAGGCTTATGCCAATGCGTTTCAGGTGTATTAACCATCTATTTTTACAGCGAATCCAGAACTGTGATCGTTTCACCAAATACATAATTTGGTCCAACGGCCTGCCAGGCTTTGCTATTGGCATTGACCATGTGGGCATCCCAAGATGGGCGATCACTCCAAATCTCCCAGACATTTACTACATCTGGTTTCTGGGTATCACGATAGATATCAATAAATTCGCAACCGGCTTCGGTGCGGATTACTGCGATATGGCTCTTGAGTTTAGAAACGAACTCATCAAATTGGCCGGGCTTCACGTTTACTTCAACGAATAGAAATACTTTGCTCATGTGCCAAACGGTATCTCTTTTTGAGGGCAATAAAAAGAAAAGCCTTCCGGTGTGAAAGGCACCGAAAGGCTCATCTCGTGCGCGCGAAGGGATTCGAACCCCTAACCTTCTGATCCGTAGTCAGATGCTCTATCCGTTGAGCTACGCACGCCTATTTACTTGTATTAAAGGTTAACACCCGTCTGCGAATAGTACAGGCTTTTTAAAGGCCTCCCAAACCTAGTAATTCTTCGCGCAAAACCGCCTTTTTTCGTGGTTTACCAAGCGGCTCACCAGCGGCGACCTCTGCAGCGTTAATCGCTTCCCAATGTGATTGCGAAACAAACTTTTTATCTTTGAGTAAATCACTAACATCGCCTTTATCTTTCGCTGACTTTAAATCTTCAACTAAAAGTTTCATTACATCTGATGCATCAGATTTATTGGTACCGATTACTCCAGATGGACCGCGCTTGGCCCAGCCAACAACAAAAAGATTCTCTTTGACGCGGCCATCGGTGTTTACAACTTTGCCGCTTTGGTAAGGAATGCCAGGGATGCTGGCAGCTTCATAACCGATAGCTGTAATGACAAGACCACATTTAACTGTGAATTTTTCGTCGCTTCCGGTCTTTTGGAAAACAACTTCTTCCACCTTGCCAGCGCCCTTTATTTCAACTGGTGTCGCTAAGAACTGAAATTTCATTGTGCGGTCGTGGCTGGTGCGTTCTTTCTCGGAAATCAATAGCATCGCATCAAGATTGTTTTTGGTATCTTTTTCAATAGCATTGCCAGCGCGAGTAATTGCTGCCTTAATATCAGATTTATTAATTAGTACATTTGTGTGTTCTAGTTTGGGAAGTTCGCGAAGTTCGGGAGAGGTAAAAGCTGCGTGCTCGGGTCCACGTCGTGCACTAATTACCACTTCACGAATCGCTGATTCTTTTAGCGCATCAATTGCGTGATCTGCGGTATCTGTTGGATCTAACTCACTTGGCTCAAGAGCCAACATTCGGGCTACATCCATTGCAACATTGCCAGCGCCGATTACAACGGCGGTTTCGCAATTAAGTGGTACATCAACACCGTGGAAATCTGGATGAGCGTTATACCAAGGTACAAATTCAGCAGCAGACAGTGAACCAGGTAGATCTTCGCCTGGAATGCCAAGCTTTTTACCCACAGCAGAACCAGTTGCAATCACTACAGCGTCATACATATCTTGCAACTGTTCAATTGAGATATCGGTACCGAGTTCGACTCCACCGAATAAACGGAAATTTCCAGCAGTTGCTACCTTCTCGAAGACCTTAGAAACAGTCTTAATTTTTGGGTGATCTGGCGCAACTCCGCTGCGCACCAAACCCCAAGGAGTGGGAAGGCGTTCGATCATATCGATCGTAAATTGCAACTCTTCGGTCTGTAAATTCTGAAGGGCTTGCGCCGCAAAGTAGCCGGCTGGGCCTGCGCCAACGATCGCTACTTTATAAGAAGTCATATTTAAGTCTATTCGTACGAGATGCCATACTAAAACTTTCCAATAACAAAGTTAGCAAAGTTCTTAAAGCCGCCGAACTTTCGATAATTCTTTAAGTAGAAACCGGCGCGAATCAGTGGGGCTAACGCACCGAAGACTCGCTGAAACACGCGAGCGCGCACTCGCAAATCCGGCTCTGTCCCCCAACGGCTCCCCGAACTATCTTCAGAGTGGATAGCAATCGTGATTGGCAAGAAAGTAGCTGATCCGCCGGCCTTGAGCAGATCGGTAACAAATATGTATTCATCGCCCAGGTAATTCTCCGCACCAGCGCCGAAATTCTCATCGAAGGCAACTCTTTTACTTCTTACGCTATCTACGCGCACGATCATCTCGATAGTTCCCGCTTTGGCAGAGTTAAATCGGGTTAATTTCTCTTCCTTCTTTGAATAAGCCTTACGCAGTTTCCCATCAGCATCACTCACTTGGGCAAGAACTAAATCACAGTTCGGATTGGCCTCTAAATACGAAACCGCGGACTCTATCCCTTTTCCGATAAATTCAATGTCGTCGTCAGCAAATAATAGATACTTGGTTTTTGTACTCCCTAACACTGCATTCCGGCTCTTTGTCACACCTTTTTCACCAGTTGTTACTGAGTTAAACTCGAAATTGGTGGGTAGTTCAAATTCAATATTGCTTGGATTTTGAATAGATATAAAGATATCGTGCGGTAAATCCACTTTTGATGGCGCTATGTTTTTCACTCGATCGGCAAGAGTCGAGTAACCGATCGTAAGTAGTTTTTCTGCCATTAGATTCTAGGCTTACTCGCTGTTTGTGCGCGCTCTTGCAAATCTCATCAAGGCAGTTGAGATATTGGAGAAATTAGAATTTTGCATTTTTAGGCCGAAGAAAAGCACGATTGTGTTCGAGGTGCTGATTCCGCCAATATAGCTGAGATAAATCAAAACTCCCAAAAGAATCAATAGCGCAATGCCAGAAATAAGGATTCCTATTTCTCCGGATTTGATTCGTGTACCGATACGCACGGCATTGGTAATCTGCTCCTTGTTCTTTCTTGCGATTACAAAGCCGCGTTGTGCGTGGAGCTGGTTACTGAATAACTTTCCGTAGACTTGAAAAATTGCAAGCACTACTATGATATTGATAATTGCAAAATGCCAACTTAAATATGCGAAAAAAAGTATCACGACACTGAGCTGGGTGATGGTGCTAAGAATGTTTGTTAATTCAAAGGCCAGAGACCAGCGCCAATTTTCCTTTGCGGTGGGAACTTCAGCGTTTGAAGCCTTAAACGCATTATCAAAGAATCTAACCTTATAAACACGCTGGAGAAAATGCCCCGCTTTGGTGATTCCAAAAAATAGGAAAAACACAATCACTAAAATAATTAATTGTGTGCTACTCATAGTTTTTTCAAAGCCAATTATCTTCGTGAATAACTTTGCAACTGCGAGTTCGGAGACAGAAATCATGGCGGCAATGAGAACTAACCCTAAAAGAATGAATCGATGTCTAGTTGTTGTGAATAAAGCCTTGACGGCATATATCAACTCTTTGGCCACTATCAGCATTACTTAATTATTCCTCAATTTGTAAGAGGATACAATTTCAGCTTTACGTCCCGTAGTTATAGAAACCACAATATCTATAGGCGTTTGCGGAACGATATTTACCTTCATAAGAGGTAATCTATCGTGCTGAAGCATCACTTAAGCGGCAGTTAGGTCGAGAAGGTAGATATGGCGAACCAAGTCGTAACAAACGCAATCGTTTGCTCCTTTTATACAGGCGATGAATATTACAAGGGCCACGCCGCCAGACTTAAGGCTAATCTCGAATCACTTGGTATTCCTTATGAATTACGTGAGATCGCAAAGCAACCGGGTGATGATTGGGCAGATATTTGCCGTAAGAAAGTTGGATTTATCGCGGAAGTTTGTGCCACTAATCCCGATAAGAAAGTTTTCTGGATAGATGTTGACTGCGAAATTTTCTCTCTGCCAGATTTCGTTCTCAACTCAACCGCAGATGTAATTGGATTCCAACGCGGATTTAGCACTCCCTCAAGTATCGGCTATGAAAACCGAAGCCGTTTTTGGGAACCCTGCTTCTGGGGGATTAATACAACTGCGCCGGCAAGGCAGATGGTTGCCGCGGCCGCAGAATTTGAAGCGGTAGCAACAGTTAAGGCGACAGATGACTTCTTCTTTGAGGCCGCTTGGCGAGCTGTTTCGCCACTTATGACCTTCCAAATTATCCCTTCAAATTGCGCCGTTGATAAAGGTAAGGGTTCTCTTGAAGGCCATGAAGCGTTCTTTAGATTTGGATCTAGCGGACAAGTAGATAACTTCAAGAAAAAGGTTCAGCAACATAAAGGAAAAAGAAAAAGGAAGCTTGGGCCAAAGCGCCGAATTCTAGAATTCGCCAAGATGGTAGAAGAAAAACTGCCGGAAGACTTAACGGCTAAAACGCGCTCACTAGTAGATGCGTCAGGAATAACAGGATTTTTGACTAGTAAGAAACACAATGATTTAAGCAGTAAGCTTGTTGCACATATTCTTGCCGCCGGAAAATCTGGGAATGCAGAAAAATTTAATAAATCGATCACACTCTTGCAGAGCACTTCATTGCCGAATAAAAATGAAAGTGCTGCTATTAAGGCGGCTTCGACCTTCTTGAGTTATTCATCCAAACCGGACACTAAGAAGATTTATCTCTCATGGTGGGAAAATCCATACCCAGGTAACTATGGTGACTGGCTCACACCCTACATTTTTAGCCATTACACGAGCAGCAGAATCTTCTTCCACAATTTAACGAGCCGCTCGACTAAAAAACATATCGTTAGTCTCGGATCTGTAGGTCGATTTATAAAAGGTAACTCTGTTGTGGTTGGCACTGGAGTGAGCTCATTCAAACACGCTCTCAATCCAAAGGCGGATTACATCTCGGTGCGAGGTCCACATACCGCTGATTTGCTTGTTCAATCAGGCGGACCAAAAGTCGAAAACTTTGGCGATCCAGGAGTAGTGCTCTCTAGAATTTTGCCACTAACCCGAGGTGCAACGAACGGAAGAGTCGCTCTTGTGCGCCACTACACGCATCTGCAAGCGCCTGTAATCCTGCCAAATAACTTTGACGAGTTGTCCGTCCAACTTTCGCATCCCGATGACATCGTCGCCTTCATTAAGAAACTTAATGAATATGACAGTGTTGTAACGAGTGCCATGCACGTACTAATCACTTGTCAGAGTTACGGAATTCCTTGTGCGCTCGTAGTATTTAAAGGATTTGAAGAATATGTGCACGGAGATGGCATTAAATACATTGATTACGCTTTAGGTGCAGGCGTAAAGGCAATTAGCCCAACACCTATAGATCCAAAGTTGGATTGGAATGAGATAAAACCGCTAATTGAAACAATCCAAGTATCAGATTCGAAAATTGCAGAAGTCGAAGCAGCAATCAAAGAA
>JAPLBF010000010.1 GCA_026392825.1 Actinomycetota bacterium
CGTCAATGGACTCATCCGGCATTTTCTGCATGAGCTTGACCGCATCCCCGCATGAGAATTTATTAAGGAAGGGCTTCAATCCTGACTCAGTCATGTCCGAACGATACAAGAGTAAATACTTAATGCGCGAGATTTAAGGTAGGAACCCTCCTGGAAGCCGACAAAAGCCATTTAGAGGCGATTGGATTCCGATTCGAACCGTGGATGGAGTCTTATGAGATTCTCGTGACTTACTCGGCTCGTGAAGGTAGTGCGAATATTCCCGTAAATCATATTGAAGATGGATACTTTCTTGGTCGCTGCGCTTCAAAAATGCGAGGAAGTTACAAAACTAATGAACTTACAAAACAGCAGATAGAACTTTTAGAAAAGCTTCCTGATTGGAATTGGGTTCGTAAAAGCACGAGTTAAGGAAATTTGCCGAGATAAAACTAGCCCTAACGCCCTTCGGTGCAAGGCTTTTCTAGTACTCGCTATCCTTACCTCATGGCCCGTGAATACGATGTCGAGATTGCTGCGATTAGCGCAACTCTTGTATCTATAGAAAAGGTCTTGGATCTGCCAAAGCTTGAGGCAGAGGCGGTTGAACTTGAGGCGGCGGCGGGTGTTCCGAATTTGTGGGATGACCCAGAGGTAGCGCAGAAAGTTACGAGCAAGTTATCGCGGGTGCAGAGCACGATTGCACGGCTAAAGGGTTTGCGCAGACGCGTGGAAGATCTACCTATTCTCTTTGAATTAGCAACATCTGAGCCAGATGGATCAGCGCTTTCGGATGCTGAAGGTGAATTAGATTCGGTTGTTAAGGCTATTAGCGAACTCGAAGTTACTACTTTGCTTAATGGTGAATATGACGATCGCGATGCATTGATCACTATTCGTTCTGAAGCCGGTGGAGTTGAAGCAGCCGACTGGGCAGAAATGCTTATGCGCATGTATTTGCGTTACTGCGAACGCCACGAGTATAAAGTCGATGTATTGGAAACTTCTTATGCAGAAGAAGCAGGGATCAAATCGACAACTTTTAGAGTTAGCGCACCTTATGCATATGGAACTATCTCCGTGGAACAAGGAACTCATCGCTTAGTTCGAATTTCTCCATTTGATTCGCAATCTCGCCGCCACACATCATTTGCTGGCGTTGAGGTTGTGCCAGTTGTGGAACAGAGTGATCACATTGAAATTGATGAGAAAGAGATTCGCGTTGATGTTTACCGCTCATCGGGTCCCGGGGGACAGGGTGTTAACACAACCGACTCAGCTGTTCGTTTGACGCATATCCCGACTGGAATTGTTGTCTCCTGTCAGAACGAGCGTTCACAAATTCAAAACAAGGCAACAGCAATGGCGGTTTTACAATCCAAATTGTTAGAACGCCGTCGCCAAGAAGAACAAGCCAAGATCAATGCTTTAAAGGGTGACAATTCAGGTTCTTGGGGAAACCAGATGCGCTCATATGTTTTGGCTCCGTATCAAATGGTTAAGGATCTGCGAAATAACCACGAAACAGGAAATACTTCTGCTGTATTGAATGGTGAAATCGATGATTTCATTGAAGCGGGAATTCGCTGGCGTCGCTCTAGTTCCAGTAATTAATTTCACAAGTAAGCGTGTAATTACTCGGTGAATCTGCGCAATTTGCGCCGATATCAGGCGCTTTTCCCTCTTCTATACCTAAACTAGGCCTCAGTACGGCAGCCATAACTTCCCCCATATCCATGGCGCCCAAGAGGAACGAAGGAGTTCGTGTGATTCGCTTTGAGAATGTGACGAAGCTTTATTCGGGTCAAGACCGCCCAGCGCTAGATACCGTTTCATTAGAAATTGTTAAGGGCGAGTTTGTATTCCTTGTTGGTCTTTCAGGTTCTGGTAAGTCAACTTTCCTTCGCTTGATCTTGCGCGAAGAGCGACCAACCTCGGGAATTATTCACGTGGCTGGAAAAGACCTTGGTAAGTTAGCAAACCATAAAGTTCCTGAACTACGTCGCCAAGTTGGAACAGTCTTTCAAGATTTCCGTTTGCTGCAGAATAAAACAATTGCCGAAAACGTTGCTTTTACATTGCATGTACTTGGGTATTCAAAGCGCGAGATTGCACGCGAAGTTCCTGAAGTTTTAGAGTTAGTTGGTTTGGAAGATAAAGGCGATCGCATGCCAAATGAGATCTCAGGCGGAGAACAGCAGCGCGTAGCGATTGCTCGCGCATATGTAAGTCGCCCGGCGATCATAATCGCCGATGAACCAACCGGAAACCTTGATCCAGCTACTTCTGTCGGAATTATGAAATTGCTCGATCGCATTAACCGCGAGGGCACCACAGTATTGATGGCTACTCACGACGCGGGAATCGTTGATCAGATGCGTAAGCGCGTTATTGAGTTAGACAGCGGCCACGTGATTCGTGACCAGGTACGCGGTGTCTATGGATACACGGGCTAAGCGGATTTAAGGGGATAGGGTAAATACATGCGCGCAAGATTTTTACTTAGTGAAGTTGGAATTGGACTTCGCCGTAACCTAACAATGACCTTTGCGGTCATTGTTACAACCGCTATCTCACTTTCGCTTCTAGGCATCGGTTTACTATCGAATTCACAAGTAAATGCGATGAAGGATTATTGGTATGACAAGATCGAAGTTTCCGTCTATCTCTGTGGTTCTCTATCGGAATCCCCAAGTTGCGCTGGCGGTGTGGTTAATTCAGAACAGCGTCTTGGCATCAAGAGTGATCTTGAAGCCTTGCCAGTCGTGCAGAGCGTTTTCTACGAATCACAATCTGAGGCATACACACGCTTCCAAGAACGTTTTAAGGATTCAGCAATCGCACAAAATGTGACTGCAGATCAGCTTCCGGAGTCATTCCGCGTTAAGTTAAAAGACCCGACTCAATATGCAGTTGTAGTAAGCGCATTCTCTGGCCGCCCTGGTGTTGACGTTGTGCAGGATCAGAGAAGTATTTTGGAGAAGTTCTTTAAGTTGTTAAATGTGCTCCGCAATGGTGCTTTATTAGTTGGACTCTTCTCAGTATTAACTGCTGGGCTATTGATTTCAAATACTTTACGTATCGCAGCCTTTAACCGTCGCCGTGAAACCGGTGTAATGAAGCTCGTCGGTGCATCGTCTTGGTCTATCCAACTTCCATTCTTGCTTGAAGGAATTATCTCCGCGCTAATCGGTTGGGTATTTGCAACCGGTCTTTTGGCAGGGCTCAAGAGCGTGATTGATTCAAAGGTCGCACCACTTCTTACCTTTACCAACTTCTTCGGTTGGAATGAAGTCTGGGTCGCCTCTGCGTGGATATTGATTGCTGGCTTAGGTGTATCCACGATCGCCTCTGCTGTGACGCTGCGCCGATATCTCAAGGTCTAAACGAGTTCTGCCGTGGTGAAAGAGGTCGGTCGCAAACTCATCGCGCAGAATAAAAAAGCACGCCACGATTATTCAATTGAAGAAGTCTTTGAATGTGGCCTTGTCTTAACCGGCACTGAAGTTAAATCCCTTCGCGCTGGCCGAGCATCTTTAATTGATGGTTATGCCACCGTTGAAAATGGCGAACTCTGGTTGGCCGGAGTTCACATTCCTGAATACACCCAAGGAACTTGGACTAATCACGAAACTCGACGCAAACGTAAGTTACTCGTGCATTTGCAAGAGATAAAGAAATTGCATATAAAGATTAAAGAAGGTGGCGTAACGCTTATTCCTTTGCAGCTGTACTTCAACAACGGAAAAGCAAAAGTAGAGATCGCGGTTGCACGTGGAAAGAAAGCGCACGATAAACGCGACTCTTTGATGGAGCGCCAAGCAAACCGCGAAGTTGAACGCGAGATTTCACGCCGTCGCTCAGGCAAAGATCAATAACGCACGCTTAATAATTAGCGATTTTTAAAGCGTCGGTGGGCGGCGTTACACTTAGCCCACAACTTAATAGTGGAAATAGCTTTCCACACCCATGGGGGTGAACGGTCTCGACTTTGGTTGTTGAGGCAGGGGAAGCGGGCCGAGGAAGCCAGGATGATCTCGTTAACCAATAACCTGTGCAAAAAATAATCGTCAGTACAACTGCCGATGATCTCACTCTTGCTGCCTAAGCAAGCTCTGTGATCCGTTAGCCCAGACTCGCCTTCGTTCTGGAATCTAGCGCCGATAGAGGGCTCTTCACGGTGGTGGCGTTGCGAACATCACCGGAGAACAGTTTCGCAAATGAGTTTGTCGAATACTTGTGTGCAAGAGATTCGGAACTGAGAAAACGATAGCCACACTACGCCCGTAGAAGCCCTGTTTTAATTCCGAAGGACCCGGGTTCGATTCCCGGCACCTCCACCAGTTTATTTCTTTCTAAAGAACTCTCGTTTTAGTACAAAAAAGTTTAAGGCAAATGCGGCTGCTATAAAGAGTTTTGGCCCTAAAGGTATTTGACTGAATACGAGCATAAACGAAACAAAAGATCCTGCTAAGGCAGTAACCACAACTAGAACTCTGCGAATTATCCAGAGTATCTTCTTCTCTTGTGAGTAATTCCAAACTGTTTTAGTGGTCAAGATGATTCCGAGCGGACCTGAGAGAAATACAGTACTCATCAAGATAAGTACAAGCATCGCTAGTGATTCCATTTATTTAGTCTAACCTTACCCAGCTTTGGTCTAGCGCTGAGAACATAATCATATCTATCTGGTTGCCATTAGATCGCGTAACTCTCTGACGCAGAACACCTTCGCGCTCGTAACCAGCAGAAATCAAAAGTTTCTGAGAAGCGGTGTTCTCTAAATCAACTGCTGCTTCGATGCGCTTAAAACCTAAAGTATCGAAGCCATATCCGGTCAGAATTTTTGTTGCCATTGTGGCAATGCCTTGGCCACGCATCTTTTCATCCATCCAGTAGCCGATTTCAGCGCGATGGTTATCAATACTTATTGTGTGAAGCGAGATAACGCCTGCGAATTCCTTCTCATCGCCAACCCCAAATTCAATTACAAACGGTATTTCGCGCTGTAATTCAATCGATGCTGGAATTCTCTGGAAGTAATCGAGGGCGTGAGACATTGTGTAATTGACCGGAACCGTTGTAAATCTTGGAATTAGCGGGTCTTGGCAAGCCAAATAGATGGCGTTGACATCTTTTTCTTCAGGTGCCCGCAAGGTATATCTGCCATATTGCAGAGAAGGTATTTCACTTGGCCACCAGATCATGACTTAAGTATGGACTAGCGAGAGAGCGACTGGGGCTTAAATTGTTTCGCCAATCGGACGAGCGGGCGTTAAATAGATTTTTCCAAGTGGTGAAGTCCAAGTGCAAGATCCATCAGCGCGGCTGACTACATTCCATCCATCATGAGTTTTGAGGCGATGATGTCTTCGGCAGAGCGCGCCTAAGTTTTCTGGTGATGTGCCTCCGCCAGATTCCCAACTTTGCGCGTGATCTATATCTGAAAGCGCCGCGGATCTTCGACAACCTGGGAAACGACAAGTTCGATCACGGGCAATTAAGAAATCTATGAGAGCTTGCGGAGGTTCGTAACTCTGCCTGCCGTAATCCAATAAATTCCCGGTCTGTGGATCTGTAATAAATCGTTTCCACTTTCCATCAGCTGCTAATTCGCGCGCGACGGATGCGGGTATTGCGCCATAACCTGCGAGTTGTCCTGGGTTTTCGGCAAGACCCAAGAGCGTAGGTAGATCTATGGTTACATTTACAGAAATTGGACGGCGATGCGGTGTGACTATCTCTGCAGCGCTAGAAAGGTAGGCGCTAGCGATCGCTGTTAGGGCATCGGCTCGTTTCATATCTGAGCTTCTTGGGTCGGACTTTGCGTCAGTGCCTTGCTCGGCGTTTGCGGCGCGAATAAAACTTTCAATTGAGTTCATAACAATTTGCGCATCGGCGGCAGGGAGAATTGCAACGATTGTTGAAATGCCATCACTTTCCGTGTAACAGCTAACTTTTCGGGTATCTCGTGCGCGGGCAACTGTTTCTTCAAAAGTTTCGGGGGAGATACGAGCGATAGTGGTTCGAACTTGGTTGGCGACTTGTCCCGGTGTATGAAATTCAGCATGTGCGATGGCGCGCTGTTCAATCTCAAAGATTGCAGATTCTGGTAACCCATCACGAATTGCAGCAGCGGTTTCTTTAGCAATGACCGTTGCATGTGCAGGTGAAATTTCGCCAGTCGCTAGCGCCGAACAGGTATTTGGAAGATGGTTAACGAGAGTTCGCGCCACATCGATTCGTGATTGCGCCGTTGTTGGGGCAAGTCGGAGCGCGGTTGAAATATCTTCGCGCTCGGCATCATCTACGCCGAAGAATGGATCGGTGCCATTTGGCTTGCTCGAATCGCAACCTGCAACAGCGACAATTGCCCGTTGCATCAAGGCCTGTAACCAACCAGTTTGTCGTTCGAGGGCAGTTAAATAATCGATTCGATCTGATGGGGATAGTTCTTGCGGATTAATTGCAACAAGGGCGGTTAGAGTTGCGATTCCTGGCATCGCACTTAGTAGTTCAACAATTGTGGGGGCAAACGCGACTTGCTCTTGATTGGTTAAGCGCAGCGCCGTTGTCATAGGCCAGATACTGCACCTATCGGCTGACATAAATTCGGCTAAATGCAGGTTTATCCACACCTTCTGCGAGATTACTTTAAGTTGCAGGTAGTTGAACTTTCAACTACTATTGTGCTTACGAAAAAGGAGTAAAAATGCCTGCAGTAACCGTAAGTGATATCACCGTACTTCCTCGCGTTAGCGATGCGCCGAATTCTCGTGCACGTCGCGTAAAGAGCATTACAACTGCTCCGCAAGGTTTCGAAGGTGAAGGCTTTCCGGTTCGTCGCGCATTCGCCGGCGTTGATTTAGCAGAACTCGATCCATTTATTCACCTTGATCAAATGGGCGAAGTTGAATACGCACCAGGTGAACCAAAGGGAACTCCTTGGCACCCACACCGCGGTTTTGAAACAGTTACATACATTATTGATGGAATCTTTGATCATAAAGATAGCAACGGCGGCGGTGGAACAATCTCTAATGGCGATACGCAATGGATGACCGCTGGTGGTGGAATTTTGCATATCGAAACTCCGCCAGAGCATTTAGTAATGAGTGGTGGTTTATTTCACGGATTCCAACTTTGGGTAAATCTTCCAGCTGCGAAGAAATGGTTACCACCTGCCTATCAAGATGTGCGCGCAAATGATGTTGCACTTTTATCTAGTGCTGACGGTGGATCGTTAATTCGAATTATCGCTGGCGAATTAGATGGACACGTTGGACCAGGATCTACACAAACACCAATTACTTTAATTCACGCAACTGTGGCACCTGGGGCTGAGCTTCGTCTTCCTTGGCGCAAAGATTACAACGCACTTGTTTACACAATCTCTGGTCACGGATTTGCTGGTGAAGAAGCGCGACCAGTGCAGATGGGTCAATTAACTGTTTTCGGAGACGGTGACAGCATTGTGATTCGCGCGGCAAACCAACAAGAAACTCGTTCACCAAATCTTGAACTCTTCATTCTCGGTGGCCAACCAATTAAAGAACCAGTTGCTTGGATGGGCCCATTTGTAATGAATACCAAGGCCGAAGTGCTGCAAGCGTTTGAAGATTTCCAGAAAGGTAAACTCGGTTCAATCCCTGCGATTTATAAGGAAGATGCCAAGCGCCCGCTGAACCGCACCGGCAAACTCGGCGGCGATGTTCTGGACGTTCATAACGCTCCAACAGACCTACAAGAGAGTTAATTTTCCGCGTTAGAATGCGCTTATGAATCCGCAGAAGGTGCTTCTCTATTATGGCTTCACACCCATAAATGACCCTGTTGCGGTTCAACTCTGGCAGAAACATCTTTGCGAAACCTTAAATCTAAAGGGACGAATTTTGATTTCCCCAACTGGAATTAATGGCACTGTCGGTGGCGATATCGATGATCTTCGCAAATATGTAAAGAACACTAAGAAGTACCCAGGCTTTAAGAAGATTGCCTTTAAGTGGTCGCAAGGTACTGGTGATGAATTTCCAAGACTATATGTTGCGGTTAAAAAAGAGCTCGTGGCATTTGATAACCCAGATGAAATCAAAGTCAATGAAACAGGTGTTATAGGCGGCGGAACACACCTGCGCCCCGAGCAAGTTCACGAATTAGTTGAAGCGCGTGGTGACGAGGTTGTCTTCTTTGATGGCCGTAATCAAAGTGAAGCCAAGATCGGCAAGTTTAAAAATGCGATCGTGCCTGATGTAGATACTTCACGTGATTTTGTACGCGAGATTGAAAGCGGCAAATACGATCACTTGAAAGAGAAGCCAGTTGTTACTTACTGCACCGGCGGAATTCGCTGCGAAATCTTGTCAGTCGTGATGAAGAACCGTGGCTTTAAAGAGGTTTATCAAATGGATGGCGGCATCGTTAAATATGGCGAGAAGTTTGGTGATGACGGTCTTTGGGAAGGCTCGCTCTATACCTTTGATTCTCGTATGGCGATCGATTTCTCAACTAAGACGAAGGTCATTGGTGAGTGCGAAATCTGCCAAGCACCAAGCAAGATCTTCCGCAATTGCCGAACCAAAACCTGTCATGAGCTAATTCTGCTCTGCGACTCTTGCAACGATCTACCCGCCAGCACTAAGTGCACGCACGATAAATCTAAAGTGCGCGATAACGAGATGGTTGGTTAATCTCTACTTCAACTCGTTTAGAAACCTGCTTCCTGAAGCATTGATGGCCCGTAGTTACTCCATTAGAATTGAACCATGGGGCAAAACACCGGGATGAATTTATCCTTCGTAAACTTAAAACAATTAGGTAAGAAAGTTACAGCTTTAATAATTACCTTTGGGGTTTTGCTTAGTTGTCTTATCTTCACAAATATAGCCTCCGCCAATGAGGAGAAACTTCCATTTATATTTCCTGGTCGAGGAGATAGCCCCTCAAACGCGATTCTTTTTTCCCGGCCACCGGGTGATTCGCCTGGCGCATACCCGATGAACCACGTTTATCCAGTTTGTAGTGGCGCAAACGATTTTGACTGCATTATGAACGTGGAATTTATCAACAAAGATGGAAAAAGTATCTCGGGTAAATTTCTTGAATACATTCTTGCTGCCCCTTTGGGACATGAGGGTGGCAGTTATAAAGGTACAAATTGGGAAGGCACTGGGCCTCCTTACTGGTACCCAACTAAAGAAGAAGTAATTGTGAAAGGAAACGCCAAGAAGAAGATTCCGGATGGATCACGTAGTTCAATATGGAGTTTTCCAGGTTTATCGCATAGCGGTGGAAATACGTATTTGGTGAGCGCACAGACAAATTCTGCTGTAACAAATTGGGAGTCACCAACTGCAGCTAATTCGATTGCTGATTGGCGAGATAGTAATACGCTCCTCACAATTACTCCCGTTAGAGTAGATAATGATATTTCAGAAATCGCAACAACTTACGAAACATTTGAAAAGAGTGCAGATGGGAAAGTTTCCAATGTTTCAACTGTGAACCTGCTTACAAGGGATGGTGTAGTCAGTAGTGACAAGAAAATTTGCTTCTTAGGTTTTGAAAGTGACAAACCAAATTGCTATTCAAAAGCTGAGGATTCTGAATATCCGAGATTTAGGATCACCCTCCGCCTTAAGCTAACAGAGGATTTTTTAACAGTTCGTCACTGGTTTATGGCTCGCGCCTCTGGAATAAAAGTAACTTCAAAAAAGGAGTCAGAATCTTCGATAGTAACCTTTGAAGGCACAACAATAAAGGTTTCTACGGCAACTGCATTGTTGCCGCGTACGATTGAGGGATACAAAGTTTTCCTTGCCGCAACTAATAGAGGTTACGCAGACAGTGGAGTAAATAATGCTCCTCTCGATCTTAATGATCTTTCAGGCTTCCCATCGTGGCAAAGCGTTGGAACTTCAAGTATGGGCGAGATAGATCCCAATAGCATCGCATTTTGGTCCGCTCTTGAACCCTTCTCAACTATTCGCGTTGAAGAGAGATCACCTACGTGGTCATTTGAAACTGCGAATATCTCGGGCAAGGATGTCGGTTGGCTCTGGCCCTGTGTTCATAGACCACACATTAGTGGCGTTGTCGCTTCAAATGCATCAATCATGCGGCCGTCACCTCCACGTTGGAATGCCGAAAATCAAACACTTGATTTTCGAATTGCATCACCACATTTAAATCAAAACGGATCAGTAGCCGAAGGCTTCTATAACCTTTCGGTCAGCCAAGAAGTGGCCAACTGTCTTTGGGGTGGCGATGTCTCGAAATCGAAAGCTGAAGTAAGCATCATCAGCGATGCCGGAGAAAAAAAGATATTTGTTTCCGCAACAAGTTCTAGTGATGGATATTTAAACTTTCAAGTGTCTGGATTTACGTACTCGGTAAATACGATTTCCCTGAAGTTGTTAAAGGCTGTAGCCACTCCTCCCACAAAGAATCCCATCGCACCAAAAGAGATAGTTTGTAAAAAAGGAAAGACTATTAAAAAGTTCAAAGCTGTGAAATGTCCAGCAGGCTATGTTAAAAAGTAATCGCAGTTAATCAGAAGTATTTCGGTCTGCAATTGGACTAAAGCGCCTTTAGCGCACTTACTACCTTAGTAAGAGATGCCTTGGCATCACCAAAGAGCAACATTGTCTTTGGATCATAAAGAAGTTCGTTTTCGATACCGGCAAAACCTGGGCGCATTGAACGCTTTAGGAAGATCACGTTGGAAGCATTTGATACTTCCAAAATTGGCATTCCGTAAATTGGGCAACCTGGTGTGGTCTTTGCTGCTGGGTTTACGACGTCATTTGCGCCGATAACAATTGCGACATCTGTCTGGCCGAATGTTGGATTTACTTCATCCATTTCGGCTAATTGATCATAAGGAACGTTTGCTTCGGCAAGAAGAACGTTCATATGGCCAGGCATACGACCCGCAACTGGGTGAATTCCATAGGCAACATCGATACCTTTTGAAAGCATCAAATCTGCAAGTTCGCGCACGGTGTGCTGTGCTTGCGCAACTGCAAGTCCGAAACCAGGAACGATCACAACGCGACGTGCATAGTTAAGAAGAATTGCAACGTCATCTGGTGAACCAGAACGCACTGGGCGTTCTTCGCCAGCCGCTGCAACATCTTGTGGCTTAGCGGTAAATGCGCCAAACAAAGTTCCAAAGAGTGAACGGCCCATCGCCTCTGCCATTAAGCGCGTCAAGATTGTTCCGGATGCACCAACAAGTGTTCCAGCAATAATCAAGAGCGTTGAGTTAAGTACATAACCACTTGCCGCAACTGTTAGGCCAGTAAAGGCGTTAAGTAGTGAGATAACGATCGGCACATCTGCGCCACCAACTGGCAGAACGAACAAGATACCGAATAACAATGAGAGCGCAGCAAGGACCAAAAGCGGTGTTGTACCAAGTGCGGTGACTACCCAACCGGATACGCCAAGTACTGCAGCGAGAGTTCCTGCAATTACAAAGCGGCCGCCAGGAAATACAACTGGACGAGTAGTCATTAGCTCTTGCAGTTTCATAAAGGTAATGATCGATCCGCTGAAAGATACGCAACCAACCACAACCGTAAAGACGGTGAAGATTACTTCTGCTGTTGTTGCGTCGCTTCCCAAGTTCAAATACTCGACGATCGCAACGAGTGCAGCTGCGCCACCACCAACACCATTAAATAGTGCAACAAGTTGTGGCATCTGAGTCATCTGGACTTTTCGCGCTGCGGGTACGCCAATGATCAAACCAACTGCGATTGCACCAATAATCCACCAAAAGTTGTGGAGCGGAAGTGAATGCGCTTCTGAACCATCGCGTGGGGGAGTTACATAAAGGAAGACAACTAGCGTGGCAATTGTTGCGCCAAGTGCACCGATTAAATTTCCGCGGCGAGCAGTCTTTGGATGAGATAAACCTTTGAGAGCGAGAATGAAGCAGACACCGGCAGCGAGTCCGATTAGGTCATACAGAGTGCTGCTCATTGATCTGCTCCCTTCTTCTTACCCTTAAACATTTCGAGCATGCGATCGGTAACTACAAAGCCACCAACCATATTTATAGTTGCGAGAACAATTGCGGCAAGGGAAAGACCGAGCTCGAGGTTTGTTTTGCTGTGATCGGCAACGATAATCGCGCCAACCAAAATAACGCCGTGAATTGCATTGGCACCAGACATAAGTGGTGTGTGTAGCGTTGAGGAGACTTTAGAAACAACTTCAAAACCCACAAATACTGCGAGAACGAAGATGGAGACGATCGCCATTGGTTCCATTATTTGGCTCCTCCTGCACTTGGGTCGCGACGTTGGCCAGCATGTGTGACCGCGGAAGCGTTGATGATTTCATCTGCAAAATCGAGGTTTAGCGCAACTGGCGCACCATCTTTTGCTGGTGTTGTTAGAAGAGTAAGTAGGTTTACAACGTTACGTGAATACAAACTTGATGCGTGGAATGGCAATTGGCTGGGCACATCTTTACCGCCCCAAATACGAACTCCGCCGGCGGTTACAACAACTTCACCTGGCTTTGATCCTTCAACGTTGCCGCCTGTTTCAGCAGCAAGGTCAACAATTACGGTACCTGGTTCCATCGCATCAATCATCGCTTGTGTCATCAAACGTGGTGCGGTGCGGCCCGGAACTGCTGCGGTTGTAATAACCACATGTGATTTTGCAATGTAAGGAGTTAAAAGTTCGCGTTGTTTTGCAGCGCGCTCTTCAGTCATCTCGCGTGCATAACCACCGGCACCCTCGAGTGATTCAAGTTCAAGTTCAATAAATGTGGCACCCATAGATTTAACTTCATCTGCTGAAGATGGGCGAACATCGTATGCAGAAACAACAGCGCCTAAACGTCGCGCAGTTGCGATCGCTTGCAAGCCTGCAACACCTGCGCCAAGTACTAAAACTTGTGCTGGTGTAACAGTTCCGGCTGCGGTCATCAAAAGCGGGAAGAAACGTGGTGACATTTCCGCACCGACCAGAACAGCGCGATAGCCCGCGCAAAGAGCTTGCGAAGTTAAGGCATCCATAGATTGTGCGCGCGAAATACGTGGAACAAGTTCAAGTGAGAACGCAGTTGCTTGCGCCTTAACTGCTGCCTCGATTGAATCAACCGCGGTGACAATAGAAAGGAATGAAATAGTTGCTGCACCTTTTTTCAAGGTTGCCATCTGTGTTGGCGTAAGTGGTTGTACCGAAAGCACGATATCTGCACTGGCGATTACATCGCCCTTAACAATGCTGGCTCCGGCAGCCGCGTAAGCAGCATCGGTTCCTTGCGAGTTATCACCTGCGCCAGATTCAATTACAACTTCATAACCAAGGCGAGTTAACTTATTGATGATGTCGGGAACAAGCGCAACGCGCTTTTCGCCTTCTTTACGCTCTAATGGGACGGCTACACGCATAGACGAACCTTACTTGCAGAATTAATTCCCTGCGAGTTCACCACGAGTGAGGTGATACAGGAGCGCTTGAATTGTTGTGCGGCGGTGATAAGCCTCGCGCCAGATTACAGATTTCGGCCCGTCGATCACGGAAGCGGCCACTTCTTCGCCGCGATGCGCGGGCAGGCAGTGCATAAATATGGAATCACTTGTAGTTAGCGACATTAAGGCGTCAGTAATTGCAAAAGGTGCCAGCACTTTAATTTTCTCGGCGCGCTCTGACTCGGGATCTCCCATAGACATCCAGACATCTGTGTAAAGCGCGCTCGCACCTTTCGCAGCTGCCTCTGGATCATTTGTTACTTCAATAGTTGCACCAGTCTTCTTGGCAATCGCTTGTGCCTTAGCAACAACATCTGAATTTGGTGCCCACTTACCAGATGGTGTTGCTGCAACAACGTGTGCTCCCATAATTGCGCCCATAGTTAACCAAGCATGCGACATATTGTTGCCATCACCTAAGTAAACAAATTTACGGCCCTTAACATCGCTACCAAAAGTTTCGCGAATTGTTAACCAGTCGGCGAGCAATTGCGTTGGATGATCATCATCAGTTAACGCATTGATTACTGGAATTGATGCGTTTGCGCCAAGTTCGTCAACATCAGATTGTGCAAATGTGCGAATGATTAAAGCATCACAGTACCCACTAATAATTTTTGCAGTATCAGCAATCGTTTCGCCACGACCTAGTTGTAACTCGTCACCTCTAATAAAAATTGGAGTTCCGCCAAGATGAGCAACTGCGGTCTCTGATGAAAGTCTGGTACGAGTTGAAGGTTTGGTCATATAAATCGCAACGCTCTTGTGCGCTAAAGCATCTTTTGAGCGCAATGGATTCTTCGCAAAGTCGGCTGCAGTATCGAGAAGCAAATCGACATCAGCGCGCGATAAATCAGCGGTGCGTAGCAAGTCCTTCATCTTCAAATTCTACCTGCAACCACTATCCTTTCGGGTATGGGTATTTTCCGTAAAAACTCTCCTGATTTAGAAGGAGATACCGACCTACTTACCCGTCCGGAATTACAGGATGACGATGGTGGGCATGATCGCTTCGCTCATTATGTGAAGAAAGATAAGGTCGTCGAATCAGCCGTTACCGGCAAAGCAGTGCGAGCTTTATGTGGAAAAAAATGGATCCCATCGCGTGATCCAGAGAAATATCCAGTCTGCCCAGTATGCAAAGAAATCTATGACGGACTTAAAAATAAAACGCCTAAAAAATAAAAAATCGCTAATTGCATCATTGGCCTTGTTCGCCGTTTTTTTGACTTTATTTACTGCCAACCCAGCAAGTAGCGCGAACCAGCCACGCAAAATTCTAACCGGCTGGATTCCTTACTGGTCAATTAAAACCTCGCTACCGGCTGTTGTTAACAACGCTGATCTAATCAAAGAGGTAATGCCTTTTTGGTATACCTTAAAATATAATTCGAGCGCGAAATCTGCCTTTGTTGCAGATTTGTATTCTCCTGCTAACCCAAGTGTGCCAATTGCAAATCCACTTGCAACACTTCGCGGTGCTGGTTTTCAGGTAATTCCAACGATCACAGATGGCATGGATAAATTAGTTCTCGCCAACTTATTAGCAAGTGCCGCTAATCGCACCAAAGTTGCACAGACGATTTCTGATTTTGTAGTTATGAATAACTATGACGGAATTGATTTGGATTTTGAAGGCTTTGCATTCGTTGATGGCAATAAAACGTGGGCTAAAACTGCCCCTCTTTGGGCAGCTTTTGTTAAAGAGCTATCCGTACTTCTGCACGCAAATAAGAAATTGCTATCGGTATCTACGCCTTATAACTTTAATCCTTCCGAAAGACAGAAGGGATACACCGTCTATGCCTGGCCGCAAATTGCGCCATATATAGATCGTTTGAGAATTATGACTTATGACTATTCAGTTGCGAAGGTTGGGCCAATCGGCCCGATTGCTTGGACTGAAAAAACAGTTGCATATGCAACCTCCATAATGCCAGCATCAAAAGTTTACGTTGGCGTTGCAGGCTTTGGCCGAGATTGGGTGACAAAAGTCGAAGGCATATGTCCGGCACCTTTCGCCAAGGCAATTAAAGCTGGGGCTAAGGCTGCGACATTTGTAATGCGCGATGCGACATCCCTTGCGGCTAGCTACAACACAGCACCAGTATTTGATGCAAAGAATGGTGAAGCAACCTTTACATATACAAAATCATATGAAGGAACCACCGCTGCCGGTCTTTCAACAATTTGTAGCGCAACACGTACGGCGTGGTACCAAAATGCACAGAGTTTTAAAATGCGCGCCGATTTAGTTGCGAAATACAAGCTTGGTGGAATGACCGCCTGGACTCTGGGCATGGAGGAGCCTTTGGCGATGGATGCGATCCGCCAAACTGCGATAAATATTGCACCTGCAAAGGTATTGAGCACGCTTACAACTGATAAGACATCTTCACTTTATGCACGTGTAATTAATTTGAACGGATTAATAACACTGGAGGACACGACTCCAGTGGCGGCAATTCCAGTCCGCATAGAAGGCAAGAGCGCGACTGATCCCACTTGGCGTTTACTCGGCACTGTAACTTCAGGTGCTGATGGCAAATTTGCAGCCCCAATTTTATTTGGTAAACCAACCAGCGTTCGAATAACAACTGAAGGAACGTGGGAGCGAGCTGAATCGGTAAGTAATGAGATAGCAATTCAAATTGATCGAACAATGTCGTTAAGCGCGCCAGCAACAATGAAGAGTGGAGCGCCGTTTGCAATCTCGGGTGTAGTACGCCCAAGGAGCGCAGGTGCAACTGTCTCGTTGATGAAGTACACCGCCGGCGCTTGGAAGAGCGTTGCAACTACTACAACCGATGAACAAGGTGGCTTTACCTTCGCAATCAGTGGCGAAAAGCGTTCCATCGTGCGCTACCAAGTTCTTGTTCAAAGCGATGCAATTTGGCGGCAAGTAGCCGCCCCAGAGTTCTCTATCATTATCCGGTGATGGTTAAGACAGATACCAAAATCGAAGAGGAGATCCGCGCGATCTTCTCTGGCGATACACCTTGGGTAACTATTGTTTGGGATGACCCGGTCAATCTGATGACCTATGTAACATATGTATTGATGGAACTCTTCGGTTTTTCTAAAGCAAAAGCGCAAGAATTAATGATGAAAGTTCATACCGAAGGTAAAGCGGTGGTTTCAACGGGAAGTCGTGAAGAAATGGAACACGACGTTGCGCGCCTGCATGAGTATGGGCTCTGGGCAACTTTGCAGCGTGGTGATCAAGCGCTATGACATCAGAGGGATTTAAGCGCCACGGAAGCAATTCATATATCGCAGAATTTGCGCAGAATGAAAGAGAAATACTAATTAATCTAGCGGAGCAGATTATTGAACTGCTGGCAGAGCGCATAGACCACGGACACGAAGATCCACTGGCTGCAATGGTCGGAATAACTTCGCACGATTCCCCACCAGAAGACGAAGTGCTTCATCGCTTACTTCCAAATGCATATCAAGATCAAGCGGACTCAGCAGAATTTCGTCGTTACACCGAATCAACTTTGCGAAATAAAAAGCAAGCACACGCAATGGCTATGCGCATGTATTTAAAGAGCGCCGAAGATGGAGTCATTGATTTAGATCACGATGGAGCAAATGCTTGGCTTGGTGCGGTTAACGATATTCGGTTGGCTCTTGGCGTTCGCCTAAATGTGCAAGAGCGCACTCAAGATGAATTAGAACTATTGGCACCGGATGATCCGTTGCGCGGTGTTTATATAGTTTATGGCTGGCTGGGCTGGCTACAAGAAGGTTTGATTGAAGCCCTAATGGATGAGAGCTAGTTGGATGAGAGTTAGAATAGAACTCTTATGTCACTGACAATTTCTCGCGCATTTGTTGATGCGATCATCGCGCAATCTCGCGCTGAATACCCCGATGAATGCTGTGGCGTAATTCTTGGTCCCGCAGGTTCAGGAAAAGCTTCCCGTAAAAAAGCAATGGTCAACGCCGCGCACTCTCCAACATTTTATGAATTTGATCCGAAAGATTTGTTGGCGCTATATCGCGAAGTTGACGATCAAGATGAAGAGATTGTTGTTATCTATCATTCTCACACCGAGACAGAGGCGTACCCATCTCGCACGGATATTGCATATGCTGGCGAGCCCGGGGCGCATTATGTACTCGTCTCTAGCCGCAAAGAGATTGCACCTGCAATTGAATTCCGCTCATATCGCATAATTGATGGGGTAGTAACCGAGGAAGAAGTTTCAATTACCGATTAAGGTATTTCTTCGCCATAATGAAGCCATGAGTATTGAAGTTCGCATCCCAACAATTCTTCGTCCTTTCACCAAGGATCAAAAAGCGGTCGCTGCTAGCGGCGCTTCGCTCACCGCGCTGATCACAGATCTTGATTCACAATTTCCCGGAATTGGTGATCGCTTACTTGAAAATGGCGCCCTGCGCCGATTTATAAATATTTACATTAATGATGAAGATGTGCGTTTCTTAGGTGGACTCGAAGCACAAATCAAAGATGGAGATTCCGTAACAATTCTCCCAGCGGTTGCTGGCGGTTAATTTTGGCGCGTTATGACTCGCTCGAATCATCGTTGGGCAACACACCTTTAATTGGGCTTCCCAGACTTTCTCCAGCACCAAATGTTCGACTTTGGGCGAAGATGGAAGATCGAAATCCAACTGGTTCAATTAAAGATCGCACTGCGATTGCAATGATTAACGCCGCTGAAGAAAGCGGTCAATTAAAACCAGGTGCAACAATTTTGGAACCAACTAGTGGCAACACAGGTATTTCACTTGCTATGGCTGCAAAGGTGCGCGGATATAAATTAATTTGTGTCATGCCTGAGAACACATCACCCGAGCGTCGCCAACTCCTTGAAATGTGGGGAGCACAAATTATTTCTTCACCTGCTGCGGGTGGTTCTAACGAAGCAGTTCGTGTGGCTAAAGAGTTAGCAGCAAAGAATCCAGATTGGGTTTTCCTCTATCAATATGGAAACCCGGCAAATACCCAAGCGCATTACACCGGGACTGGCCCTGAGATATTTAGAGATCTTCCAACAGTTACCCACTTTGTTGCAGGGCTTGGAACAACTGGAACGTTGATGGGAGCTGGAAGATACTTACGCGAACAAAACCCTGATGTGCAAATAATTGCGGCTGAACCCCGTTACGGAGAAGTTGTTTATGGGCTGCGCAATATAGATGAGGGCTTTGTTCCCGAACTTTACGACGCATCGGTTTTAACCCGTCGCTTCTCTGTAGGCGCTGAAGATTCCGTAAAGCGTGTACGCCAATTACTTGAAGTTGAAGGTATTTTCGCCGGAATTTCAACAGGTGCAATATTGCATGCTGCGATTGCAATGGGAGCCGAAGCGATGCGCGATAAGAAAGACGCGGATATCGCATTTATAGTCTGTGATGCAGGCTGGAAATATCTATCGACTGGGATCTACGGAAGTGAAATAGCCGCTGCGACCGAGGGGCTAGACGGCACGCTCTGGGCCTAAAGCTCTCCTAAAACACAAGGTACTCTTGCCTATGTGAGTGATGCACCGATTGGAATATTTGATTCAGGAGTTGGCGGATTAACCGTTGCTCGTGCAATCCTTGATCAACTTCCAAATGAATCCACTCTTTATATAGGTGATACTGCTCGCGGTCCTTATGGTCCGCGCTCACTTGCAGAAGTCAGAACATACTCACTTGAAACTTTAGATTATCTAGTAGACCAAGGCGTAAAGGCTCTGGTAATTGCTTGCAATACCGCAAGCGCTGCAATGTTGCGTGATGCGCGCGAACGTTATTCGATCCCCGTAGTCGAAGTTATTCAGCCTGCAGTTCGCCGCGCAGTTGCAGCTACGCGCACTGGTCGCATCGGTGTAATTGGCACAAGAGCAACCATTGATTCGAAGGCGTACTTAGATGCTTTCGCCGCCGCCCCACAATTACAAATCACTTCAATTGCATGCCCGCTCTTTGTGGAATATGTAGAACGCGGAGAAACTTCAGGCGAAGCGATCACAAAAGTGGCGCGCGAATATTTAGCGCCGATGATGGAATCTGACGTAGATACCTTGGTATTGGGATGCACCCACTATCCACTTTTAACTGGTGTGATTTCCTATGTAATGGGTAATAACGTTTCACTCGTTTCAAGTGCTGAAGAAACCGCAAAAGATCTTTATCGCACTCTGGTTGAGAACTCACTGCTGCGTGAAACAGCCGCAAGCCCTGCCACTCACTCATTTTTGGCCACAGGTGATTCTGCTGCCTTTGAAGTTCTGGCACGACGATTCTTGGGACCCGAAGTGGGCTCCGTTAAACACATAGAATGGAAGTAAATGGCACGCATCGACGGAAGAAATGAAAATCAACTTCGCGAAATCAAAATCACTCGCAAGTGGCTAGATCATGCAGAAGGTTCCGTACTAGTTGAATTTGGTAAGACTCGCGTACTTTGCGTCGCCTCTTTTACTCCCGGAGTGCCTCGTTGGTTGAAAGATTCCGGAAAAGGCTGGGTAACTTCTGAATATGCGATGTTGCCTCGTGCAACTCACACACGTTCTGACCGCGAGAGCGTTAAAGGAAAATTAGGCGGTCGCACACAAGAAATCTCTCGCTTAGTCGGCAGATCACTTCGCGCAATCGTAGATATGAAAGAGCTGGGCGAAAACACAATCGTGATCGATTGTGATGTTTTGCAAGCCGATGGTGGAACTCGCACCGCAGCAATCACTGGTGCATATGTTGCACTGGCAGATGCAATCACTTGGGCGAAGTCACAAGGACACATCAAGGCCGATTCCAAACCTTTGAGCGATTCTGTTGCTGCAGTTTCGGTTGGAATTATCGATGGAGTTCCAATGCTAGATCTTTGCTACGAAGAAGATGTTCGCGCAGATACAGATATGAACGTTGTCTGCAGTGGCGATGGAAGATTTATCGAAGTGCAGGGAACAGCTGAAGGTGTGCCGTTTGATCGTTCTTTACTTAACTCACTTCTCGATTTGGCCGTTGCCGGATGTGTAGACCTTGGAGAAATTCAGAAAGCGGCACTTGCTAAGTGAGTCGGCACAAGTTACTTCTTGCCACTCGCAATAAAGGCAAGATTGAAGAGTTTCGCCGCATTCTGGAAGATATTGCCGCAGGAGAAATTGAGTTAGTAGGCCTTGAGCAATTTCCTGATCTTCATGATGTAGATGAAACTGGATCTACTTTTGAAGAAAATGCACTCTTAAAGGCGCGCGAAATGTGTTTAGCATCTGGCATTCCAGCAATTGCCGATGACAGTGGACTTTGTGTTGATTTTTTAAATGGAGATCCTGGAATTTTTTCTGCGCGCTGGGCCGGAAGTCATGGAGATGACAGAGCAAACACTGCAAAAGTTTTGGAATCATTAATTGGAGTTTCGGATGAAAAACGAGGCGCGCATTTCACATGCGTAGCAGCGCTGGCTCTGCCAGATGGGCGCACACATGTTGAGGAAGCTCGCTTCGATGGGTGGATTCTTCACAGCCCAGTCGGAGATCAGGGATTTGGCTATGACCCAATCTTTCGTCCAGATGGCTTAGAGATTTCCAGCGCGCAAATGAGCGCGGAAGCGAAAGATGCAATTAGCCATCGCGGGAAATCACTCCGCGCTATCGCACCTCATGTCATCACTTTGCTTAACACCCTAGGCTAAACTTTGCCTATACGAGATCGCTCAATCCTGAAGGAGTTTAACCGTGGCCGTAAAGAAGAAAGCTGCAACAAAAAAAGTTGCCAAGAAAAAAGTAGCTAAGAAAGCGCCGGCTAAGAAAGCCCCAGCAAAAAAGAAGTCTGCTGCCAAGAAGGTAGCTAAAAAAGCTCCAGCGAAGAAAAAAGCTGCCGCTAAGAAAGTAACTAAGAAAGCGCCAGCGAAGAAAAAAGCTGCTGCCAAGAAGGTAGCTAAGAAAGCGCCTGCGAAGAAAAAATCTGCGGTTAAGAAATCTACTTCTGCCAGCAAGATTGTTATTCCGCCAGTACCACTGGGCGGCGCTAAGGGCGCATCTCGCGTAAATGTCTCTACTACACCAGCACCTGCAAAGCCTGCAGCATCCGCAAAGCCAAGTGCTGCACCTAAACAAGGCACTTCACCACGCGTACTCATTGCAGCGATAATCGGTATCGCATTGCTTGCAATAATCGTTATCTCTCGTCCAGCATCAACAACTGATGATGCAGCACCTGTTGCAACTGAATCAGCTGCTCCAGAAATGACTGAAGAGGCAACGCCTGAGGCAAGTGAGCCAGCAACAACTGAACCAGTTGCTGCTATTGAAGCTCCAGGACGTTTCATAGGAAATTGGAAAGATGCTGAGAAATCAGTAATGGTAATTACCTGGAAAGCACCAGCTGCAACTGCTGGGTTAACTGGATATAAGTTTGAAACTCGTTCTGGAATGGGCGAATGGAAGGAATCAGGAGCGTTGCCAGCAACGCAACTATCAATTGAATTCACCAAGGGATCAGCAGATGGATCAACTTCTTTCCGTGTTTCATCTGTTTACTCTGATGGTCAAATTGCAACTGCCAAGGCATTCGGATTCAGTGGCCAGTTTGCATAAATAGTTTTAAATTAAAATAGCCCCAGCCAATTGGTTGGGGCTATTTTTTTGCTAATTTTTCTCGAGATTGCTGGTAATCGCTGCAACATATGCGCGCGCACCAGTCGGCACTAAATGAACCCCATCTGGTGCAAAGTATTCCGGGTGACCTTCCGAGATTTGATCCCATCTAACTACTAC
Organism: Actinomycetota bacterium; assembly: GCA_026392825.1. Lineage (GTDB taxonomy): Bacteria > Actinomycetota > Actinomycetes > Nanopelagicales > Nanopelagicaceae > Planktophila. The sequence goes on from JAPLBF010000010.1 coordinate 22,213, forward strand.
CGTATTCGGATAAGTCGTTGCTATTTCATTTATCAATTCATTATTTGCATCACGCCATGGCCTTGGAACTGCGGTATTTACAACGATTATTTGAGGGGCTGCCTTTACCGCCTCAAATATCGCGATTACCTGCGCTCTGGTGAGTGCGTTGTTATTGCCGATGTTAAATACAACAGGTGAGTCAAGAACTAGCGGTCCATCGCGGAGCATCACCTCTAAAAGTTCAGGCGCTTGTCTTCCAACTCGAGCATTGATCAAAGCGATCGGATGGTTCATCTCTAATATGTGTCGAATACCAAGAATTACCGAATCACCGGTGACCCAAAGACCAGGATCAGCAGCGTTCTCGATCGGAGTGATGATCGGCTTGTCGGCATCTTTAAGGATCTGAATAAGTTCTTGATTTTCCCGATCCACTCGCACAATTGCGCTTACGCTAACTGTTGCTGAAGTAACCAGAATAATTGATAGTGAAAGCGCAACCATCAGCTTCTGTTTTCTCCGAACTGCCTTAGTTCTATATTTCATACCACCGAACCAATAAGCAACAGCGCCGCTGCGAATCGGAAGTTCAACTAAACGGAGAGAAATATCCGCCATTGCAAGAACTAGCAAAATTCTTAATGAGAAGAGCGCCCAATTTTCTCCATCAAGATCAACTTGTGGGCGTGAGATTTGAAAAATTACCCAGTGCCAAAGATAAATTGCATACGAGCGCTCACCGATCCAAAGCAAAACTTTGTTTCTTAGCAGCGGCGCAAATCTAGATGCAGGGTGGACAATCGAAATCAATATGGCAGTGCCGAATATTCCAGCGAGCGGAAAAGCGATTCTATATAGCGTTGGTTTACTCTCATCAATGAGTGCAAATGTCGCCAAGATCCCAATAAATCCAAATACACCAATGCCGTCAATGAAATCTTGGGCACGACGTGTAACTTGTAAATTGAAGTTTTGTGGAATCCAACTAACCGCAAGGGCTGCACCTAAGAAAAGCCCGATGCTGTGGGTATCTGTTCCAAAGTAGATATGGCTTACTTTGGAAGAGTTTGTGGCATCTAGTTGAAAAGAAACCAGCATTAAGGCAACACCAGATATCGCCGCAATTATCAGTGCAGCGGCAGGAATTACCTTTTTGCCGAAATACTTTAAAACCAAGAGCAGGATTAGCGGCCAAAGAAGATAAAACTGGGCTTCAACAGCGAGTGACCAAGTGTGCTGCAGAAGAGGTGGTCGGCCGCTGCTTTCAAAGTAATCTTGTTGATTGAAGACCAGCCACCAGTTCATTCCTCCAAAGATTGAAAATGGCGCATCCGTTAGGAATTTCTTAGTCGTATCTGGTGCCCATATTCCAACTACGATCGAAGTTACAACGATCATAAAAACTAGCGGTGGTAGTAAGCGCCGAATGCGCGCCATATAGAAGTCACGTAGATCTAATCCACCACGTTCTTGGATTGAATCTAAGAGCAGTCTGGTGATTACGTATCCGGAGATAACAAAGAAGAGATCAACGCCGAGAAATCCACCGGGTATCCAAGAAATTCCTAAGTGATAAAGAATGACTGCAATAACTGCGATCGCTCGCAGTCCATCTATGGCAGGGATGTATTGGATACCGCGCTTGGTAGCCACTTTATTTACCGACGCTTAGCAGATTTTTTCTTTGCAACAGCTTTCTTTGCAACAGCCTTCTTGGCTGGAGCGTCAATCGCTGGTTTGGTTCGCTGGCTTACAACTTTCTTTGGGCCAGTATCAATTACCGTGTTATCGGGATTTAAATTATCAGTCACATTTTTATGTAGCTCGGCTAAACGTGAATAGGCGCTATCTAAACGAGAACGACTCTGCGAAATCGCATTTTCTGCTGCATCCAGTGATTGGGTTTGAATTCGATATAAACGTTCGGCTTCAGAGATAACTCCACTTAACCATTGGCGATATTCGGCGACTTCACCAGTTGCTTCGGTGATAATCCGCTCTCCTTCACGTCGTGCAGCTTGTGCAAGTGTTGCTGCCTCGCGTCGTTTTTCATCAAAAATTGATTGTGCTTCGCGTTCTGCTTGAGAAACTCTTTCAGCGGCCTCTGCTTCAGCCACATTAATATATTTGCGCCCGCGCGCTTCAGCGCCAGAGAGAATAGAGCGCGCCTTTGTCTCAGCGCTCTCCAGCGCATCCTTTACTTGACGTGAGGCTTCCAGAGTAATTCGCTCTGAAATCGAGAGCGCTTTTGCTTCACGGCTTTGCGCTGATTTGATCATTGACATGGCAGTTTCCGTGGCCAAGATTTCAAACTCTTCTTTGCTTAGAGTTGTGATGTCGCGACGAGAACGCAGGTCATTTAATTGAGATTCAAGTTCGCGAATGCGGTCAACCGATGATGGAGCAGCGCTTTCGCTCTCTTTAAATCCGACCCAATTAAGGAAATTCTTCTTCTCAGCCATGTGCCTAGATTAGGGCAAAGGCGCTAACTCTAAAAGTGGGTGATTTATTGGCGGTATATGGCAAATGAGACGGCGAGATATTGAGATATCCAGGCGGCGAGCACGAAGATATGGAATAACTCGTGGAACCCGAAGTATTTGGCGTTGCGCCCAGGTTTCTTCAAAGCATAGAAAATGGCCCCCACTGAATATAAAAGGCCACCAATAATGATTGGGATCAAGACCCAAAATCCGCCTTTGTCATAGAGCTGTGGCGTGTAGACGATGGCTACCCAACCAAGAAGTAAATAGTTTGCTACGTACAACCAACGGGGGGCGTTAATCCAGAAGATTCGAAGTGCGACCCCGGCGAGAGCGCCAACCCAAACGACCGATAATAAAATAGTTCGATCGTTACCATCTAGCAAAGCAACCGCAAACGGGGTGTACGAACCCGCGATCAATAAATTTATATTCGCGTGATCCCAACGACGCCAGATCTTTTTCTTTTCGGGAGACCACGGAACGCGGTGATAAATAGCAGAGACGCTAAAGAGCATGATGGCGCTGATCGAATAAAGGGCAACGGCGAATTTAAGTGAACTCTTACTTAAGATAAAGAGAACGAGTGAAGCAATGATGACAACGGGGGTTGCACCTAGGTGAAACCAGCCACGCAACTTTGGCGGAACCACAGCGGCTAACTTTTCGCGCTCGCTCGATTCCTTACTCATACTTCAACTGTACGGCGCCTGGCCGATCCAAGCCCAGGAATGGAGTAGTTAATTAGGGTGATGCCCCAGGATGAGCGTGAAATCTCCGAATATCCCGAAAAAAAACATGAAAATACCCCCTGGGTATAGTGCAAATTCTTTGCAAAAGGTTCACAATAATTCTCACTGGTTGAGGTCAATGAGGTTCCTCGAGGATTTCATCGCCTTCATCCGGCTTTATGGGCCGCCTGGTCCTTAAAGTATTAAGCACCCCACGGAGGCTTATTTACATGATTAAACTCGATCCAAATCAATGGAACTTGGTCTATAACGTATTCTCGTTCGGACTTGTTTCAATGCTTGCTTGCACTGTTTACACTCTAGTTTCACAGGCTCGCGTACTGCCTAAGTACCGTAACGCTCTCGTAATGTCATCAATGGTTACTTTCATTGCTGGCTACCACTACTGGAGAATCTTTAACTCATTCTCAGAATCATCTGAAGGAATGTCAGTTAACGTTTCTGGAGACCAGGGTGCATTTAACGAGGCATACCGTTATGTTGACTGGCTATTAACTGTTCCTCTACTTCTTGTTGAAGTTATTGCAGTGCTTGCACTTGCAAAGGAAGTTTCAAAGTCACTCATCACTCGTTTGGTTCCAGCATCAGCTGCAATGATCGCACTTGGTTACCCAGGTGAAATCTCAAACGATCAGAACACACAGGTTCTATACGGTGTTCTTTCAACACTTCCATTCCTATACATCCTCTATGTCTTGTTCGTAGAGCTTGGTAAGTCACTTGATCGCCAGCCAGAAGGCGTTGCAGCAACCATCGGTCGCTTGCGTCTCCTTTTGATCGCGACATGGGGCGTTTACCCAATCTCATACATCCTTGGTATGGGCGAAGGTATGGCTTCAGCTGAGCAATTCGTTGGCGTACAGGTTGGTTACACAGTCGCTGACGTATTGGCAAAGTGCGTATTCGGTCTAACAATTTTGAAGATCGCACGCATGAAGTCACACGCAGAAGGAATGAAGGACGATCACTAATCGTCTTATAAATAGTTAAAGTTAAAGGGGCGTCGGGAAACCGGCGCCCCTTTAATATTTGTAGGATATGCGTATGACACCAGAAAAGATAAGTAAGTACGCGTTAAACAATTACCGCATGGCCAGTTATTTACTGCTGGCAATTGGGCTGATTAATCTGCGCTATCAAACCGGAAAAGATCAAGTCTTTAACAACTCCCTCACGATCATCATTCCGGGAATAGCGATGCTACTAATTACCTTTTTAAAGGGATCACACAGCCTGCTGGCACGCCGCGAAGTAATGGCTCTGCTTGCAGTAGTTGGTTCAGCACTAGTGATCTGGGCAATTACCAACTAACTAACCGCTGACTCTTATTTGGGTTCTAGTTATTTCCGCAAGTTTAATTCCTGAATGAAATATCACTTTTCTTCATTGCGGTAATCAAGATACGAATCGCATTTGGTCCCATGCCATGCAGATCTTTAATGGCATCTATCGAATATTTTCTTAAATCACTGACTTTATACAGGCCCTCATCGATCAACGCTCTGCGCGCAGGTGCTGCTAAGCCAAGTTCTACCCAAGCGCCATCAACTGCGGCATAGGCATCTAAATCAACTTCACCTTGAGTCACTGCGCAACTTGATACTTTTTTTGCTTCACGACGAGCAGCTGCTTCGCGTGCAATTTTGGCTTGCGTCATCTTTATCTTTGCGCGCGATGCTTTAGCCATAATTAAATATTAACCTGCTGGTGCGGGAGGCGGGACTTGAACCCGCACGCCGGAGCACAAGTTCCTAAGACTTGCGTGTCTGCCATTTCACCACTCCCGCTGGAGTGCCTTGAGAAATTAATAAATTTCTCACGTACTGGTTCATAGGTTAGAGGTAAGTCCTGCTTATGCAAAATTGCCGCTGGGGTAACCTTGCCTGATGAGTTCGCATTCGGATCTACTAGTAGCCCAGATTCAGGGTGCGATCGCGCGCGCGATTGAACGCGGAGATTTGATCGGATCGGTTCCAGCCAATATTCCGCTGGAGCGGCCCAAGAATCGCGATCACGGAGATTACGCATCTTCTATCGCACTTCAATTAGCCAAACTCGCCGGAAAGAATTCGCGCGAAGTTGCCGAACTTTTAAAGAAAGATTTAGAAGAACTTCCTGAAGTTGCCACAGTAGAAATCGCTGGCCCTGGATTTATTAACATCACTTTAAATCGTGCCAGCCAAGCGGATTTAGTTCGTACGATATTGAATGCAGAAAGTGGTTATGGCCAAGGCAGCGCTTTAGCCGGCGTGAAGATAAATCTGGAATTCATTAGCGCAAACCCAACAGGACCACTGCACTTAGGCCACACACGTTGGGCTGCAGTGGGTGATGCGCTCGGTCGCGTGCTCAGTGCAGCAGGTGCGACAGTAACTCGTGAGTTTTATATTAACGATCGTGGCAACCAGATGGATCTCTTTGGACAGTCTGTGCAAGCGGCGGCGTTTGGCGAAGCAATTCCAAAAGATGGATACAAAGGCGAATACATCATCGATTTGGCAAAATCGGTTGTAGCGCAAAATCCAAAGATTACTGATCTGCCTGCAAGCGAACGATTAATTGCTTTTCGTGAATCGGCATATCAACTACAACTAAGGGATCAGCAGCGAGTGCTCGAAACCTTTAGAACTAATTTTGATACTTGGTTTTCTGAGCGGTCTTTACACGATGGCGGAAGCGTTGAACACGGTTTAGATAAGTTGCGTAAACAAGGACACGTCTTTGAAGTTGATGGTGCAACCTGGCTGCGCACAACTGACTTCGGCGATGACAAAGATCGCGTTCTAGTAAAAGCTAACGGTGATTTAACTTACTTCTCATCTGATACTGCTTATTACATAAATAAGCGCGAACGCGGTTTTGATATCTGTATCTATATGTTGGGTGCGGATCATCATGGCTACATCCATCGCTTAAAGGCTATTTCTGCCTGCGCTGGTGATAATCCCGAATACAACATTGAAATTTTGATCGGGCAACTTGTAAAGATTATGGAAGGCGGGGAAGAGGTAAAACTCTCTAAGCGCGCCGGCACAATCATTACCCTCGAAGAGTTAGTTGAAAAAGTTGGCGTCGATGCAGCCCGTTACACGCTAATTCGCTATCCAGTTGATACACCAATGGTGATGGATATCGATGTCCTAAAGCGAAACACTAATGAGAATCCGGTTTATTACGTTCAATATGCGCACGCGCGAATTGCTGCGGTATTGCGCAATGCCGCAGAGTTAAAGATTCCATCAGGTCTAGAAAACTTTGATCCCGCACAACTTAACCACGATCGCGAAAATAAACTTTTAGGTTCACTGGCCGAATTTCCACGAGTCGTTGCTGGCGCTGCCGAACTGCGTGAACCGCACAGGGTGGCGCGCTATCTCGAGGAGTTAGCCGGGGTTTATCACGGTTTCTATGCCGATTGCCGCGTGCTACCTATGGGAGATGAGCCGATTACATCGCTTCACAGCGCACGAATTAATTTATGTGCAGCAACTCTGCAAGTACTGAAGAATGGTCTTGAGCTGCTGGGCGTCAACGCGCCGGAAAGGATGTAAGCCATGTGGTCGAGAAATATCTCAATTACTAATGGTGAACTACACCTGTCTGGAATATCAGCTACGAAGTTAGCGAAAGATTTTGGTACACCAGCCTTCTTTATTGATGAAGCAGATTTCCGCGAAAGAGCAATCGGCTGGAATAACGCTTTGCGTGATGAGTTTGGGTCTCACGCCGGGACTGTTTACTACGCGGCCAAAGCATTTATCTCGGTTGCAGTTGCACAATGGATTAAAGATTGTGGAATCGGAATTGATGTCTGCACTGGGGGAGAGTTAGCAGTAGCGCTGGCGGGCGGTATTGATCCCGCGAAGATTGAAGTCCACGGCAATAACAAATCTTTAACAGAGATTGATAAGGCAGTATCCGTTGGCGTTAAAACCATTGTTATGGACTCACTACACGAAATAGATCGTGTGGCAGCAATGGCACGCAAGCACAATAAGGTGCAAGGAGTTATGTTGCGTTTGACTCCCGGAATTCAAGCCCACACCCACGAATCTATTTCGACTGCGCACGAAGATGTGAAATTTGGATTTTCTATTGCGAGTGGTGCGGCTTGGGCGGCCGTTGAAGCCGTGCTTGCTCACCCAGAACTCGAACTACGTGGATTTCATTCACATATCGGTTCGCAAATATTTGGGACTGAATCTTTTCAACTTGCCGCAGATCGCCTGATCTCACTTCTGGCAAAGTATCGCGATGTCTATGGCAAGGAACTACCTGAGCTAGATCTAGGTGGCGGATATGGAATTGCCTACTTGCCAGATGATGAAACTCTAGAACCCGGCGAAGTTATGCCGGCTCTGCGCAGCGCAGTTACCGCCGCCTGTGAAAAGCATAAATTAAATATTCCTATGATTTCAATCGAACCGGGCCGCGCAATCGTCGGACCAACAACATTTACATTGTATGAAGTTGGAACAACTAAAGATGTTGTTCTAGAAGATGGTGCGACCCGACGTTACATATCAGTCGATGGTGGAATGAGTGACAATATCCGCCCATCTTTATATGACGCGCAATATCACGCAGTAATTGCCCAGCGCGCTTCAACCGCTAAATCAATATCTTCTCGTGTAGTTGGCAAGCATTGCGAAACCGGCGACATTGTTATTCGCGATATTTCACTTCCTGCAGATATTGCCCCAGGTGATTTAATTGCGATTCCTGCAACTGGTGCTTATGGGCGCAGCATGGCAAGTAATTACAACCACGTGCCCCGTCCCCCAGTAATTGCAGTAAATAATGGAAAAGCCCGCGTAATTGTCCGTCGCGAAAATGAGGCAGATCTGCTCGCACTTGATGTGAAAGAATAGGCAGATGAGCCCAGCAGATAAGCCTGTACGTATCGGCATGCTCGGCTGTGGCGTGGTCGGAAGTTCAGTCGCACGCCTTTTACTGGCAGATACAGCAGAACTTTCAACTCGTGCGGGAGTAAAGATTGAGTTATCGCGTATCGCGGTTCGCACCATAAAGCCTTACGAAGGAATCAACCCAGCGCTCTTTACTACCGATCCATTTTCAATCGTAAATGATCCAGAGATCGATTTAATTATTGAAGTAATTGGTGGAATCGAACCTGCGCGCGAGTTAATAATGACTGCGATTGAAAATCGTAAATCTGTAGTAACTGCAAATAAGGCGCTCTTGGCGAGCCATGGTGCCGAAATGTTTACCGCCGCATATGCCAAGGGTGAAGATATTTACTACGAAGCATCAGTCGCTGGCGCGATCCCAATTATTCGTCCAATGCGCGACTCCCTTGCCGGCGATTTCGTAACTCGCTTGATGGGCATCGTTAATGGAACAACCAATTACATCCTCACCAAGATGCATGAAGATAACCGTGAATTTGGCGATGTCTTAAAGGAAGCGCAAGCGCTGGGTTATGCCGAAGCAGATCCAACTGCTGATGTCGAAGGCTTTGACGCTGCCGCTAAAGCTGCAATCTTGTCAGGTCTTGCTTTTCACACACGCGTCACCGTTGATGATGTTTACCGTGAAGGAATCTCCAAGATCACTCTTGAAGATGTAAATATCGCCAAATCAATGGATCACGTTATTAAATTATTGGCGATCGCAGAGTTAACGCCTGCCGATGAGATTTCAGTTCGCGTGCATCCTGTTATGTTGCACAAGAGCCATCCTTTAGCCTCCGTTCGTGATGCTTACAACGCAGTTTTTGTTGAAGCCGAATCTGCTGGCTCGCTCATGTTCTATGGCCGCGGCGCAGGAGGTGCACCAACAGCTTCTGCAATATTGGGCGATGTGGTTGCAGTTGCGCGCCACATCGCACTTAACTCAGTTGGCCAACGCGAGACAGACTATGCCGATCGCGATATCGCGCCGATCGAGAGTACAAAAACTAAGTTCTTAATTCGCCTAGAAGTAGCCGATAAAGCAGGTGTTTTAGCGGCCATCGCTACCGTCTTTGCAAACCACGGCGTATCGATTCAGACCGTTAACCAAGCTGGGCGAAATAGCGATGCCGAAGTAACGATCGTTACTCACCGAGCAACTGAAGGCGAACTTAAGGCAACGGTTGCATCGCTAAAAGCAATGGATATGGTTAATAAGATTTCTAGCGTGATCCGAGTAGAAGGAGCGCTGCCAGCATGAGTTTATTTAAACCAAAGAAATCTGGCGCACATCAATGGCGCGGAGTAATAGAGGAGTATCGCGATCGACTGCCAGTTAGCGCAAAGACTCCTGTTGTAACTCTGCACGAAGGTGGCACTCCACTTATTTATGCTTGCTATCTCTCCGAGCTACTTGATAATGAAGTCTGGTTAAAGTACGAAGGCATCAACCCAACTGGCTCTTTTAAAGATCGCGGAATGACTATGGCGATTTCTAAAGCTGCCGAAGATGGTGCCAAAGCGGTTATCTGCGCATCAACCGGAAATACTTCTGCAAGTGCTGCAGCGTATGCAACTAAAGCAGGAATGATTTCTGCAGTGTTGATTCCTGCTGGAAAGATTGCAACTGGAAAACTTGCGCAGGCAGTGATCCACGGTGCAGAAATCTTGCAGGTTGCTGGAAACTTTGATGATTGCCTCACCCTGGCGCGCGAACTTTCAGAAAATTATCCGGTTGCACTTGTTAACTCGGTTAATCCATATCGCATTGAAGGCCAGAAGACCGCAGCCTTTGAAGTAATCGATATGTTGGGATTTGCTCCAGATATTCACGCACTTCCAGTAGGTAACGCCGGAAATATCACCGCATACTGGAAGGGCTACAACGAGTACCGCAAAGATGGAATATCGAAATCACTTCCACAGATGTATGGCTTCCAAGCCGCGGGCGCTGCACCCCTTGTTAAAGGAAAACCGGTTTTGAAACCAGAGACAATTGCGACAGCGATTCGTATTGGTAATCCAGCTTCTTGGGATCAAGCGATCGAAGCTCGCGATAAATCAGGTGGAGTAATTGATTCTGTTACTGATAAAGAAATATTGGCTGCTTATGCAATTGTCGCTGGAAAAGAAGGCGTATTCGTTGAGCCTTCATCTGCTGCCGGTATCGCTGGCTTAATTAAATATAAGAAGGCGGGCAAGTTGCCTAAAGGCAAGAAGATCGTCATCACCGTGACAGGCCACGGATTGAAAGATATTTCTTGGGCGCTAGAAAAATTTGCCAAACCAAAGATTGTAAAAGTTAACGCCGCAGCTGCTGCAAAAGCGTTGGGTCTAAAGTAAGAGCTATGGCAAAACCAACATTTAAAGCCAATCCAATTCAAGTACAGGTTCCGGCATCTAGCGCCAATTTGGGACCAGGCTTTGATTCATTTGGTTTAGCTCTCGGTATGCACGATCGTTATGTTGCACAAATTTTAGATGACGCCGGTTTAGATATTGATGTAACCGGTGAAGGCGCAGATGAAGTTCCGCGCACCGATAAGAACTTACTTGTTAAAGCGATGTATAAAGGTTTTGATTTCCTAGGAGGAAAACCAAAAGGCATTGCGGTTCGTGCCTTAAATGTAATTCCACATGGACGCGGACTTGGATCTTCGGCAAGTGCGATCGTTGGCGGTTTATCACTTGCGCGCGCTTTAGTCTTAACTGGTGCCGACAAGATGAATGATGAAAAATTATTTCAACTGGCAACTGAGATGGAAGGCCATCCCGATAATGTGGCCGCGGCACTTTTTGGCAACGCGGTGGTTGCTTGGCAAGAAGATCAACACGGAAAGAGCGTCGCTCAGGCGATCTCATTGAGCGTTGATACTCGCATTCGTGCGGTCGCATTTATTCCTTCAACTGCTGTTTCAACAGCGAAGGCGCGCAAGATGTTGCCTGAGACAATTCCCCATCGCGATGCCGCACAAAATTCTGCCAACTCTGCGCTCTTGGTGCATGCCCTTACCTTGCGCCCTGATTTACTTTTTAGAGCGACCGAAGATTTCTTACATCAGTCTTATCGCAGCGAAGCGATGCCAGCGTCATTTGCGCTTCTAAATAAGTTGCGTGGAGCAGGCGTTGCCGCATTTATCTCAGGGGCTGGTCCAACAGTTCTTGCCTTACATACAGGAAGCGAATCTGATGTCGCCGAATTGATTCGTGCGGCAGGCAGTAAATTTGAAGCTAAATCCCTGGAGATTTCTCGCACGGGAGCTGAACTTCTGTAATTGCCGTTGGGGTGCTATGGTTATCCCACTTGCTCAGCCGGAAGTTACGGTGAAAGTCGGCAGGTAATCAATTCCAAATCACCAGGCTTTCTGCTTTTACGAACTCAATGCGCGTAGACGAAGCCCCAAATGAAAAGATAGAGATGACAGATCAAGATCAGGTCAAGGACGTAGAACCAATTCGTTCAAATAGTCCCGAGCTAGCGGCGATGAGCCTTCCGAAGTTAAAGGAAGTCGCGGCCCAACTAGGTATCGATGGCGCAACAAAATTGAAGAAGGATGCACTCGTAACCGCGATTGCGGATCTACAAGCCGCAAACCGCGAAGCCGCTAAGGCCGAACGCGAAGCTCGCCGCGAAGCACGCAACGCGAAGAAGAATTCCAGCCGCGAAAATACACAGAACAATTCAAGTGATGACGACGGCGATGATGAAGGTCCAAGCGACAGTAACGATAATGGTTCACGCGATAACGACCGCAACTTTGCTGGTCGCGATCGTGGCCGTGGCCGTGATCGCAACCGTGGCCGTGATCGCAACCGCGATCGTGGACCACGCGAAGAGCGCGAGCCTGTAATTGGTGAAGATGATGTATTAGTTCCTGTCGGCGGTCTCGTTGACATTATGGACAACTATTCATTTATTCGCACTGGTGGTTACTTGCCAGGACCAAACGATGTCTACGTTTCGCAGCAACAAGTTCGTAAGTACGGGCTCCGTAAGGGCGATGTTGTTACTGGACAAGTGCGTCAAGCGCGCGAAGGTGAACAGCGCCAGAAGTACAACCCACTTATTACTCTCGAAACTATCAATGGCGTAACTCCAGATGAAGCGCGCGGTCGCGTGGAATTCGGCAAGCTTGTACCGCTTTACCCACAAGAGCGTCTGCGACTTGAAACTGAACCAAATATTTTGACCACCCGCGTAATCGATTTGATCGCACCAATTGGTAAGGGCCAGCGTGGACTTATTGTTTCGCCACCAAAGGCTGGTAAGACGATGGTCTTGCAGGCAATTGCCAACGCGATCACAACAAACAATCCTGAGTGCCACTTGATGGTTGTCCTAGTTGATGAGCGCCCAGAAGAAGTTACTGATATGCAACGCTCCGTAAAGGGTGAAGTTATCGCTTCAACATTTGATCGCCCGGCAGATGATCACACAACGATTGCAGAACTTGCTATTGAGCGCGCTAAGCGCTTAGTTGAACTCGGCCACGATGTTGTCGTATTGCTCGATTCAATTACTCGTTTAGGTCGCGCATACAACATTGCAGCCCCAGCATCTGGCCGAATTCTTTCTGGTGGCGTTGACTCTGCTGCGCTGTATCCACCAAAGAAGTTCTTCGGTGCTGCTCGTAATATTGAAGATGGCGGATCGCTAACTATTCTTGCAACCGCGCTCGTTGATACTGGCTCTCGTATGGATGAAGTTATCTTTGAAGAGTTCAAGGGCACCGGAAATATGGAGCTCATTCTTGATCGTCGCATGGCCGATAAGCGCATCTTCCCAGCGGTAAACGTAGTTGCATCAGGAACACGTAAGGAAGAAATCCTTATGGGAACTGAAGAACTTAACATTGTCTGGAAGCTTCGTCGCGTACTTCACGCCCTCGAACCACAGGCTGCTCTGGAATTGTTGCTTGAGAAGATGAAGGGCACTAAGTCCAACGTCGAGTTCTTGATGCAGATTCAGAAGACAACTTCAGGTTCTGACGACAGCAAATAATTTCTAGATCTTTAGTAAGGCTCTAGGAATACGTTTTTAACAACTGAATTGATGAGGTTTGCGTATTGCTCATCGTCTACTGGGGCGTCGCTTGAATCATCTACGATCTTGCCTAAGGTATATGCCTGTACAAATATCGCGATCGATTTTGCGTCGTTACTCTTTTTGAAGAAGCCGCGTTCCTGCGCCTCCCGCACCAGATCAGCCAAGGATTCTGTTAACTGACTCTGTAACGCTTGAAGTTGTAGGGCCAGCCTTGGGCTGTTATTGGCTTTAGTGAGAACTTCTGCACGGAAGAATCGTTCGCCCTTTACAGAGCGAGACTGTGAATCTTTAGTTACTTCAACCAAGGTTCGATAAACATCTTCACTATTCTTTGATGCAGTTAGCATCGTTGTAAAAATGTCCAAGTTCACATTCACCCATCGCGCGTATCTTTGCAGTAGCGCGGTCTCGATCAGATGTTCAAGATCTTCAAAGTGATGATAAAGCGATCCCTTGGAAATACCCGAATTAGAAAGCACCATTTCACTAGAAATTTCGGAGGGGTGCAGCGTCTTAAGCAATTCTGCGGCCGTCGAGATTAACTTCTCTTTGGTCGGATGAACGCCGCTGGCCATAAGCGCATTTAAGCACTTCCACCGCTTGACCGCACGGTTTTCACAATGACTTCACAAGGTCTAGGCGCAATATCTGCTTATCAGCAAGCCGACCGGTGAGCGATGAGGGAGTTAAAAATGTCAGCAACTAAGAAGTTTCTAGCAACAGCAATTGTCGCAACATCACTATTTGGCGGAGTCTCATCCGCATCTGCTGTAGATACTAAAGATGCAGCAATCGCTCGTGCTCAAGCACAAGCAGCGTTCCAATCACAAATGAGCGCTCATATCAACGCACAGCGCGCAATTGCTGATGCACACCGTGCAGCAAATGCGAAGGCGTTAGCAGATTTTCAAGCAGCGCTTGCGACTGTAACAACTGATGCAGAATTAAAAGCTGCAAAGGATGCACGTAAAGCAGCAGTAACAGCTGCAGCAGCAACTGCAAAAGCTGCCAAAGATGCTTTGGTAAAACCAGCAAAGCCGGTCAAGCCAGCTAAAGCACCAAAGGCTTAGTACTTCCCAGAGATAGGGATAGAGGGCGAGTTAACCGCAAAACCCGTGCTTGTCGAGGACGGATTTTGCGGTTTTCTCTTTTCGCGAGAGGATAAGGACCTAGCCATATCCCATGGCGATGCCCTGGTTCACCGTTAAATACGGACCCAGACATAGAAAAGGAAAACGAATGAAGCCAGAGATCCACCCAGAATATAAAGAGACCCAAGTAACTTGTGGTTGCGGTGAAAAGTTTGTAACCCGCTCAACTGTTGCTAGCGGATCTATCTACGTTGAAGTTTGTTCAGTCTGCCACCCGTTCTACACAGGTAAGCAGCGCATCCTCGATACCGGTGGACGCGTCGCTAAGTTCGAAGAGCGTTTCGGAAAAGCCGCAGCTAAGTAGCTTTCTAAAGAGACCGCATCGCAGCCGTAAAGGTTGCGGCGCGGTCTCTTTATTTTTATCTTGAACTTTATTTCTTGATCAGTAGTCAGTAGAAAGGAGAAGCCAAATGAGTAACGATCGCTTCGCATCCGCCCACGAAATGGTGCGCGAATATCAAGAACTTGAAAAACAGATGGCTGATCCTTCAATCCATGAAGATCAAGGCAAAGCCCGCCAACTCGGCCGTCGCTATGCCCAACTCGGTCCGGTAGTCGCCGGCTTTAACGCTTGGAAATCTGCCGCAGAAGATTTAGAGGCTGCGAAAGAAATGGCGCTCGAGGATCCTTCATTTGCATCTGAAATACCTGCAATGGAAGAAAGCGTCGAAGCTGCGGCAGATAAATTGGAAGAGCTCTTACTGCCACGTGATCCCAATGATGATCGCGATGTAATTATTGAAGTTAAAGCCGGTGCTGGCGGAGATGAATCAGCGCTCTTTGCTGGCGATTTAGTTCGCATGTATCAGCGCTATGCTGAAAAGCGTAACTGGAAAGTCGAAATCATCGATATGACTGAATCTGATCTCGGTGGTTACAAAGATATTTCAATGGCGATTAAATCAAAGGGAACTCCAGAACCCGGAACAACTCCTTATGCGCGTTTGAAATTTGAAGGCGGCGTACACCGTGTGCAACGCGTTCCAGAAACAGAGAGCCAAGGAAGAATTCACACATCTGCCGCTGGTGTACTTGTGCTTCCTGAAGCAGAAGAAGTAGATGTTGAGCTAAATATGAACGATGTACGCGTAGACGTTTACCGTTCATCAGGCCCGGGTGGTCAGTCAGTTAACACCACCGACTCTGCGGTTCGTTTAACTCACGTTCCGACTGGAATCGTGGTCTCTTGCCAGAATGAAAAGTCACAGCTGCAAAATAAAGAGTCAGCGCTCCGTATTTTGCGCGCACGCTTGCTGGCAGATGCCCAAGAGAAGGCTGAAGCCGCAGCAATGGCTGAACGTAAAAGCCAGGTGCGCACCGTTGATCGATCAGAGCGAATTCGCACCTACAACTATCCGGAAAATCGCCTGAGTGATCACCGCGTTAATTACAAATCAAATAATTTGGATGCGGTTTTAAATGGTGAGTTAGATGATGTTGTTCAAGCACTTCTTGATGCTGATAAAGCTGCGAAACTTTCTTCCACGAATTAATCACGAAGATGAGCGATATCAAGCCCTTGTTGCGTGCGGCGAAAGAACGGTTAGCCGCATCTGATATCCAAGAGGTTGATGCGGAACATTTATTTGCCTATGTTCTCGGTATCTCTCGAATGGATCTTCACAACTCTGTAAAACTGGAAGCAACGCTAAAAGCGCTCGGTGATTTTGGCGTGATTGAAGATACCTTTGCAAAGTTGATTTCGCGGCGCGCAGCGCACGAGCCTTTGCAGTACCTAACCGGCACCGCCTATTTTCGACATTTAGAGATCGAAGTTGGCCCAGGTGTTTTAGTGCCGCGACCAGAAAGTGAATTACTAGTTGATGCTGTGCTCAAGCACATTGCAAATCTAGAGAAGAAAACAGAAGGCGAGATTTCGGTAATTGATTTAGGTTCCGGCTCTGGCGCACTGGCTCTGGCAATTGCAACAGAGGCGCCACGTTCGCGGGTGATTGCCGTTGAAAAGAGCGCGGATGCAATCGAATGGTTAAAGAAGAACGTGGCAAAGATTTCCGAAAATGTGCGCGTAGTCGAAGGCGATGTCACTGATGTTCTACCTGGAGTTAAGTGCGACGTAGTGATTGCAAATCCACCGTATGTTCCGAATAACCAAACCTTGCCGCGCGATGTCGCAGAGCACGAGCCCCATATTGCACTCTTCGGCGGAACCACTGGCTTAGAAGTGCCAAAGGTATTTATCGAGGCTGCAGCCAGATTATTAAAGCGTGGGGGAGTCTTGGCGATTGAACATACCGAAGAGCAAGGTGGCGCAATTGATGCGCTGCTATCTCGTGACTTTATTGACATTGCACTTCATCAAGATTTAACTGGTCGTCCACGGTGGACTTCGGCGGTTAGGAAATAAATGGCACGCCACGATCTTTTGCAAGGCGATTTGTCTGAGCACGTCGCAACCGCCGTCACTGCGCTAAAAGATGGTTATGTAATTGTGGCGCCGCTAGAACATAGCTACGCGCTAATCACCGATGCTTTTATGCACGATGCTGTGCGCGCGATGCATGTCTTGCGCGGTGATGCGCTGGGAGTTGCTGCGCAAGTTGCAATTGCTAACCGAGATTACATTGACGGCATTGCTCGCGAAATTTCTGCCGACGCTCGCCTCTTGATGCAGAACTTTTGGCCAGGATTACTTTCGCTGAACATCAGACCGCAAGCGGGACTTAACTGGGATTTAGGTGACGGAAATTCACTAGATCAAATCAGCGTGCGAGTTCCTGAATCACAATTCATTTCGGAAGTTCTGAAAAAATCCGGACCACTCGCGATTGCTAGCGCAGCGCTAGTTGGAGAAAAGGCCATCAACGACAGCGCCGATATTACATATTTAGATTTAGATGTCGCGGCTATTTTTACGGCTGGGGTGCTTCCCAGCGGTGGTGCAAGTACCGTTATAGATCTCACAGGGATAAGAACACGGATCGTGCGGGAAGGCGCAATCTCAATCAGCGAAATTACCGCCCTCGTACCCGACATTTCTCACGAGTAAGGCTTAGGCTAGCGCGCATGAGTTCAGAGACTTTTTACGGCCCAGATTTTGCGCTGCTAAGCCAACAAGACCCAGATATTGCAGCGGTCTTACTGTCAGAGTTAAAGCGCCAGCAAACAAATCTGCAATTAATTGCATCCGAAAATTTCACGTCTCGCGCGGTTCTCGCAGCACTCGGCTCAACACTTTCCAACAAATATGCCGAGGGCTATCCCGGAAAACGTTATTACGGCGGGTGTGAAGAAGTAGATAAAGCAGAAGTTATTGCCATTGATCGCGCAAAATCGCTATTCGGCGCAGAACATGCGAACGTACAGCCACACTCAGGTGCCAGCGCCAACGTTGCGGTTTATCAAGCATTTACCAAACCTGGTGACACCGTACTTGCAATGTCACTGCCACACGGTGGCCACTTAACACACGGATCACCAGTTAATTTTTCTGGAAAGTGGTTTAACGTTGAGTCATACGGCGTTCGCCAAGATAACGAACTAATTGATTACGACGAGCTTCGCGATATCGCTATTCGCACCAAGCCAAAGATGATCTGCTCTGGAGCGACTGCGTATCCATCGCTTATTGACTTTGAAAAGGTTCGCGCAATTTGCGATGAAGTCGGTGCAATTATGTGGGTCGATGCGGCGCACTTCATCGGCCTTGTTGCCGGTAAAGCAATTCCATCGCCTGTTCCGTTTGCCGATGTTGTTTCATTTACTACTCATAAAGTTTTACGTGGGCCACGTGGTGGAATGATCTTGGCAAAGGCCGAACACGCAGCAGCAATTGATAAGGCAGTCTTCCCGGGCATGCAAGGTGGTCCGATTATGTCGGCAGTTGCTGGCAAAGCAGTTGCCCTTGCTGAATGTGCAACCCCGGCTTATCAAAAGTATGCCAAGGATGTAATTGTTAACGCCAAAGCTTTAGCCGCAGCCCTTGAAACAGAAGGAATGCGCGCTGTATCCGGCGGAACTCAAACTCACTTAGCGCTTATGGATATTCGCGCCACTGGCGTAACTGGAAAAGTGGCAGATGAGCGTTGCGGCCAAGCCGGAATCGTTATGAATAAGAACTCAATTCCTTACGATCCTGAGAAGCCAGGAATCACTAGTGGTATTCGCGTTGGTACTCCTGCGACGACTACACAGGGCATGGGCGTAGCGGAGATGAAGACGATTGCATCATTTATTGCACGTGCGATTAAGACAGATGATGCCAATACCTTGGCGGCAATTAAATCTGATGTGCACGCACTCACTTCGCGCTTTCCTATTTACACAGCGTAAGGAAAAATCGCGTGCGCGAATACCTAGTAACTTTGCTGCTAGCGGCAGCACTTTGCTACGTCATCACGCCGTTAGTCCGTAAATGGGCGCTCCACTTTGGCGCAGTTGCGCAGATTCGTAAGCGCGATATCCATGTTGTGCCAACGCCGCGTTGGGGTGGATTGGCAATGTGGCTGGCTATGTCTGCAACATTTCTAATCGTCGGCAACCTGTCACTTGTTGGAAAGTCTTTTGGCCACGATGCGCAAGGTATTTTCTTGGCCGGCACATTCTTGGTTTTGCTTGGAATGCTTGATGATAAATTTGAATTAGATGCAATAACCAAGTTGGCTGGACAAGCTTTAGCGGCCGGCATCTTATTGCTCTACGGAATACAAATCCTGTGGTTGCCAATTAATGGCGTAACTATGTTGCCGCCAAGTGTTGGTCAATTACTCACAGTTTTGATCGTTCTGGTAACAATTAATGCCGTTAACTTTATTGATGGTTTAGATGGCCTAGCGGCAGGAATTGTTGCAATTTCAGGCTCCGCATTCTTCGCCTTTGCATACTTACTAGCAGTTGTTTATGGCTTTAATCGCGCAGGTGCACCTTCGCTAATAACTGCGATAGCAGTGGGGGTTTGTCTAGGTTTCTTGCCACACAATTCTCACCCCGCCCGAATATTTATGGGGGATTCGGGATCAATGTTTTTAGGTTTAATGCTTGCGGCCTCTGCAATAACTCTAACCGGCCAAGTAGACCCGAATGCAATTAGCGAAGAAAAGTTAGGACCAGCGCTTCTGCCGTTGTTACTGCCATTTGCAGTTCTTGCGATTCCGTTAGCTGATCTAACTCTGGCAATCTTTCGGCGCATCCGCGCAGGTAAATCTCCATTTTCTTCAGATAAAGAACACTTGCACCATCGCATTATGCGCGCTGGTAATACCCAAGTTCGTACTGCAGGGATTATGTATTTATGGACGGCAACGATTGCATTCCCAGTTAGCGTCTCAGCCTTTGCACCGCTATGGGTTTCGGCAGTTTTTGCAGGTGCCATGCTGGCGTTTACAATTAACTTCAGCCGCGGCAAATCAAAATCTTTTCGTACTTTAGAAAGTGCAGACCATGAGTAAAGAACAATCCAACGAATCACAACTACTGCGCGGCGCAGTTCGCCCAACATTAATTGTCGGCGCAATTGCAATTGCACTCTTTTCAGCACTTCGCGGGCTGAGTGGTTTTTATGGTGCACTTCTTGCGCAGTTCATTGTTGCGATCTACTTCATAATCCATATCTTGGTATCTCGCTTGACTCGCAACCTTGATCCGATAAGCACAATGGCGATGGCGTTATTTTCTTACTTTGCAAAACTCTTCTTTTTAGGTCTCTTTCTCTGGGCCTTGGCTAAGTACACAGATCGCCAGACTATTGACCGACTCAGCTTTGGCGCCGCGGCCTGCGCGCTGACCATTGCCTGGCTCGGTGGGGAGATCGCCAGTTACCTCAAACTCAAAACTCATCTACCATTACCAACGCAAGCCAAATCGTAAGTTCCATCCACGGAGGTCCAAGTGAGTAACAGCAGTCATAACAAGCGCGACGAGAACGCAATGTGGACGATCTTTGGATACCTATTATCTGGCCTGCTCTTTTGGGGTGGGGTTGGGTACGCGGCTGATAAATGGCTCGGAACGTCCTACCTGACTCTGGCTGGACTAATCGTTGGAATGGGTGGGGCCATCTATCTGGTCTGGCTACGGTTCGGGCGCGAATAGCGGATTAGTGACCAGTCCCACGCTTAAATCTCAGATTTTGGATTTCACAGGTAGAGGCTTTTACGCATAAGGTGGCCCCGTTATAGCCCAGCTAACAATAAATTGGAGTTCGAGTGCTCGCGTTAGTTCGTTCCAGCGCTGAAGGCGAAGGCTTTGTCCCGCCGAGTACCAAAGACTTCGAACTGCCACCTATTTTTGGTGACAATCCATTTACAACTAAACCAATTTTCCTAGTTATATTTTCCGTAATTCTGATTTCAGTTTTCTTTATCGCAGCCTCACGTAAAGCAGCGATTGTTCCTTCAAAGCTTCAATTTGCCGGAGAAAGCGTTTACGCATTTGTCCGTAACGACCTTGCTAAAGATGTAATCGGCCACGAATTCCTTCGTTTTGTGCCATACCTCTTCACTCTTTTTACTTTTATTCTTGTAAATAATCTATTTGGAATTATTCCAATAATTCAATTCCCAACGATGTCCCACGTTGGATTCGCTTACGTCTTGGCGATGTTCACATTCTTTGTATTCCACTATGTAGGCGTTCGCAAGCACGGTTTATACAAGTACATCAAAGAGATCATGTTCATGCCAGGTGTCCCAAAGGCTGCATACATCTTGATTACACCTCTTGAAATTCTTACCTTCTTCTTAGTTCGTCCCTTGACGCTGTCACTGCGTCTCTTTGCAAATATGTTTGCGGGCCACTTGTTGTTGCTCGTATTTATCTTGGGTGGAGAACATCTTGCCCAAGGTGCACTTGGTTTGAAGTTGGTTAGCCCATTTGCCTTCGGTATCGGCATTGTGTTGACCTTCTTCGAGTTTATGGTCCAATGTCTACAGGCGTATATCTTTACTCTGTTGACCGCTCTTTACATCGCCGGCGCCCTTGCCGACGAGCACTAACACCTAACGAAAGGCAGTAAAAAATGGAAGGCACACTCAACCTGGTCGGTTTTGGCCTCGCAGCAATCGGTCCTGGTATTGCAACCGGACTTATCTTCGCCGCTTATATCAACGGCGTTGCACGTCAGCCAGAAGCACGTAGCGTTCTACAGCCAATCGCGTTCCTTGGATTCGCGCTCGCTGAAGCTCTCGCACTCTTCGGTCTCGTTCTAGCTTTCGTTCTCTAATTAGCGCAGAAATAACTCTGAACTGATTATGACAAGATTTGATTTTGCCGCAGAGGGAGAGAAACTGAACCCATTGATTCCGCATACCTCGGAAATCATTGTGGGCGCAGTTGCATTTTCACTTCTCTTCCTTGTATTGCGCAGCAAAGTGGTGCCGATGTTCGAAAAGGCATTCACTGCACGCACTGAGGCAATTCAAGGTGGAATGGAGCGCGCTGAAAAAGCGCAGCTCGAAGCGCAACAAGCGCTTTCCCAGTACAACGATCAGCTTTCAAAAGCGCGCGAAGAAGCACAAACTCTTCGTGAAGAAGCTCGTGTACAAGGCGTTTCTATCGTTGAAGAACTTCGTGCCAAAGCACAAGAAGAAGCAGCGCGCATTACCGCCGCTGCACACGCATCCATTGAAGCCGAACGTCAGCAAGCGGTTACTTCACTTCGTAATGAAGTTGGCGCACTCGCTGTTGAACTTGCTTCAAAGATTGTCGGCGAAGCACTTGATGACCAGGCTCGTCAATCACGGATCGTTGACCGTTTTCTTGATGATCTAGAGAAGAGTAAGTAAAGAAAAATGAGAATTCACCTCGGAGGCAGCAGTCGTCAGTCACTTGTGGCTGCACGCACTGCACTCGATGCTGCAATCAAGGGCGCAAGCGCTGCATCTGCCTCAGAGTTGTCTTCACATCTTTTCTTTGCAACAGAAGTTTTCGCCGGCAATACTTCATTGCGTCGTGCAATTACCGATCCATCTCGCGACAAGGCTGCAAAGGCCGCGCTCGTTAAGGATCTCTTCGGTAAACCAACAGGCGCACTTGCGGTATCGCTAATGAGCGATGTCTCAGCACTTCGTTGGTCTGCAACGAAGGATGTAATCCACGTAATTGAGCAGCTAGCCATTGAAGCGGAAGCATCTGCAGCAAATATCTCTAATGAACTAGATCGCGTGGAAGATGAGTTCTTCGAAACTTCACGTTTAGTTGCCGATAACTTCGAGCTCCGCAAGGCGCTCGTCAGCGTTGGTTCAACCGATGCCAAGGCAGCTTTAATCGCGGAAGTTCTCGGAAAGAAAGCATCATCTTCAACAGTAAAACTCGCTATTGCGCTTGTTTCTCATTTGCGCGGTCGCAGTATTGAGGCCGCATTTGCCGATTACCTATTTGGTCTAGCAAATCGCCGCAATCGCTTGATCGCTGTGGTTCGCACGGCATCTGCTCTCACTGATGCACAGGCAACACGCCTTGCAACAGTGCTAGAGAAAAAAGTTGGTCAGCCAATTCGCATTAACGTTCAGATCGATCCAACGATCTTGGGTGGAGTTTCAATCAAGTTCGCAGATGAGTTAGTAGATGGCAGCGTAGTAAACCGCTTAGCAAACGCCGGGCGTGCACTTATTGGTAAGTCAGCGTAAGCAAAAGTAATTAAAGAAGATTTAAAAAGAAACGAAAAGGGAGAACGACATGGCAGAGCTCAAGATCCAACCGAATGAAATTCGGGATGCCTTAGCGAATTTCGTTAAGTCATACGATCCAGGCGCCGCAGCTCGCGACGAAGTAGGAACAGTTAGCCAAGCAGGCGATGGCATCGCTCGCGTTGAAGGCTTGCCTTCAACAATGGCTAACGAACTATTGCAGTTCGAGAACGGAACACTTGGTCTGGCACTGAACCTCGATGTGCGCGAGATCGGTGTTGTTATTCTCGGAAGCTACGCTGGAATTGAAGAAGGAACATCAGTGCGCGGCACTGGCGAAATTCTTTCTGTACCAGTTGGTGATGGCTTCTTGGGTCGCGTGGTTGATCCACTTGGTCGCCCAATTGATGGCAAGGGTGAAATTAAAGCTGATGCTCGTCGCGCACTTGAACTACAGGCTCCCTCTGTTGTTCAGCGCCAGCCAGTTAAGGAACCTCTTGCAACAGGAATTAAAGCAATCGATGCGATGACAGCGATTGGTCGCGGACAGCGCCAGTTGATCATTGGCGATCGTCAAACAGGTAAGACTGCAGTTGCAGTAGATACGATCATTAACCAGCGTGAAAACTGGCTAACTGGCGATAAGAAGAAGCAAGTTAAATGTATATACGTTGCTATCGGTCAAAAGGGTTCAACGATCGCTTCCGTTAAGGGCGCACTCGAAGAAGCTGGCGCAATGGAGTACACAACAATCGTCGCGTCCCCTGCTTCAGATCCTGCAGGCTTTAAGTACCTCGCTCCTTACACCGGTTCTGCAATTGGTCAGCACTGGATGTACAAGGGCGAGCACGTACTTATCGTGTTTGATGATTTATCAAAGCAAGCTGAGGCTTACCGTTCAGTCTCACTTCTACTTCGTCGTCCACCAGGCCGCGAAGCCTACCCAGGAGATGTTTTCTACTTACACTCACGTTTGCTAGAACGTTGCGCAAAGCTTTCCGATGAACTCGGTGGCGGTTCAATGACTGGTCTACCAATCATTGAAACAAAGGGTAATGACGTTTCTGCTTTCATCCCGACTAACGTAATTTCAATTACCGATGGTCAGTGCTTCCTTGAAACAGATCTTTTCAACGCCGGTGTTCGCCCAGCGATTAACGTAGGTATTTCGGTATCTCGCGTTGGTGGTTCTGCGCAGACAAAGGCAATGAAGAAGATTGCTGGTCGCTTGCGTCTTGACCTTGCTCAGTTCCGTGAACTCGAAGCATTCGCTGCTTTCGGTTCAGATCTAGATGCTGCATCAAAGGCGCAACTAGAGCGTGGTGCTCGCATGGTTGAACTACTAAAGCAGGGTCAATACTCACCTTATTCAGTAGAACGCCAAGTAGTTTCAATTTGGGCAGGTACTTCAGGCAAGCTTGACGATGTAGCAGTTGCTGATATTCGTCGTTTTGAAGCTGAACTACTTGAATTCATTGGTCGCGAGCGCAAGGACATCTTCAAGGTTATTTCTGAAACGAAAGACCTAAACGATGACACCATCGCTGCCATGACTGAAGCAGTTGCTGCTTACAAGCTGCAATTTAAGCCAACAGTTTCGGCCGCTCTTAATGAAGCAGCAGCTGAAGCTCTAGATGGCGAAGGAAACGAGCAGATCACTAAGTTCGTTCCACCGGCGGCGAAGAAGTAACAAATGGGTGCCCAACTTCGCGTATATCGCCGACGGATGCGATCCGTTAAAGCGACCAAGAAAATTACGAAAGCCATGGAATTGATTTCGGCTTCTCGTATTGTCAAGGCGCAGCAACGAGTCGCAGCTTCAACTCCTTATGCAAATGAGTTGACTCGCGCGGTATCTGCAGTTGCCACTTACTCTTCAACGAATCATCCGCTAACAACTGAATCTGAAAATCCTCGTCGTGCAGCAGTCTTGATCATCTCTGCAGATCGCGGCATGGCGGGTGCTTATTCAAACAACGCGATTAAAGAAGGCGAGCAATTAGCAGCTCTTCTAAAGTCACGTGGTCTGGAAACTGCTTCCTACTTAGTAGGTCGCAAAGCTGTTAACTATTACCGTTTCCGTAATCGCGAGATTGCCGGATCTTGGTCAGGTTTCTCAGACACTCCTACTTATGAAAATGCCAAAGAAGTTGCTGATGCACTTTTGACAGCTTTTCTGGCTGATTCAAATGAAGGCAAAGTTGGCGTCGATGAGATCCACATTATCTTTACTGAATTTCGTTCAATGATCACTCAAGAAGCACAAGCCAAGCGCATGTTGCCACTTGAAGTTGTTGAATCAAGCACCCCAGTTCCAACTGGTTTGCTACCAATGTATGAATTCGAACCTAATGCAGGTGAAGTACTAAACGCACTTCTACCTCGTTATATCGAAGCTCGTATTTTCAACGCGATGTTGCAATCAGCGGCCTCTGAGCATGCTGCTCGTCGTCGTGCAATGAAGTCAGCTACAGATAATGCTGACGAACTAATCAAGTCTCTGACTCGTCGGGCAAATGCTGCTCGTCAGGCAGAAATTACTCAAGAAATCAGTGAAATCGTCGGCGGCGCAGACGCGTTGGCCTCAGCTAGTGCAGGGAGTGAATGATGTCGGTAAAGACAACAGGTAAAGGTCGCGTTGCGCGAGTTATCGGCCCAGTGGTGGACATTGAGTTCCCAGCGGGTCAGATGCCTTCGATCTTCAACGCGCTACATGTAGAGACCACCATGAGTGGAACTACTCGCACCTTGACTCTAGAAGTTGCGCAGCACATTGGTGACAACCTCGTGCGCGCGATCTCGATGCAGAACATCTTCCCTTGATATTAAAGAGCGTTGGCCAATCCACCGCAATGCACCAGCCTTCGATCAACTTGAGTCAAAGACTGAAATGTTCGAGACCGGTATCAAAGTTATTGATCTACTAACACCTTATGTAAAGGGTGGAAAGATCGGTCTATTCGGTGGTGCAGGTGTTGGTAAGACAGTTTTGATTCAGGAAATGATTTATCGCGTAGCTGAAAACTTCGGTGGTGTATC
>JAPLBF010000004.1 GCA_026392825.1 Actinomycetota bacterium
GATCTTTTCCCATGGATCATCTAATTCAATTTCTTTAGCGATGGAGACGCCATCGTTTGTGATTGTTGGGGCGCCCCATTTCTTTTCTAGTACGACGTTACGTCCGCGAGGTCCAAGGGTTACCTTGACTGCATCAGCGAGAACGTTCATTCCGCGTTCTAGGCCACGACGGGCTTCTTCATTAAAGGCAATCATCTTTGCCATGAGTTACTCCTTTTAAGTTTCTAGCATTGGAGGGCGTTTTATCACTCACACCCCGAGAGTGCTAACGCCAAATCTACGGCCTTCTATTCCGAGGTGCAAAACGAGCCTGGTTATCGCGCGGAGCGGGCGTTCATGCGGGCCTCACGGAGGCGGCGCAGGCGCTTAACGAGCATAGGAGATGCGGTGAGGGCATCGTCCCGGTCAATTAGGTCGTTAAGTAATTGGTAATAACGAGGTGCGCTTAGATCAAATAGCTCTTTAATTGCAGACTCTTTCGCACCAGCAAAGCGCCACCAATTAGATTCGAAATCTAGGATGCGAATTTCTAGGTCGCTCAGTGAATTACTCACTTGCTGGCTATTTTCGAGCGCGGACATATCCCGAATCTTAAAGGAGAGTCAGCTGAATTTGTGGGATTTAGAGCGTATCTAAAATCATCGAGATATCAGAAACTTTGGTCCATGGATTTACTATCGCAAATCGCAAAATTGCTTCGCCTTTATCTGATGATGGCGGGATAAAACCAATTTGGTCGGCCAATAATTTATTGCTCCACTTTTGATAATCGGCTGCTTTCCAACCTTTGCGTTTAAAGGCAACAATTGAAAGTTCTGGTTCCATTACAAGTTCTAGATTTGGATGCGCGCGTACTAAATCTGCAGCGGAGTGTGCCACATTTAAAGTCTCTTCCATCGCTTCGGTGTAGGCATCAGTGCCGTGCGCTGCAAGTGAGAACCAGAATGGTAAGCCGCGCACACGACGCGTTAAGTGAATCGCATAATCTGAAGGCGACCAAGAGTCATCGTGCAAGGTTTCTAAATAAGAGGCGTGCTGAGTGTGCGTCTCTTTCGCAATCTCGGGGTTGCGGTAGATAAGTGCACAAGCATCAAAGGGGGCGAAGAGCCATTTATGCGGATCCACAATTAGCGAATCAGCTTTTTCTACTCCATTAAACTTAGCGCGCACAGATGGGGCACAGAGCGCCGCTAATCCGTAAGCGCCATCAACGTGGAACCAGATATCTCGCGCGTGCGTTGCCGCACCAACTGTTTCGAGGTCATCAATAATTCCTAGATTTGTCGTGCCACCAGTTGCCACGACTGCAAAGACGCGAACCTCTGATGTGGCGTGCAATTTATCAATAGCAGCGCCAACTTCATCACCATGAATTTTGCGATCAGCACCTGGTTCAATCTTTAATAATTCAACATCCATAATGTGGGCAGCGCTAGCAATAGATGAGTGTGCTTCGGCGCTGCAGGCAATTGCCCACCGAGAGGTGTTAGGAAATTTCTTGCGCGCATCTGCGCGAGCGGCGACTAAGGCAGAGAGATTTCCATTAGTTCCACCTTGCACAAATACTCCACCCGCAGATTGCGGCAGACCAGCTAAATCTGCAATCCAGCGCAGCGCTTGGTTTTCAGCAAATACCGCTCCTGCACCTTCTTGCCAAGAGCCGCCATAAAGTGAACTTGCACCGACAACTAGATCAAATAAGTTGGAATATTCCGTTGGTGCAGATGGAATAAACGCCAAGTTACGCGGATGATCAGTTGAAATGCACGCTTTTGCTAAAACATTTGTAAATACTTCAAGTGCTTCGTGGCCGCCTAACCCTTTAGCGGTAATCGTGTTACCAACTTCGTTAAACAAATCCTCGGCAGTGCGCGGACCATCTAGCGGTGGATCATCTTTTAAGCGATGCAAGCTATACGCCAGAATCTCTTGAGCGAGAGCTTCTACTTCTGGCGTGAAATTATGAATTGGCATAATCGGTGCGATTAGCCTTTCGAATTAAATTACGCATCATTGTCGGGAATACAAAGATGTGAAATGGCAGAACTGCATACCAATAAAGCTGCCCGCCTAAACCGCGTGGTGAGAAACTCGCTTCTTGGCGAACAATACGTTTTCCGTTTTCTTCAGTGATTAAAAATTCTAACCAGGCTTTACCGGGAAGAATCATTTCTGCGTAAAGCTTCAGCCTTACTCCGCGATCTAATTCTTCTACTCGCCAAAAATCTAAACTATCACCGATGCGAAGCGTTAGCGGATCACGGCGACCGCGACGTAAACCAACTCCACCAACGAAACGATCTAATAGCCCTCGTAGATACCAAAGGAAATCAGCGCCATACCAACCGTTATCTCCGCCAATACTTTCGATCGCCTGCCACAAAGCGGGTGCTGAAGCATCCGTTACTTGCTCGCGACGATCGCGCAGAACCATTTCGCCGGCCCATTCCGGATCGCTCTGTGCTTTCTGCCAAGGAGCAGTGGGGTATGCCGCATCTGACCAACGAGTAATTACATCGTGATCGGCGATTTTTGAGAGCGCCAATTTGATCGCACCTTCTACATCGATAAAACCTTCTGGTGGCGGTGCGATGATTGAATCAATACTCTTTTTTGAATCGGCAACTACTTCGCTGATCAAAGATTCAACGAGTGGTCGCGCTAAAGAAGTTGGTACTGGTGTAACAAAACCAATCCAAAGGCTGGATAGTTTGGGTGTGAGAACCGGAACTTGAATAATCCAACGCTTGCGCAAACCAGATAGCTTGGCAAACTTCTGCATCATATCCGCGTAAGAAAGGACTTCTTTGCCGCCGATATCGCAGATTTTAGAAACTGGTGTGGGAAGTACTGCACACTTGCGCAAGTAATAAAGCGCATCACGGATTGAAATTGGTTGAGTTAAATTTGATACCCATTTAGGTGTGGTCATAATTGGTAGGCGATGAGTTAGGTGACGCAACATTTCAAAAGATGCGGATCCAGAACCGATAATGATTCCTGCGCGAAGTTCTAAGACAGGAACTTTTCCAGATGCTAATTGGGTGCCCGTGTTCATTCGTGATGCAAGGTGTTGGCTGCGATTTTTATCGTTGGCGATACCACCTAAGTAAATAATCTGCGAAATACCTTCTGCTTCAGCAGCGAGCGCAAAATTCTTTGCCATCGCGTTCTCAACTTCATCAAAATTTTTGCCCGCGTTTATCGAATGCAATAAGTAGAAAGCGGTATGGACGCCCCGCAAAGCTCGGCGCAGATCATCCGGGCTGTTGGCATTGCCTTCGACAATTTCAACATCCTTCGCCCACGGTTGATCTTTAATTTTCTGGGCGTCGCGGACTAAGACTCGGACCGCACATTTATCTGCAACTAAATCGCGGACTAATCTTCCGCCTACATAGCCCGATGCCCCGGTGACCAAGATTAAGCGCTGCGAGTTCATAGTTCAGAGCCTAGACTGCACCTATGGCTTCTTCCACACGACCACGGGTCGTAATACTTGGTGCGGGTTTCGGTGGTCTGACCACCGCAAAAGCGCTGGCTAAAGATGCCGATGTCACAGTTGTAGATCGTCACAACTTCCAAACTTTTCTGCCGCTGCTTTATCAGGTGGCCACCGCTGGACTTGCCGCAGACCATGTTGCTCATCCGGTCCGCGGGGCGCTGCGCAAAAGTGGCGTTAAATTCCGAATGGGCTCACCTATTTCGGTGGATCATAAAAATAAATCGGTGAAGTTAGATTCATCCGAAACTCTGGAATTTGATCACCTAGTTGTGGCACTTGGTTCAGCGACCGCTGATTTTGGCGTTAAGGGTGTTAACGAAATTGCCCTCGGTATGAAGAGTGTTCACGAAGCTATCGGAATCCGCGCTGAAGTAATGCGCCGTTTTGAAGATCTTTGCCGTTTTGAAGATCAAACACGTCTCTCGCTTAGCGTCGTTGGAGGCGGACCAACCGGCGTTGAGATGGCCGGTGCTCTCGCTGAATTAGTTCGTGGACCACTAAAAAACGATGAGGCGAACGCTGCCAAACATATAGATGTTTATCTGATCGAAGCTGGCCCGCGCATACTGCCTGCCTTTAGCGAGAGACTTTCTGCGCGTGCTAAAAAAGATTTAGAAAAATTGGGCGTTAAGGTTTTGCTCAATACCGCCGTGCAAGAAGTTAAACCGCGCCAGATTTTGGTGAAGGGTGGGGATGCAATTCCATCTGAAGTAACTATCTGGGCTGCCGGTGTTAAAGGTGAACCAACTGGTGCGTTGCTTAATTTGCCACTTGAAGGAACGCGCATCAGCGTTGAACAAAGTTTACAAGTAAGCCACTACCCACACATTTGGGCGATTGGCGATATATCTGGTGCTAAAGATTCTGCAGGACGTTTCTTGCCGATGGTGGCACCTGTTGCAATGCAACAAGGCCGTTGGGTGGCAAAACAAATTGTTCGTGCTTCTCGTGGCCAAGCGCTAAAAGATTTTAAATATCTAGATAAAGGCTCAATGGCAACTATTGGGCGCCATAAGGCTGTTGTGCAATTTAAGGGAATCCAGATCGCCGGAATTCCTGCTTGGTATGCCTGGTTATGGCTGCATTTGTTCTATCTACTTGGCGGCCGAAATAAAATCGGAACAATCGCTGATTGGACCTGGAACTATTTAACATTTGATCGTGGCAATCGCCATATTATGGATAGTCAATAAAACGTGCCTGCTTATTTAAACCTGCGTGGCCATCAGATTTATTCATATGAGTGGGATAACAATGGCGAAGCAGTAGTTTTGCTGCACGGCGGTTTAAGCCAAACCTCACATTGGGATTACGTCTTAGCTCCAGATCTAGAATCAGATTTTCATTTATTTGCCTATGATCGCACCGGACACGGATACACCGCGGATCAAGTCAACTCTTTTCACTTTAAATTTCAAATTGAAGAAGCGATCGCTTATCTAGAAGATGTTGTTAAAGAACCAGCGCACTTAGTTGGTTGGTCTGATGGTGGCAATATCGCAATGTCAGTTGCAATCTCGCGCCCAGACCTAGTTAAGTCGTTGGTTTTAATCGGCGCTAATTACCATTACTCCGGAACAGTAATTCATATGCCATTTGTAGAACCAGGTGAAGAAGATAAAGCTGAATACGCTGCTACTTCACCCGATGCTCCACATACTCAAAATGAAAAAATAAAGAAGATGCTGCGAATTTGGGAGAGCGAACCCGATATCGCGCTTAGTGATTTAGCGAAGATTCAATGTCCCACTTTGATTGTCGCTGGCGATGACGATGTTATTTCGCACGAGCATACGGTCGAGATGTATCGCGCTATTGAGCTAGGCCAACTTGCAATTATTCCTGGGACTTCGCACATAGCGCCGAAGGAAAAGCCAGGGTTGTTTAGTGCAATTGTGAATCAATTCCTAACGGATTTGAATTATCCGATGACCAAGATGCCGATTCGGCGAGTTAGCAATCAACCGGAAGAATAGTTCCGGTTGTAACATCATAAATAGCGCCCGCAACGGTTACACCATCGCGTAGTAATGGATAAGCGCGAATTCGATCTACATCTTCCGCGAGTGCAGCGCTTTGATCACGGGTTGTTCGAAATTCGAGAGACCGAGTGTCAACGCCATGTTTTTCTTCAATTAGCGCATGAATATCTGCCTCATCACCGCGCGCCATTGCACAATCGGTATGTGGCATAACCAAAATTCGATCTACATTTAATAAATAAGTCGCCAGAACCAAGGTGCGGATAACGTCTTCGGTTACGCGAGCCCCGGCATTTCTTAGAATCTTGGCATCTCCCGAGCGCATCCCAACAACAGATAGCGGATTGATCCGTGAATCCATGCAGGTAACAATTGCTAAACCTTTAATCGCGTTTCCGGTTAAGTCCGAATATTTGAAATTTTTTGAATATTCGGCATTAGCTGCAAGCAAGGCATCGAATTGTTCGTGAGGAAAAGTGTGAATCGCCACCGTAATCCCTTCTCTACTGGGTTACTTAACTCAAGAAAAAATGGAGCCCCCCGTCAGGATTGAACTGACGACCTGCGCATTACAAGTGCGCTGCTCTACCACTGAGCTAGAGAGGCTTGCCGCCTTTGCAGGCAACGGGCGTAATTATGGCAGTTAACGGCGTAATCTAAAAATCATCAATCTCTGCAGCGCAAACAGGTAGGTTTGCCGCATGCGATTGGGCGTTTTAGATGTGGGCTCAAACACCGTCCACCTCCAAGTCGTCGACGCTCACCCTGGTGCTCGTCCAAGCCCAGCAACAAATCAAAAAGTTGAACTGCGCCTTCACGAATATTTAAATAAAGAAGGTGAAATAACTGCCGAAGGAGTTGCTCTTCTTGAAGAATCAATTTTTGACGCAATCGCACATGCCAAAGAGTTTCAAACTGAAGAAATATTAGCCTTTGCAACGTCTGCAATACGCGATGCGAAAAATGGAAAAGATATCCTTGATCAAATAAATAAGAAATTTGAAATAGATTTGCAAGTTCTGTCGGGCGATGATGAAGCGCAGATGACTTTCTTGGCAGTACGTCGATGGCTGGGTTGGTCAAGTGGTCGCCTTCTCGTTTTAGATATAGGCGGTGGTTCACTTGAGATTGCAGTGGGTGATGATGAACGCGCAGAAGCAACTATTTCACTTCCACTTGGCGCATCACGCTTAACGCGCGAATATCTTGACTCTGACCCACATACTGCGAAAGAGATTAAAGCTTTAGAAACTTTTGTATACGATGCTATAAAGCAATCTTTACCTGAAGATATTTCAAAACATATTGCAGATCACTTTGTCGCAACCAGTAAGACATTTAGAACCCTTGCCAGATTAGGTGAACATTGGTTTGAAGATAATCCAAAGTATTTAAAGATTAATTCCCTCACCAAAATGATTCCAAAATTGCAGGAAATGTCTAATAAACAACGTGCTGAACTGCCCGGAGTTTCGCAGAGTCGTGCGCGCCAGATTGTGGCCGGTGCAATTGTTGCGCGCACCGTTATGGAGAGATTACATATCAACGAGCTTGAGATTTGCCCTTGGGCGCTACGTGAAGGAATTGTGCTCCGTTGGCTTGATTGGATGGAGCGTTAAGGCCTTCAAATCACCTTAAATTAAAGGTTCGTCGATCCAATCGCAAGCAATAACTTCACCTGCGCGGCAATGTAAAACGATTGCTTGGGCTGGTTCTAGCTCGCGATCCATTGATTTAAAGTATTTCTTACCAACTAATTTCTTAACAACCTTAGGGATTATTGGATTGTGACTGCACACAATTGCCGGGACTCCACGGTCCATTAAATCTTGCACATAATCCAGCGGAGCTTCCCGATCTATTTCAAAGCCGTATTCAGATAGATCCTTAGAAAAAATCGGAGTCTTCTGTAAAGATCGCGCCATTACATCAATAGTTTCAATACAGCGCAGGGCATCGGAAGTATGAATTTCAGTGACGTTGTATGGCATATAGATTGGCAACAGTCGTTTTGCTTGCAACTGTCCGCGGTGTTCCAGCGGACGATCACCATCATCGCCATCCCAATCTGTGCGCTTTAACGCTTTGGCATGGCGTAATAAAATAATAGGGAAAGTTTCGGCGCCAAAATCTAGAAAGAAATCAACTATGGCGCGATCATCTTTATTAGTCAGATTCTCTTTCGCCTTCTTCGGCGCTAACCATTCCACTTGATCTACTTCTTCAGGATTCGGTTTACCAGTCTGTTCAGTTACTTGCGCAGCCCAATAACGAACTTCCTTAGGTGCGCCTTCTAATTTATAAACAACTGTTCCAATTTCAGGTCCAAAAATTGATTCATAGCCCGTCTCCTCTTGAATTTCACGGTAACCAGCGGAGATATGAGACTCACCAGGTTCTACTTTTCCTTTTGGAAGTGACCAGTCGTCATACTTTGGGCGATGAATAATTGCGATCTCAAGATCGGAGTTACTGTCTTTGCGCCACAAAACAGCGCCGGCTGCTTGAATCAACGGAGTTACATCATTTTTAGGCATTAATGCGCTTTCTTATATCGCTTGATATACAGGCTCTGCAGATCTTGTAGAGGTTCACCTTTTGAATTCGTTGAAACGCGCTTCCATCTATCTTCGTTTTGATGCCAACTTGCTGTTTCATCACTGAGCGAGAGATCGAATATCTCCTGCAGGGATGCCTTATGTACGGGGCGCTCGATGCGCACCAAACTTTCAACTCGGCGATCTAAATTGCGGTGCATTAGATCCGAACTACCAATCCAATATTCATCTTCTCCACCATTTACAAAGTGATAGATGCGAGAGTGCTCCAGGAATCGTCCTAAAACTGAACGAACTTGGATATTTTCAGATAGTCCAGGTATGCCAGGCTTGAGCGAACAGATTCCACGAATTACCAAATCAACTTTTACTCCAGCTTGTGATGCCTCATAAAGTGCTTCGACAAATTCTTCATCAAGTAATGAATTTAATTTAATTTGGATACCAGATGGTCTACCTGCCTTAGCGTTAGATATTTCTAGCGCTATTTTCTCGAGCAACCCGGCTCGCAATGTGCGCGGTGCAACCAATAGACGTGAATAAGTCGAATGAGGCGCAAAGCCTGAGAGTTGATTAAATAGCTTTGTTAAATCCTCTGTCAATAATGGATCAGCACTTAACAAACCTAAATCTTCATAGAATCGAGCTGTTTTTGGATTGTAATTTCCGGTTCCCATATGGCAATAAAGTCGTAATCCTTGTGCTTCATCGCGAACAACTAAAGAAATCTTGGCGTGTGTTTTTAGCCCCATCAAACCGTAAACGACGTGTACGCCAGAAGCTTCGAG
This sequence comes from Actinomycetota bacterium, assembly GCA_026392825.1. GTDB lineage: Bacteria > Actinomycetota > Actinomycetes > Nanopelagicales > Nanopelagicaceae > Planktophila. The sequence goes on from JAPLBF010000004.1 coordinate 8,834, forward strand.
TTTGCGGGCCCAACGAACATTTGCTTGCTCATCAAAACGAGCCCGAATTTCGATTACGGCAAGAACTTGTTTTCCTGCTTCAGCGGCCTCAATCAAGGCTTCGATAATTGGTGAGTCACCTGATGTTCGATAAAGAGTTTGCTTGATCGCCAAAACATTTGGGTCTTGCGCGGCATGCTGTAAAAACTGCACAACTGATGAGGTAAATGACTCATAAGGATGATGCAGCAATATCTCACCTTGGCGAATAGCGGCAAAGAATAAGTCTGGTTCTTCGGAATCAACTTCGCGCAGAGCCGCAACTGTGCGAGATCTGAAAGCTGGGTATTTCAACTTAGGCAGATCTAAGTCAGCGATCTTTGTTAGATCGGTCAGATCCAAAGGCGCTGGCAGAGATAAAACATTTGCTGGGTTGATATCTAGCTCATTACACAGCGTATTTAAAAGGTGTTGATCAATACCCTCTTCAATTTCTAGGCGAACAGGAGGACCAAAACGTCTACGTGCTAACTCTTGTTCTAACGAGTTTAGTAGATCTTCAGAATCTTCTTCTTCAAGTTCAATATCTTGATTACGTGTAACACGGAAGGTGTAGTGATCCTGAATCAACATTCCAGGAAAGAGTTCTTGAAGATGAATTGCGATCAACTCTTCTAACGGTAGAAATCTCTTGCTGTGAAGAGTTGGGCTCACTGCAATTAAGCGCGAAAGTATTGGTGGAACTTTCACTCTTGCAAAGTATTCTTCTGAACTCTTAGGGTTCTTAACAATCACCGCTAAATTCAGGGAGAGCCCAGAAATGTAAGGAAATGGGTGAGATGGATCGACTGCAAGTGGAGTTAAGACCGGAAATATACGATCGCTAAAGATTCGAGAAACATAACTTCTTTCATCATCGCTTAAATCATCCCAATGAATAATCTCGATATCGTGAAGCTTCAGTTCTGGAGCAATCTTCTTCTTAAATAATTTGGCATGTCTTTGAGTTAATTCACGAACTCGCACCGAAATTGCTTCGATTAATTCTGATGGCGTATATCCGGCCGAGTTAACTAAATTAGGGTTCGTCTCAATCTTTCCTAGAACCGATGCAACGCGCACCATATAAAACTCATCTAAATTGGAAGCAAAGATCGTTAAGAATCGAACGCGCTCTAATAAAGGAATTGATTCATCCTCAGCCAATTCAAGGACGCGTTCGTTGAAGGAGAGCCAGCTAATCTCTCGATCAATCAAATGAACAGCATCAGGCATAGGTTCATCATCTCTCTATTAGGTGAATTTCAAGTAATCGCGATGTGTACAGCGGCTAAACAGGCCAGCTCGTAGGCGTCGGATACTTTGCGACGCGACCATCTCCTGATGATTTACCGCGGAGGCGGCGCCAGATCCAAGGGAGTGCGAAAGTGAAGAACCAAAGGGCAGAGATTAAACGCTTCTTGATCCACGGAGTTGGTTGTGCTGGAGGAAGTGGAATTCGCCAACTTGGATCAAATTTATATCCCAACTTTTCTAATAACGCTTGGGCTACGCGATTATGTCCTTCAGCATTTAAATGCAAACGATCAAAGGCGAGGAAGCGATTGTCGCTAAAGAAAGATTCATTATTGGCATCGACAACAATCGCACCAACTTCAGCGCCTACTGTGCGAACGATCTTGTTAAATTCACCAAAGCGCGCCGCCCATACATCAGAGCCTCGTCCCGTATTTCCAGTGCGTTCTAGGACTGTAAATAACATAAGCGTTGCACCTGTTTTTGCTGCGCGGCGCACTGCTTCTGCATAAAGTGCTTGTGCAACTTCGGGTTTATATCCAGGACGCAAGGCATCGTTTGCGCCTGCGTGAAAAGAGAGCAAAGTATCTGGACCAGTTACATAACCGATTGCGACTGGCAATTGGTCATCAATTACTTGCTTAAGTAACTTGCCTCGTATCGCCAAATTGACGTAAGTAAATCCAGGCTCTTCTTGCGCCATAACATCGGCAATGCGATCGGCCCAGCCGCGGTATTGCCCGTTTATGATTTCATCAGACATACCTTCGGAATACGAGTCTCCGCAGACGATTAAACGCTTATATTTCATTTCCTAGCTCTTTCTAGATAATTACTTGCGACGTTGCTCGTCAACCCAGAACAACGCAATTGATGTCGCCACACTTGCATTAAGGGATTCGGTGGTTGCGCGCATCGGAATTGAAACAACTAAGTCACACTTTTCGCGCACTAAGCGAGATAGTCCTTTGCCTTCAGATCCAACAACGATCATTACATTCTCTTTCGCAACTTTCATGCCGCTTAAAGATTGATCAGATTCACCATCTAAACCAATAACAAAGCAGCCAATTTTCTTCGCATCATCAATGGTGCGCGCCATATTAGTTACTTGTGCAACCGGCAGACGTGCGGCAGCGCCAGCAGATGATTTCCAGGCAGATGCCGTCATCGCTGCTGCGCGACGCTCGGTCATAACCACTCCAGCTGCGCCAAATGCAGCTGCACTTCGCACAATCGCACCAAGGTTTCTTGGATCAGTAACGCCATCGAGTGCGACAATTAAAATTGGATGGTTAGCGCGCTCAGTGATCTCTTGGAAAGAAGAGTATTGGTAAGGCTTAATTGCCAAGATAATTCCTTGGCTATTAGCGCTAATGCCTTCAATTTCGGCGCGATGCACTTCGCGAATTGGAAGTTGGTGATGCAAAGCAAGTTGTAGCGATTCAGCTACGCGATCATCAACGTCAATGCTACGTGCAACAATCAATTCTGTTGCAGGAACGCTGGCGCGCAACGCTTCAAGCACCGCATTACGACCTGAAACAATTTCACCCTTTGGTTTTTCGCTGCGTCCAGTGCGAGTGCGTGGAGCGGCTTTCTTTTCGGCAGCCTTCTTACGTTTTGCTGCTGCGTGATAAGGACGGTCTTCCGCTTTTGGCGTTGGACCTTTTCCTTCTAAGCGACGTTTATTTTTTCCGCCAGTTCCACCAGTTGGTCCTTTTTTAGAACTGGTTCGAGCTGCGCCACGAGGTTTTGCTGTGCCGGCCATTTACTTCTCGCTTATCTGTGAGATAGACCAACGTGGCCCTTGTGCTGTGTCTTCAATAATTATGCCAAGTGCAGCAAGCCCATCGCGAATCTGATCGGATGCTGCAAAATCTTTTCGATCGCGCGCCGCAGTGCGTTGTGCCAGCGCGAGTTGAATAACGCCATCAAGTGCCTCTGTTAAATCTGCTCCACCTGATATTACAAAGGCGGAATCAAATGGATCGCAACCAAGAATTTCTAGCGCGCCGCGAATTTCGCTGGCAGATGCGGCAATTACCGCTTTATCGCCTGAAGTTATCGCGCTATTTCCGAGTCGCACCGCTTCTGAAATACCCGCTAAAGCAGTTGGAACCGCTAAATCATCGTTCATTGCATCGGTAAATCCTTGTGAAATAACTGGAATTGGCGCTGACCCTAAAATTTCAGTGGCGCGATTTAAGAAACCTTCAATACGTCGAAACGCTGTTGCCGATTCGGCTAGGGCATCGTGTGAGAACTCCAGCATCGAACGGTAATGCGCACTGCCGAGATACCAACGCAATTCAATTCCGCGCACAGTTTTTAGAAGTTCAGCAACTTGTAGCGAATTACCAAGTGACTTGCTCATCTTTTCGCCAGATGCGGTAACCCAGGCGTTATGCATCCAACGCTTCGAAAATGCGTAGCCTGCAGCTTCTGATTGTGCGATCTCATTTTCGTGATGCGGGAAGATTAAATCTAAACCGCCACCGTGAATATCAAATGCCTCACCTAAGTAGGCATGCGCCATTGCAGAACATTCCAAGTGCCAACCCGGACGACCTGCACCCCAAGGTGTTGGCCAAGATGGGTCTCCTGGCTTTGCCGCTTTCCAAAGTGCAAAGTCACGCGGATCTTTTTTATATGTCTCATCAGCATCTGCTGCAGGCAGTAAGTCATCAACTTTCTGACGTGAAAGAGTTAGATAAGAATCTAATTTGCGAACTTCTAGATATACATCTCCGTTGCCGGGTGCATATGCCGCACCGCGTTCTATCAATTGCGCCATCAATTCAATCATTTGCGTGATGTGACCGGTTGCGCGTGGTTCATAAGTTGGGGGCGCAACATTTAAAGCAGCGTAAGCATCAGAGAAAGCGCGTTCATATTTCATTGCAACAGCCCACCAAGGCGCTTTTTCGTGAACCGCCTTATGCAAAATCTTGTCATCAATATCGGTGACGTTGCGAATAAAGGTAACGTTATAGCCCGATTTGGTCAGCCAGCGGCGCAAGATATCGAAGTTAACACCCGAACGAACATGGCCGATATGCGGCGGTGCTTGCACAGTTGCACCACATAAATAAATTCCGACTTCGCCTGCTTTGATCGGCACAAATGGGGATGTGGTTCGCGTTAGCGTGTCATATAAAGATAGCGAACTCATTGGCTAAGTCTATCTTGCAAGGCTTATTTAGAATAAATCAGCGCTGATGCAATGGCGGCAATGCCCTTGCCTTCGCCAGTTAAGCCCATTCCATCGGTTGTTGTTGCAAGTAACGCGACTTCGGCGCCGCCTAGAGCCTGCGATAGCGCAGCAATTGCTTCGGTGCGACGTGAACCAATCTTGGGACGATTACCAATAACTTGTACCGAAACATGCGAAATTTTAAATCCGCTCTTTTCAATTAAAGCTAGCGTTTCTTTTAATAGCGTTGTGCCAGAAGCGCCAGCATATTCAGGTTTATTTGTTCCGAAGTTTGAACCCAAATCACCTAAACCACTTGCGGCAAATAACGCATCACAGATTGCGTGTGCCGCAACGTCGCCATCAGAATGTCCTTCAACACCATCTTGATCTGGCCATAACAAACCAGCTAGCCAAAGTGGTCGCCCAACTTCGAAGTGATGAGCGTCAACGCCCACACCAGTTTTAAAGGTATTTGATTTACCTAAGAACTGCAGCGCAGTTGCTAGATCGGATGCAGTTGTAATTTTGAGCGCACGCTCTTCTCCAGCGATAACGCGAACTGGTTTTCCGAGGGATTCCACAAGTGCAGCATCGTCGGTGGCCTCACCTGATGCGGCGTGCGCTTGATTGATTACAGCGTAAGTAAATCCCTGAGGTGTTTGAATTTTGCGCATCGAATTGCGATCGGGAGTTGAAGTAACAATTCCATCAGCGCTGACAACTTTTACAGTATCTGTTTGGGCAAGCCCTGGAATAACTGCAACATCGCCAGATTTAAGTGCGGCCACAACGTTTTGTGCCAGTGCCGGTGAAGCGAGTGCGCGGGCTGCATCATGAATTAAGACATATTCGGTATCGCTTGAAACTTTGGATAAACCGATGCGAACGCTTTCCGAACGGGTCGCTCCACCAGTTACAACACTTATGCCATCGCCAACTAGCGCTTGAATTTGCTTTTCATACCCAGCAGGTGCGGTAACAATTATTTGATCAGCAACCGATGAGATAGAAGAAACTGCGTGTTCAATTAAAGTGCGATCACCGAGTTGTATAAGTGCTTTCGGGATCTCTGCGCCAAATCTTTCGCCACTGCCTGCGGCAGCAATGATTGCGGCGATCATGAGTTAGTTGCGCTAATTAAGAAGCGAGAACCTCGTCAAGGAGAGTTGCAGCCTTTTCTTCATCTGTGCGCTCAGCAAGAGCAAGCTCAGAGATAAGGATCTGCTTCGCCTTGGCGAGCATGCGCTTTTCACCAGCAGAGAGGCCACGGTCTAAATCGCGACGGTAAAGATCGCGCACAACTTCAGCGACCTTGATGACATCTCCTGAGGCAAGTTTTTCAAGATTTGCTTTGTAGCGACGAGACCAGTTTGTTGGCTCTTCGGTATATGGCTGGCGAAGTACGTTAAATACGCGATCAAGCCCGGCGCTATCGACAACATCGCGAACTCCGACGAGATCTACATTGTCTGCAGGAACGCGAACTGTGAGATCTCCTTGTGCAACTTTCAAGACTAGGTAGGTACGCTCTTCGCCCTTGATAATGCGAGTTTCAATGGCTTCGATTAGAGCTGCTCCGTGATGGGGATAAACAACGGTTTCGCCGACCTTAAATGTCATGTGTTGCCCTTCGCTAGACAGACAATTCTACCAGCGATTTTCCAACGAGAAAACCCCATTAAATAAGGGGTAAACCGAGGTAAAAGGCGTGAGAGAATATGCCCCATGCGTCGCTTCTTCACAATTATCGCTGCTCTGTTAATCGCAACATCATTAACTGCTTGTGGATCAGGCCAAAACGCAGCAACTCGAAATATTACGCAAGTAACCGATGGCGTTGAAGTTGAAATAACACAAAATGGCAGCGCGATAAAGATTGTTAACTTATTGCTTGTTGCCACTGAAAATGGTGACGCAGTTGTCGTTGGAACAATTATCAATCAAGGTGCAGAAACTGATCAATTGCTCGGAATCGCAGTTGGTGGGAATACCGCGACACTTACTGGTGACACAACACTTGCCCAAAATGCACCGCTACGTTTTGAAGGCGAAAGCGCAAATGTGAAGGCATTTTTCTCTGGAGTTAAACCAGTTGCAGGCCGCCACGTAAAACTTAGCTTAGGTTTTGCACGGGCTGGCTTAGTTACAGCAGAAGTAATCATTCGCGATAAGCGCGATGACTACAAAGATATAACTACTGGACAACCTGAGATTAACGCTTCCCCTGATTCGCCACAGCCTGAATAGCCGCTTTCGCAGCTTCTGGATCTAAATACTCTCCACCTTTTTTAACCGGCTTGAAATCAGCATCCAAGTTATAAAGTAGTGGGATACCTGTAGGAATATTTAACTCAGCGATATCCGCTTCTGAAATTCCATCCAGATGCATCACAAGTGCCCGCAATGAATTTCCATGTGCAGTAACCAGCACGCGCTTGCCCGCCTTGAGATCAGGAATAATTGATTCCTGCCAATAAGGAATCATTCGAGTTACTACATCTTTTAGGCACTCTGTCGCAGGCAGTTCTGAACCTAAATCCGCATAACGCGCATCCTTTGATTGGCTATATGGATCGTTTGAATCAATCGGCGGAGGCGGGACATCAAATGAACGGCGCCACAATTTGAACTGTTCTTCACCGTACTTGGCTAGTGTCTCTTTCTTATCCTTGCCTTGCAGCGCACCGTAATGACGTTCATTTAAGCGCCAAGAGCGGCGAACTGGAATCCAATGGCGATCGCAAGAATCGAGTGCAAGTTGTGAAGTATGAATTGCGCGACGTAATAAAGATGTGTGAACTACATCAGGTAATAAATTGCGCTCGGCCAATAACCTACCGCCGCGCGCTGCTTCCGCTTCGCCTGCAGTAGAAAGGCGAACATCCACCCAGCCAGTGAAGAGATTCTTTGCGTTCCATTCAGATTCGCCGTGGCGCAACAAGATCAATTCGTATTTGGACATAGCCCTATCTTGCCATGTGTGAGGTGAATAATTAAATCAAATGCTTAAAGGCATCAAGATTTGCTAAAGATTCTCCACGACTGACGCGCCAAGCCCATTCACGACGGATTGAATTGGCAAATCCCAGTTCTAACAGCGGATTAAATGATGAATCAGAATATTGCAGAACCGCGCCAACTAATCGATCAATCTCGCGATCATTGACCGCAGCAAGTGGCAAGCGTCCAACTAGAAAAATATCTCCTAGTTCATTAATGGCAAAGGCGATTCCATACATCCCGGCATTTTTTGACATGCACCAAGCATGCACAGCACCTTCATTTTCATCAGGTTTACGAATTACAAATGCGTTAATACTTAAAGAGTGATCGCCAACGATCAAGGCGCAATGGGTCTGAAGTTTTTTCTCACCAGGCAGAGTAATCAGAAAGGTATTGGGATCTTTCTGGTCATATTCCAGGTCATGCGAATCTAGAAATTCCTCAATAACGATCCGAGGATCAATCGCCGCCATTTATTAACCGATCGACTTATTTACGCGAGCTGCTTCGGTTATTACTTGATCGTAAATATCTAAAGTCCCGCGCGCAGTTGCATCCCAACCGAAGTGCGAAGCATGCTCAACCGCACCCATTGAAAGCAAGACGCGGCGTTGTGGCTCTTGCAGCAAGCGCGCCAAAACAGATGACCAAGCGCGGGGATCGTGTCCGTCAACTAGTACACCAGAAATACCATCGGCCACTGCGGTGCGAAGTCCGCCAACTGCAGTAGCAACAACAGGTGTGCCGCAAGCTTGCGCTTCGAGTGCGACTAAACCAAAACTCTCAGAGTAACTCGGCACGCAAACTAAATCGGCAGCGCGATACCAGTCAGGAAGTTTTGCTCGCGCAACCGGTGGTGCAAATGAAATTACATCGTCGATGCCGAGCCAAGTAGTTAATTCCTTCAATCGTTCCACTTCGCTGCCGTTAGCACCTGATGCTCCGCCAACAATAAAGACACGCAATTTAGATCGAAGAAGTGGTGTGTGCGAAAGTATTTCGGCAGTGGCGCGGATTAATAGCTCTGGTCCTTTATGTGGCTGAATGCGTCCGACAAAAGTGATTACAAGAGCATCTCCATCAATTCCAACGACCTTACGTGCGGCAGCGCGGCCCGCACCTGGTGTGAAGTTGTAAAGATCAACTCCGGGAGTCACAACGTGAACAATGTCGGGACAAGCTTCATACAAGGAAACCAAGCTGGCCGCTTCTGCATCGGTATTTGCAGTTAGGGCATTTGCTGCAGCCACAATCTGGGTTTCACCTTGCACGCGAATCATTGGTTCAGGAGTTTCACCTTCAGCAAGATTTAAATTCTTCACTCGCGCCATCGTGTGCATGGTGTGCACCAACTGCATCTTTAACTCTTTAGCCACTGGCATCGCAACTTTGCCTGATAGCCAGTAGTGAGAATGGATTAAGTCATAGCGGCGCTCACCAGATAGCGCTTTCTTAAACTCGGCACTTAACTCTTTAAAGTGCGCTGGAACTTGTTCTTTGGTCCAGTGCAGATCGTGTCCGGCATCTAAGTGATGCACATTCACACCTGGGGAAAGTTCAACAACTTCGGGTAGATCTAAATGATCGCGACGTGTGAAGATATCTACTTCAACACCTTGTGCCGCCATTCTCGCCGCACTTTCGGCAACGTAAATGTTCATTCCGCCAGCATCGCCAATTCCAGCCTGCTCAAGTGGACAGGTGTGGACCATCAACATGGCCACGCGACGCTTCATGTCCCTAATGGTACGCGCGTTTAAATCGTGGCGCGAATGGTGCCAATTACACGCGGACCACCCATTACTTTTTCTAGGGTAAGCGGTGTATCAATCCCAAAATCTTTTAAGCAAGCGTGCACGATTGTGCGAAATGCACGAAGTGAACCATCGCTTACTTTAAATACAAAAGTGCGCCCATCGTCGAGTGAACAAACATTGACCGCTTCAGCGCCATCTTTCATAAATAACCCAGCCACTTGCTGCATCATCTCGGTGTTGTGTCGGCCGACCCCACCAACCATTTCAGGAAATGCACGCGCCGCGCTCATAACACTTTGATGTACCGGATCAGTTGAAATAGTAATTGCACGAACTGCGCGCGCCAAGCCAATTAGTGAAAGCAAGAAGAGTGGAGCACCACAACCATCTGTGGAAGTTAAAGAGATTGTCTCTCCCGCTAACTCCTCTAGCTCTGCTTTAATCGCCAATTGCAATGGATGGCTTTGTTCTAAGTAAGTTTCGACAGGCCAACCATTTTTCACACAAGTTGCCAACATTGCGGCATGTTTTCCGCTGCAATTCATCGCAATTTGAGTAGGTGGCCTTTCTCCCCAAGCGCGGCGTTCGGCTTCACCAAGCGGACGATCGAGCGCGCATTGCAAAGCGCTTTCAGATAATCCAACCGATGCCAATATTTCGCGAGCACCATCCATATGCATTTGCCCACCAGAATGACTTGATTGGGCAAGCGCTAACAAACGCGGTTCTAAATCTAAACCACTGCGCACCATTGCAGATGCCTGTGCGCATTTAACTGTTGAGCGCGGAAAGATCTTAGTTTCAACATCACCAAGTGATTTAAAGATTGAACCATCTGCATTTAGCGCCACCAGAAAACCACGGTGTTCTGATTCAACAACACCATCACGAACGTATTCGGCTAAAACTGCATCGTTAAACATTTTCAGCGCTCTTTACTCAGATTGACGTTCTAGTGATGACCAAATATGAGCTTGTAACTCTTGGCCTTCAGCGGCCATGTCATATGCAAAAAATAGTTCGCCTGCAACAAGACCGTATAAACGCACACCGGCGGTGACAATCTTTGCCGACGGCGCTGAATAACCCTGATCCATTACGAGTTGAATCTTGGGACCATCAAACTGTCCCACCCATCCTTCAGTAATTCCAGTGTTATGTGAGATAACAACTTCTAAAACATTATTTGGTTTAACGCGCCAGAAACCAGTTTCTGATGCAGCAGGGCGAATGATTTCGCCATCTTTATCAATGATCCAAGAGCGCGAGTAATAATTTAAAAATGGGCGACCATCGTGATTAAAGACAACTTCCTGTGCGTATTCAAAACTTTCGATTGTCGGGTAATCTCCACGACCTTTGCCGCGCCAAGTACCGACCATCCAAGCCAAAGGATTTAAATCTGGGTGCAGCCCTTCAGGAATAGTAAAAACCAATTAGAGTCTGCCCCTTCGATATGTGCGCGCATCGCGAGCTTGAGATTCGCGACGACCACGAAAACCGTAAATCATTAGCGCAACACCAATTAAGAGAGAGATAACTCCGAGAAGAACAGCGCTAACGATTTCCACGCCTTAATAGTAAGGGTTTAAAGCTTCTTCACCGTCCAAATTATGACCAGCATTGCTAGCAGAACGATCAAGCCTTGTCCGATGGTCTCCATTTATGCGGGCACAATCACTTGTTGTGATGCGGCTACGTTTTCCACCGTCAACTGCGCATCAACCGGTGTTGTTCGTTTAACAATGGCGAGTGCGATTGGGCCAAGTTCATAGTGGCGGGCAACGGTGCCAAGAAAACCAACTTGTACTTCGCCATTCATTACCAGCGTGCCAGGTGCGGGCATTACAACTTGGCTACCATCTAAATGCAACATCACCAGGCGACGCGGAGGGTTACCGAGATTAAAGATCTTTGCAACTGTTTCTTGACCGCGATAGCAACCCTTGTTCATATGTACTGATTTGTTTAAGACGCCAAGTTCGTTAGGGATTGACTTGTGGTCGGTCTCAAAACCAATTCTTGGGCGCCCTGCTGCAACGCGCTCTGCATCAAGTGCCCAGGTGCCAACTTGCATTGCAGTAGCCCCAAAAGTTTCTTGCATCTCTTTTAATTCGGCGCGCGGCACCAAAGCAAATGGTCCACCGATATCAGTTGCGGCACCTGGTGCGCGAAGCACAACAAATTCACTTGAAGCATCGCGCACATCAACGCGCAACATAAATTTCATTTTCTGCAAATATGCAACCAAATTTTCAGCGTACCCCGGATCTAAAACCAACCAAGTTGTTTCGCCATCATCTACCAAATTAAATTGGTACTCAACGTGGCCTTTTGGATCCAATATCAACGCTGAAATCCATTGGCCAACACCGAGTTCGGATAGATGTTGGGTAGTTAAATCGTGTAACCATTTCAAACGATCCGCGCCAGATACGGCGATCACATTTAGATGAGATAGATCAGCCCAAGCTTTACCTTCGAGCATCGCCTTCTGCTCTTTATTCGGTTCACCAAAGTGCCAAATAGCGCCCTTATCGACACCATCTTCTACTAATACCGCAGTCATAATTACTTAACGCACGCAGCGCATAATCCGTAAACAGCAAAGTGAGTGACATCTGTTTTAAAACCGTAATCATCAGCTAAATTCTGTACAAAGTTTGCGGCAGCACCAATTGGCGCGTCTCCAACAGAACC
>JAPLBF010000034.1 GCA_026392825.1 Actinomycetota bacterium
GGCCTCATCGCAGTTCTTATTGGCTCTGTCTCTTATCACCAGATGAAAGATCGCCCAACAGTCTCTCTATGGTCAGACATCCTTGCAGCCCTTCAAGGTGAACTCGGTGCAATCACAGGAGCTCAAGCAAAGGGAATCTTCATCGCATTCGAAGGTGGCGAAGGCACAGGTAAATCAACACAATCAAAGTTGTTACAGAAGTGGTTAGAGCAAGAAGGCGAGACTGTTGTTCTCTCTCGCGAACCTGGTGGCACAGATCTTGGTAAAGATCTACGCAAGATTCTTTTAGGACATGAAACAGGAATCATTAGCCCACGAGCAGAAGCACTTCTCTATGCGGCAGATCGTGCCCACCATGTCTTCTCAGTAATCCGCCCAGGTCTTGATCGCGGCGATGTTGTCATCACCGATCGCTACTTCGATTCATCTGCTGCCTACCAAGGCGCAGGTCGCGTACTCAATCCCTCAGAAGTAGCTCGCATCTCTCGTTGGGCCACAGAGAGTTTGTATCCAACCCTCACAATTCTTATCGACGTTCCAGCGGAGGTGGGTCTAAGCCGTCTGCAATCACGCGACCGACTAGAAGCAGAACCCACTGAGTTCCATGAGCGCGTACGTCAAGAGTTCTTACAAATTGCAATGATGGATCCTGAGCGTTACTTCGTTGTCGATGGCACACAATCCGTTGAAGAGATTCACACACAAATCATTGCTCGCGTCGCCGAACTTCCAGCGCTCAAGCGCAATGCACAAGGGCCACAACAAAATAAATTCCTTAAGCCAATCCGAATTGCAACACATGCGGTCACAACAACAGTTACACGTGCCGCCAAGGCAAGTAAGTCAGCGACTACAAAGAAGAAAAAGAAGTAGATGACTTCAGTCTTTGATGATCTCGTCGGTCAGGAACACATCATCGAAATCTTGAAGGGTGCGGTAGCGGCTTCTCGCACGGGCGAAGAATCACAAGAAATGACGCATGCTTGGGTCTTCACTGGCCCACCAGGATCAGGACGTTCATCAACTGCAGTCGCATTCGCACAAGCTCTTATCTGCCCTAACAATGGCTGCGGCACCTGTAACGACTGTAATTCAGCTAAAACTCATGGCCATCCTGATGTTGAAATCATTCGCACGGAAGGTCTTTCAATCAAAGTAGAAGAAGTTCGCGAACTACTTACTCGCGTTGCATGGGCACCTTCAATGGGCGGATGGCGCGTTGTTGTCATGGAAGATGCCGATCGACTTACCGAATCAGCTGCCAACGCACTACTGAAAGCAATTGAAGAACCTGGCACCCGCACCGTCTGGTTGCTTTGCGCACCAACACTTCACGATGTTTTGCCAACAATTCGTTCACGTTGTCGCCACCTTCAACTTCGCACGCCAAGCCTTGAAGCAGTTACAAATGTTCTTATCAACCGCGACAAGATCGCGCCGGGTATGGCCGACTTTGCAGCACGCGTAAGCCAAGGACATATTGGCCGCGCTAAGTACTTAGCAACCAATGAATCTGTGCGCAGCAACCGCAAGACAATTATGCAACTCCCACTTCAACTCGGATCTCTTGCAGCAGCTTTCCAGGCAGCACAAACACTTGTTGACCTTGCTACTTCCGAAGCCAATGCATCATCTGAAGAGCGCGATGAGAAAGAAGTTGAGAAACTTCAAGAGGCTTACGGAAAAGGTGCAACCGGTCGTGGAATGGCAACAGGCGGAGTCAAAGCGGTTAAAGAACTCGAGAAGGAACAGAAGTCACGATCTACCCGCATGGTTCGCGATTCCATCGATGGGGCACTTCTTGATATCGCCACTTTCTACCGCGACGTGATGATGGTGCAATCAGGGAACATTGATTCAATGATTAATACAGATATGCGCGAGCAGATAGAAAGTTATGCAGCCAACGCACTATCGCGCTCTACAATCAACAAAATCAACGCCATTATGGAAGCGCGAGAAAACCTCGCACGAAATTCAGCTCCGCTTGTTACCTGCGAAGCGCTTATGTGCCAATTAGCGCGTAAATAGCCTCTCAACCAACCC
>JAPLBF010000038.1 GCA_026392825.1 Actinomycetota bacterium
GCGTCCGAAAACTCTGAAAGAGTTCATCGGTCAACAACGAGTGTGCGATCAGATCGATGTGTTGTTGACGGCAGCGCGCCAACGCAATTCCGCGGCCGATCACATCCTTCTCTCTGGGCCTCCTGGTCTTGGAAAAACAACGCTGGCGTTGATACTAGCGAGCGAGATGCAAACACCAATTCGGATCACCAGTGGCCCAGCGATCACACACGCGGGAGATTTAGCAGCGATATTGTCTTCGCTGGTTGAAGGCGAAATTCTCTTCTTAGATGAGATTCATCGCTTGCCTCGTCCGGCCGAAGAGTTGCTCTACTTAGCAATGGAAGATTTTCGTGTTGATGTGATTGTCGGCAAAGGCCCAGGCGCGACAGCAATTCCTTTGCAGTTACCGCGCTTTACCTTAGTAGGCGCAACAACGCGCGCCGGATTATTACCAAGCCCACTACGCGATCGCTTTGGATTTACCGCTCACCTAGATTTCTATGAAGAAAACGAACTTGAAGAGGTTCTGCGCCGAAGCGCAGCTTTATTGCAATTGGAAATTGATGCCAAGGCAGTTGCAGAAGTAGCAAGCAGATCAAGAGGTACCCCTCGAATTACTAATCGATTGCTTCGTCGAGTTAGAGATTATGCGCAGGTTCGTTCTGGAGCGAAAGGTTCTAGCCATCTAACACATAGTGATGCAATGGCAGCGTTAGAAATGTATGAAGTAGATGAGAAAGGGCTAGATAGATTGGATCGCTCGGTTCTACTTGCACTAATCGAAAGATTTAATGGGGGACCGGTCGGACTATCAACACTGGCGATCGCAGTTGGCGAAGAGACTGAGACTGTCGAATCCGTCGCGGAGCCTTTTTTAGTTCGGAATGGCTTTATGGCCCGCACGCCTCGAGGTCGAATTGCAACAGCGCAAGGTTGGGCACATGTGGGACGTACGCCACCTGCGGCAGCCGCGACGCTTTTCGACACGCCCGCCGTTGACGCCTAGACTCTGCTCCTATGTCCACACCTAATAAAACTGTGAAGAGCCCTGCCCGGTCTGGCCGCGCCCTAGTACTTCTGGCCATAATGCTGCTCGGTCTAATTGCTACCGCCTTTGTCCAGGGTGCATCTTCTGTTCGCCTTGGTCTTGACCTACGAGGCGGAACGAGTGTGACGCTGTTACCTCGTGCATCTAATGATGCAGATAAAATCACACCACAAGCCATTGATGAAGCAGTCTCAATTATCCGCCAACGCGTTGACTCTTTAGGTGTCGCCGAAAGCGAAGTTACTGCGCAAGGCAGTGGAACAAATCGCCAGATTGTTATTTCTGTTCCTGGAGATAGCGGACGTCGCGTTGTTGATCTTGTAGGACAGACCGCAGAACTTCGCTTCCGCCAAGTTTTGGCTGAAACCGCCGGTGTTGCTAATCCAACAGATACTTCAACGGCAGCCACCCCAGTTGCTGGAGTAACTGAAGAACTAAACAACCGATTTGCAGCCCTCGATTGCACCATCGCAGCTAACCGTGAAGGAACAGGTGCGGATGCGCCTGCTGAAACAATTGTCGCGTGTTCTCGCGATGGCGGCGCAAAATATATTCTTGGGCCAGCTGAAGTTCTTGGTACACAAGTTTCATCCGCTGAGGCGGGTTATGACCCAACCCAAGGTTTAGCTTGGTATGTATCTCTATCATTTAATGGAGAAGGAACAAGAGCATTTGGAGCGATCACAACGCGTGTGACATCTCTGCCATCACCTTTAAATCAAGTTGCAATAGTTCTAGATGGTCTAGTCGTTTCTGCGCCACGAATTAACGAACCGATTCCATCGGGTAATGCGCAGATCACGGGTTCGTTCACGCAAGTTGAAGCGCAAGACCTCGCAAACGTTCTTAAATACGGAGCGTTGCCGTTAGCTTTCGACCGTGGTGAAGTACAACAAGTTTCACCTACTTTGGGTGCAGATCAATTAAACGCTGGTCTATTAGCCGGTGCGTTAGGACTTGGCCTTGTAGTCATTTATTCACTTCTTTACTACCGTGGACTCGGTTTTGTGACCGTTGGATCACTTGCAGTTGCGGCAGGAATGGTTTATCTACTCTTCTTAGTTCTTGGAGAGACTGTCGGATTTACTCTTACTTTGGCAGGTATTGCTGGAGCGATCGTCGCAATTGGTGTTACCGCTGACTCATTTATCGTTTACTTTGAACGTATTCGTGACGAAATGCGTGAGGGACGATCTCTGCGCTCAGCGGTTGAAGCTGGTTGGGCGAAGGCTCGCCATACGATCATTGTCGCCGATATGGTTTCACTAATTGCGGCAGTTCTTCTCTACTTCTTCGCAGTCGGTGGAGTTAGAGGATTTGCCTTTACTCTGGGACTAACGACGATCGTGGATTTGATTATTGTCTTCTTCTTCACCAAACCGATGGTTAGCCTCTTGGCAGGATGGAAGTTCTTCTCTTCCGGTCATCCACTCTCAGGTTTATCACCGAAGAGTGTTGGTATGAAATCAACTAAACCTGCTACATCATTGGAGGCGTAAGCGATGTCAAAACTTTCAGGTCTTGGTGGTCGGCTTTACTCTGGTGAAACTTCATTTAACATTATCGGAAATCGTCGCCGCTGGTATGTGATCTCTTCTGTGTTTATTCTTATGTCGATAGGCGCATTGATTATTCAAGGTTTGCACCTCGGAATCGAATTTAAGGGTGGATCCTCTTACACGGTCAATAAATCTGGCATTACTGTTGAACAAGGACGAGCATCTGTAGCTGATGTTGGAATTCCGGGCGAGATAATTGTTCAGAAGATTGGCGACACGAAGCTCAAAATCCAGACTGGAGCACTTACTTCCGAGCAATCAAAGGCAGTCGAACTCGCGCTAACTCAGGCATTTAATGTAGATATTGAATCCATTGATACTCAAATAGTTGGACCATCGTGGGGTGAAGAGATAACCAAGAAAGCTCTTTATGGTCTCTTCGCCTTCTTGATTGTGATCATGATCTTCTTAGCGATGATCTTTGAACCTAAGATGGCGATTGCTGCAATTGTTGCGGTTGTACACGACGTCTTCATCACTGTTGGCATTTATGCACTGGTTGGTTTTGACGTTACACCTGCGACCATTATTGGTTTCTTGACGATTCTTGGTTATTCGCTTTATGACACGGTTGTTGTATTCGACAAGGTGCGTGAAAATACCAAGTCGGTTGCTGCGGTTGGTAAATATACTTACTCCCAAGCAGCAAACTTGGCGGTTAACCAGACAATCGTTCGCTCAGCAAATACATCTCTCATCGCACTTATTCCTGTCGGCTCGATTCTCTTTGTTGGAGCTGGCCTTCTTGGAGCAGGAACGCTTAAGGATCTTTCGCTCGCGCTCTTCATTGGACTCGCAGTGGGAACTTATTCCTCAATCTTTATTGCTCCACCATTCCTAGCATCACTTCGCGAGAAAGAACCTGCGATGCAGGCACTTGCTAAGCGCGTGGCATCTCGTGGCAATAGCGCATCTGCTGAAGCGACTTCTTCTCAGAGCGTGCGACCTACGATTCAACCGAGTGTAAATCGTGGTCCACGTAATCAACCAAAGCGCAAAGGCCGCAAGTAAAATCTTTTCGGAGGTAAGGCTGCGAAAATGAATTCTTTAGTGGCTCCACTTCTAGGAACGCTGAAGGAGAACCATCCTTCTAGTCGACTGGCGGATGTAGAACGCGCATTTGAAATCGCAAAGACCGCCCACCTTGGCCAGATGCGCAAATCTGGGGAGGAGTACATAACTCATCCCGTCGCCGTTTCACAGATTCTTGCGGAACTTGGTTTAAATGACACGACGATAATCGCTTCCCTACTGCACGACACAATCGAAGATACGCCTTACTCGCTAGCGCAGTTGCGCACAGACTTCGGCGATGAGATTGCGAACTTGGTCGATGGTGTTACCAAACTAGATAAGTTAACTTACGGACCTACTGCGGAAGCCGAGACTGTTCGCAAAATGGTCGTTGCTATGTCCCGTGATATCCGTGTTTTGGTTATCAAATTGGCCGATCGTTTACACAACGCTCGCACCTGGAAATATGTTTCAGCTGAGAGCGCAGAGCGTAAGGCGCGCGAAACTTTGGATATTTATGCCCCGCTCGCTCACCGTCTTGGTATGAACGCAATCAAGTGGGAATTGGAAGATTTATCTTTTGAAGTTCTGGAACCAAAAAAATTCGAAGAGATTTCACGTTTGGTCGCCGAAAGATCTCCATCACGCGATGCTTTAACAAAAGAAGTTATTGATGCTGTCCAGGAAGATTTATCACGTGACTCAATTTCGGCCACAGTAACTGGTCGAAAAAAACACTATTTCAGCGTCTATCAAAAAATGGTGGTTCGCGGTCGCGATTTCAATGATATCTACGACCTCGTTGGGATACGTGTACTGGTAAATGACGTTCGCGATTGTTATGCAGTATTAGGTTCAATTCACGCTCGCTGGTCGCCAGTTCCGGGACGATTTAAAGATTACATTGCAATGCCTAAATTTAATCTCTATCAATCTCTTCACACCACAGTAATTGGTCCGAATGGAAAAGCGATTGAAATTCAAATCAGAACTTTTGATATGCACTCTCGTGCCGAATTTGGTATTGCCGCACATTGGAAATATAAGCAAGGCAATGAGTCAAATTCATCATCTCCTGAAATGCTTTGGTTGCGCCAACTTCACGAATGGCAGAAGGAAACCGAAGACCCATCTGAGTTTCTTGAAGCACTCCGCTTTGATCTGGGATCACCAGAAGTCTTCGTGTTTACACCGAAGGGGAGTGTTATCGCACTTCCAGGTGGATCAACTCCGGTTGACTTCGCCTACTCAGTACATACAGATGTCGGTAGTCGATGTGCAGGTGCAAAAGTAAATGGTCGCTTAGTTCCTTTGGATTCGCGATTGGTCAACGGTGACGTTGTTGAGATTGTCACAAATAAGAGCGAGAACGCTGGTCCTTCCAGAGACTGGCTAAATTTTGTAAAGTCACCAAGAGCACGCTCAAAGATCAAGGCTCATTTCAGTAAGGAACGTCGCGAGGAAGCAGTTGATGCCGGACGTGAATCAATTGCTCGCCAAATGCGCAAAGCTGGTTTACCACTCCAGAAAATTTTTGCTGGTCACTCACTTCTTGAGTTAGCCCATGATCTTCGTTATCCAGATATTTCTGCCTTGTACAGCGCTGTTGGTGATGGTCATGTTTCGGCAGCATCGATTATCGAGAAGTTGGTTCTATCACTTGGAGTTGAAGATTCGCATCCGGAACCGACAATGGAGCAGATTCCCACTGGTTCACATTCGGTTCGTCGTTCCAGCAGTTCAATCGAAGTTGAAGGCGTGGGGGATGTCTTAGTAAAACTTGCACGCTGCTGCACTCCGGTTCCAGGAGATCCCATTATCGGTTTCATCACAAAGGGAAGCGGAATATCAGTACACCGAGAGGACTGCATCAATGCTGCAGATTTGAAGGAAAATCAAGGTGAGAGAATTGCAAATGTTAAATGGTTGGATGGCGCAAGCAGCGTCTTCTTAGTCAATATCCAAGTAGAGGCGTTAGATCGTCCGCGCCTGTTGGCTGACGTTACTCGCTCACTTTCTGAGCAGCATGTAAATATCTTGAGCGCTTCGGTTAATACCTCGAAAGACCGTACTGCTATTTCAAAATTTACCTTTGAGATGGCAGATGCCACTCATTTAGATTCTGTATTAGCCGCCGTTCGCGCCGTTGATGGCGTGTACGACGTCTACCGAAATTAATTAAATTCGGCTAAAGCCTTTTCAGCATCTGCAAGCCAAAGCTTACGAGCCGATGCGGATTCAAGGGCCTCCTGAACCTTCTTTGAATTACCAGCAGCCGCTGACTTCGCTGCGATTTTTTCGTAATTAGCAATTGAGTCGGCAAGTTGCTTAACAACATCAGCAGCGCGCTCTTTAGCTGCAGGATCAGTCTTGCGCCAAATTTCTGCCTCAGCGCTCTTGATCGCTTCTTCTACTTTGGCAACTCGTGCATCCATTGCCGAACGCTTATCGCGATGAGTGATGCCGATTTTTTCCCAGGAACGTGATAGTTCGCGGAAAGCGTTTTTAGCGGCCTTCACATCAGTGAATGGAACCAGCGCTTCAATCTGCACAATTAGCTCTTCACGCTTGATTAAATTAGCAGACATGGAGACTTCACGCTTTTCTAGATCAGCGTTCTTTGCGGTGAAGAATTGATCCTGTGCGGCTTTAAATTTCGCCCACAATTTTGCATCTTCGCTCGGCTTGCCACGACCAGCAGCCTTCCATTGATCCATCAAAATCTTAAATTTACGAGCGGTTGGTACCCACTCAGTTGAAGTCGCCAGCGTGGTTGCTTCGGCGACAAGTGCTTTCTTTGCCGCTGAAACTTTTGAGGTTGTCTCTTCGAGCGCAGCAAAGTGAGTGCGACGACGCTTGTCGAATTTGTTTCTTGAGGCAGAGAAGCGTTTCCATAGATCTGCATCAGCTTTCTTATCTAAGCGTGGCGCAGATTTCCACTCGTCCAAAAGAGTCTTCAAGCGATCGCCAGTAACTTTCCAATTCTCAGAAAGCGCGAGGGATTCTGCCTCGGCAACAATTTTTTCCTTCTCGATCAAAACTTGTGCTCGGCGCTCAGCCTTGACTGCTGCTTCGGCAGCCTTCTTCGCTTCATAGGCTTCGCGATGGCCTTCAATTAACGGCTCAATTTGTTCTACAGATAAAGAGAGGGCAGCTAGATCGCCGACTCCATTTAATTCAGAGACTTGTTGGCGCAATTTTTTAACTGCGTCGTAGGCATCAGAGGGCACCATTGCGCCGCTAGTGATTCGTGCTGCGGTTAGCGCAACTTCAGACGCTAGCGCTTCTAATTTACGAACAAAATACTGCAACGCTTCTTCCGCGGTCTTGCCGGGATAAGAGCCAACCGCCTTGTCGCCTTGCGGAGTAATTACATAGACAGTTCCGTCTTCGCCTACCCGACCGAATTTAGATGGATCGCCAATTAAGGCATTTGCCGCACTTGGAATTGTTGGAGCAATAGGTGCGATGTTGATAGATCCTGGAGTTACATTCTCGGTCATGGTTTTCCCTTTCAGCGCGTCGGCTCGAATAAGCCTTCGTTGTTGGTGCGTATAGAGCGGGTATTGCAGAGATAAAAGGTACCCTGTCTTACTGCGCAGTGAAAATTCGCGCTTAAATATCGGCGCACGAAGGGGTGATTTATGTTCGTCACCGCATTTCCAGCCCCCATGTACGCGACCAACTGCTGGATCATCGCGGGTAAGGCTGGCCAAGAGTGCATAATCGTCGATCCTGGAATGCCCGACATTTCTCATGAGATCAAGGCGATTATTGACGAGAATAAGTTGAAACCGGTGGCTGCGCTTATTACACATGGACATCTTGATCATACTTTTTCAGTAAAACCATTGGCCGATGGTTATGGAATAGCTAGTTACATTCACGCCGAAGATCGTGAGTATTTACTTAAACCGCAAGGCGCACATGGTTCAGAATTTATTGCCGCCCTTGATGCAATGAACTTCGAAGAGCCGGCGGACACAAGAAATTTACGACACGGAGATTTACTTGAGATTTTAGATATGAAAATAACTGCTATTCATTCCCCAGGTCACACAAAGGGCAGCACCATGTTCTCAATTAATGATGAATTGCTCCTTTCGGGGGATGTTCTCTTTGCTGGTTCAATCGGCAGAACCGATCTTCCTTCGGGATCGCATCAAGCGATGGTTAAGACGCTGAAGACTCGAGTTCTGCCACTCAGCGATGATCTACGCGTACTTCCAGGCCACGGGCCTGAGACAACAATTAAATTCGAGCGAAAAAACAACCCTTATCTGAAAGAATTACGAGTATGAAGTACGAAAAGATTCAAGCGCCAAAAGGGGTTAGCGAATACGCGCCTCCGCTCTCGGCTGCCTTCGAATGGGTTCGTGAATCACTAATCGCTCCAGCAAAACTCGCGGGATATAAATTAATTGAACTTCCCGTTTTCGAAGATACCGCACTCTTTTCGCGAGGAGTTGGAGAGTCAACCGATGTTGTATCGAAGGAGATGTACACCTTCGAAGATCGCGGTGGCAGATCTATCACGCTGCGTCCCGAAGGTACCGCCGGTGTGATGCGTGCTGTTATTGAAAAGGGTTTAGATCGGGGCCAACTTCCGGTAAAAGTTTGGTACTCCGGACAATTCTTTAGGGCTGAGCGTCCTCAGGCAGGACGCTATCGCCAGTTCTACCAAGTGGGTATCGAAGCGATCGGTTTAGATGACCCGGCTATTGATGCAGAGGTAATTGCAATTGCAGACCAAGGCTTCAAAGTAATTGGGTTGCGCAATTATCGCTTGGAGATAACTTCACTTGGTGATGCGAAATCACGCGCGGCTCATCGGGTGGACCTTCTCACATTCATAGAGAAGTTAGATCTGGACGAAGCAACTCGTGCCCGCGCTGCAATTAATCCTCTGCGCTTATTTGACGATAAGCGACCAGAGATGAAGGCTGCAATGCAGAAAGCTCCATTGCTTCTCGATTATTTATCGGCAGAGTCTCTTTCTAATTTCACTCAAGTAAAGAAGTACTTGGATCAATTAGGGATCACTTACCAGGTAAATCCGCGCATGGTCCGGGGCCTTGATTACTACACAGGAACCACATTTGAATTTATTCATGAAGATCTAGGTGCGCAATCAGGAATTGGTGGGGGAGGTCGCTACGACGGATTGATGGAAATTCTTGGCGGTCAATCTCTTTCCGGAATCGGTTTTGGTTTGGGCGTTGATCGTGCGCTACTGGCTGCACAGGCAGAAGGTGTAATTTCTGATGATCAATTCACTTCTGATCTTTTTATAATTCCGCTCGGTGATGAGCAGAAATCAGTAGTGCTCTCTCTGGCTGCCGAACTTCGGGGTGCTGGAATTCGTACAGAGATTGCCTTCGGTGATCGCGCACTAAAGGGCGCTTTGAAAGCTGCCGATAAGAGTGGTTCGCGCTACGTGGTGATTATCGGTGGGGATGAGGTTGTGTCGGGCATCGTCGAACTCAAACGCATGAGCGATGGCACGATAACTTCGGTTAAGATTAGTGAATTGCAGAAAGCCCTACTCGGGGTTATCTAAAGTTTTTACACCTTAAGGGCGGGCAAACTACAGATGTTACGTACTCACGACGCTGGTTCTCTGCGCGCATCCAATGCAGGTCAAATAGTTTCATTAGCGGGCTGGGTTGCTCGCCGCCGTGATCACGGAGGCGTTGCATTTATCGATCTGCGAGATGCGACAGGTTCAGTACAAGTAGTCATTCGTGATGAAGCTTTAGCCGGTCAATTGCGCGCCGAGTGGTGCTTGCAGATTACAGGTGAAGTAGTTCTACGGCCCGAAGGAAATGCGAATACTGCACTTCCAACAGGCGCAATCGAAATTATGGGCGATGATGTAAAGGTGCTGAGTGAATCAGCTGCTCTCCCATTCCCAGTCGATAGCGGAAATGATTCCGAAATCTCTGAAGAAGTTCGATTGAAGTATCGGTATTTGGATTTACGCCGCGAAAAGCCAGCCGCGAATCTACGTCTTCGCTCGAAGGTGACATCTACGATCCGCCGAGTTATGGAAGACCTTGATTTTCTCGAGATTGAAACCCCATACCTAACTCGCAGTACTCCAGAAGGTGCACGCGATTTTCTAGTTCCTGTTCGTCTACAGCCCGGAAGTTGGTATGCCCTGCCGCAATCCCCACAACTATTTAAGCAATTGTTAATGGTGGCGGGTATGGAGCGTTACTACCAGATCGCACGTTGTTTCCGAGATGAAGATTTCCGTGCTGATCGCCAACCTGAATTTACCCAATTAGATATTGAAATGTCCTTTATAGATCAAGCGGATATTTTGGCAGTCGCCGAAAAGTTATTGGTAAAAATCTGGAAAGAAGCAGTTGGGTACGAGATTAAGACCCCGATCCGACATATGACATATGCCGATGCCATGCAGAACTATGGCTCAGATAAACCGGATCTTCGTTTTGGTTTGCAACTGGTAGAACAAACTAAGTTTTTCGCAAAAACGGAATTTAGAGTTTTCCAAGCGCCTTATGTAGGTAGCGTCGTTATGCCAGGAGGAGCATCCTCACCACGTCGTGAATTAGACGCTTGGCAAGACTGGGCTAAGGCCCGCGGTGCAAAAGGACTTGCTTACATTTTGGTAAATGAGGATGGAACCTTAGGCGGTCCGGTTTCAAAGAATATTTCGCAAGAAGAACAAGACGGAATCGTTCAAGCAGCGGGTGCTAAAGCTGGAGATGCCATCTTCTTCGCTGCAGGAGAGCGCAGCGCATCACTTTCTTTGTTAGGTGCAGTTCGTTTAGAGATCGGTAAGCGTTGTAATTTAATCGCTGAGGGCGCTTGGGAATTTCTCTGGGTCGTTGACGCACCGATGTTTGAGCCGACCGAAAATGGTGGCTGGACTGCAGTTCATCACCCATTTACAGGTCCTAAGCCAGAATTCGCAAAGAGTTTTGCATCAGATCCGGCCAGCGCCTTGGCTTACGCTTACGACATAGTTTTAAACGGAACTGAACTTGGCGGCGGATCAATTCGTATCCACGATCGCCAAATTCAAAAAGATGTTTTTAGTGTTATCGGACTTAGCGATGAAGAAGCCACAAGTAAATTCGGATTTTTACTGGAAGCATTTAATTATGGCCCACCTCCTCACGGCGGAATCGCTCTAGGTTTGGATCGTGTTTGCGCCCTCCTCACCGGAAGCGATTCAATTCGAGAAGTTATTGCCTTTCCAAAGACCGCTAGTGGAGGCGATCCATTAACCGGGGCGCCAACTCCGATTACGCCAGCACAGCGAAAAGAGAGTGGAATTGATGGGCTACCGAAAGCCGATAGCAAGGGCTAAGCCCTCTCTCGGGTAGGCTCTACTTAACAAAGCGAAAGGTACGAAAAAATGGTTACAGGTCCAGGTGGAGTTGCAACGATAATTGCTGCTTGCTCTCTTCTCGTAATCGCCATTGCCATTTCCTACGCAGTCATCCGCGTCGGGCGCTTTATAGACGAAGCAAAGAATTCGCTAAAGACAATGACTGATGAGACCGCACCGCTCATCCACGAATCAACTAGAACCGTTGAGCTAATTAATAGCCCGCTAGAAAGTTTCGCTCGCATTACTAAGAACGTGGAAGATGTAACGACAAAAGTTGCTGATGCTACAACAGGTTTTATGGATAAGAGCGGTCCGGCCGTGAAAGTAGCCGGCGCGATTATTAGCGCAGCGGGTATGAAGAAGGCTAAGGCGAAAAAGAAGAAGAAGGCCGAGTAAGCCTACAAAGTGGAATCCGCCGAGATCCGTTCGCGCTGGCTGCGCTTCTTCGAAAGTGATAACCGCGAAGGTTTAACACACACTGTTGTTCCTTCCGCGTCTTTAATCGCTGATGACCCAAATTTACTTCTAGTTAATGCCGGTATGGTGCCTTTCAAGCCGTACTTCCTTGGCGAGATCACACCGCCATTCAAGCGCGCGACATCGGTTCAAAAGTGTGTTCGTACATTAGATATTGATGAGGTCGGTAAAACCACACGCCATGCATCTTTCTTTCAGATGTGTGGAAACTTTTCATTCGGGGATTACTTCAAAGAAGGTGCAATCGCATTAGCTTGGGATCTTCTGACTCGACCAATCTCCGATGGTGGATATGGTTTTCCAGAAGATAAACTATGGGTGACGGTTTATCTCACTGATGATGAAGCGGCAGATATTTGGCATAAGAAGATTGGTATTCCGAAGGAGCGCATCCAGCGCCGCGACATGGCCGATAACTTCTGGTCAATGGGAGTACCTGGTCCTTGCGGACCGTGCTCTGAGATTTACTACGATCGCGGCCCGGCCTATGGTATTGATGGCGGACCGATCGCCGACGAGAATCGTTATTTGGAAATTTGGAATCTTGTTTTTATGCAGAATGAACGCGGTGCTGGTGGCGGTAAAGATGACTTTCCAATTCTAGGTGAACTGCCAGCGAAAAGTATTGATACTGGCCTAGGTCTAGAACGCACAGCCGCTTTGCTACAAGGTGTAGAAAACATCTACGAAATTGACACGACGATGCAGATCTTAAAGCGCGCAATGGATTTAACTGGAGTTAAGTACGGAGCCAATGAAAAGTCTGACATCTCACTGCGCGTAATCGCAGATCATGCCCGCACATCGGCGATGTCGATTGGTGATGGCGTGACACCAGGAAATGAAGGACGTGGTTATGTTCTGCGCCGCATGATGCGCAGAACCATTAGAAATATGCGACTTCTTGGAACAAACGATCCGATTATGTCTGAACTAACTATTGCGGCTATTGGTGCAATGGGTCCGCAGTACCCAGAATTAGTGAGCGATCAGACGCGAATCCTCTCTGTTTCTTTATCCGAGGAAGAATCTTTCTTGCAGACGCTTAAGAGTGGCACGCAAATATTTGATGTCGCATCCACACAGTTAAAGAAGGAGAAGAAGAACATCCTTCCTGGAGAAGATGTTTTCAAGCTCCACGATACTTACGGCTTCCCATTCGATCTTACTTTGGAGATGGCACGCGAAGAGGGATTAGAAGTTGATGAAGTCGGCTTCACCAAGTTGATGAAAGAGCAGCGTGATCGCGCTAAAGCGGATGCAAGGGCGAAAAAGAGCGGCCATACAGATTTGAGCGAGTATAAGAAAATCGCAGATGCTAAAGGTGTTGGTGAGTTTATCGGGTACACGCACATTAAATCTGAAGCCAAGTTAAATGGAATCTTGGTGAACGGTATTAGTGTCCCGACTGCCAGCGCAGGAGATGATGTAGAGATCGTTCTAGATCGCACACCATTTTATGCAGAAGGTGGCGGTCAATTGGCCGATGGCGGAACAATCACCCTAGCCAACGGAGCAGTCATTGAGATCGATGATGTTCAGATGCCGATCAAAGATCTTTCTGTTCATCGTGGTCGCGTTTTATCTGGAGCGATTAATTTAGGAGATGAAGCGCTAGCCGAGATCGATGACGAGAGACGAAGTGCGATCTCTCGCTCTCACACTGCAACACACATGGTGCATAAAGCGTTTCGTGAATTTTTGGGTGAGACTGCAACGCAAGCAGGCTCTGAGAATTCGCCTGGCCGTTTTCGCTTTGATTTTCCAGCAACTGGTGCGGTTCCAGATAGCGTGTTAAGCGATGTTGAATCACGGGTGAATATGCTTTTGCTAGAGGATCTAGAAGTCAGTGCAGAAGTCATGTCGCAGGAGGCTGCGAAGAAGATTGGCGCAATGGCGCTATTCGGCGAAAAGTATGGAGACCGAGTTCGCGTCATTAGCGTCGGGGATTGGGCGCGCGAACTTTGCGGCGGAACTCACGTATCTCGCTCTGGACAGTTGGGGGTTATAAAACTTCTTAGCGAATCTTCTATTGGCGCTGGTGTGCGACGAGTCGAAGCATTGGTCGGAATAGATGCTTATAAATTCCTAGCGCGCGAACACGTTTTATTAAATTCACTTACAGATTTGATAAAGGGCTCACGCGCGGAGGAGCTGCCAGAACGCATTTCAGATCTTTTAACAAAGATGAAAGAGATCGAGAAAGAGCTTGCGGCGGTGCGTTCTGCGGCGGCCATGTCAGATCTTTCATCGCTTGCCGCGAAAGCAAAAGTAGTTAACGGAACATCATTGATCGCCTTAAAAATTGCGGATGGAATTGTTGTTGATGATTTACGAAAGATCGCATTAGATTTGCGAAATCGCAACGCTGATTCAGTAGTGGCTTTGATTAGCGTTTCTGACGGTAAGCCAGTATTGGTATGCGCAGTAAGCGATGTGGCCCGAGATAAAGGAATCAAAGCGGGCGCACTCGTGAAAATTGGTTCCACTGTTTTGGGCGGCGGAGGCGGCGGGAAAGATGACTTCGCTCAAGGTGGAGGAACATCTGCTTCTGAAGTTACCAACGCCTTAACAGCAATTGAGAAAGCTCTTTCAGGTAATTAATGGCGCGAATCGGGCGTCGAATCGCATTCGATTACGGTGATGTGCGTATAGGCGTTGCGATCTGTGATCCTGATGGAATTCTTGCAACACCGATCGCCACCTTGCAGAGTAAGAATCCAGCACTTAAGAGCGAGATTGCTAAATTGTTAAGCGAGTATGAACCAGTTAAGGCGTATGTCGGTAATCCCAAGTTGTTAAGTGGCGGTGATGGAGATGCTGTCGCAAAAGTTTTAGCCTTCACTGAGTTCTTAACTACTCATTTTGATCTGCCAATTGTGCTTGTTGACGAGCGACTATCAACGGTCACGGCAGCACGGCAACTTCGCGAATCAGGAGTCGACTCAAAAGGTGCAAAGTCCTTAATTGATGCAGCTGCCGCCGTTGCAATCCTGGAGCAAGGTTTGGCAAATGAGACTAAATAAGCAAGCTTTACTACGAGTCATCGCGGCATTTGCGATCGTAACGATCTTCACAGGTGGGATGCATCAAATTCGTAAGACGGGTGGGGGAGCACCAGATTTCCCTTGTAAAGTTAGTACGGAGAAAGATGTCACGGTATCTATCGGAGACGGAGCAACTGGTTCGGATATTGCACAGCAATTGTTTGAGGCTCAAGTTGTTAAGTCCAGTGCAGCGTTCTTTCGATTGGCCGTTGCTGATTCTCGCTCGGGGCGTATCGCTCCTGGTTCTCACAGAATTCAATTGAATCTTTGTGCTAAAGATGCGCTAGATCAACTATTGGATCCAAAAAGAATTACAAACTTAATAAGTGTTATCGAAGGAGCGTGGAGCACTGAAATCGCAGATGCAATGGTCGCTTCTGGATTTTCCCGAGGGGAAGTCAGCAAAGCAATTAAGTCAGTTGAGATTCCTACCGGCTTCAAAACTCTTGAAGGGTTGCTCTTTCCTGCACAGTATTCATTCGAAGATGAGACATCGGCTCAGAGTGCATTGTCTGCAATGATCAATCGCGCGTTATTAGAGATTTCAAACTCTGGAATCGCGGCTGGTGATGGCAATTATTCACCACAAGAATTGTTAATAGTCGCTTCGATTATTCAAGCCGAGGGCGAACCGAAGGACTTCGGGAAAGTGTCGCAAGTAATTCGTAACCGCTTAAAAATTGGTATGCCTTTGCAGATGGATTCGACCGTCCATTACATCCAAAAATTGCGTGGTGATATTTTTCTTAGTACAAAGTCGACTCTTATCAAGTCCGATTACAACACGTATCGTAAATATGGATTACCTCCAGGCCCGATAGGAAATCCAGGATTAGCCGCGATGGTTGCCGCAGTAAACCCGGAAGCGGGGGACTGGATCTATTTCATAACGGTCGCACCAGACGACACGCGTTTCACCGCGTCGCTGGATCAGTTCAACATATGGAAGGCTGAGTACAAGAAGAATTTACGAGCTGGAGTATTTGGGAGCGCTAAGTGAGCCAGAAAACTTTGCGGGGTGCGGTCCTTGGGTACCCGATTAACCACTCACTCTCACCCCTGTTGCATAAAAAAGCCTTTGATCTATTAGGTATCACGGGTGAATACTCTGCAATAGAAGTAAAAAGTGGTGAATTACAAGATTTCATCAGCAAGCGCGGCAATGATTTTGATTATTTCTCACTAACAATGCCGCTCAAAGAAGAGGCGATCGACTTAAAAATCGATATTGAGATTGACGCTTTAGGAAAGCGTATTCAGTCGCTCAACACATTGATTCGCAGAGACAACGCCTGGAGCGCAACTAGTACAGACGGTTCCGGCTTTATCAAGTCACTCTCCAATGCAGGGTATTCGAAATTCGATAAAGTTTTAGTTTTAGGAGCAGGAGGGACTGCCCGCGCAGTTGCTGGTGCTCTTGATGAAATAGCTACAGCTGTTGATGTAATGCGTCGTAGCGTTAGACGCAGTTCTGCGATCGCCGCTTGCTTTGAAAAAATTGAGTGCAATTTCTTAGACTGGGATGACCTAGCAGACCTGAGTGGGTATGACTTGGTAATTAACACCACGCCGTCAGGAGCTGCGGACTTAGTTGCCGAGAATCTTCCGCAGAAAGTTCGAGGGCTTCTCTTCGATGTTTTGTACAAGCCTTGGCCGACTTTGCTTGCCAGACGCTGGAGTGACGCTGGGGGTGAGACTGTAAGCGGGCTTGAGTTGTTGCTTTATCAAGGTATCGATCAACTCAATCTAGTGACCAACCTTGATGTAAATTCTATTGATAAGGATCTTCGTAGAGCGTTAAGCAAAGCCACAGTTTAATCCACAGGGCCAACAGAGTCTGAGCGTTTTCAAAATACTCTGTACGGGTGTATTTGGCCCTGATTGGTTTTTCGATTTACATCTCCTGCATCGACTTGAAGAGCCATAAGATTGGCAACCAGACTCTACTTCTTGCGTTATCAACCCTCTCAACGCTATCAATAATTCAAGGTCACGCGCTTCACTTACGCATTACTCTGATCATTCTTCTGGTTTCACCTATTTTATTGAAATTAAGTGTTGGTGCGGGTGACATAAAGTTGTCTATGGTTTTTGCCATCTTTTTCGCTCCTTCCTCCTTAAGAATGGTTCAAGAATTCACTTATGTGTTCTGTGCGATAGCCGCTCTCGTAACACTGATTTGCGCGCTTAAGAAACGATCAATTCAGGCGAATATCGCTCTTGCCCCCGCCATCTGCGGCGCGTTTATTTGGTGCGCAAGTTAGCGCTGATATCTGCCACAATATGACAATGCGTTGGCTTACAGCAGGTGAATCTCATGGTCAGGCTCTCTCTGCAATTATTGAAGGAATCCCGGCAAGCGTCCAACTATCTTCAAAAGAGATTGATTTTCATTTATCCCGTCGTCGACTCGGTTTTGGCCGCGGGGCAAGACAGAATTTCGAAGCAGATAAAATCACAATTCTTGGCGGAATTCGCTTAGGTATAACTCAAGGTGGTCCAATTTCTATTCAAGTTGGAAATTCCGAGTGGCCAAAGTGGGAAAAGGTTATGTCGGCTGATCCTGTTCCACTAGAGGAGATAAAAGATTTAGCACGCAATGCGCCTCTCACGCGACCGCGTCCTGGTCACGCAGATTTAGTAGGAATGCAAAAGTACGATCTTGACGACGCTCGTCCGATTCTTGAACGCGCAAGTGCTCGCGAAACTGCAGCTCGAGTAGCAATCGGCGCTGTAGCAAGAGCTTTCTTAGAACAGAGCGTCGGCATTACTATCTTGAGTCATGTTGTTTCAATAGGACAAGCACGAATCCCAGATGGTACGGCGCTTCCACTAGCAACAGATATGGATCGGATCGACGCAGATCCGGTGCGTTGTGCAGATCCGGCAACTAGTTTGCGAATGGTTGCAGAAATAGAAGCAGCGCACTCAGATGGAGACACACTTGGCGGTGTCTGTGAAGTTCTCGCATACAACTTGCCACCAGGACTGGGCTCGTACGTTCATTGGGATCGCAGACTCGATGCACGATTGGCCGGCGCAATGATGGGTATTCAAGCGATTAAAGGCGTTGAAATTGGGGATGGTTTTCGCACAGCGGAGCGACGCGGATCAGTGGCTCACGATGAAATTGAACGTGGCACCGATGGACTAATTACTCGACGCACTGATCGTGCTGGTGGTACTGAAGGTGGAATGTCTAATGGGGAAATTTTGCGAGTAAGCGTCGCAATGAAACCGATATCTACCGTACCTAAAGCGCTCGACACTATCGATGTGAAGACAGGCGAAGCCGCTAAAGCAATTAACCAACGTTCAGATGTTTGTGCAGTGCCGGCAGCCGGTGTGATCGCCGAAGCTATGGCCGCACTTGTTCTGGCCGAGGCGGTTCTTGAAAAGTTTGGCGGAGATAGCGTCACTGAAACGAGACGTAATTACGAGTCATATCTCGCTAATTTAAGATTTAAGTAGTCATCGTGTCTAATTCAATAATACTTATTGGCCCACCAGGTTCAGGTAAATCTACAATTGGCAGGGCTATTTCACGAAAATTAAATGTGCCGTTTACAGATACTGATGACCTGATTGAGGCGCGCACGGCAACTAGCATCTCGCAGATCTTTATTGATAAAGGTGAGCCTTGGTTTCGGGAATTAGAGAAAGAAGTCCTCCAAGAGGAGCTGGCGAAAGTAAACGGCGTTCTTTCGCTAGGGGGAGGAGCGCCACTTTCTGATTTGGCACAGGATCTTCTGCACAAGAGCGAATCTCCAGTCGTGTATCTAGATGTCTCACTCGCAACAGCTGCTCCACGCGTTGGCTTTAATCGTGACCGTCCGTTGTTAATGAATAACCCGAGAGGGACCTGGCAGGAGTTGATGGATAAAAGACGCCCAATTTACGAAGCGCTAGCAACGCATATCGTCAAAGTAGATGATCGCGCTCCGAAGGATATTGTTGATGAGATTGTTAGACTTACTCAATGAGCACAATCAAAGTAAACGCTGAACGCTCATATGAGATTTTAATTGATGTTGATTGGAAATCTGAACTAGTACGACTGAGCCAAGGACGCACTCGAGCGGCTCTGATCGTCTCCGAAGATATGAAATCCAAAGTTGGTAACTTAGAATTCGGTGACACGGAAATATTTACCTTCCCCGTACCAGATGGTGAATCTGGAAAATCAAGTGCAACGCTGCTACAAGTGTGGGATTGGTTAGGTGCCGCTGGGTTTACGCGCAATGATTTAGTAATTGCAGTTGGCGGCGGTGCGACTACAGACTTTGGAGGGTTTGCTGCTGCATCTTGGTTGCGGGGGATTGATTGGATTGCAGTGCCGACAACCGTGGCGGGGATGGTCGACGCTGCCGTTGGTGGGAAAACAGCGATCAATAGTGATTACGGTAAGAATTTAATTGGTGCTTTTCATAGCCCGATTTCCGTCGTGGTTGATTTCACTTGGTTAGAAACGCTTTCTGATCGCGATTACGCCGCTGGTTTGGCGGAGGTAGTTAAGGCCGGCTTTATCGCCGATGAAGTGATCCTGAAACAAATACGCGGTAAGTCGCTGACGCAGATTCGTGCAGATAAGGCAACCGTGAAGGAGATTTTTACGCGCGCAATTGCAGTCAAGGCCAATGTGGTGTCACTAGATTTCAAAGAAAGCTTTGCGCGTGAGGCGTTAAATTACGGTCACACTTTAGGTCACGCAATTGAACTGGACTCAAAGTTTTCAATGCGCCACGGAGAATGCGTTGCGATTGGCATGGCCTTTATGGCGCAACTGCAATTGTCTTTAGGTTTGATTACAGAGGATTTAGCGAAGGATCATCTAGATATATTGGAAGGATTGGGTCTACCGACTTCTTATAAGCGAGGTGCGTGGCCGATACTCCTTGCAAATATGTCTCTTGATAAAAAAGCGCGCGGGAAGGTCCTTCGGTTCGTTACCATTACTGGTATTGGCAAGACAGATCGTTTGGAGAATCCAGATGAGCAAGTCCTGTTCTCGGCATATGAAAAGGTGAGCTCATGAAGGTTTTAGTAATCAATGGACCGAACTTGGCACGTCTAGATATTCGCGATTCTGCAATTTACGGTGATATGAGCTATCCGCAATTAATCGCCCACATAGAGAGCGCTGCAAAGACGCACGGATTCACCGCCGATGTTAGACAGAGCGACGATGAGGCAACGATTATTTCTTGGTTGCACGAGGCAGCAGATGGATCAATACCGGTGATAATCAATCCAGCTGCATTCACACATTATTCATACGCGATCAGAGATGCAGCCGAGTTGGTTAAAGCGCCGTTAATCGAAGTTCATCTTTCAAATCCCTTAGCGCGTGAAGAATTTAGACACACTTCAGTAATTTCTGGAGTAGCCAATGGCACGATCGGTGGATTTGGACCGAATTCCTATGTGTTGGCGTTGATCGCGCTGAAGGCCTTAACTAGTTAAATCTTCAGGTAAACTTCTCCAATAGCCTTCGAAAATCGGAGGCCAACCTCGCGTGGTAATCCCTTCGAACGCAATCGGTTGATTAATTACGCTGGTGCGTGAACTGGAGTTATCGTGGCAACAACAAATGATCTTAAAAATGGAATGACCCTTGATATCGATGGTCAGCTATGGACTGTTGTTGAGTTTCAACATGTAAAGCCAGGCAAAGGCCCAGCATTCGTGCGCACAAAACTTAAGCAAGTTTTGACTGGCAAAGTTGTTGATAAGACTTTCAATGCTGGCGTGAAGATTGAAATCGCCATCCTTGAAAAGCGTGAAATGAATTTCCTCTATAAAGAGGGTGAAGATTTCGTATTTATGGATAATAAGACTTTTGATCAAATGAATATCAGCGCCGCAACTGTTGGCGATTCTGCTCAATATATGTTGGAAAATACCGAAGCAATCGTTGCGATTCACGAAAATAATCCGCTCTACATCGAACTTCCGGCTTCTGTAGTTTTAACAATTACTTATACCGAACCAGGTTTACAGGGTGATCGCTCTTCAGGGGGCACTAAGCCAGCGACGGTAGAAACCGGAATTCAGATCCAAGTTCCCTTGTTTATTAAGCAAGATGAAAAGGTTCTTGTTGACACTCGCGATGGTTCATATTTGGGTCGCGCTAACTAGTGTCCGCTAGAAGTAAGGCTCGTAAACAGAGCCTAGATTTACTTTACGAGGGAGATATCCGCGGACAAGCGCCTGCAGATCTTTTGGCCCTACGCGATGTGATAGATGAGGGACCTGATGCTCGTCCTATTCGTGAGTACACAAAGGAACTGATTTTCGGTATTGCTGAAAACCGACGCAAGATTGATGAGTTAATAAGCACCTATGCTCAAGGTTGGGATATGGATCGCCTTCCGGCGGTTGATCGAAACATTTTGCGACTAGGCATATACGAAATTCTGTGGAGTAAAGATTTAGAAGATGCCATTGCAATTGATGAAGCACTTAATTTGGCTAAAGAGTTATCGACGGATGATTCGGCAACGTACATACACGGAGTATTAGGGCGAATCGCTTCAATTAAAGATAGCTTGGCGATTTAGCTTTACCCGAAGGCAATATTTTCTTCTTTAAGCCATTCTCCTAACTGGCTCTGACTCATCTCTAAAATAAGAGTTAGGGTATCTAGATCGGTACTGCGCAGCGTTAATATCTCTCCGTTCCAATCTCCTCTTCGACGGGCTATTGCATTCAGAAACTTATTGAGTTTCCGCAACGCTTCATCATCATTTTCTGAAAGTAACTTTGCAATTCGCCGATGATCAAATCGTCGAAACCCTAACTTTTCATCTCCTCCTGAAGCGGGATCACTCAAAAGATCCGCAATCGGAATTGCAAATAGGTTTGCTAACTCAAGAGCGCGAGCTAGTGATATCGCACGGGTGCCTCTTTCGTATGAGCCCATCACTACCGCTTTAATTGACCCATCTGATTTACTCTCGACATCATGTAGCGTCCATCCCCGAGATTTACGTATGGAGCGCAGGCGAATGGCAACTGATTGAGGTGTTGGCTGAGTGATGGCTGAAAGATTATTCATGGGCCACAGGTTAGATTGCGCTGCGCCACACACATTTTCTCCATCCACAGGATGAGGTCCGGTCGGTGTATCATTTGCCAACATCCTTTAACGACCCGTCCTGCGAGGCGGGGAAGGAGATTTAAATGAGTCTTGTCCTGCCTGCGCCAGATATATCCCGCGCGCTAACTCGTATTTCGCATGAGATCCTCGAAAGAAATGCTGGATCCAGCACAATCACTTTATTGGGAATTCCAACCCGCGGCGCGCATCTTGCTAAACGCATTGCCGAGATAATTTCCAATATCGAAGGCGCCCCGATTCAGGTTGGCACCTTAGATATAACACTGCATCGCGATGATCTTCGGATGCGTCCGCCTCGGGCTTTGATGCCGACGATGATTCCCGTTCTTGGTGTTGAGGATAGAAATGTAATTCTCGTAGATGATGTTCTTTTCTCTGGCAGAACGATTAGAGCCGCCTTGGAT
The DNA here is from genome assembly GCA_026392825.1 of Actinomycetota bacterium. GTDB lineage: Bacteria > Actinomycetota > Actinomycetes > Nanopelagicales > Nanopelagicaceae > Planktophila. The sequence continues at coordinate 22,018 of JAPLBF010000038.1, forward strand.
GCTTTAGGTGAGATTGGTCGTCCTAAGAGCGTTCAGTTAGCGATCTTGGTTGATCGTGGTCACCGGGAACTACCTATTCGTGCGGATTATGTCGGTAAGAATATTCCTACCGCATCGTCTCAGAGCGTAATAGTTCATCTAACCGAATTAGACGGTGTCGATGAGGTATTGGTTGAAGGCACTCCAGAATGAAGCATCTACTTTCAATAAACGATCTCTCAAAAGCTGAAGCGATTTCAATCCTAGATACCGCGCAAGAGATGGCACGAGTCAGTGACGGGCCTATGAAGAAGTTACCAACATTACGTGGCCGAACAATCGTGAATCTTTTTGCTGAAGATTCCACTCGTACACGAATCTCTTTTGAAGCTGCAGCGAAGAGGCTATCGGCCGATGTAATTAATTTCTCTGCAAAAGGTTCTAGCATCAGTAAAGGCGAGTCACTCAAAGATACTGCGCAGACTCTGCAAGCGATGGGTGCTGATGCGGTGATTATCAGACACGGTGCATCCGGTGCTGCGCAGAGGTTAGCTGATTCGCGTTGGATGTCCGGTGCAGTTATAAATGCTGGAGATGGCACCCACGAGCACCCAAGCCAGGCGTTACTTGATGCTTTCACAATTCGTAAGCACTTATCTAAAGGTGCTAGTGATTTATCTGGTCTACGCGTTGCGATAGTCGGTGATGTTTTACATTCACGTGTTGCGCGATCTAATGTTCTTCTTCTAGCCAAACTCGGAGCGCAAGTTGTTTTAGTTGCTCCGCCTACCCTATTGCCGGTTGGTGTTGAAAGTTGGCCTTGCGCTATTTCTTATGATTTAGATGCGGTCATTGATAATGTTGACGCAGTGATGATGCTGAGAATTCAAATGGAGAGAATGAGTGAACTCTTCTTTCCCAGCGCACGTGAGTACTCCAGATACTTCGGATTAAATAGTGATCGTATTCGTGCGCTGAAACCTGATGCGATTGTTATGCATCCAGGACCAATGAATCGTGGTCTGGAAATCACTGCAGATGCTGCAGATGGTGCACGCTCGGTTATTGTTGAGCAAGTTGCGAATGGAGTTAGTATCCGTATGGCGGTCCTTTACTTACTCCTCGCGGGTAACCAAGAGATTGGGGCAACGCTATGACGCAGGAAAATTATTTACTTAGAGGGTTGACCCTTCCCGATGGAAGTAAGAGTGACATTGAGATACGCAACGGAAAGATTTCCGCGTTATCAACTTCTATCGCAAAATCCGAAGAGGTAATCGAGGTTGATCTGAGTGGGTCAGTCGCACTTCCTGGACTGGTTGATCTACATACTCACTTGCGCGAACCCGGTAAGGAAGATGCTGAGACTGTTTTATCTGGATCAATGGCTGCAGCTAAGGGTGGATTTGTTGCAGTCTCAGCGATGGCCAATACCTCACCTGTAGCCGATACCGCAGGCGTAGTTGAGCAGGTGTATGCATTGGGACAGAGCGCTGGCTTCGTGGATGTATTTCCAATTGGTGCCGTGACTCGCGGATTGTTAGGGGAGCACCTTTCAGAAATTGGCGCAATGGCTGATTCACGCGCGCGTGTGCGAATCTTTAGTGATGACGGTAATTGCGTTTTCGATCCTTTGGTTATGCGTAGAGCTCTGGAGTATGTGAAGAAGTTCGATGGTGTTATTGCTCAACACGCGCAGGAGCCTCGTTTAACAATTGACGCACAGATGAATGAAGGTGAAATATCTTCAAGGCTGGGCTTAAAGGGATGGCCAGCTGTTGCTGAGGAAGCGATCATTGCCCGCGATGTATTAATTGCCGACCACGTTAAATCTCGCCTACATATTTGTCATCTAACAACGTCTGGGGGAGTCGAAATAATCCGCTGGGCGAAAGCACGTGGAATAGATGTGACGGCTGAAGTAACTCCACATCATTTACTGCTAACGGATGAGAGAGCACTCAGTTACGATCCGATTTACAAAGTTAATCCGCCACTTCGCACGCAACGCGATGTTGAGGCGCTGCGCGAGGGCCTCGCCGATGGAACCATCGATATTGTGGCAACCGATCACGCGCCCCATCCAGCGGAGGCGAAAGAGGTTGAATGGCAGGAAGCGGCCTTTGGAATGCTTGGGCTAGAAAGTGCGTTATCAATCATTAATCAGACTATGGTGGCTACGGGTTTAATGTCATGGGAGGCGGTGGCGGACCGAATGAGTTATGCGCCAGCGCGAATCGGCCGATATGCCGATCACGGGCAGGAAATTGCAGTCGGTAACGTGGCCAATCTATCCGTAATCAATCCCACTCAAAGTATGCGCGTTGATCGTGACCGAGTCGCATCTCGCAGTCGCAATACCCCTTTCCACGGAATGGAATTGCAGGGCGTTGTTACGGCAACCTTCTTCCGCGGCTCACCCACTTATCTCAACGGCAAACTTACTTCGCAAGGAGATGAGTAATGGCTAAAGCCTTTCTTGTATTAGATGATGGCAGAATTTTTGAAGGTAAATCTTGGGCTGCTTCTGGTCGCACCTTCGGCGAAGCGGTATTTCAAACAGGAATGACGGGTTACCAGGAGACGCTGACGGATCCAAGTTATCACCGTCAAGTTGTTGTTATGACCGCTCCTCACATTGGAAATACCGGAGTCAATACACCGGACAATGAATCGAAGAAAATATGGGTTGCCGGATTCGTTGTTCGTAACCCTTCATCGATTACAAGTAATTGGCGTAGCGAGAAAGATCTAGAAGTAGAACTTATTGAGCAAGGAATAGTTGGAATCCAAGGAATTGATACTCGAGCACTTACACGCCATCTGCGTGATCGAGGAGCTATGCGTGTTGGAATTTTCTCAGATATAGAAATCTCTCGCGAAGAGATGGTGATTGAAGTTCGTAAGACTGAAGCGATGTCGGGCGCTTATTTAAGTGCTGATGTGTCTACGCCAAAGCCATACGTTGTTCCAGCTAATGGCGAAAAGAGATTCACGGTTGCAGCAATTGATCTCGGCATAAAAGGTGCAACACCGCGGGCCCTCGCTGCTCGGGGCGTTGAGATCCATGTTCTTCCATTTGACTCCACTCTTGAGGATATAAAAAACGTGCATCCGGATGGGGTATTTCTCTCGAACGGCCCCGGGGATCCCGCGACTATGGATGGTGTCGTAGATTTGGTAAGAGATATTCTGTTGGAAGAAATCCCTATTTTCGGTATCTGCTTCGGTCACCAAATTTTGGGACGAGCGCTAGGTTTTGATACATATAAGTTGCAGTTTGGTCACCGGGGTATAAATCAGCCCGTCCTAGATAAAAAATCAGGAAAAGTTGAAATCACTGCTCATAATCACGGTTTTGCAATTAAGGCTCCGACTGATGGGATTTTCAAAACTGTATTTGGCACGGGCGAGGTAACGCACGTTGGATTAAATGATGGAGTTGTCGAAGGCTTACAGCTGTTAGAGCGTGGCGCGTTTAGCGTGCAGTATCACCCAGAGGCCGCAGCTGGTCCGCACGATGCCGCCTATTTGTTTGATCGTTTCATTGATTTAATGGTCAAGTATCCGCGCAAAGTTGGTTCAATCTAATGCCACGCGATCTTTCGATAAAAAGCGTCTTAGTCATTGGTTCGGGTCCAATAGTCATCGGCCAGGCTTGCGAGTTCGATTATTCAGGCACTCAAGCTTGTCGTGTTCTTCGCGCTGAGGGGATCCGAGTAATTCTTGTAAATTCAAATCCCGCGACGATTATGACCGATCCAGAGTTCGCAGATGCGACCTACATTGAACCGATCACACCAGAGTTTATTGAGAAGATAATTGCAAAAGAGAGACCTGATGCTGTTTTAGCAACTCTCGGCGGGCAAACCGCGCTGAATGCCGCAATAGGTTTACATAAAGCGGGAACTCTAGATCGTTATGGAACCAAACTCATTGGCGCGGATGTGGATGCAATTGAACGAGGAGAAAATCGCGAACTTTTCCGCGGTATTGTCGAAAAGATTGGTGGCGAATCTGCGAAGTCGGTAATTTGTCACACAATGGAGGAAGTTATTGCCGGAGCGGCAATCTTAAATTATCCGGTCGTAGTTCGTCCATCTTTCACAATGGGGGGACTCGGTTCCGGGATCGCTTTTGATGAAGAAAATTTGCGACAGATTGCGGGTGCGGGTCTTCGCCATAGTCCAACTTCTGAAGTCCTTCTCGAGGAATCTATTTTGGGTTGGAAGGAATACGAACTTGAGGTCATGCGTGATGCCTCCGACAACGTAGTCATTGTTTGTAGCATTGAAAATATTGATCCTATGGGTGTTCATACAGGTGACTCAATAACTGTTGCGCCAGCGCTGACTTTGACTGATGTGGAATTTCAGAAATTACGTGATCTTTCAATCGACATCATTCGTGAGGTTGGTGTTGCTACTGGCGGATGTAATATCCAATTTGCTGTCAATCCTGATGATGGTCGAATAATTGTCATTGAGATGAATCCAAGAGTTTCACGCTCTAGCGCGCTGGCATCCAAGGCGACCGGTTTTCCAATTGCAAAAATCGCGACAAAGTTGGCAATCGGTTATACCCTCGATGAGATTAAAAATGACATTACCCAAGTAACGCCAGCTTCCTTTGAACCGACTCTTGATTACATCGTTGTCAAAGCTCCACGCTTTGCCTTTGAAAAATTCCCTGATGCTGATCCAAGGCTAACCACCACAATGAAGAGCGTTGGCGAAGCGATGGCGATAGGTCGTTCATTCCCTGAGGCGCTTATGAAGGCGCTCCGCTCGCTGGAACGTAAAGAAGCAATCTTTCAATTCCCAGCAGATATTTCGCAGATCAATATTGCAGCGTTACTTCAATCTATGCAGATCCCAACTGAGTACCGTCTTCAGCAAGTGCAGAAGGCAATGTGGGGCGGTGCCAAGATTGATGAGGTATTTGCCGCTACAAAGATAGATCGTTGGTTCCTGCACCAAATCGATTTGATAAATGAACGTGCTAGGGAATTAGCTCACCCAGGAGAATTGTCAGAAAGCGTCTTGCGTTCAGCGAAAGAGATGGGATTCTCTGATTCTCAGATCGCGATCTTGCGTGGCCTAACTGAAGAAGATGTACGTAAAGCACGTCATCACGCAAATGTGCGTCCGGTTTATAAGACGGTTGATACCTGCGCTGCTGAGTTCGAGGCTTTTACTCCCTATCACTATTCCAGTTACGAAGAAGAGACGGAAGTGCGCCCTCGCACAAAACCAGCGGTAATTATTTTAGGCAGTGGACCCAATCGAATCGGTCAGGGAATCGAGTTTGATTACTCTTGCGTTCACGCTTCATTTACTTTGCGGGATGCGGGATTTGAGACAGTTATGATCAATTGCAACCCCGAAACTGTTTCGACCGATTACGACACATCAGATCGTCTTTATTTTGAGCCGCTCACTTTAGAAGATGTACTTGAAGTGGTTCACGCGGAAACATTGGCCGGGCCAGTTCTCGGAGTGATTACTCAATTAGGTGGTCAAACACCTCTCGGATTAGCAGCCGGTCTCAAAGCAGCGGGAGTAAACATCCTTGGCACTTCACCTGAGGCGATTAATCTTGCTGAAGAACGGGGCGCTTTTGGCAAAGTTCTCGCTGAGCAATCACTAACCGCTCCTGAATTTGGTATGGCGGCATCTCAGATGGAAGCGTTAGATATCGCCGCGCGCATAGGTTATCCAGTTCTGGTTCGACCATCATTTGTTCTCGGTGGTCGTGGAATGGAGATTGTTTACGATGATGCTTCACTTTCTAGTTTCATTAGTCGCGCCACTGACATCACTCCTGACCATCCCGTACTTGTAGATCGATTCTTAGATAGTGCGATAGAGATAGATGTAGATGCTCTTTATGACGGGCATGAACTCTTCTTGGGTGGAGTTATGGAACACATTGAAGAAGCGGGAATTCACTCAGGAGATAGCGCTTGTGTGCTTCCCGCAGCAACCTTAACGCCGGCACAGTTGAAGACAATTCGTGAGGCTACTCTTAAAATTGCGCAGGGTGTGGGTGTTTTGGGTCTGATAAATATTCAATTCGCGCTGGCCGAGGATGTCTTATACGTTCTGGAGGCTAATCCCCGCGCATCTCGAACCGTACCTTTTGTAAGTAAAGCGACAGGAGTTCCGTTAGCAAAGGCTGCAGCGAGATTATCTATGGAAACAACTATCGCTGAACTAAAGATTGAAGGGCTGTTACCAAATAGCGCAGATGGTGTGGCAAAGGGAATTTCAGTTAAAGAAGCTGTTCTGCCTTGGAACCGCTTCCGTCGCACAGATGGTCGGGGAGTGGACGCAGTTCTAGGACCAGAAATGCGCTCAACGGGTGAAGTTATGGGTATCGCTGAAACTTTTGGTGAGAGTTACGCCAAATCACAGATCAGCGCATTCGGACCATTGCCAAAGTCGGGAACAGTCTTCGTATCCCTTGCAGATAAAGATAAGGCATCAGGAATAGCTCCTGCAAAGGCGCTAGTCGCACTTGGCTTTAATTTATTAGCAACCGGTGGAACTGCGGATTATCTTGCGGTTAACGGAGTTCTTTCCCATAAAGTTCGCAAGAACTCGGAAGGCTCAGGCCCAATGGGGGAGCGCACAATTGTGGAACTGCTAAATAGCGGTGATGTTGATTTAGTTATCAACACGCCCGTTGGACGAGGTACGCGTGTAGATGGTTGGGCGATTCGCACCGCGGCAATTCAGCGTTCGATTCCGTGCATAACAACAACTGCAGGTTTTAGCGCGGCAGTTGAGGGAATTAAGGCGCTGCAACGTGGTGAACTTAGCGTTTTACCTATACAGGAATGGTTAAAACGATAATGTCACAAATCAATCGCTCAGCAGCGCAATTGAACGCGACCGTTCTCGCAAATAAGCGAATTGGTCAATATCACCAAATCGTATTTGGGATTGGGGATTTAGTTAAATCCTGTCGCCCTGGAAACTTCGTAGCAATTAAAGTTGGTGGCGAATCTTCACGTATGATCCTAAGACGAGCGTTCGCAATCTCGCGCGTCTCCGAGAGTGTTAGTTTCGGTGGAACTATGGAATTAATTGTTGCTCCACATGGAACTGGCTCCAAATGGCTCTGCTCTCAACCAGAGGGAGCTGAGGTAGATATCGTCGCGCCACTAGGGACCGCATTCGGAATTCCTACTGCTCCAGTGAATGCACTTCTTGTGGGTGGAGGTTATGGTTCAGCTCCGCTCTTTGGTCTTGCGGAAGTTTTAAAAGCGCGAGGGTGCAAAGTTGACATGCTGTTAGGCGCTTCAACTGGTGCAAAAATTTATGCTCCTATGGAAGGCAAACGCGCGGTAAATTCACTGAAGATCTACACCGAAGACGGCACAATGGGTGAGACCGGTCGCGTAACTGAACCAATAAAAACACTTATTGATAATAGAGAAATCGATGTTATTTACTCTTGTGGCCCGATGGGTATGTTGAGCGCAATATCGGCGCTCACTGCCGGCACCGATGTTGTACACCAATGCGCAGTTGAAGAAGCAATGGCTTGTGGAATCGGAATCTGCATGACTTGTGTTCTGCCAGTAATGGGAGAAGATGGAAAGATCGCAATGCTGCGCTCGTGCATTGACGGTCCAGTAATGGATGGTGGCCAGGTTCAATGGCAGATGGTCGGCCAGGTTCCGGAAGGTACACCTTGAACACTTTCGATTTTTCTACAACTTTAGGAAATGCTTTCTTCAACACCCCAATATTTACCGCTAGCGGCTGCGCCAGTTCAGGCAAAGAGTTAGCGCAGTTTTTTGACCTCCGAGATATTGGTGCAGTTGTTACTAAATCTGTAATGAATAAACCAAGATATGGCAGGCCAACCCCTCGGATGGCGGAGACTCCTTCAGGAATGCTTAATTCAATAGGTCTGCAGGGACCCGGCATTGATGCTTTCTTAGCTAAGGATGTGCCTTGGCTCATTGAGCAAAAATCGAGAGTTATCGTTTCTATCGCCGGTGAGACCGTAGAAGAGTATGCGACGCTCGCTCGTAAAGTTAGATCAGTTGCTGGAATTAGCGCGCTGGAAGTAAATATCTCTTGCCCAAACGTGGAAAATCGCGGACTGGTATTCGCCTGCGATCCTGATGCTTCACGTCGCGTAATTGATGGAGTACGTCGCACAATAGGTGGAGAAATTCCGATCATCGCCAAACTCTCACCTGATGTAACAAATTTGCCCGAGATTGCACGAGGTGTTGTTGATGCAGGTGCGGATGCTCTGGCGCTAATCAATACGGTACTCGGAATGGTTATCAATTTAGATTCGATGCGTCCTCATCTTGGTGGAAAGACGGGTGGTTTATCTGGTCCTGCGATAAGGCCAGTTGCTGTCCGCGCCATCTACCAAGTACACGCTGCGCTGCCCAACGTTCCAATTTTAGGAATGGGCGGTGTTTCATCTGGAAGAGATGCCCTGGAGTTAATTCTGGCGGGTGCGTCTGGAGTAAGTGTCGGCACAGCAAGCTTCGGTAATCCATCTGCCGTAATTCAAATCCAGCGCGAGCTACATGATCTTTTAATAGCCAAGGGTTTTCCATCGCTAAAATCTGCTATTGGCTATGCCCATCGCGTGGAGGAAGAATGAAAGCACCAATTATTTTGGCGGTAGATACCTCAGATTTTGAAACTGCGATCTCTTGGATTAAGGCCACTGAAGATTCCATAAGTGTTTACAAGTTAGGTTTAGAGTTCTATTTGAATTTTGGTGCCGCTGGTGTGGCGCAGGTTGTCAAACGCACCGGCGCTGAGATCTTCTTAGATCTAAAGCTGCACGACATTCCGCACACCGTTGCGGGTGCTGCAAATGCAATTTCTCAACTCAATCCAAAATTCCTGACGGTTCACGCAAGCGGTGGCCGAGAGATGATAAGCGCTGCAGCTAAAGCCGTTCCTAACGTTTCGGTCACTGCAGTTACCATTTTAACTTCGCTATCTGAATCTGACTTATTTGAAATTGGTTATGCAAATCCAGCGCTGGAGAGTGCAGTTGCCCTGGCGAAAATGGCAGTTGAGTCCGGTGCTAAGGCGATAGTTTGCTCACCATTAGAGACGGCAGCAATTCGCAGTGCGGTTGGCAGTGACCCAATAATTATCACTCCAGGTGTGCGTCCGCTAGCCGAACAAGGCGGAGACGACCAGGTCCGAACAATGACACCGGGTAATGCGATAGCCGCCGGCGCAAATTACGTCGTGATCGGTCGCCCAATTACCAAGTCCTGGAGCGAGGGAGCGACAGCGATGACTGAGAAAGCGCAAATGATTGCTGATGAAATTTTGAGCGCACTTGCGTAGAGTTCAATAGTGCCGATTCCTCCGAAGTTAACCGCCGAACAACGTTCGGCTGCGTTGGCGAAGTCGACTGCTGCGCGTCAGGTCCGCGCTGCTACGAAGGCTCGCGTAAAGGTTGGCGATCTTACTCTCTCTGCAGTTTTTGATTTGGCAAAGAGCGATGAAGCGATAGCGAAGATGCGCGTAGTTGAGTTACTTGAGTCTTTCTCCGGTGTAGGTAAGGTACGTGCAATCGCAACTCTAGATCGTTTACAAATTTCACAAACTCGTCGCATTCAAGGCTTAGGCACCGCGCAGCGCCAAAACTTACTTCGTGAGTTTCCAGATCGAATTGGCGCTACTCAACGTGGAAGGTTGCTAGTTCTATCTGGTCCTGGGGGAGTTGGTAAAAGTACGGTCGCTAAAGCGCTTCGTGCGACAGAATCATTCTGGGTCAGCGTCTCAGCGACAACGCGTCTTGCTCGCCATAATGAAGTAGATGGTTCCGACTATTACTTTTATAGCGATGCCGAATTTGATAACGCAATTAAATCAGCGCTCTTCTTAGAATGGGCAGAGTTCGCTGGCAACAGATATGGCACTCCTCGAAAACCAGTAGAAGATGCGCTTCGCGACGGAAAGAATGTTCTCCTCGAAATTGAAATCGAGGGTGCAAAACAAGTTAAGGCAAGCGCACCTGAAGCGATATTAGTTTTTCTCCAACCACCATCGTGGGAAGAGTTAGTCTCGCGCTTAGAAGGTCGGGGCACTGACTCACCCGAAAGAAGGGCGGCACGGCTCGCTCTGGCACAGGAAGAACTTGCAGAAGCAGGGTTATTCGATATTTCGCTCGTAAATGAGCGAGTGGAAGAGGTCGTCGATCGCCTGATAGGATTGACCAATAATTCGTAGCCTTTTTCAGTAAATACGCACGCACCCAGGAGGTCCAAATGGACGGAATCACTAACCCACCAATCGACGAACTTCTCGACAAGAGCGGTTCTAAGTACAGCTTGGTGCTCTATGCGGCAAAGCGCGCGCGCCAGATAAACGCTTATTACTCACAACTTGGCGAAGGTCTTCTTGAATATGTTGGACCACTAGTCGAAACTCACGTGCACGAGAAGCCACTGTCAATTGCGCTTCGCGAAATTAACGAAGGTCTCTTGACGATCGAAAATCTCGAACCAACAGCGTAAGCATCTCTTCTCTCCTTAACTAAAATGGCTAAAGTTCGAGAAGTAATTCTCGGAGTTGGCGGCGGTATTGCCGCATATAAATCTTGTGATCTATTACGTCGCCTGCAAGATCGCGGCTATCAAATTACCGTTGTACCGACACCATCTAGCCTAAATTTCGTAGGTGCGGCAACTTGGGAAGCTCTCTCTCATCGGCCTGTCACCACCCAAGTCTGGGAGCGAGTCGATGAAGTTAGACATATTTCGCTAGCCAATAACGCAGATGCGTTAATAATTGCGCCAGCCACCGCTGATTTGATTGCCAGAATTACAGCTGGCCGCGCCGATGATCTTCTTACCAATCTCGTTCTCGCTTTAGATGTCCCAGTTTTGATCGTTCCTGCGATGCATCCGCAGATGTGGCAGGACCCTGCAACCCAAGAGAATGTAAAGACATTAAGAGCCCGAGGGTTCACAATCCTTGAACCTGCTATTGGCAGATTAACCGGTGATGATTTCGGACAAGGAAGATTCCCGGAGACACAAGTAATTATCGGTGAGTTTGAAAAGTTAATTGATGTCAAGAAAGATTTTCTAGGAAAGCGTGTTCTTGTAACTGCGGGCGGAACCCGTGAGGCGATTGATCCAGTTCGATTCATCGGAAACCGATCAAGTGGACGACAAGGTGCAGCGGTGGCTCGCGCCGCGCGCGATCGTGGGGCGCAAGTGAAGATGATCTTCGCAAATCCACAGCTCTCGGAAGCAGAAATGGAAGATCTTTCGGGCATCGAAATATTACGAGTTGAAACGGCAACTCAGATGCATGCCGCACTCGAAATGGAGTTCCCAGCTACCGATCTATTGGTGATGAGTGCGGCGGTGGCAGATGCGAGACCTTCGCAATACTCCGAAGGAAAAATCAAAAAGGGTCAGTTACTAGATATTCCTCTAGTTGAGAATCCAGACCTGCTGAAATCAATTGCTAAATTGCGCCAGAAGCAGATTGTCATCGCCTTCGCTGCCGAGACTAGTGACGACTTAGTAGCAGCCGAGGCAAAAAGAGTAGCCAAGGGCGCTAATATTCTCTATCTAAACAATGTATCGAACGGCGCAATATTTGGCGCCTCAGATACTGAAGGTTTTATCATCACGAGCAACGGTGCTCAGATTCATGTTCCACAAACCAGCAAAGACACGCTAGCCGAGTTGTTGCTAGATCAGGCCCTGAGCCAGTTAGGTTGATCCAATGTCAAAACGCCTATTTACCTCTGAATCTGTAACTGAAGGCCACCCCGATAAGATCGCAGACCAAATTTCTGATGCGATCTTAGATTCATTGCTATCGCAGGATGCATCGAGTCGCGTGGCCGTTGAAACTTTGATTACGACTGGTCAGGTACACGTCGCTGGTGAGGTAACAACAAACGGATACGCCGATGTAATGGGAATTGTTAGAGATACCGTTATCGGAATTGGGTATGACTCATCGGTTAAAGGTTTCGATGGCAACAGTTGTGGAGTATCTATTTCCATCGGCCAGCAATCGCAAGATATTGCTCAGGGCGTCGATGATGCCTATGAGAATCGTGTTGCTTCTTCGGTTGACCCACTAGATCTGCAAGGCGCTGGCGACCAAGGTTTGATGTTTGGTTACGCCTGTGATGACACGAAAGAGTTAATGCCACTCCCAATTTGGTTAGCGCATGAACTGGCTCAGCAACTTTCTGCTGTCCGTAAATCAGGAGCGCTGCCATACCTAAGACCAGATGGAAAAACTCAAGTAACAATTGAATACGATGGCGATAAGGCGGTAGCACTAGATACCGTAGTAATTTCTAGTCAGCACGCCGAAGAAGTAGATGTTGCTAAGAAGTTAACTCCGGAGATCATTGAGTATGTCATTGAGCCGGTCTTGGCGAAGATTGATCTTCCTCGTAAAGATATGCGCACTCTTATTAACCCAACTGGTCGCTTTGTTATTGGCGGCCCAATGGGCGATGCTGGCTTAACTGGTCGCAAGATTATCGTTGACACCTATGGTGGAATGGCTCGCCACGGTGGAGGAGCTTTCTCAGGCAAGGATCCATCGAAGGTAGATCGTTCAGCGGCATATGCAATGCGTTGGGTTGCCAAGAATGTTGTTGCGGCTGGATTAGCACGTCGATGTGAAGTTCAAGTTGCTTATGCAATTGGTAAGGCGCAGCCCGTAGGAGTCTTTGTTGAAACATTTGGAACTGAAACTGTTCCCGTTCAAAAGATTCAAGATGCAGTCACCAATGTCTTTGATCTTCGTCCCGCAGCGATCATTCGAGACCTCAATCTACTTCGCCCGATCTACTCGCAGACAGCTGCTTACGGCCACTTCGGTCGCGAACTTCCTAACTTCACCTGGGAATCAACTTCGCGAGTCGATCAACTACGCGCAGCAGTTAATTAATAACTAGGTTCAGCCGTGTCAACTGCGCGGCCGCTTCGCCTTAAGACCGAAACGGCAAAACGTGTTGAGAAGATCGCGGCAGATTCTGCCCCCATAGCGAAAGTTTGGGTCGATAACGCAGTCGCGCATCTAAACGGAGTATTTGATTATCTTGTTCCTGCACGTTTTGATCTGGAGGTTCAGGTTGGTGTCCGGGTGAGCGTTGATTTTGCTGGACGCGAATGTGAAGCGCTCGTTGTTGAGAGGTCGAGCGAAGGCTCAACTTCGGGCTTGAAGTTCATATCCAAAGTTCTCGCGTCAACAGTTGTGGCTCCAGTGGGTTTGCTTGATCTTGTTTCCGCGGGATGTGCGCGGTGGATGGCTCACCCTTATGATTTTTTGCGCAGTGCAATTCCTCCACGAGCAGTCGGCGTAGATAAATCGCATCAAAATTCACCTGATTATTCTAAGAAACGTAATAATGCAAAGGGTACTAAGACATTTATTCACCTTCAGCCTCATGAAGATGCAATAGCAAAACTGGCCGATTTTGCCCTGAAAAAAGTAAAGACTGGTTCGATACTTATTATCACTCCTGAAGAGCGCGAGTTACAGTTATTGTCCCAAGCTCTGGGGGATAGCGCTTGTATCTTGTCCGGTTCACTTTCTCGTAGCGTTAGGTATCAAAACTACCTAAAATCTATTAGTGCAAACAATCAGATAACTATTGGAACTAGAAGTGCCATCTTTGCTTTTCCCCCTGATCTAGAAACTATTGTTATTTTCCGCGAAGGCGCGGAATCTCATTACGAACCTAGATCACCTGGTTGGAACGCTCGAGATCTTGCCCTGATGCGGTCAGAACAAAGTGGCTGCGATCTCTACTTCGTTGGTTATTCACCAGCCTTAGAAACCGCTCTCATGATCGAGCAAGATAAAGTAAAAGTGTTAGGTAAGAATAATCGTCTCAAGGTTAGCAACTTCGAATCCCTAAACGGAGAACTGCTTCCGAATCGGATTTTTCCACCAATTCGGAAAGCGCTATCAACCGGTCCAGTACTCTTCCTGATTCCCCGTAAGGGATATGCAAGCTCATTGATGTGCAAAAAGTGTCGAAATATTGCAACTTGCGATTGTGGCGGAAAGATTTCGCGTATTAAGGCAAATACAAATCCAAGTTGTTCTCTCTGTGGAAAGCCGCAGTCATCTCTGAAGTGCCGTTGGTGCAAAAACGACACGCTTATTATGTTGGGACGAGGCGGCGAGCGTCACACCGAGGAGATTGGTCGCGCCTTTCCCAATTTTCCAACGTATTACTCAACGGCAGATGCGCAGATTACAGAACTACCAAATACGCCGTCTTTAGTTATCGCAACTTCGGGTATGGAGCCGCGCATCGAAGGCGGATATGCTGCCGTGGTCTTGCTTGAAGGTGATTCGTTCTTTTCTTACAATGATCTGCGCGCACAAGAGCGAGCTCGCGAAACTTTCTTTGTGGCAGCCGCCCACGTAAGTAAAGAGGGCGCCGTAATCACTGTTGTTAATCAATCTAATCCAATTAGTTCCGCGCTTGCCCAATGGAGCCCAAAGGTATTAGCAACACGTGAACTGCATGAACGAAGGGAATTAAACTTCCCGCCATTTTCTCGATCGGTTGCAATGGAAGTTGAGAGTTCAGAAGCGACATCGATAGTTTCCGGCTTCAGGAAAGCACTTTTGGATAAGCGGCTACCAGCGAGCACAGCCGTTCTGGGACCTGCTCAAAGCTCTGGAAATGTTTCACGGATACTTTTAACTGCTAATCTGGCTGAGAGTGACGAGCTTCTCAAATTTATAGGAGATTACATTCGCCATCGGGCGGTAACAAAGAAGAAAACCCTCGCTCTTCGAGTGGATCCCTATTCTCTTACATAGGTTTTTTCGCGCCTACGCTAGACTTCACGCATGTCAATCCAACCGATCCGATTCTTTGGAGATCCGGTTTTGACTACTCCTGCTTTGCAAGTTGTTGATTTTGATAAAGAGCTCCGTACTTTAGTAGCTGATTTAACCGAAACGATGCTGGAAGCACCTGGTGCGGGTTTAGCAGCGCCACAAATTGGAGTTGGTTTGAGAGTCTTCGTTTGGGATGTTGATGATGCTTTGGGTCATCTAATTAATCCAACTCTAGATTTGAGTTCGGAGATGCAGGAGGGCGAAGAGGGTTGCCTATCCTTTCCAGCGCTTAGTTACGAAACTCCGCGAGCCTTTCGGGCAGTTGCTAAGGGCTTCAATATGTACGGAGAACCGATAACTGTCGAGGGAACCGAGTTATTGGCGCGATGCTTACAACATGAGACTGATCATTTAGATGGAATTGTCTTTATTGACCGTCTCTCTAAGGAAGATCGCAAGCTTGCGATGAAAGAGATTCGAGAATCAGAGTGGTTTAACGCAGCCCAGAGTTCTGGGGAGACCCCATCGATCAAGGTTTCTCCGCACGATATTTTCGGTAGAGGTCTTTAGTGCGTATTGCCGTTGCTGCAACCCCAGCAGTAGCTATTCCCACGCTAGATGCTCTACTGGCATCTGAGCACGATTTGGTTTGCGTTATTACAAGGCCGGATGCCCCTGCTGGGCGAGGGAGAGCGCTGCAATCAACTCCCGTTGCTAATTGGGCGCAAACTCATAGCGTCGAGTTGCTTAAACCGGAGTCCAATCAGCTACTTGGTGAATTGGTTGAAGATTTAGATCTGGTCATAACAATTGGTTACGGATTAATTCTTCCCTCGGAGGTTCTTCGAAAGCCAAAGCACGGGTTTATTAATCTTCACTTTTCGCTTCTGCCTAGATGGCGCGGCGCAGCCCCGGTTCAGCGCGCGATTGAATCTGGTGATGAAGCAACCGGCGTCACAGTGTTCGCACTCGATGAAGGAATGGATACTGGGCCGGTATATCAAATCGCAGAGATTCCACTCTCTGGTTCAATTACATCAGAAGAGCTATTTGAATTATTAGCAAAATTAGGCGTCGATCCAGTTTTGAAAACTCTTGAGCAAATCGAAAAGGGAGAGAAGCCAAAGCCACAGGACAATGCTGGTGCTACCAGAGCGTTTAAATTGAGTAAAGAAGAAGCGAAAATTGATTGGAACTCAAGCGCTGATGTCATCATTCGCAAGATACGTGCCTTCAATCCGGAACCGAGTGCGTGGTCTGATTTTCGTGGACAGGTCCTCAAGGTAAATAGCGCCCGGCTGGCCGATGAGATTATCTCTGCTGGAATGCTTAAATTTATTGGTAAATCAGTATTGGTAGGAACCGCGACCTCGGCAGTGGAACTTTTAGAAGTTACACCAGCAGGAAAATCTCAAATGCTCGCATCGGCTTGGGCTAACGGAGCCCGGATTAGCGCAACAGATTTGTTGCAATAGCTATGGTTGAAGCGCGCAGAAACACCTTCAAATCTCCTAAACCAGATGCAGTTCGATTGCTGGTCTATGACATTTTGCAAGAGGTCAATCGCTCAGACGGTTACTCAAATCTATTGTTACCACAGGCTTTAACTGCCTCAAATTTCGAACAGCGAGATAAAGGTTTTGCAACAGAACTGCTTTACGGCACTCTTCGAATGCAAGGTCGTCACGACTACATCGCCGCACAAGTGTCAGATCGACCTTGGAGCGAGGTGGATACGGGAATTGTTGATGTGGTTCGACTAGGTGCTCATCAACTCTTTGAAATGCGAGTGCCCTCGCATGCCGCTGTCTCTGCAACCGTTGAGCTAGCTCGTAAGGTTATAGGGGAGTCGAAAGCTTCATTCGTTAACGCGCTACTTCGTAAAATGAGTGCCAAGAGTTTAGATCAGTGGCTCGAGCCAGCAAACTTAATCTCTGATCCGGTAGAACGATTATCAATTATCTATTCACATCCACAGTGGATTGTTTCGGCCTACTTCGATTTGCTTCGTGATTTTAATGAAGTTGAGGCGCTTCTTTCTGCGAATAATTTAGCTGCAACTCCAACAATTGTCTGGTGGCCAGGTAGATCGAGTGCAGAGGAGCTGATTTCGCTAGGTGCACTGCCGACTAATTACTCGGATTATGGAATGAAATTTGATGGTGTTCCTGCATCCCTAGAAGCGGTGCGCCATCGCAGAGCAGGCGTACAAGATGAAGGTTCCCAACTTGTTGCTCAGATATTCGCAAAGGTTTCTGCCGCAAATGATGATTGGCTAGATCTTTGCGCTGGACCCGGAGGTAAGGCTGCACTTCTCTCCGCAATAGCAAAAGAGAACGGAAAGACGTTCTCCGCCAACGAACTTTCAGCACCGCGTGCAAAGTTGGTTGAACAAGTTATTGGTGGGGCAAGACTTTTAGTTGGTGACGGACGTGAAATTGCATCGTTGGGAGAGAAGTTCGGTGCAATTTTGGCTGATGTTCCTTGCACGGGACTTGGTGCACTTCGCAGGCGCCCAGAGGTTCGTTGGCGCCGCACCGTGCTGGATCTAAGAGAACTAACGCAATTACAACGCGAACTATCCGATGCGGCAATCTCGGTTTTGGCAGAAGGCGGTCTCTTTGGTTACGCCACGTGTTCACCACATCTAGCCGAAACCAGCATTGCAGTTAGTGATATTTTACGTAAGCACCCGGAGCTTGAGATCGTGGATTTAGCGCCATATCTTCCAACGCAGCTCACTTCGGCGATGCGCGATAAATCGCTTTCTTTGTGGACGCATCGTCATGAAACAGATGCTATGTTCTTGGCGGTATTTCGCAAAAAACTAAGTAATGAGAAATAGGATATCCACGTGTTTAACGAACTGAGGATAACCCCCAGCATTCTTAACGCTGATCATTCAGGCCTCAATGCGGAAATCGCGAAGATTGCCAAAGATTCAGATTTAATCCACTTAGATATTATGGATAATCTTTTTGTGCCGAACTTAACTTGGGACTTCGCTGCAGCAGAGAAAATTATCGCTGATTGTCCTATTCCAGTTGATGCTCATCTAATGATCAATGACGTTGATCGAATCGCCCTTGATTACGCGCGCGCTGGTGCTGGTAGCGTCACGATCCATATTGAAGCAGCGGAGAATCCAGCTCAAACTCTGAAAAGTTTGCGCAAACTTGGTTCGCGTGCAGGTATGGCCCTTAAGCCTGGTACCGAAATTGAACTTTATTCTGACCTTCTAGATGAAATAGATATGTTGTTGATTATGACGGTTGAGCCAGGCTTTGGCGGGCAAAAGTTCATGGCAAGTATGATGGATAAAGTGCGCAGATCTAAGGCCTTGATCGGCGATAGACCAATTTGGATTCAGGTTGATGGTGGAGTTTCGATGGAGACGATCGCAATCGCGCGGGAGGCGGGCGCAGATACTTTCGTTGCTGGATCAGCGGTCTTTAATTCACCGGACCCTGCAGGGATGGTGAAAATGCTGAGGCATCGCGCAAGTGAAGTCTAGTAAACTCACCTTATGAAATCTTTTGATCAATTGTGGGAAGAGCTATCGCAGAAGATTGCAGTTGGAGATCCAACTTCAAGAACGGTTGCGGAAGTTAACGCTGGTGTCCACGCGATAGGAAAGAAGATTCTCGAGGAAGCGGGAGAAGTCTGGCTAGCAGCAGAGCATGAGAGTGACGAAGCGTTAGCAGAGGAGATCAGTCAACTCATTTATCACTTGCAGGCACTTATGTTGGCACGTGGCTTAAATCCAAGCGATATCTATCGCTATCTATAGAATCGAGATGCCGTGTTAAAGATTGCAGTTCCCAATAAAGGATCTCTCGCTGACGCCTCTATAGAAATTTTAAAAGAGGCTGGTTATAGACAACGCGTTGATTCACGTGACTTGGTTTTAAGCGATCCAGAAAATGGAGTCGAGTTTTACTATTTGCGACCACGTGATATCGCCCTTTACGTTGGAAGTGGCGAGCTCGAAGCTGGAATTACCGGAAGAGATCTTTTAATTGACTCTGGTGCGGATGCACACGAAATCCTCGCACTTGATTTTGGTGGTTCAACGTTTCGTTTTGCGGGCCCAGCTGCTAACAAATGGAATGTAGCTGATCTCTCAGGCAAGAGGGTGGCTACCGCTTATCCTGGTTTGGTCGAGAACTATTTATCGAAATTGGGTGTTAGCGCAAAGGTCGTAAGGTTGGATGGAGCTGTAGAAAGCAGTGTGCGTCTCGGAGTTGCTGACGTTATCGCCGATGTAGTGAGTACTGGAAACACTTTGCGTCAGGCTGGCCTATCAATCTTTGGAGATCCAATTTTGCAGAGTGAAGCGATATTGATCTCAAGAAATCCAAGTGAATTAGCAGTAGATTTGCAGATACTCCTACGCCGCTTACAGGGAGTTGTTACTGCTAGACAGTACGTTCTGCTCGACTATGACATTCCAAAAATTTCCGTGGATAAGGCTTGCGCAGTAACACCGGGTTTGGAGTCCCCAACAATCTCTCCTTTACAGAAGCAAGATTGGGTGGCAGTACGCGCCATGGTTCTTCGCAAAGATACCAATCGCTTAATGGACGAGCTCTGGGCGATAGGTGCGCGCGGAATATTGGTAACCGATATCCACGCCTGTCGTCTATAGCGACTCTGATTCGTCCACTTCTTCGCGAGTAATTCCGAGTAAGTACAGAACCGAATCAAGATAAGGCGCAGATACTGAACTATCAGCAGCCGCCTTCACCGCTGGCTTGGCGTTAAATGCGATCCCCATTCCAGCGAGAGCGATCATATCTAGATCATTAGCGCCGTCGCCGATCGCAATAGTCTGCTCCAATTCGATTGCATGCAGCGCGGCGAACTCACGAAGCGCATCTGCTTTCCCGGCGCGATCAATTATTGGACCTATAAGTTTTCCGGTGAGTTTCCCTTCAACAACCTCAAGATTATTTGCGCGCATATGTGAGATACCCAAATCGCGCATTATCGGCGCAATCACTGGTTCGAATCCTCCAGATACGAGAGCTACGTGATGTCCAAGTTTATGAAGGGTGCGAATGAGGGTGCGGGCACCAGGAGTTAGAGAAATCTCGCTCTGCACCTGTGTTAACACAGATTCCTGAAGTCCCGCTAAAAGTGCGACTCGCGAACGTAAGCTTTCTGCGAAATCGAGTTCACCACGCATTGCCGATTCCGTTATCGCTGCAATCTCAGCACCCTTACCTGCTTTAGCACCTAAGAGTTCAATCACCTCTTGTTGAATAAGTGTTGAATCAACATCCATCACAACGAGTTTCTTCGCCCAGCGCATCAATCCGCCAGGAGAAACTGCTATGTCAACAGCGTGCTCTGTTCCAACCGTAGCCAACTCCGTACGCAATTTTCCTTGTTCAGCGCCAGAGACGGTGAATTCAATTGCCGTAACTGGATAGCTTGCAGTTCGGTGTATGCGTTCAATGTTTCCACCATTGCCGGCAATAGCCTTAGCAACTGTGTTGATGGAAGATGGTTTCAATTCCTGAGATAGAACAACAACGTGGAGCAAGGATTTCTTCACCGCAATATCTGTGGAGGCGCTTTCTTCAAAGGCTGAGGCGATATCAACGCCAAGTACCTTTGCGCACTCTTCTAGATCAGCTTCTATGGCAGCTGCGTGGGCTGGCGCGCACGAGATTAAACAAGTCAAAATAACGCGACCTCTGATAACTACTTGTTCGATATCTAAAATACTAACCGCGAACGGGGAGAGGGTTTGAAAGAGGGTCTCGGTGATGCCCGGCTTATCCACGCCCGAGAGCAGTATTAGGCCCGTAAATTGTTGGTTTTTATCGTTGTTAGTCATCTCGGGGAGAAGATTAGCGTGAATCACACGCGATAAGTCGGGCATTTAAGTGGATTCGCCAATGATTACCGCTATCTTTTTCATCTATGGAATCACTGGGTGAAATGACGGTCCTATCAATGCAAGGGGTATCAGTGACCCGTGGGCAGCGAACAATACTTGGACCAATTGATTTTCAGGTTCGCAGCGGTGAACGTTGGGTAATCCTTGGTCCGAACGGCGCTGGCAAATCAACGCTAATGAATATTTTAGCCACGCGAGTTTTTCCAACAAAAGGCGTCGTGAAAATACTCGAGCAGGAGATGGGAAAAGTAGATTTGTTTGAACTTCGCACTCGTATTGGAGTATGCGCAACCTTAAATTCCGAGGATATTCCCGACGATGAATTAGTCAGAGATGTGGTTGTAACCGCCGCTTATGCCGTCCTGGGAAGATGGAATGAAGATTACGATCTTTGGGATGAATCCCGCGCGGTAGCTTTACTAACTACATTTGGTGTTCGCGACCTAGCCGATCGTCGTTATTTTTCGTTGAGTGACGGTGAAAAGAAGCGGGTACAGATTGCACGCGCCTTGATGTCAGATCCTGAGTTGCTTCTTTTGGATGAACCAACAGCCGGCTTGGATCTAGGTGGGAGAGAAGATTTGCTCCGTCGTTTTGCTGAGTACTCCACCGATCCGCTAGCCCCCGCAAGCATTGTTGTTACGCACCACATCGAAGAGATTCCATTTGGAACCACGCACGCTCTGATTATTAAAAACGGAACTATTGCGGTTTCAGGTCCAATTTCAAGTGTTATTACTTCAGAGCATATGACTGCGGTTTTTGGAATTAATATTGAAGTAACTGCTGCAAACGGAAGGTTCTTTGCGCGCAGCTCATGATCTTTCGCGAGCAGTTACATCCGTCCTGGAAAGAATCTTTGAGCGCGATCTCTATCAATCAAAAGTTCTCATCTTGGGTCAAGACCCATATCCCAACCTTAATTTTCCGAATGGACTCGCATTTTCTACCCCCAAGACCGAAAGCAAAATTCCAGCCTCTCTACAAAACATATTCAAAGAGTTAAATTCAGATCTGAAACTTCCAATCCCAAGTAGTGGAGATTTATCTAGTTGGGCAGAGCAAGGTGTAGTTCTTTTGAATCGAACGCTGACCTGTCGCTCTGGCGAAAGCAATTCTCATCTAGGTATCGGCTGGCGAGCCTTCACGGATGCTTGTGTGGAAAAATTAGCAGCGAATGGGGCGGTGGCAATCCTTTGGGGAAATAACGCGAAAGAGTGCAGTAGATATTTCGCAACAGACAAGTTAATAACTGCGTCTCATCCCAGCCCTTTGTCGGCGCACCGTGGTTTCTTCGGATCTAGGCCGTTTAGCCGAGCCAATGCAGCGCTAATGGCAGCGGGAAAAGATCCAATCGACTGGTCGCTGTAAAAAACATCGCCCTGCAGATTTCTCCGCAGGGCGATGTTTAAGCAACTTATCTAACTAGCTATCCCACCCAAGTGTTGATTGGTGAAGATAGGAAATAGACCATAAAGAGTCCAGAGACCAATAGCAGAAGCGGATGAACTTCTTTTCTGCGTCCTTGGATATAGCGGATAACAACGTGGGTTACGAACCCTGCGCCGATACCAACTGAGATGTTGTATGTGAATGGCATCAAGATGATTGTTAAGAATGCAGGAATACCGATTCCGTAATCTTCCCAATCGATCACTTTGATCTGAGTCATCATCAAGAAACCAACGACAACAAGTGCTGGAGTAGCGGCTTCGTAAGGAATGATTGCGACCAACGGAGCTAAGAAAGTTGTCAATAAGAAACAAATTCCTGTAACCACTGACGCAAGTCCAGTACGAGCACCTTCCCCAACGCCGGCTGCTGACTCAATGTAGCTAGTGTTTGAAGAGATGCTACCTGCACCACCTGCAACTGCTGCGAGTGAGTCAACTAAGAGAATGCGATCGATGTTTTCAACATTTCCATCTTTATCTGTCAGACCGGCTTCGTGACCAATTGCAGTCACTGTTCCGACTGTGTCAAAGAAATCTGAAAGCAGAAGGGTGAAGACGAGCAAGATCACTGTAATCAACGGCACTCGATCGAGTGAACCGAAGAGATTAAATTGACCCAATAGAGAGAAATCAGGAGTTGCTACGACACTCTCTGGCATCGCAGGAACATTTAGGTTCCAACCCTTCGGATTTACTTTACCGGTGGCCCCGTTAAAGAGTGGACCTATCTTTTGTGAGGTTTCAATCGCTATGGCTGCGATTGTTGCAATGATAATTCCAATGAGAATCGCACCCTTGACCTTTTTAACAATCAATCCGATTGTCAGGAATAGACCTAGAGCGAAGACGACCACAGGCCAGCCGACCAGAGTTCCACCATCACCAAGAGTCACTGGTACTGGACCAGTGCCCGTGCGACGAACGAATCCAGCGTCAACTAAACCGATAAGTGCAATGAATAGTCCAATTCCAACTGAGATTGCGATTTTTAGCTGTGCAGGTACAGCTTTGAAGACCGCAGTTCTGAATCCAGTTAAAACAAGAATCGTAATAATGATTCCCTCAAGAACAATAAGACCCATAGCGTCTGCCCAAGTCATTTGTGAAGCGATACCTACCGCCACAAATGTATTTAGACCTAAACCGGTTGCTATAGCGAGCGGATATTTACCAATAACTCCCATAAGGATGGTTAATACGCCAGCCATAAGTGCGGTCATTGCAGCAACGAGTGCGAGATTAGGTGCATCTCCGCCGCCGATGTATTTTCCATCAGCATCTTTTGTGAGACCGATGATTAGTGGATTTAGCGCCACAATGTAAGCCATAGTGAAGAACGTGACGACGCCGCCACGTACTTCTCTTGCTACCGTGGAGCCACGTTGCGATATTTTGAAATAACTATCGAGCATGACATACCCTTCTAATTTTGTTAACGGGGGTGTTTGCGACCCCGTGTGAAATGACGGCTCACAGACCGGGGAATAAGAGAATCAAAGCCGATTAATGGGCTACTTTGAGGTAAGACGCGCTACAACTCCGAAAGAGATCGCTACCGTTTGCCCGATTAATACGGCAAATAGTGCAGTTCCAAGCCCAATGCGGCCTCCAAGCAGAGCGCCGATGATCAAAACGGTGACTTCAATACATATTCGCACTCTTCCGACACGAACACCCGTGCGGTTATGAACTCCCGTCATTAGTCCATCTCGGGGTCCAGAACCTAAGCCGCAGGTTATATAAAGTGCTGAACCAACTCCGACGAGTGCGATTCCTAATAGAGCTGACGCAATACCACCTAAGAAGGTGCTCTGTAGAGGAAATATTTCGACTCCGGTTTGTATACAAGAGGAAATGATTACGATATTGCTTATAGTTCCAAAACCGGGACGTTCACGCAGTGGGATCCAGATTAAGAGAATTACGAAGCCCGTGTAAAAAGTTGTCCAACCTAAAGAAAGTCCCGTCTTCAGACTTAATCCTTGTGCGAAAACAGTCCATGGCGCGTTACCCAAGTTAGATTGGAAAACTAGTGCATCGCCAAAGCCGAACATTGCGAGGCCGAGTGAAAGGAGAAGTACACGAGGGATGGAAAGATCCCAACGATGTTTCGCGCGCCAAGGAGTAATAGGGACAGTCTTATGTGGGCGCAGGTGGGACGCTAGAGACCTTAACTTTGAAGGTTCTTGCATTAGGGGAGTTTATAGCAAAGCCTGCGATTTATATCCTCTATTGTTACCGCTATGTTCGTTGGCTTTGGTACAACAGTAAATATCGCAACCATTATCGGGGGAGCGGCAATTGGTGTTTTAGTCGGTGGTCGTATGCCAACTCGCTCAAGAACTTTGATCACCGACGTCTTGGGTTTGATAACAATTCTCGGAGCCGTAAGCGCTTTAGCGCCTATGTGGTCGGAGCGATATATATCGGCGCTTCCTAAAGGTTGGACTCTCCTAGCAATACTCGCTTCGTTATTAATCGGGGGACTGATTGGTTCCGCACTTAATTTAGAAAGTAAGTTAGATGGGATCGGGGAGAACCTGCGCAAGAGATTTCGCGCGAAAGAAGACAGCACATTTGTCGAAGGTTTTGTCTCAGCATCGCTTCTCTTTATCATCGGGCCGCTTGCGATTTTAGGGTCCATTAGCGATGGAATGTCTACGGGAGTAGATCAATTGCTATTGAAATCGAGTCTCGACTTCTTTGCAGCGATGGCCTTCGCGGCTAGTTTAGGTTGGGGAGTTGCCGCTTCATCTATTCCCGTTGGAATCTACCAAGGGCTTTGGACGCTCATCGGTCTTGGCCTAGGAAATATCCTGAGCGGCTACCAGATTGATGCAATGACAATCACTGGTGGCGTTGTCTTGATTTGCGTAGGACTAAGACTTTTGAAGATAAAAGATATCGCGGCGGGTAACTTATTGCCGTCGTTGATGGTCGCTCCAATTTTGGTACAACTTCTCAATACCTTTGCTTAAGAAGATGTCTTAGAAAGTTGAAGCATCAATTACAAAGCGATATTTAACATCGCTCGCAACGGTTCGCTCATATGCAGTATTGATGTAGTCAGCCTTGATGACTTCTATATCACTCACAATATTGTGCTTACCGCAGAAATCCAGCATCTCCTGCATCTCAGGTATTCCACCGATCATTGAACCCGAAAGTGAACGTCGAGCAGGAAGAAGTGATCCAACTTCAACTGCATAAGGCTTACCAGGTAGACCAATGACCACCAAGGTGCCGTCGACATTTAACATCTCAAGGTAGGTATTAATGTCCAATTCAGCGCTTACAGTATTAAGAATTAAATCGAAGTGCTTTATATATTTCTTATTGAAGCCTTCTTCTTTTGTTGAAACGAAATGGTGCGCACCCATGGCTTTAGCGTCAGATTCTTTTGAAGGTGAGTGAGAGAAGACTGTGACGTCAGCGCCGAGTGCGACCGCAAACTTAACGCCCATGTGGCCCAGTCCGCCAAGACCCATCACTGCAACTTTCTTACCAGGGCCAGTGTTCCAATGCTTGATTGGTGAATAAAGAGTGATTCCGGCGCAGAGTAGTGGTGCAACACCATCAAGTGACAAGTTGTCCGGAATATTCACTGCGTAGTCTTCGTTGATTACCATTACATTGGAGTATCCACCCATTGCTGGAGTTTTTCCATCGCGTTCTAGTTGGTTGTAAGTACCGGTCATTCCCTCAATGCAGTACTGCTGTAAACCCTTGAGGCAAGAAGGACATTTACGGCAAGAATCAACAAAAACTCCGACACCAATGCGATCGCCAACTTTGAATTTAGTAACTGATGGGCCAACTTGTGTAACAACGCCTGCGATTTCATGACCTGGAACCATTGGGAAGATGGCCGGTCCCCATTCCTCACGGGCCTGATGAATATCTGAGTGGCAAATCCCCGAATATTTAATATCAAGAAGAACATCGTGGCCACCGAGTTCGCGGCGCTCAAATTCCCAAGGGGTTAGTTCTGCCTTTGCCTGCATTGCTGCGTATCCACGAACCTTCATTTTTTATCTCCCTTGGTGATTTCGTCTTCTTGGTTAAATGGTAAAGGCATCGGCGATGTATGTCCTGCGCGCGAGGCGCGAGCGGTTACTTGGCGCATATGGTGGCGGCGGCATAGAACTTCGTAAGCAATTTCAGATCCAGGTGCGACATCTCCAACAACTACTTGTTCGCCCTCGGTAACCATTACTCCTCCGAGAGTGCGAGCGTTGTGCGTTGCACGGGAGCCGCACCAACAGAGCGCTTCTACTTGTAGCGTATTTACGCGATCGGCTAATTCAACGAGGCGAGCTGATCCCGGGAAAAGTTTGGTTCGAAAGTCGGCGAGTATGCCGAAAGCAAAGACATCAATGCCGAGACCATCAACAATTTTTGCTAAACCTTCGATCTGTATCGGTTGATAGAACTGTGCCTCATCGCAAATGATGTAATCAATACGATCACCTAGAGAGAGTCTTTCAACGACTAAGCGGTGAATGTCCAAATCTGGATCAACTTCTATAGCACTGCTTTGCAAACCAAGCCTTGATGAAATAACTCCGCTTCCAGCGCGGTCTTTGCTCGTAAAAATTAATCCAGAACGGCCACGGCTCTTATGGTTGTGTGCAGTCTGGAGGGCAAGGGTTGACTTGCCGCTATCCATAGTTCCGCAGTAATAAATTAATTCAGCCACGGAGCGCATCCTGCCACTTATTTAGGCGGAGCGCATTTATTGCGATCATACGTGTGCCAGCGCGATGATTTCTATCTCAGGATAGATCTCGATAATTCGTTTTCTGCCTTCTAAGAAATCTATTTCAAGTAAGACCAAGACCTTCTCTACGATCGCGTCGCAACGTCGGGCAAGTGCTATCGCAGCTAAGAGAGTTCCACCAGTGGCCAATACATCGTCAATTATCAAAACCTTCTGACCAGATTTGAATCCGTCTATATGAACTTCTATCTCGTCATCACCATACTCAAGGCCGTATTTCTCACCGTGGGTATGGTGCGGAAGTTTTCCACTTTTGCGAAATGGCACAAAACCTTTTTCGTATGCGCCCGCTAGAGCAGCAGCGAGTATGAATCCACGAGCTTCAATGCCTGCAACAACATCAACGTTATTTAATGATTTCGCCATCTCTTTAACAACAGAGGTGAAGGCATCTGAGTTAGCCAGAACTGGAGTTATATCTTGGAAAAGAATTCCTGGTTTTGGAAAGTCGGGAATCTTGCGGATCAATTCGAGGGCGCTTGAGAACTCCATAACCCATCCATTCCATCATAAAAACGTGTCCGAGAGGGGACTTGAACCCCTAAGCCCTTGCGGGCACTAACACCTCAAGCTAGCGCGTCTGCCAATTCCGCCACCCGGACGAGTGAGTTGGCAACGATATCAACGGTGGGGCCCCCGAGGCAAAGCGGGCGATGCTGCTGTGCCGAGCGCGCCAGTAGGAGATAAATATCTGGCTTTAGTAGACAATATGGAGATGAGCAGAGATCAGTCAATAGATTTAACTTCGGTAGAAGATGATGCAATAAAAATATGTCAAGAGTTAATCCGTATCCCTAGCGTTAACTTCGGAGAAGGAAAAGGTGACGAGTCTGGGGTCGCGGACTACATTGTTAAATCACTCGCAGAAGTTGGAATTGAATCAAAAATTTATGAGGCTGCTCCCAATCGTTGTAACGTGATTGCACGGATTAAGGGAAGTGACTCTTCTCGTCCTGGCCTTGTTGTGCACGGTCACACCGATGTTGTACCAGCCAACGCCGATGATTGGTCGGTTGATCCCTTCGGCGGAATCATCAAAGATGGAATGATTTGGGGTCGCGGCGCAGTTGATATGAAGAACATGGATGCCATGATTTTGGCGATTGTTCGAGATTGGGCAAGACGCGGATATAAACCAGAGCGCGATATTGTTTTAGCTTTCTTCGCTGATGAAGAAGCGGGAATGACCTACGGGTCCCGCTTCATGAGTGCAAAGCATCCTGAAGTATTTTCTGGATGTTCCGAAGCTATTTCTGAAGTTGGAGGATTCTCTGTAACCGTCGCAGATGGCAAGCGGCTTTATTTTGTGGAGGCCGCGCAAAAAGGAATTCATTGGATGCGTCTAACCGCACAAGGTCGCGCGGGGCACGGATCCATGATGAACGATGAAAATGCTATAACGGCTATTACCGATGCCGTCGCTAAGATCGGCAAGCACGAGTGGCCACAGCGTTACACAAAAACAGTTAAGAAACTTTTCAAAGAGGTTGCAAGGGTCACGGGACGCGAATATGACGAGAATGATCTCCGTCCTTTACTCAAAGAAGTTGGATCAACGGCGAGAATGATTGGAGCCACTTTGCAGAATACGGCTAATCCAACAATGCTGGATGCTGGATATAAAGCCAATGTAATTCCTGGTTCGGCGAGCGCAGTAATTGATGGCCGCTTTCTGCCTGGTTATGAAGAAGAGTTGAATTCCACCATCCGCGCGATTATTGGACCAGATATTTCAATTGAAACAATCTCACACGATATTGCTCTGGAAGTTGATTTTGACTCTCCGCTAGTAGAAGCTATGAAAGCGGCGCTGCTAAGCCAAGATCCTGAAGGAATTCCCGTTCCGTACTTGATGAGCGGTGGAACAGATAATAAAGCGCTCTCTGAATTGGGAATCGTTGGATATGGTTTTTCACCACTGCGCTTGCCAGCGGATCTAGATTTCATGGCGTTATTTCATGGTGTCGACGAACGTGTACCAATTGAAGGATTGCGTTTCGGAGTTCGAGTTCTATCCAACTTCTTAGAAAACGCTTAATTCTTTAAAGCGATATTTCATTAAGGGCAGAGCGTACAACTTCAGGAAGTGCTATCTCCTCACTAACCAAGATTCCGCGCATCTGTGCACCGGTTCGCGCGCCAACCACCGCTGAAGTTACGCCAGGAAAATCTCTTACCCAGGCAAGTGCAACCTCAAGAGGTGAATATCCAAGTCCTTGTGCAGCCACGCTAACTGCTTCCACAATTCTTCGAGACTTCTCATTTAGATATGGTTCGATAAATGGCGCGAAGTGTGGTGTTGCGGCGCGGGAATCTGCTGGTATTCCTTGTCTGTATTTTCCTGTTAGAGCGCCACGTCCAAGCGGAGACCAAGCGATAAAGCCCCGATTCAGATTGATGGCGCAATCGAGTGCATCGCTTTCGACATCTCGGGCCAGTAAGGAAAATTCATTTTGTAGTGAAGTTATCGGAGCCTTCGCCGAATTAGCCTCCTGCAAAGAGATAGCTCGGGCACTTTGCCAACCATTGAAATTAGATATTCCTACATAGCGAGATCTACCGCTGGTGTACGCCCAATCCAGAGCAGAGAGCGAATCTTCTAGTGGAACTTTTTCGTCCCAGATTTGAACCTGCCATAAGTCGACGTGGTCGGTTCCTAATCGTGCAAGAGATTGATCCAGCGCTGACATAAGAGAAGGTCTTGATGCATCTGTTTTCAACGATCCACTTTCATATGTGACGCCAGCCTTAGTGGAGATAACGACATCTTCCCTGCGAAATAGTGTTCCTATGAGACCACCAATGACTCGCTCCGAGTCGCCGTTTCCGTAGTGGCTTGCGGAGTCGAAGAAATTTCCACCAGCTTCAATGTAGGCGCGCGCCTGGTCGGCGGCTTCGTGGGTATCGGTATCGCGGCCCCAAGTCATAGTGCCGAGGCCCAATCGGGAAATCTCCAAGCCCGAGTTGCCCACCATTCGCATTTCCATGGCGCGACCCTAGCAAGACGAGAGGATAAATTATGGATAACCTTCCAACATGACACGGATACTTCTAATACGTCATGCACACTCTGTTGCAAATCAAAGTGGCATTCTCGCCGGTCGCGCTAAAGGTGTATTTCTGACTGATCAAGGCATTTCGCAGTCAGAGGAATTAGCAAAGCGTTTATCAGGAAGCAAGATATCTCGGGTACATATAAGCCCACTGGAGAGATGTCACTTAACGATTGCACCTCTTTTGAAATCGATCCCGTCTAAGGATCGTCCCAAGATAGTTATTAGTGAAGATTTATCAGAGGTTGATTACGGAAAGTGGACTGGAAGAAAGCTTTCAACTTTGTATCGAGAGAAACTTTGGAAAGTTGTTCAGAACCGACCAAGTGCAATGTATTTTCCATCGGGCGAAGGCTTGGCGCACGTTCAAGTTAGAGCGATGAGGGCAGTCCACTCCGCGGCCTCCGAAGGTGGCCTGCAAGTAATTGTTAGCCACGGCGACGTGATAAAAAGTATTGTCGCAGCGGTTTTGGGTACTCACTTGGATAACTTCCAAAAAATTGTAATTGATCCGGCTTCGATCACTGTTCTTGATTTCGACGGAACCGATTTTCGGGTTTTGACTTTGAATAACACCGCATCTCCGATCGCTGACTTCGCCAAAACATCTGGCAAGAAACGTGCGGTTAAGGCGCTGCTTGGCGGCGGCTCAGGAAAGAAAAGCAAGTAGTGTCGCGCATTTTCTTATTTGATCCAGTGGAACGTTTCGTTGCCGGAACTGTAGGAATCCCAGGCGAACGGACTTTCTTCTTGCAGGCTAGAACTGGCTCGAGGCTGGTTTCTGTGTCGCTAGAAAAGGCGCAAGTAGCGGCGATTGCTGACCGAGTATTTCAGATTCTTCGAGAGATAAGACTTAGCGAACCGTTAGCAGTGTTTGAAAGAGTTTCTTATGACGATCAACCACTTGAGAGCCCGATTGATGAGGAGTTTCGTGTCGGAGTAATTGGTCTGGCTTATGTTTCAGACCGCCGTTTAATAGAGATCGACCTTCAGGCGATTGTGGATTCCGATAACGCCGACGAAGAACTTCTTGAGATCGACACCAGCTCTGACCAAGATATTTTGCGGATATTAATGACTTTGGGTTACGCCGAAAGTTTTGCAAAGCGGGCAAATACCGTCGTCGCCGCGGGACGCGCACCCTGCCCATTCTGCGGCGGTCCAATTGACCCAAATGGTCATCTCTGTCCTCGCGCTAATGGATATAGACGATGAGTGATCCAAAAATAGATTTACCTCAAATCGAAAGAGATTTGGTTGATCTAAACAATGGTGTATTAACTGTGATGGGTCGTTTAGTTGATGCATCTAATGCGACTTTGTATGCAATGTGCAGCGTCAAAACTTCGGGCGAAGAGCGAGAATTTCCTTGCATTTACAAACCGATAGCGGGGGAGCGACCGCTGTGGGATTTTCCAGATGGCTCTCTCGCAAACCGTGAGTACTTAACTTTTCTCGTGAGTCACTGGCTGAACCTTCATCTAGTGCCACCCACGATTCTTCGTGATGGTCCCTACGGAACAGGGATGGTCCAAAAGTGGATTGATATAGACCCAAGCGTTGATTTGATGGACTTTTATCAAGGTAACGATCCGAAGTTAAGGCTCTTAGCTTTGTTGGACATAATTACTAACAACACCGACCGAAAGATCGGACATTTAATTCCGATTGAAGGTGGACATCTTTTTGGTTGCGACCATGGCGTTACTTTTCACGTAGACGACAAATTGCGCACCGTCCTATGGCAATGGGCGGCGAACTCATTTAACGATGAAGAGATAACACTTCTAGTACAGGCTCGTGAGATATTTACCGGCGATAAACTTGAAATCATCTCGGGACTAATCGAACAAGAGGAGATTGCTGCGACGATAGCGCGCATCGATCGAGCACTTTTTGAAGAATCTTTTCCAGTCCCCAATCCGGATTGGCCCTCCGTCCCGTGGCCTCCGTTCTAGGATGAGGACATGAAGTCATGGGCCCAGGTTGCGATACCGCCGTTAGCCAAGCGATTCGAGATGCCGACCCTTAATATTTACGACACCGCGCATCAAAGAGTTTGTTCGGTCGAAAAGAAAGACAGATACCGCGTCTACGTGTGTGGAATAACGCCATATGATGCAACGCACTTAGGTCATGCAAATACTTACTTAGCCTTTGATTTGATTAACCGCTATTTACAGGCCACAGGTAGTGAAGTGCTCTTTGTTCAAAATATTACCGATATTGATGACCCGCTTCTGGAACGCGCAAATCGAGATGGAGTTGATTGGCGCGAATTGGCGACTTCTCAAATAGATCTTTTCCGATCGGATATGGTCGCATTGCACATACTTCCTCCAGACCATTACATCGGTGCTGTTGAAGCAATACCGCTGGTTGTAGATGCAATAACTTCGTTAGAAAACGCCAACTCGGTCTACCTGCTCGATAATGATTACTACTTTAGAGTGCGAAGTGATTCTGAATTTGGAGAACGTTCGCACCTGTCGCAAACACGGATGCTTGAAATTTTTAGCCAGCGCGGGGGAGACCCGAATAGAGAAGGTAAAGAGGATCCGCTGGATGCCCTCCTTTGGTTAGCCAAACGCCCTTCAGAACCTGGATGGGACAGCAAGTACGGAATCGGCAGACCCGGTTGGCATATTGAATGCTGCGCAATAGCACTTGGTTATTTGGAGATCGACCCTACGCAAGACACTTCAATAGATATTCAAGGCGGTGGAAGTGACCTCATCTTCCCTCATCACGAGATGTCAGCGGCCCAAGGCAGATTGATGAACGGTAAGAGGTTTGCAGCTAACTATGTTCACGCCGGAATGATTGGCTTAGATGGCGAAAAGATGAGTAAATCAAAAGGAAATTTAGTTTTCGTATCGCAGCTTTTAAAAGATGGAATCGATCCGATGGCAATTCGCATAGCGCTTATGTCTCATCACTATCGCGAAGACCATATGTGGGTGTCAGCAGAACTTACAGAGGCGAAGGCGTTCTTGGATGAATTACAGGTTGCGCTTTCTCGAATGGAAGTTGCGCCAACTGATGTTGTAATTGAGGAGATTATCTCTGCGCTATCGAACGACATTAATACACCCCGCGCACTCAAAGCGTTGAAAAGTTGGATTGTTGATACAAATCAAGGCGCTGTCGGCGGAAAGCCAGGAGAACTTAGTCGCGCAATGGATGCACTATTGGGTATCTCAATCTAATTATCGTTCTGGCGTCGTAAAAATCTCTCAAGTTCTCGCGCTAAATCTTCACCCGAAACATCAGATAAAAGCGCAGAATCTTTACTTTCTTCCAGCGCTTTTACATACTCAGCAACGTCACTATCTTCGCGAGCTAATTCATCTACCTCTGATTCCCACTCGAGTGAGTCTGCATGCAAATCTCCCTGTGGCAAAGAGATCTCTAAGAAATCCTCAAGTGCGTTAATAAGAGCAAGAGTTGCTTTGGGACTGGGCGAATTACTTGCGTAGTGAGGGATGGCTGCCCAAAGCGAGATCGCATCAATTCCACGGCGCAGACATGCATCCGCTATAACTCCAAGAATTCCGGTGGGACCTTCATAGTGGCTAACTTCTACACCCAGGCGCTTTGCAATTTCTGGATGTGCACCACTACCAGTGACGGTAATTGGTCTTGAATGTGGTGCATCGGCAAGCATCGAGCCGAGAGTAATGATCCGTTGGACTTCCAGGTCATCGGCTAAATCGAGTAAATCGTGCGTGAAAGTCTTCCATTTCATCGAAGGTTCGACACCGCGAACGATAATAAAATCAAAATCGAAATTGGGTGTAGCTAATCCAAATATTTGGGTTCCTGGCCAAGTCAGCGACCGGATCTGCGATTCATCAACATCAACAATTGGGCGATTAACTTGAAAATCATAAAATTCTTCAGGATCTATATCTGCAATCAATTCAGGGACTACACCGACCTGATCATTTATGGCATGTTCAGCATCGGTCCATGCACCCAGGACGTGAGATGCCGCCCCGGTCGCCGCCTCGGCAGCATCGTTCCACCCAGAAAACGCGATTAGCATCACGGGATTGCGAAGTGCAGGAATCTTATGAATCTCCACATCGTCCACCTTACGGTAACCTCAGCCAAGTGACGAGTCATAATCGCAATAGACCTGCTGGCGCACTGCGACTAGCGTTGGCTTCGCGCACGGTGATCGCCGACGGAGCGATGGGCACAATGCTTCAGGCAGCCGATCCGACTCTTGAAGACTTCGAGGGCCATGAAGGCTGTAATGAAATTCTTAATGTCTCCCGCCCAGACATCGTCCTAGATGTTCATTGTCAGTATCTAGCTTCCGGTGTAGATGCTATTGAGACAAATACATTTGGTGCGAACTGGGCGAACTTAGCTGAGTACGGAATCGAAGATCGTATATATGAACTGGCGTACGCGGGCGCTGTGATCGCACGCCAAGCCGCGGATGAATTTAGCACTAAAGAAAATCCACGCTTTGTCTTGGGTTCACTCGGTCCAGGAACCAAATTGCCATCACTTGGACATACGACGTATCAATTCTTAAAGGATGCCTATTACACCGCAGCGAAGGGTTTGCTCGATGGCCGATGCGATGCGCTTCTGATCGAAACAACTCAAGATTTATTGCAAGCTAAGGCTGCTGTAAATGGTGCACGGCAAGCGATCGCTGAAGTGGATTTCGATGTCGTTTTGATCGCGCAAGTCACCGTTGAAACCACCGGAACAATGTTGTTGGGTTCAGAAATCGGAGCGGCGCTAAATGCACTTGAGCCGTTAGAAATAGATTTAATCGGTCTAAATTGCGCAACAGGCCCTGCGGAAATGTCTGAGCATTTGCGTTACCTCTCAAAATATTCAAATTGCGCTATCTCTGTAATGCCAAACGCTGGCCTGCCGATTCTCGGCGCTAAGGGTGCTGAATATCCGCTTGGACCTGAAGAGTTGGCCCAAGCGCTAGAAACTTTCGTAGGAGATTATGGAATCTCGCTGATTGGTGGATGTTGCGGAACAACTCCAGAACATTTGGCAGCAGTTGTTAATAAATTGGGCGCTAAAGCCATTCCTGATCGCATAACCGACCTTGATCCAGGTGCTTCATCGCTCTATCAATATGTGCCATTTAGACAAGACAACACCTATATGGCTATCGGTGAGCGCACCAACGCCAACGGTTCGCGCGCTTTTCGTGATGCTCTAGTCGCTGAAGATTGGGAAACTTGCGTTGAAATAGCTCGCGATCAAATCCGCGATGGCGCACATATGTTGGATCTCTCCGTAGATTATGTTGGTCGTGATGGTGCGAAAGACATGTTTGAACTAGCAACTCGCTTCGCGACTGCATCCACCTTGCCTATCGTTCTAGATTCAACTGAACCTGCGGTTCTAAAAGCGGGCTTAGAAGCACTTGGTGGTCGAAGCGTTATCAACTCAGTCAATTATGAGGATGGCGATGGACCGACTTCTCGATTTGCTCGAATCATGCCTTTAGTCAAAGAACACGGTGCTTCTGTCGTCGCACTCACCATTGATGAAGAGGGTCAAGCACGAGATTGCGATTGGAAATTACGCGTTGCTCGACGATTAATAAAAGACCTTAATGAAAATTGGCAGATGAAGACTGGTGATATTTTGATCGACTGTCTGACTTTCCCGATTGCAACTGGTCAGGAAGAAACTCGCCGAGACGGCATTGAAACTATCAATGCGATCCGTACTTTGAAATCCGAATTTCCTGAAGTGCAGACAACTCTTGGAGTATCTAACGTCTCCTTCGGCTTAAACCCGGCCGCTCGAGTTGTCTTGAACTCAGTATTTCTGCACGAATGCGTTGAAGCGGGACTTGATTCTGCGATTGTTCACCCTTCAAAGATAACTCCATTAGTTCGCATTAACGAGCGTCAGAAAGAAGTTGCACTCGATCTAATCTATGACCGTCGCAAGTATGAGGGGGATGCCTGTATTTATGATCCACTCACTGAATTTCTTCAGTTATTTGAAGGTGTTGAACTTGCCGCTTCGCGAAACGTCCGTGCTTCCGAACTTGCGGCTCTACCTCTAACCGAGCGTTTGCAGCGCAGAATTATTGATGGTGAAAAAGTTGGATTGACCGATGACCTGGACCAAGCAATGGCTGAAGACATTAAGCCGCTATTGATTATCAACGACCATTTGCTCGAAGGCATGAAGGTCGTTGGTGAACTCTTCGGAAAAGGCGAAATGCAATTGCCATTCGTTCTCCAAAGCGCTGAGGTTATGAAAACAGCTGTGGCATATCTAGAGCCATTTATGGAGAAGAGCGATGACGGTGGTCGCGGCACCATGCTTTTGGCAACAGTAAAGGGCGATGTCCACGATATCGGAAAGAATCTTGTAGATATTATCCTTTCCAATAATGGTTACACCGTTGTAAACATTGGAATCAAACAGACCATCAATCAGATTCTGGATGCCGCTCACGCGTCAGATGTAGATGCGATTGGCATGAGTGGATTGCTCGTTAAATCCACGGTGATCATGAAAGAGAACTTAGAAGAAATCACTAATCGTGGTTTAGCGCAAAAGTGGCCGATTGTTCTTGGTGGAGCAGCGCTTACCCGCGCATTTGTTGAACAGGATTTGGCTGCCGTCTTTCCTGGTGAAGTCAGATATGCACGTGATGCCTTCGAAGGTTTACATTTAATGGATGCGATTATGGCGGTGAAGAAAGGTGTTCCAGGAGCTGCGTTACCCGAACTCCGCGAACGAAAAGTTCCGCTTCGTCCACAGAAGAGTGAAGATTTAATTGTCGATAACAAGCGAAGCGATGTTGCAAACGATGTTGATATTCCAGCGGCTCCATTCTTTGGATCACGAATAATCAAAGGCGTACCGCTCGCAGATTATGTAGGCATGCTCGATGAGAGAGCGCTCTTTGTTGGTCAATGGGGACTTAAAGGTGCTCGCGGAGAATTCGATGCAATGGCAGAAACTGAGGGACGACCTCGCCTGCGTGCGCTGCTAAATCAAGTCCAATCTAAAGGTTGGCTAAATGCTGCAGTGGTTTATGGATATTTTCCTTGTTACAGCGAAGGAAATGATTTAGTTATTTTGCATCACGAGGGGGAGAAGAAGGGGCGGGAGCGGACTAGATTCTCATTCCCGCGTCAATCTCGCGACCGCCGACTCTGTCTAAGTGATTTCTTCGCCAGTAAAGAGTCCGGTAAGACTGATGTAGTTGCCTTCCACGTTGTAACAATGGGATCAGAGATCAGCAAGGCAGCGGCGGAACTCTTTGCCGCGAATAATTATCGGGAGTATTTAGAACTGCATGGTTTATCGGTTCAATTGACCGAAGCCCTAGCTGAGCATTGGCACGCACGTATTCGAGAAGAATTTAAGGTTCGCGGAGATGACGCAGCAGATCTGCAAGGAATCTTGGATCAGGGATATCGCGGTTCACGTTACTCATTTGGCTATCCCGCCTGTCCTAATCTTGAAGATCAAATCCAACTATGTGAGTTACTTGAACCCGGACGCATAGGCGTAGAACTTTCTGAGGAGTTCCAGTTACATCCTGAGCAAAGTACCTCCGCAATAATTGTGCATCACCCTGAAGCAAAATACTTCAACGCGAATTAATCTCTCGGAAGGCGCTTCCATGTTCCAGGCTGTTCTCTTTGACATGGATGGCCTCTTCATAAATTCTGAACCTGACTGGCACGCTGCTGAATTAGAAATGATGCGAGCTCACGGGTATGACTGGACTCCGGAGGATCAGCTGAAATGTTTAGGTGGACCATTACAACGGGTGACCGAATATATGTCACTGTGTCTTAACGATGCTAAAACCGCAGAGCAGTTAGGCGAATTAATTGTTGCCGAAATGCAAAAGCGGATGTCGGGCAAAGTTTCGTTAATGCCTGGCGCGTTGGAGTTTTCACGAAAGTTAAGTAACGCAGGAGTACCGCAAGCCTTGGTCTCAGCCAGCCCCCGTCCGATCGTTGATGCTGTGTTGGTGGGAATGTCAGAGAAGTATTTTGTGCACTCTGTTGCGGCCGGCGATATTGAACGGACCAAACCTTTCCCGGACCCTTATCTCCACGCTGCTAAATTACTTGATGTGGATATCGAACAATGTTTAATTTTTGAAGATTCTCCGACTGGACTCACTGCGGCCAGGGAAAGCGGGGCATTTGTTGTTGGAATTCCCCATTTTGTGGAAGTTGCGGAGGAACCAAGGCTGAAGATTGTTAAAAGTTTTGAAGGTGTAACGGGTGCGACTTTAGCGAATTGGTTTGAGATCAACCAACGTGAGCTGGGCAAATAGCTTTAAAGAAGCACCAATCGCAGAGACGTGTTGGACGCGGTCGGAATTCGTTACGTTCGATAGCGCGAAGAATATCTTCGGCAATGTCAAAGAGAATTCGCTCGGTTTTAATTAAATCTGCCTCTGTTGGAGCGTTTTTGACTAGTCGGGTATCGCCGAGATAAATCAATTGCAATAATTTTGGAATTACTCCGTGGTTCTTCCAATAAAGCAAGGCATAGACTCGTAATTGGAAGAGCGCTTTCTCTTCCCAACCCGGCTTTGGCGATTTTCCGGTCTTGTAATCGACGATTCTTACTTCACCTGTTGGTGCAACGTCTAAACGATCAACGTAACCATGCAGATAGAGTTTTTCTGAGAGATCCATCTCCAGATGCAATTCGCGATAAGTTGGCTCAAATGTACTTGGGGCTTCCAGAGTGAAGTAATTGCCTAACAATTCTTCAGCCCTTTTAAACCAGGCGCCTTGATCTAAAACGAGTTCCGCGATTGCGGGTTTTGCATCAATCTGCGCCTGCCAACGACTAGGTAATAGTTCGGTTGCTCGCTCTAGATCACGATCGGCTGCGGGTAATTCAAAGAGATCTTCCAAAATGGTGTGAATTAACGTGCCACGTTCGGCATCAATACTCGGTGGCTCTGGAAGCAAATCGATAGTTCGATATTTGTAGAGTTGCGGGCAGTTGTTGAAGTCGTTGATGCGGCTGGGGGAAAGGCGCAACTGGTCCATAAGGAAGGAAGATACAGCCTTTGGTCGGTTAACGCTTAGGATGCTCCTGTGCCAAAAGAGCCAAAAGGAAAAGCCAGCAGCGCTGATCTGCGCAATCGTGGATTCTTCGTGGCTGGCGATCGTGTGCAGTTAACCGATCAAAAGGGAAAAATTTATAGCATCACAATCACGCCAGGAAAAGAGTGGCACACTCATAAA
Source organism: Actinomycetota bacterium (assembly GCA_026392825.1). Lineage (GTDB taxonomy): Bacteria > Actinomycetota > Actinomycetes > Nanopelagicales > Nanopelagicaceae > Planktophila. The sequence goes on from JAPLBF010000038.1 coordinate 61,283, forward strand.
GGCTGGATCGTTCACGACGATTTAATCGGTCTACCTGAAGGTTCCGTTGTCAGCACCAGCGCTGGACTTAAGTTCACGGCATTCATTCCGTTATTAACTGATTATGTTCTTTCTATGCCACGTGGGGCAACGATTGTTTATCCCAAAGATTCAGCGATGATTGTCGGTTTCGCAGATATTTTTCCTGGGGCTCGAGTATTGGAAGCCGGCGTTGGAAGCGGAGCGCTAACTCTCTCGCTACTTCGCGCAGTAGGCCCTGACGGCCATGTTCACTCGGTAGAACGACGCGAAGAATTCGCCGAAAATGCCAAGTCAAATATTGAAAATTACTTCGGGGGAGCACCTGCGAATTGGTCTTTAGATATTGGATCGGTGCAAGAGAAAGAATTCAGCGAAGATTTTGATCGCGTTATCTTGGACATGTTGGCGCCTTGGGAATGCGTAGAACTTGCGGCGAAGGTACTCCGTCCTGGTGGAGTGTTCATGGCCTATGTGGCAACGACAACACAGTTATCGGCGACCGCCGAAGCGTTGAAGAACGATGGCCACTTCACTGAACCGGAGAGTTTCGAAAGTATGGTGCGTGGTTGGCACCACGAAGGTTTAGCGGTTAGACCGCAACAGAGAATGATCGGACATACTGGTTTTCTAATTTTCGCTAGACGGATGGCGCCCGGAGTTGAAGTTTTAGCGCGCCGCAGGAGACCGGCGAAAGGTGCTTACGGTGTCGCGGAAGACTGAGCGACTAGTCAATCTGACAATAGCCCTACTTGCCACTAAACGTTACATAACAAAATCGGAAATTTTCCGAACGGTTGATGGATATGAAGGCAACGACGAGAGCAAAGAGCGAATGTTTGAGCGCGATAAGGATGATCTACGAAATCTGGGAATTGAAATTGAAGTGGGCACATTCGATCCGCTATTTGAGGATGAGTCTGGGTACCGAATCAAACCTGAAAATTATCAATTTCAATTAGGTGAAGTAAATGCTCAAGAAATTACCTTGCTCTCATTAGCGGCAGAAGCGTGGCGTGGTGCTTCATTGAGTTCATCCGCCTTGAGCGCGCTGAATAAGCTCCACGCAATCGGTATTGAAAGTGATTCGGAGTTACTTCTAGATCTTGCACCAGCAATCATCACCCAAGATGAGAATCTGGCGATCGCCATTGCTGCAATTACCTCAAGAACGGTTCTTTCCTTCTCTTATCTAAATGAAGAATTAAAGGAACAGAGCAGAGCGCTAGAGCCATATGCGGTTATCTCCAAGTATGGGCATTGGTACATTTTCGGAAACGACTTAGATCGCAGAGCAAGTCGTCTCTTCCGCTTGGATCGCGTTTCAGGTGAGTTAAAACCACAAGGTAAATCCAGCGCCTTTGAGATTCCCGGCGATTTAGATGTAAATCAAGCCTTTGCAAAGTCGTCAGAACTATCCTCCGCAATCGTGTTCATTAGAGATGGACGCGGGCTAAATTTACGTAGTCGCGGCAGTCAGAACTTCACCACAAGTGCTCCAATAGGATGGCAAGAGTTAAAGTTGGAGTATCTAGATCGTGAGCGTTTCATTGAAGAAGTTCTTTGGTACGGCAACGATGTAATCGTTTTTGAACCTATCGATCTGCGTAATGAAATTCTCGGCCACTTGAAAGCTGGGGTGGCAACATATGGTTAAGTCACAGTCCACGCCGGTTGAGAAGGCTGCTCGACTTTTAGATTTAGTACCATTTATTTCAACGCATCAGGGAATAGCGCTAAATGAGTTGGCACAAGAATTCAATCTCACTGAAAGGGAATTGCTGAGCGATCTAAATACCCTGTGGATGTGTGGCCTGCCGGGTTATACGCCACTAGAACTTATTGATCTGGAGTTCGAGTCTGGATATGTGAGTATCCGAAATGCCGAAGTGTTGCAAAGAGTCCGCCTCCTTACTAAACAGGAGCTGGTGATAATTTTATTAGGGCTCGACATTTTGCAGAGTTCACTTGATCCAAAACGTGATGATTTAAGTGGTGCGATCTCTGGTTTGACGATCAGAATTAAAAAGATTGTTGGAAATGTTGCTGCCGCCTTGCCTATAGTCGATTCGACTCATCGCGCAATAATCACGCAGGCTATTGCTAGTAGAACGGATCTATTAGTTAGTTACCATTCCACCATCAAAGATACGGTTAGTGAACGAGTAATCACTCCGCTTGAGTTATCACTTGATCGCGGCTTTGAGGTTCTAGATGCCTATTGCCAAAGCGCCGAAGGTTTCCGCACTTTCCGGTTAGACAATATGAGATCGGTTCAGTTGGCAGGATCTTCAGTTAACATTCCTGAACCACGTGATGGCTCGGATTACCAGTGGCAGTTACTAATCAAGTCTCGTTTTCGCACATCTTCTGAAAGATTCAGGTCTGTCTATAGACCGCGAGAATCTTCCGCGGGGGAGGAAGTCACTGTGAACTCCTTTAGCCAAGACTGGTTGTTAAGAAATGCCGTTAGCACTCTGGCATCGGTCGAGGTACAACTTCCCGTTTCAGCAAGAACGCTGATAGCCGAGAAGTGCCAGATAACTTTAGAGTTGTATGAAAATTGGCCATTTCCGAACTAGTGGTGATGCGCTAAAGCGGGCCGATACGCTACCTTTTAGCCATGCCTTTCCTACGCGAACCTAGTCATATCCTCTTACTTCTAATCGTGGTCATCATCCTTTTTGGTGCCAAGCGACTCCCTGACTCTGCACGATCATTAGGTCGTTCGCTTCGTATATTCAAGAGCGAAATGAAGGATATGAAGAACGACGATAAAAAGGACGATACTGACGGCTCTGCCGCTCGTTAACCGCTATGACGACCTCCGTCGGCGGTCGTATGCCGCTCATAGAACATCTTCGAGAATTTCGTAAACGAGTAGTTCGATCTGCTTTCGCTATTTCCTTAGGCTCAGCCATCGGTTGGTTCTTTTACAACGAGATAATCACCAAGTTAGCGGAGCCGGTTTGTGATCTAAGAGCGGCTCAAGCAAGCGGAGCAAATAACTGCGGCGCTCTCTACATAAGTGGAGTCCTTGGGCCATTGAATCTACAAATAAAAGTGGCGATCCTGACTGGAGTTATTATCGCCGCACCAATCTGGCTCTACCAACTTTGGGCATTTATAGCTCCGGCACTCCATAGACGAGAAAAGAAATATTCAGTTTTCTTCCTGATTGCAGCAACTCCCTTCTTTGCTGCTGGTGCTTACCTTGGTTATTCGATACTTCCGATAGCGGTTCGCGTGCTCTTTGGGTTTACTCCAGATGCACTTAGTAACTTGGTGAAATTTGATGATTATTTGGATTTCGTTATGCGCGCGATTCTTCTCTTCGGAGTCGCATTTGAACTACCGGTTTTTCTAGTCACCTTCAATTTGATTGGCTTCTTGAGCGGAATGGCGATTTTGCGACCGTGGCGTATCTGGGTATTTGCGATAACTCTCTTTGTCGCCGGCTTAACACCAAGTGCTGATCCACTTTCTATGGCCGCTTTAGCGCTTCCACTAATTGGTTTTTATCTCCTTGCTGGAGGCATAGCCTTATTAAACGATCGCCGTCGGGCGAAAAAGAACGCAAACCTAGAGTCAATCTAAATTTATGTGGGCGGTGGTAATAAATCCGGTTTCTGGCGCTGGTAAAGGTGCAGTTCTTGGAACTGAAGTGGCTGGTTTCTTCACCGAGAAAGGGTTGCCTTACCAAATCATCACAGCAACTTCTGCGGATAAGTTAAGTAAGAGTCTTACAGAATTTCTGGATAAAAACTCAATTTCTATTGATGGCGTGATTGCAGTCGGGGGAGATGGCCTTGCTCACCTAGTTCTGCAAATCGCGGTTCCACGCAAGATCGCCTTCTCAGTCATACCAGCCGGCACGGGAAATGATTTCGTGCGCGCTCTGGGCTGGAGTTTGAATGAAATCAAAACTCAGTTAAATCACGTAATTTCATCTCCACCTTCAAAAATAGATCTGGGGCTAGCT
>JAPLBF010000032.1 GCA_026392825.1 Actinomycetota bacterium
AGTTCTTCCCATAACAATGCGAACCGGATTCTTGCCAAACCCTTTGCTCGTCATCAGTGGATCATCGGCGATCACTGTTGCTGTCGAAGTAATAATTGCATCAAATTGTGAGCGCATATGCGCAACATCAGTTCGAGCGAGTTCTCCAGTAATCCATTTAGAGCTGCCATCACTAGTGGATACTTTCCCATCCATTGTTGAAGCGATCTTCCAAGTAATTCGGGGACGTCCTAGTTCCATCTTCGTGAGCCAGGCACGATTTTCCAGACGTGATTGCACTTCACCAATTCCTGATTCCACTTCTATGCCAGCAGCGCGTAAGCGATCTGCTCCCCCAGCTGCGGCAGGATTTGGGTCGTTAACTGCGTAAACAACTTTGCTGATTCCAGATTTGATGATCGCATCCACGCACGGTGGGGTTTTGCCGTGATGGCTACACGGTTCTAGGCTCACATAAAGAATTGATCCGGCTGGTATTTCTTTCGCAGTGTTTATTGCAATTACTTCGGCGTGATCTCCCCCTTGATGAAAACCCTCACTGACTATTTCTCCGGTTGCCGATGTGATCACTGCGCCAACAATTGGATTTGGGAAGGTCTTGCCAAGCCCAAGGCGAGCACAATCGATGGCACGGGCCATCGCAGCTTCAGCGCTTAATACTTGCTTCATCGTCAACACCCTTATTCGAGAACGGATGTTGCATCTCGGGGTGGAAAAGCGGTACGAGCCGACGCAATAAAACTTTGTTTGGATTAACCAATAACAAAGCATGCGTCGACTACATGTTGGTTTTCTCTCATCCGGACTTTAACCGTCGGTTCGGGAATTTCACCCAATCCACCGGTCAATGGCCTTGACCGGGTCGCAGACTTTAACTGCCGGTTCGAAATTACATCGACCCCGAAAAACAACACCTTTATTCTAGCGCTTCAAGCAGTGTTGCGGTTACCTCAATTTTTTAATGGTTTTAGATAGTTTTAAGCCACACCGATCGCGTCAACCACGAAAATCAATGTTTCGTTCGGTCCAATAGGTCCGCTACCTGAAGCTCCGTAACCAATATCAGGTGGGATTACCAGTAAGCGACGACCACCTACCTTCATCCCCGGAATTCCCTGCTGCCATCCGACAATTACATTCGCTAATGGGAATGTTGCAGGTGAACCGCCATTCCAAGAAGATTCGATCAGCGCACCATTAGACCAAGTCATCAGTGTGTAATGAACAGTCATCGTGGATGTCGGCATCGCTTCTGCGCCAGTTCCAACAATTATATCTTTTGTAACAAGCGTTGTTGGTGGAGTGCCACTTGGTGCACCAATCGTTGGAGCCTCACCCATGTTGGTTGTGACTGTTGGCAAATTATCTGCGGTTGCGCTCACTTCTTTATCTCCACATCCAGTTAGTAGTACCAATGAAAAAGCTAAAACTGCTGCAAGGCTGCGTTTCATTACTTCTTATCCCCTTCGCCAATTTCTCGGATTAACTTAAATTCACCACTGCCTAGTTGGCCTTGATCACGGTATAACTCTAACTTGGCACGAGTATCTGCGATATCTAGGTTGCGCATAGTTAGCTGGCCGATTCGATCAACTGGTCCAAAAGCGGCATTTTCAGTACGTTCCATAGATAGTTTTTCTGGGTGATAACTCAGGGCAGGGCCAGTTGTGTTAATTACTGAGAAGTCATCTCCGCGACGTAGGCGAATTGTTACTTCACCCGTAACAGCAGAGGCGACCCAGCGTTGTAGCGATTCGCGCAACATAAGAGATTGCGGATCTAGCCAGCGACCCTCGTATAACAAACGTCCTAAGCGGCGACCTTCTGCGTGATAGTTAGCAATGGTGTCTTCGTTGTGGATGGCGCTTAACAAACGCTCGTAGGCGATAAATAGCAGGGCCATTCCAGGTGCTTCATAAATTCCACGACTCTTGGCTTCGATAATCCGATTCTCGATTTGATCAGCCATACCAAGTCCGTGGCGTCCACCAATATCGTTAGCCGCTTTCATAAGTGCAACAACGTCACTGAAATCTTTGCCATTAATGGCAACTGGTCGGCCTTGAACAAATTGGATCTTCACATCTTCACTTGGAATAGATACAGATGAATCCCAGAATTTAACGCCCATAATTGGGTTAACAATCTCAATGGATGCATCAAGGTTTTCAAGATCTTTCGCTTCATGAGTTGCACCTAAAATATTGGCATCAGTCGAATAGGCTTTTTCGACGCTATCGCGATATGGGAATTTATGAGATACCAACCATTCCGACATTTCCTTGCGACCACCGAGTTCGCGAACAAAATCGGCATCGAGCCATGGCTTGTAAATACGCAGATTTGGATTAGCTAGTAATCCGTAACGATAGAAGCGCTCAATGTCATTGCCTTTGTAAGTTGATCCATCGCCCCAAATTTCAACTTTATCCTGCAACATTGCGCGCACCAACAAAGTGCCAGTAACTGCTCTTCCAAGTGGGGTTGTGTTGAAATACTGCTTGCCGCCAGAGCGAATATGGAATGCCCCGCAAGCGATTGCAGCTAATCCTTCTTCTACTAGTGAAGTCTTGCAATCCACTAAACGAGAAATCTCCGCGCCATATTCTTTTGCACGTACCGGAACTGAATCGATATCTGACTCATCGTATTGACCAAGGTCTGCGGTGTAAGTGCAAGGAATCGCACCTTTTTCGCGCATCCACGCGACAGCTACGGAAGTGTCGAGGCCACCAGAGAAAGCGATTCCAACTCTTTCTCCAACTGGTAGGGATGCGAGTACTTTAGACATGCGTGTAAGTCTAACGGTTAAGCAGGGTGGCTAGAGCAGGCTTTACTTTCCAAAGCGCGATCATCGCTTCGTATCGTGACTTCTCCGCGTCATCGGCAGTAGCGCCAGTCTTTACTGCACGAATCATCAGATTGCGAGGGGTGTGCTCTCCCCCGATAAATTCAATAGCCTCTACGCGATAGCCCAATAACTTCATGATTTGCATACGTAAAGCATCGGTAATCAAATCGCCTAGACGTTCTTTCATAATTCCATTTCGGGAAATGATCTGCCACGGTTCAGGAATTTCATTCATTTGGGCTTGAATGTCGTGGTGGCAACACGGTGCTATCAAAGCCAATTTCGCATCAGCGCTCACTGCCCAAGCGATTGCATCATCTGTTGCAGTATCACAAGCGTGAAGAGCGATCACTACATCAGCAGATTTTAAAGTGGTCTGTGAAATTTCTTCAGCAAAGAAGGTGATGCTCTTTGAGATCCCTAATTTTTCAGCGATTTGATTATTGCGCACACGAGCGCTCTCTCTTACATCTATTCCGATTACCTTCACGGGAATACCTTGCTCCATCAAATATTGGTGGGCGGCGAATGTTAAGTAGGCGTGGCCACAACCTAAATCAACTATCGATAAAGGTGAAGCTGCAGTTGGTTGAGCGATATGTCCAGCAGAAATTGCCGATTCTAGAGAGGGAACAAGTAACCTTAAGAATTCCTCAACTTGCAGATACTTGTCATTCTTGCCCACTTTAATTTTTCCGGACTTATCAGAAATCCCAACCTCAATTAAAAATGGATCACTTGGATCAAGCAGTCTTGCCTTTGAGCGATCGTGCGTTAGATCAACTTCGAAGGCGTCGCTAGTTCTATGAACCAACGCCTCACCTTTCTTGGTGATGCGAATAGAAGTTGAGCCATTCCTCATCTCTAACAAAACATTTGCGAAACCGGCATCCAGAAGATTTAAAGCAATGAATTCTGAGGGGTCATAGTTTTTCGTCATCATTGCAAGGCCATCGCTTTGCGAAAGCTGATACTTAATCGCATTTTTTATCAAAACTGGCTTCACATCAACTCGTTCGGTTGGGGTCTGCATATTGCGACGACGCCCAGATAAGACTAGGCGAACAAATTCATTCGGCTTCTCTAGGCCTGCGGTAACTTCCGCAATTGCAACAGCCAGCGTCGAATCCATGTACTAAAAATACCGTAGATTTTCACTTACTTGCCAAAAGAAAACCGTCACTTAGTGAATTCAACATCTACAGCAAGGCCGCCTAAATCGCTCTTGCGTAATTCAAGTTTGCCATTATGTTCTTGCACAATTGCAGCGATGATGCTCATTCCAAGACCTGAACCGCCACTATCGCGCGAGCGTGATGGATCAAATCTATTCATTGCCGCAATTTCACTGCGATAAGCGCTCTCAGGCAGGCCAGGACCACCGTCCTCAATCACTAACTGCACTTTCTTACCTTTACTCTTTAGCGCTATTGAAACTGCCGCATCCGCTGGTGTGTGGCGGACAATATTTGATAGACAGTTTTGGATCAAGCGATTTAAATGCTCGCGAGAACCGTTCAATTCACAGCTCTCATCGAGCGATACATTGATTGTGCGTCCAGTATTGAATAGCTCAAAATCATTAACGTGTCCTCTCGTTAATTCAGTTAGATCTATCTCCTCAAAAGTAGTCGGCCGGCTCTCGCCGAGTTCGGCTAGTAATAGCAAGTCGTGGATCAAATTCTCCATACGTTCGATCTCAGAATTTACCCGCGAGAATGCCCGTGCCCTATCAACTACATCACTCATCTGACCCTTGCTAAGCATCTCGCTATAGCCCTTGATTACTGTCAGCGGTGTACGAAGTTCATGGGAGGCATCACCTAAGAATCTCTGCATTCTTTGCAAGGCCTGCGCATCTAGGCCGCGATCATGGCGTCGAAGTAAGAGAATTGAGATGAAAATAGCGAACGCGTTAGCCGCGATTGTGAAGCCAATTAGATTCTTTAAATTAGATTTCAAATTAGTATCTAATTTTTGCAAATCTGCAGCAACGATTAGGTAGTCACCGCCTGCTATTTCGATTGCTCTTAGGCGGAAGGGGTTTGCAGCATCAATAGAAATCGGCTCTGTAAGAGCTTTCTTAACTAGCGCCATGGATTTGATCCCGGAATAAATCAAATGGGATTCATTTATAACCGTTTCATCTCCTTCCTTCGTGACCAGAACCAAAGTTAAATCTAGGCTCTCTTCATCTATGGTGAGAATTGCGGCACTTATCGCCTCGGCGGGATATGCATTAACCCGCTCGGCTACCAAATTAATTGTTTGATCAATTTGTTGCAAATCGGAATTTCTGGCATCAATCGTTGCGAAACCGCCAATTACACTCGAAAGAATTGTTGTGACAAAAATTGAGATCGCGGCATATCTACTACTAGTTTTCTTCATAATTACTTAGGCTCCTGAATTACGAAGCCTACGCCGCGAACCGTCTTTATCCCTTCAAATCCGTCCTTGTGTAGTTTCTTTCGAAGGTATGAAATATATGTATCGGCAACCGTGCTCTCGGATTCAAAGGTAATTCCCCAGACCTCATCGAGAAGTAGGCTCTTACTCAGAACTCTATTCTTGTTCTCTACTAAAACTTGTAGAAGTCTAAATTCCGTTGGTGAAAGATCAATGATCTCGTCATTGAACTTCACGAGATGGCTCGATTCGATCACAAGAATAGGACCGCAGCGCAATTCGGCTGAAATGTTTTCAGAAATTTGGGAACGCCTAAGTATTGCCTTTACTCGTAACAATAGTTCTTCCAAGCCAAACGGTTTCGTTACATAATCATCGGCTCCAAGAGTCAAGCCTCGAGTTACATCGATTCGATCGGCACGAGCGCTCAACATTAGCGCTGGGGTGTTATCACCCATTGAACGAAGTCTCTCCACCAACTCGAATCCGTCCATTAGTGGCATATTGATATCAATAATCAATAAATCGGGTTTCTTTGTTCGGATTGCCGTCAAGGCAGACATTCCGTCTTGGGCGGTTGCAGTTTCAAAGCCTGCGATACGCAGAGCATCGCCCAATAGTTCACGAACTCCGGCTTCGTCATCGACGATAAGAATCAGTTCGGCCATGGCGCTAGCCTCGCATGCCTGCGCTTAAATAGCCAAGAAACAGGGCAAGAATTTGTGGCGTAGGGGTGTTTTCACCGAACTTTCACAATGTCCTGACAGATAATTTCTCCAAGGGATAAGGAGGATCGAAATGAGAATAAGTCGTGTTGCGATTGTTACAACAGCGCTAATTATTTCACCTTTAACTTCTCTGTCATCCGCCATAGCCGACAGTAAGACGCCTGCGCCGACTAGCCAAAATAAAGTTGACTTGAAGTCTGCATATAAAATTGCATTAGATCAATATCATAAAGACTTTAAGGTTTATGAAAATCAGAGACGTGAGATAAATCGAATCTACAAAGAGGCGATAGATAAAGCTCTTACAGATGCCCGTTCAGCAAAGTCAGTTGATCAGACACAAAAGGAAAAACGGCAAAGCATGAAGGTGCAGCAAAATGCGGTTATCGCCGCAACAATAGCTCGAGATTCTGCAATTGAAGCCCTAGGGACTCCTCCTTTAGCTCCTACACAACCGGGGAAAGCTCCGAGTACTGCAAAGAAAATGAGCCCGCAAACAGAGAAGCCACCAGCACTTAAAAAATAATTAATTGTTATAAAAGCGATATAACAATGCGCCCAGTTACATTTCCTTTCATTTGGAGCGCTCTATCGCCTCGTCTATCGTCAAGGGATGATTTCAGATAAGCCCTGGTGGTCAGAATCTGTTATCTATCAGATTTATCCACGCTCTTTTTTTGACAGCAACGGTGATGGTGAAGGCGATCTGCCAGGAGTCACCTCTCATTTAGAACATGTGCAAGCACTTGGCGCTGATGCAATTTGGCTGAGCCCGTTCTACACATCTCCCAATAAAGATGGCGGCTACGATGTGGCTGATCCACGAGATGTTGACCCACGATTTGGAAATTTAGAAGATGCGCGCGCAATGATCGTGCGTGCACATCAACTTGGGTTACGCGTTCTGGTAGATGTTGTTCCAAATCATTTCTCAGATCAGCATCCTTGGTTTAAAGATGCCATTTCAGCTAAACCAGGCTCGCCTGAACGCGATCGCTTTCACTTCTATGATGCAAAACCAGATGGAACTCCGCCAAATAACTGGATTTCATTATTTGGTGGTCCTGCGTGGACACAGATCAAAACCGCAGATGGATCCTCTCAGTACTACCTGCACCTCTTTGATTCATCTCAACCAGATTTAAATTGGGAGAACAAAGATCTGGCAAGTGATTTCGAAGAGACTCTGCGGTTCTGGCTTGATCTAGGTGTCGATGGTTTCCGTATAGATGTTGCACACGGATTGGCTAAAGAAAATATTTTGGTTGACCACCATGACCCACAAGGCTTAAGCGATGCCTTGCGTTTAGACGCTCAAATGTCAGCTGAGAAGCGCGGTGAATTATTAGCGAGCGTTCCATTCTTTGACCGTGATGGTGTGCACGCCGTTTACCGAAACTGGCGAAAAGTTTTCGACTCATATAATCGAGACATCATGGCGGTTGCCGAAGCTTGGGTACATCCCCCGGTGCGTGCAATGAGATATGTGCGAAGTGATGAACTGCAGCAAGTGTTTAATTTTGACCTGCTGGTGGCGCCATTCGTTGCTACTTATCTCTTTAAATGCATCAGTGACACATTAGAAATGTTAAGTGAGGTAGATGCTCCTGCAACTTGGGCGCTGAGTAATCACGACACTCCCCGTGTCGCATCACGCCACGGTGCAAATGCATCTCGCGCACTCGCCTTATTCGTTATGGCGCTGCCAGGTTCTTGCTACATCTACAACGGTCAAGAGCTTGGATTACCAGATGCAGAATTGGCAGATAGCGTTCGCCAAGATCCATCTTTCTTTAGAACTAAAGGTGTACAGAAAGGACGTGACGGTGCGCGCGTGCCAATGCCATGGAGCGGTGATAAAACACCATTTGGTTTCTCTTCTGGCTCACCCTGGTTGCCGATACCGAATGAATGGAGCGAATTTTCGGTCGATGCACAGCACGCAGATTCTGCGAGCACCTTAAATCTTTATCGCAGTGCACTGAAGATTCGTAAAAATAATTTAGTAGGCGCTGGCGAAATCGAATGGGTTGATCGCGGGGAGACAGGGTTGCTCTCTTTCGCGCGGGGAGAGTTTGCTGTCTACTTGAATACCAGCTCTGCCGCTTTGGAAATTCCAACTGTGGGTACATTGGCGCTAGGTTCAAACTTCGAGATCACTTTGTTAAATGGAGTGTTAACTTTGCCGGCAGCGAGTGCCGCTTGGGTCGCGATTCGTTAAAGAGGTAGAGCTACGACAAGCAAGGTTAAAGCTGCCGCATAGAGAGCACTTTTTCCAAAAATAGCGAGTGCGGTTCGGCGATCTGCCGCACGATCAGCCGGATCTGCAACGCGGGAAATCTCTCCCATTTTTCCAAAGTTAAATGTGCCGGTAAATCCATAAGCTAGACAAAACTTCTTTCGGGATTGCACCCAACCAATAGTCATAACAAATAAAGGAACAAATATTCCAAATCTAGTTTCTCGTGAAGCGCTGGTTGTTACAAGCGCAGTAAACGCTGAGAGAGAAAGAACAAAACCAATTGCCGCAACCATGCGGCGGCGACTAATTTCACCAGCTCCTAAATTGCAAGTACCGGGTATGTATCCTTCTTGTGACACCTAGGCATCCTCTAGTTCGTCTTCGTCTTCATCAATCCAAGCATCCGCGGGTGCATCATCTTGGCGTTGTGCCCAAGATAGGAAACTTCCAACCGCTTGGAAAGCCACGGCA